>JAXEIF010000007.1:0-230145 GCA_034120015.1 Spirochaetia bacterium | reverse complement strand
CTGAATAAAGGCGCGGTCGTGCGAAACGAAAACCACCGTGCCGGTGTAATCTTTCAACGCCGTCAGCAGCACATCCTTCGAATGGAGGTCGAGGTGGTTGGTCGGTTCGTCGAGAATCAGCAGATTGGCCGGCTGCATCAGCAGTTTCAGCAGGGTCAGACGGTTCTTTTCGCCGCCGCTTAACACCGAAACCGGTTTTTGAATATCGTCTCCCGAAAAGAGAAAGGCGCCGAGCAGGCTGTTGACCTTCGGCCTCAGTTCCGCCGGGGCGGCCGCTTCGGCCTCTTCCTGAACCGTCAGCCGGGCGTTGAGGTCGTTTTCGTAATCCTGCGCAAAGTAGCCGATACGGACGTCGGTGCCGCAGCGCACTTTTCCGGATGTGGGGGCATCTTTTCCCGCCAGAATGCGCAGTAAAGTCGATTTTCCGGCGCCGTTGACACCGGTAACGGCCAGTTTTTCTCCCGACCGCAGCACCAGATCGAGACCGCGGATCACTTCGTGTGTGCCGTAGCTTTTGCGCAGCGCTTCGATGATCAGCGCCTCTTTGCCGCAGTGGGGCGCCGGCGGAAAGCGGAAGTGAATCTTTTTGAGATTGTCGGGAATCTCGATAATCGTCATCTTTTCCAGCATCCGCTCGCGGCTTTTGACCGACGCCGCTTTGGTCGCTTTGGCGCGGAAGCGTTCGATGTACTGGCGGCTGCGCTCGATTTCTTCCTGCTGAAGCGCCGCACGGCGGATGAGCAGGTCGATCTCCTCTTTGCGCTGCTTTTCGTAGGAAGAGTAGTTGCCGCGGTACCGTTTCAGTTTACCGTTAAAGAGTTCGTAGGTTTCGTTGACGGTCACATCGAGAAAGTAGCGGTCGTGGGAGATGAGCAGGATGCCGCCTTCGTATTTATTGAGGAAATCGGCCAGCCATTCGCGCGTTTCCATGTCGAGGTAGTTGGTCGGTTCGTCCAAAAGGAGAATATGGGGGCGCGAGAGGAGGATGCGGGCCAGGGCGATGCGCATCTGCCAGCCGCCGGAGAAGGCGCCGGACGGTTTGGTAAAGTCGCTTTCTTTAAAACCGAGCCCCTTGAGCACGCGGCCGATCTGTTCGCGGCGGTGATAGTAGCCGCTTTCCAGCAGGATTTCTTCGATTTCGTGGGCCCGGCGCGCCGCCTTTTCCCAGTCGGCGCCGGCTTCGGCGGTGCGCGCCTCCAGCCGCTGTTTTTCCTCTTCCAGCAGCCGAAAGCGTTCGAACCCCTTTTCGGCCTCTTCCGGCGGTGTGGCGTTGCCGAACGAGATACCGGTTTGCGGCAGATAGGCGGCAACGGTCTCTTCGGTGCGGGAAACGGTGCCCGAATCGGGAGGTATGAGACCGCAGAGGATTTTCATCAGCGTCGATTTGCCGCAGCCGTTGGCACCGGCCAAAGCGGCGCGCGTTTTTTCGTTTAACTGTATCGAGACTTTATCGAGAATGTCGCGGTCGCCGTAGGCGAGAGAAATTTGAGAACCCTGAAGCAGTGCCATACCGTTATCGCGAGAGGTAGAGTTTCAGCGGTGCGTTCGGCTGGCGGATGACCGTATTTTTTTCGACCAGATAATCGGGAATCATCGTCAGTTCCAGATTGTTTTCGTCGGCATTGTAAAGCGCGTAAACCGTTTTTCCCTGAGAGAAGCGGAAAACCAGTCCTCCGGTATAAGACGCCGACAGGTCGGGGCTCATAAACAGGTTGAACGAAACGGTGCCTTCGGTAAACTCGGGTCCCGGAATAAAATCGGGAATCAGAACCCGGTTACGGGTCCAGACAAACTTCTGATCTTCGGTAACGGTCAGACGGCCCGCACTGATGCTGGAAAAAGAGTTTCCGTGGGCAATTAAATCGGAGAAGAGATTCTTCTGCCGGTTGCGTTCGCCTTCGATAATTTCGGCAAGGTTGGGAATCGGCCGGAAGAACTGTCCGTAATCGTTGCGCACGTTTGTGTTGATAATCAGAATTTCGTCGCTGCCCGGAATATTGACCTGAATCGGAGTTCCTTCGAATGTAAACATTTTGCGTTCGCCGGTAATGGCGGTGTAGGTGTAGGTACCGGAATAGGCTTTCGAGCGGACGGTCACGGTTTGGGTCTCGGTGTCGACTTTGAAACAGTAGTTGCGGGCAAACAGATCCAAATCGTAAATGCCGTTTGTAATATATTCTTTATATTCCGACGGATAAAAAACGGTAGCGGCCAGCCGGTCGATGGCGGCCCGGTTCGGGTCCCGTTTTTCCGCATCGGTCGCCTCGTAGATATCCAGATTGTGCCCGTAAGAGTAACCCTGTGCGCCGGTTTCGGTCAGAATCAGATACCAGTAATTTTCCGTCGAACCGATTTTCTGCATTTCGTCGGTGCGTCCGAGCACTTTCACCGTTTCGCCTTCGCGCAATGTGTAAACAATCGAACCGAACGCTTCGGGGGTGGCCCGGACGGCGTGCCGGTCCCGTTTGACGGAGGCAAAAGTGTCGATATAGGGCTTATAGGTTTCCTCGTAACGGGAAGCGTTTCGTTTTCGTTTTTCGAAGTGAAGCTGCCATTTGTCGTATTCGGTCCGCTCTCCGTCAATCGAAACAATGTATTTGTTTCGCAGTTTTGATTCTTCTTTGATTTTAACCATTAACCCGTTATTTTGCGGGTGTCCGGGATCCCATAAAACAATACCGTAACCGATACGTTCGGGGATAACGAGAATCAGAAAGCTGATAAGAAAACAGAAGATAAATAATGCGGTGACGATTTTTTTCATGTGTTTATTTCTCTAACGGAAGGGTCTGAGACAGAGTCAGATTTTCCCGGTTGCAGATAATGTGAATCTGTCCGGTTTTCAGCAGTTCGATATTGGACGCGCGGCCGAGCAGTTTTTTGACTTCGCTGTCCCGTATGACAATATCGGTATGGCGCTCACCGAAAACGGCGGTTGCCAGAATCCGCAGCGGGTTTTTGCCGATTTCCGTTTCGGTTAAAACCGTTCCTTCGGGATAGTAAGTCACGTATCCGCGTTCGGTTAAAACGGCCGGTTCGATATTTTCCTGTGACAGTACCGTTTCGCCTTTGCTGCTCAGCAGTTTCGGAAACAGAGCCGGCTGAAGGGAGGCCGCTTCCGCTTTGCCGTAAACGGGCAGCTGTCCCGTTGCGTCGATGACAAGGGCGGTGTAATCTTCGGCGGCGGCGAATCCGAGATAAGGGCGGATCGGAATCGGGGTATCGTGATTGACGAAGATTTTGGTAAAATCGGAATAGAGGTGTACGGTGTATTCGTTAATCAGCGAGGTTAAGTCACGGCTTAAATAGGAGGTTTGGAGAAAGGCATCCTGGCTCAGTGACTCGATGACATTGAGATATGTCAGGTTTTCCATGATTCTGTCTTTGACCGTTTTCTGCGAATCGACTACGATCGGTTCGAGTGCCATCAGCAGAATGCGGGGAAAGGCCTGTTTGGTTTCCCGGTTGGCCTGCAGCTTGGCTTCCTGAATCACAAAAATATCGGGATTTAAACCGTTTTCGACGCGGATGCGGATGAGATCGCGTTCCCAGTTGATATCGGCTTTGACTTTGAATTTTTCGGACTGCGCGGGAAGAGCTGAGACGGCGGCAAACAGCAGCAGTAAACAGGTAATGCTTTTTTTCATAGTTTCTCCGTTAAGGAACTCTGATGACAGATCCCGCTTTCAGTATATCACGGTTTCCCATTTTGTTAAAGTATTTTAATTCGTCGACACTGATATTGTATTTTCGGGCAATCCCCCACAGTGTGTCGCCGCTTTGAACGGTATAAGTGTGGCGGTAGGTGTCCGGTCCGTAATCTTTCGGAGAGGCATCGGCCGCGGCCGCTTTTGGGGGCGGAGGCGGTGCAACGTCGCGGAAAGCCGGAATCATCAGTTTTTGGCCGATCTGCAGGGTGTTCGGACGGACGCCCGGGTTAAACTGAAGGATGATGTCGACCGAAACGCCGTAATGGGCGCTGAGTGCGTAGAGGGTATCTCCCTGTCTGATTTTGTATATATAATAGTTGATAAACTCGGAGTCGTCGCTGTCGAGGGCGGCGGTAATTTGGTCGGTGTATTCGGCCGGGAATTTCAGAAAATAGTTGCCGTTCGGCGGGGTAATGCGGTAATTCAGTTCGGCGTTGGCGGCTTTCAGAACGTTCGGCGGAATATCGGCTTTGGCGGCCAGAAGGGAGATGTCGACCGGTTTGTCCAGTCTGATCATATTCCATTCGGGCGGCGGATTCCACGAAACGGTCAGTCCGAAGTCCCGTTTGTTGGAACAGGCGTAGGCGACGGCAAAGCACTTGGGTACGTAATGGACGGTTTGTGCCGGCAAAAGCCGTTTTTGTGCCAGTGTCCGGAAATCGCGGATGCCGGAAGATTTCATGGTGCGGGTCACTTTTCCCAGACCGCAGTTGTAGGCGGCCATGGCCAGCTCCCAGTCGCCGGTCTGTCTGTAGTTGTATTCGAGTTTGTGAAGAGCGGCTTCGGTCGATTTCATAAAATCGAACCGTTCGTCGGCCCATTCCGAAATATTCATATCGTAACCGCCGATACTGTTGCGCATAAACTGCCACAGGCCGTAAGCACCCGAACGGGAAACGGCGCGCGGTTTGAACTCCGATTCGATAAAGGCAATAAAAAACAGTTCCTGAGGCAGTCCGGCTTCGTTGATTTTCTGCCGGATAAAACCGGCGTACGGTTCGGAGGCCTTCAGCGTGCGGTTAATGGCTTCCCGGGAGAAACGGCCTTTGTACTGCCGCAGCAGTTTTTCCGTTTCGGGACTTGGATGCGGCTGCAAAGGCAGACGGTTGTCGGTAACGGGGGCGGTTAAGGCCATCGGGGAAACGCCGTTTTCTTCCGGTTTCTGCCGTGAAGCATATCCGGAAAGCGATTCCGTCCGGAACGCAAAAGAGGGCAGAGACGGGATACAGAAAAACAGCAGGGGAAGAAACAGTCCGATACCGGTTCTCATTGGCCCTCGTTTCCGGCAGCGGCAAAGTGTTTGTCTCCGAAATAAATTCCGGCCCACTCCCATTTACCGTTGATTTCGGGATCTGCCGGATAGTCGATTTTCGTAAAATAAAAATACCATTTACCGACCTGATACTGCCAGTTCCATGTTTCGAGGTAGGCTTCTCTGTCGTTGGAAATCGGATCGAGAGTATCGCGGTAACGGATCGGCTGGCGCTGTAAAATCGCACCGATTCCGGACTGAAAGCTCGATTCGGCTTCCAGCTCGTCCTGTGCCCACGAACTGGCAAAAAAGCCCGCCTGCGACTGGTAACGCTGAATCAGCCGGGCATCCCGTGTGCGGATGGCATATTTGATGTCGCCGACCAGACGGTTTAAGTCGTCGTAAACCCAGTTCACCGATTTAAATTTGCTCAGTTTGACTTTTTTTACGGCGGAAGAATAGGCTATCGGATCGTTGTGGATGGGAACATAAGGCGAACCGAGAAAATTTTCGTAAGCCTGCAGGGCATTTTTCCACTCTTTTTTTTCTTCGTAGGCTTTTGCCAGGTGGTAATAAATTTCCGTTTTCCGTTCCGGCTTCGGATTCCGTTCCAGTGCCATGCGGTAAAGTTCGATACGTCCGTCGGCATCGCGGGTCAGCGCCAGACTTTTTTCGAGTGCCCGGTCGGTCAGGGAACGGCCTTCCAGTGTCAGTTCCGGGTATTCTTTTAAAAGCCGCAGATAATGGACGCGTGCCGCTCCCGGATTTTTTAAATCTTCGCAGTTTTGGGCCCGCTGCAGCAGGTAGTAGGCGTTGAACGGATCTTCGGGATATGTGAGCAGAACCTGCTGTAAAAAGAGATCGAATGTGATACGGTCTTCGTTTCTCAATATCTGGGAAATACGGTTAATGAGAATAAAGCGGCCTTCGGGTGTTCCCGTGTCGGACAAAGTGGCGTAAAGCATTTTGAGGTTGTCATCCGTTTCGGGGTGCCCCGTCAGATAAGGCGAAAAAGAGCCTTGCGCGTTTCGGCAGCTTATTGCGAAAAAAAGAGTCAGAATCAGCGCCAATCCCTGCTTTTTCATACCGCAATAGTCTATCACAGTTAAATATAAAAAAAAAGGGCTTGCCGTTTTATTTTAAAAAATTTATCATACGGATATGAATACTTTTTTACGGAAAACCGACAGAGCGGCGGGGAGAGCGGAAATCGAAAGACCGCCTCTTTACCGGATCGAATGGGTGAGAAATCCGGAAGCGGATGAATCGACGGCTCTGTTTTTAATAAGAGAAGCGTTTCGTCTGAGCCCCGAAGCAATTGCCAAAGCTCTTGCCGAAGCCGGAAACAGCCGCCGGGTTGTGCTGGGAATCTATAACAGGGATATTGCCCGTACCAAAATCGCTTTGGGCGAAAAAGCGGCAAAACTCCGTCAGTTTCCCTTTCCGTTTTTAATGAAGAAGGAGCCGGCGTGGAAATAAGCGACGAACTGCAGCTTTCAATGAATAAAGCCTTTCAGCTGGCGGCAAAAAGCCGTCATGAATTTGTGACTCCCGAGCATCTGCTCGTTGCCTTTTTCGAATACGATACGATGCGGGATTTGTTCGATACACTCTCGATTCCGGTGATTCCGTTTATTCACGAGGTCGAATCGTTTCTGAACGCGGTGATGCCGACCGGCGACGGTACGGAAGCGCCGCTGGAGAGTCTCGGATTCAGGGAACTGCTGAGCGAATCTTTTCGCGGCGGCGAGTCTGTTCCCGGAACGGTTGTCGGCGTTTCCGATGTGCTGTCGGCCATGCTGACGCAGAAAGAATCGTATGCCGCTTATTTTCTGATTTCGCACGGTGTGACCGAAAAACGGATGGCGGAGGCTTTACGCTTTCTGGATATGGAGGCGGAGGATAATTTCCGCGGTATGCCTTATTTCGGGGACGGGGAAGATGACGACGATGAGGAAGAGGATTCGGATGAAGGTTCGGGCGGTCGGGAGCGTTTAAGCGGTAAAAATCCGGTGGCCCGGCTGACGGTCGATCTGACCGAAGCGGCGGCGGCCGGTGAACTGCCGCCGTTTGCCGGCCGCGAGGATTTGCTGGAAACAATACAGCTGGTTTTATTGCGTAAACAAAAGCATAATCCGCTGCTGGTCGGCGATCCCGGGGTAGGGAAAACCGCACTGGCGGAGGGGCTGGCGCGTCTGATCGCTTCCGGCCGTGTGCCGTCTTTTCTGCGCGGCCGCCGTCTTCTGATGCCGTCTGTATCGGGCGGCCGTTACCGGGGCGAATTTGAAATGAGAATGCGGCGGTTGCTGTCGGCTCTGGAAAACGATCATCGGGTGATTTTGTTTATCGACGATATTCATCTGCTGATGGGGGACGGTGAAGGCAACCGCTCCGATGCGGCCTATATGCTGAAAACCGCACTGACGGCGGGGCGTCTGATTTGTATCGGTGCCACGACATTTGAGGATTATAAGAAGCGGCTGGAGCCGGAAAAGGCTTTTATCCGCTGTTTTCAGGTGATTGAGGTTCCCGAACCGAAACCGGAAGAGACGGCTGCGATTATTGCCAAAGTCAAACCGGGACTGGAGTCGTATCACCGCGTTTCGATACCGGCAAAAACGGCGCGTTACGCCGTCGAGCTGGCCGGCCGTTATCTGAAAGACCGGCGTCAGCCCGATAAAACCATCGATTTGCTTGATGTGGCGGGAGCCGATGCCGCTTACCGGGCGTTTCGTCAGGGCAGTGTCGGAAAACCGACGGTTACAAACGACGATTTAACCCGTATTGCAGCCAAAATGGCCGGAATCCGGCAGGAAAAACTCAACGAATCGGAAGAAGAGAAACTGCGCAGTCTCGAGCAGACGCTGAAAGAGACGGTCTACGGTCAGGATGAAGCGGTAGAGGCGGTCACGGCGGCCGTCAAGCGTTCCTACGCGGGACTGCGGCGGGAAAATCTGCCGGTGGCATCGATGCTGTTTATCGGACCGACGGGGGTCGGAAAAACCGAACTGGCCAAACAGCTGGCGCAGGCGCTGGGAATCGGCTTTATCCGTTTCGATATGAGCGAATATCAGGAAAAAAGTTCG
The DNA here is from genome assembly GCA_034120015.1 of Spirochaetia bacterium. Taxonomy (GTDB): domain Bacteria; phylum Spirochaetota; class Spirochaetia; order JAFGXN01; family JAFGXN01; genus CALXOJ01. Next base: position 222,097 of record JAXEIF010000007.1, on the reverse strand, counting down.
GTGGCCCGGTTTATCGGCGCCCCTCCCGGGTATATCGGTTATCAGGAGGGGGGTGTGCTGATCGATGCGGTTCGCCGGCAGCCGTATGCGGTGCTGCTTTTGGATGAAATCGAGAAGGCCCATCAGGAAGTTTTCAATCTGCTGCTGCAGGTAATGGATAATGCGTCTCTGACCGATTCGCTGGGACGGAAAGCCGATTTCGAACACATTGTTCTGATTATGACGGGCAATGTGGGGGCTGCCGACTGGGAACGGGGCAGTATCGGTTTCGGGGGCGGTTTCGGCGAAAAAGCGGGACAGGCTCTGAAAGAAACGTTTACGCCGGAGTTCCGAAACAGGCTTGATGCGGTGATTCGTTTCCGTAAACTGACGGAAACGGAAATCCGGCGGGTTGTGAACCGGGAAATCGGATTCTTTACTCAGCAGCTGAAGAAAAAATCGGTGACACTTTCGCTTTCCGCAGAGGCGGTCGATTATCTTGTCCGCAAAGGCAGCGGTAAAGAAGGGGGAGCCCGTCCGGCGGCCCGTGCGGTCGAAACGGAACTGAAGGCGCTGTTTGCCGATGAAATTCTGTTCGGTTCGCTGAAAACCGGGGGAAAAGTCCGTGTCGGATCCGACGGACGGAGTCTGTACATCGAAAAACAAAGACGCAGGAAGGCGCCTGCGGTTTATGCGGAGGAAAAGAAAAATGACAAAAGGCGAAAAAGCGAAAGCGCTTTTTAAAGAAGGATACAACTGTGCGCAGGCGGTCGCCATGGCGTTTGCCGAAGAGACGGGACTGGACGAGCGGGTGTTAATGAAAGCGGCCGGGGGGTTCGGCGGCGGAATGGGGCGGCTGCGGGAAGTATGCGGCTCCGTTTCCGGTGCCGTTCTCGTATTGGGGCTTCTGATCGGGAGCGATGATGTGAAAGACAATGCCGCAAAAAAAGAACTGTACAGTCGTGTTCAGGAACAGGCGGATATCTTCAAAAGTCATAACGGTTCCTATATTTGCCGTGAGCTGCTGGCGGGGATTACCTCCGATACCAATCCGCAACCCGATGCGCGCACGTCCGAGTATTACCGCAAACGCCCCTGTGCGGAACTGGTCGAAATGTCTGCCGATATCTGCGATGAAATTCTGAAAAAATACAACAGCTGACTGATAAAAAATACTTGACTTTTCGCTATTCGGTGTATAATAAAAACATCTGTCTTTTTAGGTAAGGAGTTGATATGACTCAGGGACGAAAAATCGGCTTTTGGAATTATCTGGCTTACGGAGCCGGCGATTTGTACGGCGGCGGTGCATTTTTTATTGTCACCACCTTTTCGATGTATTATCTGATTAATGTGATCGGTATGCATCCGGTTTTGGCCGGTCTGATTCCCGCCATCGGTAAGATTTGGGATGCCGTTTCCGATCCGCTGATGGGGTATATCTCCGACCATACACCGCAAAACCGTTTCGGCAAGCGGCGTGTCTGGTTTCTGATTTCCATTATACCGATTGCCGTTTCCTTTGCACTGATCTGGTTTCCGACTTCGATTGCGGAACAGGCCGGCAAATTCGCGTTTTACACACTGGCCTACATTTTCTTTTATACCGTAGCCACGGTGTCTTACGTTCCCTATGCGGCGCTGAGTGCCGAAATGACCCGTGATTCGAAAGAAAGAAACTTTCTGAACGGATCCCGTATTCTTTTTTCGTTTATTTCCACACTGCTGGCCGGCGTGATTGCCAAACCGGTGATTAACCTGTTCGGACAGGGTAAAATGGGCTATTTCGTCATGGGGATTATCTTCAGTCTGATTTTCGCTCTGCCGTGGATCAGCCTCTATTTCGGAACATGGGAGCTCTCTGAGCTTCAGCGGACTCCCAAGAAGGGAAAATCGTTTATTGCCAATTTTCTCTCTCTCTTCCGCAACCGTTCCTGCCGCATTCATATTCTGATGTATGTCTGTTCGTTCGGGACGCTCGATATTTTTATGTCGTGGATTATGTTCTATCTGGTCGATTATCTCGAGAAAGAAGCCTATTTCGTCGTGGCGCAGGGGGCTCTTCTTTTAACCATGATTGCCATGCTCCCGGTTTACGTGAAAATTGCCAATAAAAAAGGACATGCCGTTTCGTATTTAATCGGATTGTCGCTCTTTGTTCTCGGCATGATCGGAATGTCGTTTCAGACGCCCGAACTGCCCGTACCGTTTCTGATTGCCAATGTGATTCTGCTCGGTGCCGGTATTTCGGCCGGATGTCTGATTCCCCACGCGCTGCTGCCGTTTGTTTCCGATATCGACCGGCTGATTACCCGTGAAGAGCGGGCCGGAACTTATTCCGCGGCCATGACGCTGACCCGCAAACTGTTTCTGGGATTGGTCATTATGACCGGATTGGGCTTTTTGCTGGCGAAAATCGAGTACCGCAATCCGGTGCCGTACGAGTTGCCGGAAGCCCAGTATTCCGAAGTTTTTACCGAAATTCAGAACCGTTTGAACTCGGTCGATACCGCCTACGTTTACGATGAGGCGTCCGTCGCTTACAGTCTGAATCGGGAACACGACGATGCCAAAACGGCTGTTGCCGTGTTGAAGGATGCCGCCGAAGCTGCTTCCGTTTTTCCCGAAGACTGGGATAAAATTCCCGTAGACGAATTCGAAGCGTTGCGTTCGGCGGCCGAAGCCGACCTGACGGTTCGCAGTGCCCGGATTGCCGAATTTTATCTTTACGATCCGCAGACACTTTCTTACCGGTTAAAAACAGACGAATCCGATGCGGAATCTCACGAAGCGGTTCGGGAAACGCTGCGGACGCTGCGTGACGATTTCGATTTTCTGAATTACCAGTACATCGGTACCGGAACGCCGGTGAAGCCGAAACAGACGGAAGAAACGCTGAAACAGCTGCGCTTTTTCTTCCTGCTGCTGCCGACACTGATGTCGGTTATCGGTCTGATTGCGGCCGCTTTCTTCCGTGTCACACCGAAAAATCACCGCATTATCCGCGAAGAGTGGGACCGTCTGGAAGCGGGCGGCTCGAAAGCCGATGTCGACCCGGAAGTCAAAAAAGTTTGCGAAAAACTGACGGGGCTGCCTTACGAATCGCTTTATCCCGATATCGACTGAAAAAGAATGTTGACCTCTCTCCGGTTTTGGTATAGACTGGAGAGCAGGTTTTTGTTATGAAAATTATCATTTTTGGATCCGGCGAAATCGGCGGTCAGATTGCCGAGGCTTTTTTCGAAGAGCATGATATTACCGTTATCGACCGCGCCGAACGCCTTCTTGTCAATGTCAACAAACTGGATTTGTCCGTTATTGCCGGAAACGCTGCCGATATCCGTGTTCTGGAAGAGGCCGGCATCAAAACGGCCGATCTGTTTATTGCCTGTTCACATTCGGATGAAGCCAATATTATTGCCGCGCTGACAGCCAAGCTGATCAGCGATGTCAAAACCATGTGCTTTATCAGCAATAAAGAATACTACGAAAGCCTGAAAATGGCAAAAGAGAGTGAGTACGATGCCTTTAATATCGACAAAGTCATCTGGCTTCAGGAACTGCTGACACAGGATATCGTCCGTGTTCTGACGGTTCCGATTGCCATTGATGTCGAGGTGTTTCTCGACGGCCGGGCCAATCTGATGGAGTATAAAATCGAAGAAAATTCGGTTTTATGCCGGCAGGTGATACGAAAGTGTCAGTTTCCTCCCGAAGTTCTGATTCTCGGTGTGACCCGCAACAATTCGCTTTTTATTCCGAACGGGAATACGGAACTTCTTCCCGATGATAAAGTTATTTTTATGGGAAAAACCAGTTCTCTGACGCTGCTGGTCAACAAATTTTTTCGAAAAGCCAAGGCTAAAGTCCGGTCGGTTCTGATTCTCGGAGGCGGAACGATGGGTTATCTGCTGGCCAAATCGCTCGAAGATATCGGTTTGAAGGCCAAACTGATAGAGGCCGACGAAGAACGCTGTCGCTTTCTGTCGGAAGATTTGAGTTCCACGCTGGTGATTCACGGTGACGGCACCGATTTAAAACTGCTCCAGGAAGAGGAGGCCGGTTACTGCGATGTGGCGGTCTGTCTGACCGACAGCGACGAAAAAAACCTGCTCTGTTCGCTGTTCTCGAAAAAACTGGGAGTCGAAAAGGTGATTACCCGGGCGCTGAAATCGGGAAATATCGATACGTTCGAACTGGCCGGTATTGATATTGTGATTTCGCCCCGCGATGCGGTACTGAATTCTGTCCGCAACAGTTTTCTGAATCAGAGCGGCAGTATTCTGCTTTCGGTCGGAAAAGGACAGGGGGAAATTCTGCGCCTGAAAGTTCCGGCCGCCATGAACGGTGTTGCCGTACGCGATCTGAAAATTCCGGGCAACGCACTGATTGCCGCTGTCGATCACAAAAAAAAGGTGCTCATTCCCAACGGAGAAACCGGGCTGACGCAGGGAGATTCCGTTATTGTTTTTTGTCTGAGCGAAAACAGTGACGAAGTTCTCGACTATTTTTCCGGGGATCGTGACGAATGAGATTTCTTTATCTGCTAAAATCGCTCGGTTATCTTCTGCGCATTCTGTCGGCGGCCATGTTTGCCGGCTGCCTGGTTCCGCTTTTTTTCCGCGATTATTTCGATGTGATTCCTTATTTGACGGCGTCGGTTGCCTGTCTTTTGTGCGGGTTTCTGTTTTTGCTGGCTGCCCGTAAAGTCAAAAATCTCGATGATATCCGTAAAGTGGAATCGCTTTCCGTGGTTGCGCTGATTTGGATTGTTTACGGAATTTTTTGCGGAATTCCGTTTCTGTTTTACGGATTTTCGTTTTTGGATGCGGTCTTCGAATCGATTTCCGGTTTGACAACGACGGGAGCTTCCGTTATTGTCGACTACGATGCGTATCCGCCGTCTGTTTTTTTCTGGCGTGCTTACCTGCACTGGCTCGGCGGTATCGGTATTGTTGTTCTGTTTGTCGGTGTTCTGCCGCAGTTTTCGGTGGCGGGACGGCAGCTTTTTTTTGCCGAAACGACCGGCCCGACCGAAGAAAAGCTGACACCGCGAATCCGGCAGACTGCTTCGATTCTTTTTTCGGTTTACGGATTGCTGACGGCGGCTCAGATATTTCTTCTGATTGTGGCCGGAATGCCTTTTTTCGATGCGGTCTGTATTGCCTTTTCGACTATGGGAACCGGCGGTTTTGCGGTTTATTCCGACGGACTGAATGCTTATCATTCGCTTTCCGTTGTATGGATTGTCATCGTTTTTATGTTTTTCGCCGGCTGCAATCTTTCGCTTGTTTACCGTCTTTTTTTCGTCAAAAAGCGGCGGCGCGAGGTCTTTTGTAACAGTGAATTTCTTTTATATCTGCTCGTGACGCTGCTGCTTTCTGCCGGGTTGTTTCTGTCACTGATGTTCAATCAGAAAATGAACATGAAAAATGCGCTGACCGATTCCGTATTTCATATTGTGACTCTGATGACGACAACCGGGTTTTCCTATTCCGATTTCGAGAAGTGGGATTCGGGCTCGAAAATGTTTCTGATTCTGGCGATGCTGACCGGCGGTTGTGCCGGATCGACGGCCGGCGGAATCAAGTTTATCCGGATACTGTTTTTGTTTAAGCTGATTGCCCGTGAGTTAAAGCAGATGATCCACCCCAACGCGGTGATTCCCATTAAGGTTAACGGCAAGCCGCTGCCGGACGGCGTTTCGCGCCAAATGGCGTCGTTTATTCTGCTTTATTTTCTTTTGTTTCTCTTCGGCGGGGCGGTGATGACGGTTGTCGAAGGAGATTTGGCGGTCGGGCTTTCCGGGTCCCTGGCAACGTTGGGAAACATCGGCCCCGGTTTCGGGGCTATCGGGCCGTACGGAACGTATGCCGATTTACATGTTCTTTCGAAACTGATAGCGGTTTTTAACATGCTGATGGGACGTCTGGAACTGATTCCGTTTATGATTCTGATTTATCCGGAATTCTGGATCGGTAACCGGCGTATCAGCTGGATCCGTTATTTGAGACGGAATAAAACAGCTGTATAGATAACTTTCTCGTTCGATATCGAAATATAAAAACTTCTATATATTATGGGAATATATTATTTATGGAATTTCTTTGCAGATCATCGGGTGCGGTATAAGATTATTTCTTATATTGATTAAATATAATATTATATTGATATTCGGTTTCGGAAATAAAAATAACTTTTTGTTTTTATATTGCTATCCCGGCAGATCTGAAATAGAATCATCTGTATGATATGGAGGTTTTTATGAGAAAAATTATGGAACTTGGGCTTTTCCTGTTTCTTCTGTTAGGGTGCAGAGAAATTGATTGGAATGATCCTAAAGTGCAGGAAGCCATTCCGGATGCCGTAGGTGCTTTATCTTCTCCGGAAAATATAAAAATTGAGAATGGAGTTCTCAGCTGGAAGCCGGTTAAGGGTGCATCCGGTTATCTGCTTTGGGTCGGTGATGAAAAATTATACCTGGAAGGAAATGTTACCGAATATAAAATTCCCTCTTTGACATCCGGATCATCAATTAATATTGCGATTCAGGCTGTCGGTAACGGAGTCGATACAAAAAATTCTCCTGTCGGGTTTTATCTGACATATTCGACGGATATGCCGTTTATCGAACAATCCGGAAATACCGAAGCGCCGGATCCTCTTCTTCCGGTTCCTACGGAAGCGCAGCTTAAATGGCAGCAGCTGGAACAGTATGCATTCATCCATTTCGGTCCCAACACTTTCCGGAATGCCGAATGGGGAGAAGGAAAACCGACGGAAGGCGAAACATTTCAACCGACTTCGGATGTTGAAACGATGACAACGCAATGGGCTGACGAATTGCATGCCCGCGGTATGAAAGCTCTGATTCTGACAGTCAAGCATCATGATGGTTTTTGTCTTTGGGATACCAAGGCAACCGATTATTCTGTCAGTAAGCCGGGAATGTATAACGGGAATATTACGGGAGCGCTTGCCCCGAAACTTCAGGCTCATGGCATGAAATTGGGACTTTATCTTTCTCCCTGGGACCGTAATAACTGGGCTTATCTCCATCCCGAATATGTCGATATTTTCACGAAACAAACGGAAGAAATCACGACGCAGTTTGGCGAAATCTTTGAAGTTTGGTTTGACGGCGCCAATGATTCGTCGGGATGGTATGGCGGTGCTACCTATGAAGCACACGTTGAGGCCGGTCTCGGTTCGAATCCGTATATTTGGTTTGATAAATGTAAAACCCAAAATCAGAATGGAATGATTACAAGAAATGAGGGACAGCTGGTAAAAGGCGGGCCGACAGTCGGCAGAAACGATTATTTGGCTGCCATGAAAGAGAAAGCTATCGAAATTATTCGTAAAAATCAGCCTAATGCGGTCGTTTTCGGTGACAGCAGCGGAAAAGGAATTCGCTGGGTCGGTAACGAACAGGGCTGGGCCGGTCGGACGTGCTGGTCGATGGGATGGAATATGTGCGGAAGCGAGACCGGTGAAACATGGTTTCCTGCCGAATGCGACATGAAAACACGTGCAGGGTGGTTTCACAGTACAAACAGTGCTTCTACAAGACCTTATAAAGAGCTGCTTGAATTCTGGTATCGCTCGGTCGGTCGCAACGCGACACTGTTACTGAATTTCTCACCCGGACGCGACGGGCTTATTCCCTCAAACAGTTTGGAAGAAGCTCGTAAAATGTGGAAACAGGTTACGGAAGATTTTAAGACGAATCTGGCCGTTAAAGAAAATATAGCGTCAATCGAGGCTTCCAATATTCGGGGCAGTAAGGAAGAATTCAGTCCCTACCAGATGATTGACGGAAATTTTGATACTTACTGGACTGTTAATAACGGTATTACGTCAGGATCCGTAACTTTCAATTTTAAAAACGATATTACATTTGACCGAATTGTTTTGCAGGAATATATTGCGCTCGGACAGCGTGTGAAATCTTTTGCGGTTGAAGTAAAAGATTCAACAGGTGCATGGGTGCCCGTAGAATTACCCGCTATGCCTTATACAATCGGCGGAGACAGTAATGATCCCGATACAACGACGACGATCGGCTACAAGCGTATTTTGCGGACAGCAAAAACCACAACCGATGCGTTTAGGTTGACGATTAATGAATCGAGGGCACCGGTTCCCTTTTTGATTTCGGAATTGGGTCTCTACAAAAGTTATGAGGGATCTTTGGAGGAATAAATATGAAAAAAATAATAATATCTGCTGTTTTGGGAACGGTGTTTCTGATTGGGTGTCCCGATGTGACGGAAAATTTGCAGGAATATGCGAAGTCCCATCCTTTGAGCCTGAATGTTTCGGTTTCGGCAGAGGCTGATTATATTGACGAAGTAACCGGTATACATTGGTATGCGGCCCCGCCGTCGTTAAAGTGGGTTTCCGAAGGAAGCAATCAGAAAAGAGCCGCCGAGACCGGTGATACGGCGGTTGATGTGAAAGTGACGGTCGAGGTAAACGGTGCGGAACCCGTGGAAATTAAAGGAGCATATCAGCTTCCCGAAGAAACCGGAGTTTATACGGTGTTGTTTACGGCAACTGATTTATTCGGACGTACGGTGTATGATCAGGTTGAAGTCGGTGTCGATGTGGATTCGCCTGTTATCGGATTCGTGAATACGGATGATACCGTAAATAAAGATGAAATAGCTGATTTTGTCGACAGTGTTCCCGATAATGCAATGAGTGATAACGGAAGCGGTTTAAATCTTTCTTCCAGGCGCGGTTACTGGGAATCGGAAGATGCAGTTAATGCGGCCGGCGGGGATGTTATTAATCGGATTTTTGAAGTGACCGATAATGTGGGGCACAAAACGACTTTTATTCATCCGGTTACGGTATTTGATATGAGTAATCTGACAGACATCGGAGGGCAGTCGTTTATTCTTGTAAAGGAACTAAATTTTGCGGAACTGACGGAATCGGATTTGATTACGTTTAGCGGCGGACTTTCCTGGGCTTCCAAAACGGATAGCGGATTGTCTATCAGCTGCGAAAACGGTCAAAAACATGCGGATTCGAAAATTATTATCGATACGGCCGCTTTGCCCAATTCGTATAATGCCGCAACAGTGACATGGACAAAATCAAACGGATATACTCCCAATTTCTATATCGGAGATAATAACTACGGTTTTGTTTTTTGTAAAAGTCTTCGAAATCCCAATTGCTATTTTATGAAAGGAAACTGGGAGGCTGCAAGCGGTACCGGTGTTAATGTTTTGTTGCAGGACAATCAGTCGGTTACGGTCGGATTTTGGGAAAAACCTGACGGGAAAGGTGCTTCTTTCCATAAATCCGGAGACGGTACGTGGACTCTGAATTCGTTTGATTCCTTTGACCGGGGCGGGAAATCTTTTGTCGGCAATACTCTTTCTATCGGAATTCACAGTGACGGCACATCCGGATCGGTTGTTATCGAAAAAATTACTTTTTATCTTTCGTATACAGCGACGGCGGAATAGGAGAAAATTAACTATGATAAAAAAATTGGTGATATTATGTTTGACATCTGTTTTCTTTGCCTGCGGTGGCGAAGCAACGATTGTTCTGACGGCTGACGGACAGTCTTATGCGTCCGGAAAATATTCTTATAATTTCGGTGATATTCGAATCAGTGATTCGGTCTCCCGTAATTTTGTGTTAAAGGTTTCCGGTGCGAAAGCGGAAGAAACAAAAGTTTCCTGTGATTCCGATTATTTCAGAGCGGTTTCTGTCGGATCGGGTGATACGGTAACGGTAACAGTATCCAATGTTCCTCAGAGTCAGTCGGGTTTCTATTTGGCCAATGTACGTGTTGCTGCCGGTACCGCTTCATTCTGTTTCGGTGTGTCTGCCCGACAAACAGATACGGTACCCAGTACGAAATTGGAATGGCCGGAAAATAGGACCGTGTCTGTAAGTGATCTTGCTTTCGAGTCGGTTTTAAGCGGCGAAATTGATTCCGCTTCGTGGGTTTATCGTGACGGGGCGGCACAAACCGAAAATCAGCTTGCTTCCGTTCCCGAAGGATCGTCTGTTCTGTTTCCTCTGACAGGCGGCGGTTCCTTGGGTTTTTTCGAAACGGGCATTTATCCTTTGAAATCCGATATGACCCTTGATATACTGATTCAATCATTTGACAGTTCGGTCGGTAACGGAGGATATGTTTCCCTGCCTGTTTCTCTCTCTTTCTCCGAATCGGATTGGCTGACAGTCGGAATTCTGGTCACATCCGGGCGTCTGACAGTTTTTCAGGGAGATACTGTTGTAACTGATTTTTCGTTTTCGGATAATTCGAACGGATTGGATAAGGTGTTTCCGATGCTGGCATTCGGGTTGGGAGCTCAAAAAGGCGGATTCTTTGTTCATTCTTCGGTAACTTATTCGGAAATGTTTGCGCAGGAAGATGCCGTGAATCGTTTTATAGCAGAAATCGGTGAGCAGATGCTTGTTTTTGATAAAGTCAACTCATTCGAATTTGCATCCATGTCGCAGGATGAGTATAACAGTTTTGCAGCCGGTGCGACTGTATCCGAAGAATTTTCCTTTGAGGAAAACAAAGGATTAACTCATTCCGCTAACGGATCGATAGCTTTTTCTTCAGAAAATATTAATACTGTACCTTGGGATTGTATTCAAATGACCGTTCAATGGACTTCCGATTATAAGCCGAATTTTTTCCTTCATGACGGATCCGATCCTCCGTACGGAATCTCCTTTTACAAAGCAAGTGCTTCACAAAACTGCTTTCTCTTTGACGGAGAAAGCGGAGCGTGGAACGGAGGCGAACCGGATCGTTCGACATCTTTTTCTCATGCGGCGGAAATCCCGTGTCTTCTTGGGGTTTTTCAGGATTCGACAAGCAATATGATGACGGCATTTGATGATTATAATCCGCATACTTTTACATGGACAGGGGCAAAATCTTTTTCTGATTATACAAATTTTACCTTTGCATTTAATAATGATGCGGACGGAAAAGCAGGATCTCTGACGATTCAGGATATGAGTTTCTTTAAATCGCGGGTCTTGACGGTCGGTAAGTAACCGGTCGTGTTTATGATTAAGGCTGTTCCTGTACGGAACAGCCTTTTTTAAAACAGCGAAGCGGCAGCTTTGACCCGCTCCGTCGTTGTTTCTTTGCCGAGCAGACGCATGGTTTCGAAAATCGGCGGCGAAACGGGCGTGCCGGTAACGGCAACCCGCAGAGGATGCAGCAAATCGCCGATTTTGAGACCGTGGTTTTCGGCTTCGGCGCGCAGAACGGCTTCGTTTTCTTCGTCACTGCGGTCGAAAAAGGCTTCGGCGTAGCCGGTCAGCCACTGCAGAACGGCAGCGGTTGTTTCGGGTGTTCCGTTTTTCGGAATCAAAATCGATTTCTCTTCCAAAGAAACGCCTTTGAATAAGAAGCGAATCATTTCGGAAACATCGGAAAGTTTCTTTAATCGTTCCCGTATAAGGGGAACAGCTCCCGCCAGAATCGCTTTTTCCTGTTCGGTAGCCGGATCGGAACACAACCCGTCTTTTTGCAGATAAGGCATCAGTCGGGAGGCCAGATCTTCGGGCGACAGTTTTCGGATGTACTGCCCGTTGAACCAGTCCAGTTTTTTGTAATCGAAAACGCCGGGCGCTTTATTGATTTTGTCCAGAGAGAAAACTTTTTCCAGTTCTTCTTTCGTAAAAAATTCGGTTTTATCGTCGTACGACCAGCCGACCATGGTGACGTAATTGATAATGGCTTCGGGCAGATAGCCGCTTTCGCGGAATTCGCGTGCGGATGTCGATCCGTGCCGTTTGGAAAGTTTCTGTCCGTCTTTTCCCATAACCATCGGCAGGTGGCAGTATTTCGGCGGTTCCCAACCGAATGCCCGGTAGAGCAGTACATGCAGCGGACCGGTCGGAATCCATTCCTGTGCCCGCAGAATATGGGTGATTTCCATTAAGTGGTCGTCGATGACATTGGCCAGGTGGTATGTGGGAAAGCCGTCGCTTTTCAGCAAAACCGGGTCGGGTGAAATATCGCTGTTCTTGCGTGTGATTTTTCCGAACAGAAGATCTTCCATCACCGTCGATCCCGTCAGAGGCAGTTTGAAACGGATAACCGGTTCTTTTCCGGCATCGCGGAACTCTTTCAGTTTGCGTTCCCGTTCTTCGGGAGAGAGATCGCGACAGTGTCTGTCGTAACCCTGATGGTCGCTTTTGCTGTTTTTCTGTTCTTCTCTTAACGCTTCGAGCCGTTCTTCGGAACAGAAACAGTAGTAGGCAAATCCTTTTTCGATCAGTTCGTGTGCGTAACGGCGGTAAATGTCCGATCGTTCCGACTGAATATACGGTCCGTAATCACCGCCTTTAACGGGACCTTCATCCCAATCCAGCCCGAGCCAGTTCATTGTGTCGAACAGATCCTGCAGCGATTCGTCGCTGTAGCGTTCCCGGTCGGTATCTTCGACCCGCAGTATGAATCTGCCGCCCGTCGATCTGGCGAAAAAATAGTTAAAAAGAGCGGTTCGCACACCGCCAATATGCTGTAAACCGGTCGGAGAAGGTGCATAACGTACCCGTGTGGTCATTTTGAGACTCCTCATTCTTTTTTAGCGATTATACACTTAAATTAAATAAAAAACAAGCCGATATAGAATTGAGTCTTCAGAGTAAACAAGAGGTTTGTATGACAAAAGTTCCGGTCAGTCAGATGCGTCTCAATACATATTACACATCGCCCGTTTTTCTGGACGGTCGTTATATTATTTTGTATCCGAATCTTCCCGTGACAGCGGATCTGCTGAAGCGCCTTCGGGAGTGGCATTTTAAAGAGGTTGAAACAAACGGCCTGCCTTCGGAATCGATTCCGAGTTTAAAAATGAATCCTCTTGTAGATACCGTTTCGCAGCCTTCCGGAAAAAGTGCGGTGACAATTGAGTCGGAAAAACTGCTGCAGTTCGAAAATACACTTGCCCGCATATACGATATCTGCCGCAATACGGAAAAAATCGACTGCAATGCATTTTTCGAATTTGCAAAATTGTTCCGCAGTACCGTTAATGAGAATTTACCGGGTTATCTTTCCGTAACGGACGGCGGCCGGCAGAACGATTATCTGATTGTTCAGTCTGTCCGCACGGCGGTTCTTGCCTTTGCCGTCAGCGAAACCCTGAAAATTCCCCTGTACCGGCAGCTTGAACTGATTTCGGCAGCGCTGCTGCACAAAATCGGAATGATTAAAATACCGAAAGAAATTTATCTGAAAAAAGAGGCGCTGCAACCGAAAGAGTTGGAACTGGTGCGTTACTATCCGGTTCTGGGAGCACGGCTTTTGAAATCGAACGGATTCAGCAACGAAGTTGTTCAGGGCGTGCTCGAACATCAGGAATCGTACGACGGCAACGGTTATCCGCAGCAGCTGGCCGGAGAAAACATCTGTCTTTTCGGCCGTATTCTGAATATTTCGACCTCTTACTGTGCCATGACCGCATCCCGTCCGTATAAACATGACTGCAAAAAAGAATCGTGCGGTGTCATCGAAATTCTTCAGAATGCCAAGAAAAATTACGATCCGAATCTTTGCCGGAGTCTGGTGATGTTATTGTCTCTTTATCCCGTAGGAACGATGGTTCTGATGCAGAATCATTCGACGGGAATTGTGATAAAAACCAATCCGAACGATCCCAAAGCACCGGCTGTTAAACTTTTAACCGATTCGACAATGAAACCGATGATGAACGAACGGATTGTCGATACCCGCAGCAGTGAATTCCGCATTGTCCGTACACTGACGGATGATGAAATCCTGAACGTGAAAAATTTGTTCCATAAACGTTGAGCGGATGAAATTGACGGTTACATTCGAAAACAGCCGTTACGAATTCCCGTATTTTCTCACTGCCGCATCATTTCTGAAAGAACATACGGACAGCGGTGTCCGTTTTGCCGCGGTCAAAATCAACGGCGTACCGGCGCCTTTATCGGCGGTGCTGAACCGCAGCTGCTGCCTGGAAACGGTGGCGTCCGATTCGCCCGAGGCCGCGGCCGTTTTTCGCCGGACTCTCAATTTCCTGACGGCGGCGGTCACCGCCGAACTTTTTCCCGATAACCCGTTTGAAATCCGCCGTTCGGTGACGCTCGGCTACGCTTACGGTGTCGGCGGCAGCGGTTGGAACGAAGACAGGGCGGAACGGCTCTGCCGGGCGCTTAACGACCTTCGTCAGTCGGGAGAAACAATCCGCGAGCATCTGCTTTCGTATGCCGAAGTCAAAGAACTGCATGCGAAAGGAGGTATCCCCGAATCGACTTTTAAACTGCTTGAGTTTATTCCGTCCGACGAAATCCGTCTTTACGAACGGAACGGCATTTACCGCTATTCGTTTCATTTTCTGACCACCGATTTGTCGCTGCTGCCGCCGTGCGAAACCGTTTTCGAGGAAAACGGCTGTGTCGTCCGTTTTACCGTCGATTCCGAAACCGGGACACCGTCGCCGTTCCGGATGAATCATACCCTGGTGCGCGTTTACGAAAAGGGGAGCCGCTGGGGCGAAATCTCCGGGGTCAAAACGGTCGGCGATTTAAACGAATGCATCCGACAAAACCGTGTCGCCGATTTTATCCGTATCAACGAAACGCTTCAGGAAAATGCATTGGCGGAGACCGCTTCTTACATAGCCGCCCGCGGGGACGAAGTGAGAGCCGTGCTGCTGGCAGGGCCCTCGTCGTCCGGCAAAACAACGACTCTCAAGCGGCTCTGCACGCAGCTGGAAGTGCTGGGGTATCATCCGATCCCGCTTTCTTTGGACAATTATTACCGCAACAGAGAGGAGATTCCGCGTGACGAAAACGGTGATTACAATTTCGAATGTCTGGAATCGATTGATGTGCCGCTGATCCGCCGCCAGCTCTCCGATTTTTTTGACGGGAAAACGGTGACGCCTCCGGTTTTCGACTTTGTTTCGGGAAAACGGCGGCCGGGAACGCCGATTGAGCCGCGTCCCGATTCGATTGTTGTGATTGAAGGAATTCACGGTTTAAATCCGGAACTGCTGCCGAAAACGGCGGCCGACCGCGTTTTTCGGGTTTACCTTTCGGCTTTAACGCAGATCCGCATTGACAGCGGCAACCGGATTGCGACAACCGACAACCGGCTGCTGCGCCGTCTCGTTCGGGATGCCAAATACCGCAACACCCCGGCCGAACGGACCTTCGAAATGTGGCCGAAAGTGATCGACGGCGAACGCAAATATATTTTTCCGTTCCAAAACGAAGCCGATATCGCCTTCAATTCCTCGCTCGACTACGAAATTTCGGTGCTGAAAGTCTATGCCGAACCGCTGCTGCGGTCGATCCGACCCGACAGCCCCCATTTTGCCGCGGCTTCGCACCTGCTGAAACTGCTTTCGCTTTTTCTTTCCATTCCCGAACAGGATGTGCCGCCGTATTCGCTTTTGAGAGAGTTCATCGGCAACAGCGGATTTTCCTATTAAGTCTGCCGCGATACTTTTCCCGATTCGCTTTTTCTGATAAAATAACCGCATGAAATGGGAATACGATACGGATGACGATATTGCGGCATTGGCGACGCCTTATGTCCGCAGTGCGATTGCGGTGATCCGCACCGCGGGCGCCCGCTGCATCGAAAAAGCGGCCCGCTGTTTTTCGCGGCCGAAAGCGTTGACGGCCGCCGCCGGCGGTACCTTCCTTTACGGCAAAATCATCGACCCGCAAACCGGGGAGCCGGTCGATGAAGTCGTGGTTTCCGTCTCCCGCGCGCCGCACAGCTACACCGGCGGCGACTGTGTCGAAATCAGCTGCCACGGCAGTTTACCCGGCATCGACGCCGTTCTGGCGGCGCTGCGGGCGGCCGGGTTCCGCGATGCCGGCCCGGGCGAGTTTACCATGCGCGCCTTCATCGCCGGCAAACTGGACCTGACGCAGGCGGAAGCGGTCGCAGCTCTTATCGATTCGAAAACCAAAACGGGACACCTTTCTTCGCTTTATGCCCTCGGGGGCCACATTTCCGAAGAACTGGACGAAATCCGCCTGATGCTGATCCGTGCCTCGGCGGCGGTCGAAGTGCAGCTCGACTATGCCGAAGACGACCTCGACGACAAAGTGGAAGTCCCGGTTGACGATTTGCGCGATGCGCTGCGGCGGCTGCGCCGGCTGGTTGATTCGTACCGGATGAGCCGGATGATGAGGGAAGGGGTCCGCATCGCGCTGGCCGGCCGGACCAATTCGGGAAAATCGTCGCTTTTTAACCGGCTATTGAAAGAGAACCGTTCGATTGTCTCCGATGTTCACGGCACCACCCGCGATTATCTGGAAGAAAACGTTTCGGTCGACGGCATTCCCGCGGTGCTTTACGACACCGCCGGCCTGCGGCTGACGGGCGACGCGGTCGAAAGCGAGGGAATCGAACGCACACGGAAAGTGCTCGACGCCTGCGACCTGGTGCTGTACGTGCTGAATGCGGCCGACGGCGAAACCGAAGAGGACCGGCAGCGGATGGCGCAGCTGACGGTACCGTATCTCAAAATATGGAACAAAACCGATTTGAAGCCGGCCCCCGCCGGAACCGGCTGCGCCGTGAGTGCGCTGACGGGCGAAGGCGTGCCGCAGCTGATTACCGCAGTTGCCGAACGGCTGCGGCAGAGTGCGGGCGGCAGCGACGGTGCGCAGACGGCGGCCGTCAGCGAACGGCAGCGGCAGCTTTTGGAGAGAGCGGCCGCCGCGGTCGAAGCGGCGCTGGCCGACAACGGCGGCAGTGTCCTCGACGGCATTGCCATCGAACTCAAAGAAGCGCTCGATGCCGTCGGCGAACTGACCGGCGAAACCGCCTCGCCCGATATTCTCGATGCCGTCTTTTCCCGTTTCTGCGTGGGAAAATGAAATAACGGGTTTAAATTGACCTGTTTCTTTGCGATATTTTCAAAATTTGTTTGATTTTTTCATTTTCTGCTCTTGTGTTTTCGGAATTCTGTGTTACAATTTTACCACAGGAGGAGGCGATGAAATTTTCACATTTTTCATTTTTTTCATGTTTTTTGATTATTTTCATTCTTTTTTCCGGATGTCAGATAAGCCGGTCTGCCCGGTATATTTATTTCATCAATCAAAGCGGAGAGACTCTGCAAAAAGTCGAGATTGCCAATCTGCAGAATCAGGGATCTAATCACTGGAAAGAGGTCGAAAATATAACTCCGGATGAGTTTGAACCGTCTGTGGCGGCTCGTGAGAATATGGAAAACGGTCACCATTTCAGGATTGATGACTGTCAGCCCGGACTTTACCGGATTACGGTTTACGGCAGCCGGTATATCGGATCTTACCGCATTCGTCTGACCAACCGGAATCCGTCGATAACATGCTGCCTTTCATCCGATTTCAGTTTATCTTATGCCGAAGATCAGGAGTGGTACCTTCAGCCGTCATCCGCCTTCACGAAGTTGGGGCAGGATATCGATGCGGTTTTGGAGGAAAGTCGTCGCGCAAGCGAACGAGCCCGATACGAGTACGCCTCTTTAATCGGCGACTATCTGCCGTACGAAGCCCGGGTTGTTTTGGACGGAAAGCAATTGATGTCCAAGGAGGAACTGCTGGCAAACATTACCCGTTTCGGAGAATGTGAAATCACTTTGGATAGCTCTCTGGAGGATACGGTATGTCGTGAATTTGATCAAATTTACGCTCGTTTTTTGATCTTACAACCGAAACCGCTTCAGAATATGCTGCAGCTGAACGGAATTCCCGGCGCTAGCGAAGATGAAAATTACCTGTACTTTGAGGAGAATGCTGTCAGTAAACTCAATTTCGGTGCCGCCTCAGTCATTAAATTGTTGTGCGGAATTCCTCAAAATGCAGATGTAAATACAAAAGGTTATCGCAGTGATGTGTCTCCGATTTGGGATACGGGATATCGCTACGCTTTCAAAAAAGACCATTTTACGGAAACGGAAAAAGAATCTTTTCGATCTCAATTGGCAGAATGGATGGGGGTTATTTATAATCGGACATTTACGACAAATGAGATAAAATCCGAATTCGAAATTGAAGCAGATTCGCATCAATATCGTTTATGGCATATCGGCTGTTATTATCTGAGTATGGTCAGCAAAGAAACGACTACGAAAGATTACTCAGGATTATCGGGGTTTCCGGGAAAATTACCGTGGCAGTTTATTTATTTGTACAACAATAATACGACCGACAATCGTACTATTTTGCACGAAATCGGCCATAATTTAGGGCTGATGCACGAACAGCAGCGGTGGGACAGTGTCAATCATTTGCTTTTTACCGAGTCTTCTGTTCAGTGGACACGTTTACCGGGAAACCAGACATCGGGTTACGATATTAATTCGATTATGCATTACTTGGAAATCGAAGATGAATCCATTATTTATGATGTTAACGGCAATAAGGCTGCCAATTCGGGATATTTGTCCGAAACAGATAAAATTTTTATTTCCCGACTGTATAATCCGAATAATTCCGCCAATCATTATCGTCCGTCGGTGCCGATTGTTGACCGTATTTTTATTAAGGATCAAACCGGAACTAATTTGGATATTTATTCAGATGCGGCTTTCGCAAAATTGGTATCCTTGAAAGAAGATATTTGGCTTTCACCAAGTGATGATTTAATACTTAAAGCGGGGAATACTCAAAACAGAATCAAGCTGGCAGAAAAAGGGTTTTTGGAGTTGCCGGGGATCTCTACTAAGAGTGACGGGGCTCGCTTAGAATATAATAAAAACGGGTTCGGCAAAAACGACTCTTATAACGATCAAATTTATTATGTCAATGCCGGTCTCTCCGAAAAAATCAGTTTATTTGTTAAGAATTTCGAATGGCAAACGATTTCTTCATCTTCTTCCTATTCTCAATATTATAGCGGGGAATATGTTATTTTTAATGTGCCACTGACAGAAGCGGATAATTGTGTCGTAATCACTTCGCAGGCAGAAGGGGGGAAATCGGTAAAATATATTTTTCATATCATAAAAGATGATCAGAGACTTAAATCGCTACGTGCGCAAATTTCCGGGAAGATGATCGAGGAATGGGATTCCGAAGAATTGCTGTTAACGAAAGAATTTTGTTTGAATTATATTTATAATACTTACCCGATTGAAGTTACAATCGAACCTAAAATAGGACAGACCGTATCTGTCGGTAATCAGTCATTTGAATCCGAAAAGACATTATCATTTTCTCTGAATAAAGGGGAGTCCCGGAAAGTGATTATTTCCGTGGCTTCCAAGTTTTTGAACAGAACGGAACAATATACTTTGGAGATTCACTGTCTTGATGAGGTTGCGGTACCGAATTCTCTTACCGTTACAGCCGGGAAAGAGGGGACGGTTTTATTGGATGATCATGAGTTGTGGAAGTATTATAACCGCGAAACACCGGTAGAAGTATTGGCTTCACTGGCAGAAGAACCGCTTTCAATTATCTTTGATCTGAAAGAAAATCAAAAAGTATTTTACAGCTATGATAAACAGATTTATGAAGAAATGAAACAAGAGTTGAAAATTGATTTACAGAAAGAATTTGTCCCGCTTTATTTTCGTATTGACTATTATTTTTCCGATAATCTTATCTCATCCTTCTTCGGCTTGAATTTTGAACAATATAAAATATATCAATGCCGAGTCAAGGTTAATCAGGGAGGTGCCGTGAAAGTGAATGATACAATAGTGTGGAATAACAGAGCAAATTCATTTTCCTTTCAGACAAATCGCAAGTACAGAATTCAGATTAAAGCTGTTACAGGGTTTCAACCTGTTGTCAACACTCTTTTAAACAACACAATATATCCGAATATATACGAATTCAAATTCGACAAGAATACCGATCTTACTTTTGATTTTGAACCTCTCTATTCAAATCAATTTAAATATGAGATTGATTTGAGCCCTGTGGATAGTGAGGTCATAAAGTGTGGAACAACTATTACGGGAAAAGATTTGTCTGTTTACGGAAATACTATTTATTTAAAAGCTCCGGATTCGAAATATACGGTTAGTATTTTAAAGCAAGAAGAGGCAAAAGGGTATATGTATAAAAATGAACTTTGGCTTGAAGACGGTACAATTGTTCTGGCCAATAAGGCCGGAATTCCGAATAACGGATCGGTAGAAAAAAGTTTTAGCGGGCCGAATCTTTTTTACAGGAAACTGTACGCCTTAAAAGCCGGAGCCAATTTGTGGGATGTCTGTGCACCTATCCGTATCGTTTATATCGAACCTGTTTTTTAATTTTTAAGGAGGAAAAACAATGAAAAAATGTTTCTTATTGACGGCGGTTTTCTGTGCAGTTGTCATGAGCGGTTGCGGTATCCGAATCGGGGAAAAAACGTATTTAAGGTATACGGTTAAAGCTCAAACGCCGATTTATTATTCGTACAATGACGACCGCTGGGAAATCCTTCCGGAAGGCGGGGAAGCGGAATTCCGAAAAGGGGGCATGCTGCGGTTAAGCCGCTCTGCCGATGAAAAGGATATTTTTTACACAGTCGAATTGGGACATATGGTCTTCTGGGGCGGCCTGCTTGGGGATGATTATGTCGCACAGCCTTTTGCGACTCCCAGAGACTCTTTTGCAGGTTATTATTTCAGTTCGTTAATTTCTGTACTGGTGAATAACGGATGGCGGTATTCCGTTGACGAGGAAAGCGGCCTAACTGTTTACCGTCTCACTTTGACGGTCGATGAAGAAATGAGCCTTCAACCGCGGCTGGATGTTTCGGAATTGCCGTATCGGGATTTCCTCTCCTCCGTGGGGGGCTTTACAATGCAGAAATGTGCTCTCATCTATATGATTGCCGACAACGATTTATACTCTTATGCCGTCGAGGACATTAATAAAATGGAAAGAGCTTACCGGGGATTGGGGGATATTTACGTTTATTTCGATGGGGCTGCGGGAACGCCTTATTCCGAAGCTGTTCTGTTAAAAATTTGTCACGATGAAACGCCGGAAATTGTCAGTCCCGTTATAAAGCTGTATGGGGAGGTCGATTCCTGCAATTGGGATCAGTTTTGGGAGGTGTGGAATGATGAAACGTGGTGGAAGCAGAGTAGTGCTCCCAAAATGGTTGTGTTTTGGGGTCACGGAAACGGATGGCTTCCGCAGTGGCTGACAAGTGAGGATTTGCCCCTGAATCTTTCCCCATCGGCAACGCGTTCAATCGGACCGGATGAGACATCGATGACCCAATTGGATACGACACGCATTTCTATAAGTAGTCTCGCTGTCTTTGATGCATGCCGGATGAGCAGTGTCGAAATGCATACTTTTTCCAATTTTATTGCTCCGTCTACCGACATTGAACCCGGCAGCTATCCGTATGACGATACGGAGTTTTTGGAAGCTCTGGTTTTGGGAGACGGACAGACAATTGTCGATAAAATTGTGGAAAGCAATGCCCGAAACGGCCGGGAAATCTCCGTGACCTGGAAAAAACCGTTGCCGGAAGATATTCAGGAGTCGCATCTGGCCGGTGTTTTCGGTGATTTTCTGAAAAAGAAAAGCGAGACCGGAAAAATTGATTTATCGGCGATCCGTTCAAAGGTGAAAATGTATTATCAGCCGCAGGAAGGGAATGTCGGACTTTATTACGATTTTTATGATTTTGTCAAACAGCTTAACGGCGGTGTCGATGAAGCATCGGTTCGGGCGTATCTGGACGGGCACTATTATGTGCGTTCGACGGATACGATTTTGGGAGGTCAGTCGCCTGCCGGTTACAGCGGGTTGACATGCTATATTCCGTATCATACCGGCGAGACCGACAATGTCGATGTTCTCAATCTGAACCGGGATTATCTGAGAACGGACTGGGCGGAAATATCCCGAATCAATGATTATGTCAATCCGATTGCGCTGCCGCCCGGCGGATTTTAAGGTTCCGAATACCGGTCAAAAAAAGCGGCCTTGCGGCCGCTTTTTTTAATTTTGCGATTATTCCTCTTCGTCGGCACCCATGCGCGAACGGCCTTCCTCGATAATCGCTTCGGCCAGTTTTCCCGAAACCGGGCTGTAGTGCGAAAAATCGACTTCGTAGGAACCGGTTCCGGAGGTGAGCGCTTTCAGTTCGATGGCGTAACGCTGGATTTCTCCCTGCGGCACTTCGGCGACAATCTGCGTAATGCCGCCGCCGACGGATTCCTGTCCCTGAATGCGGGCCCGTTTGGAAGAAAGGTTGGAGAGAATCTCCCCGATGTAGCTTTCGTCGGCAAAAATGTGCATCAGCATAATCGGCTCGAGCATCACCGCACCGCCGTTTTTCAGCGCTTCGCGCAGACAGCCGCGGGCGGCCAGCTTAAACGCCATTTCGGAGGAATCGACCGGGTGCTCTTTTCCGTCGTAAATGGTCGCTTTCAGATCGACAAGCGGGTAGCCGGCCAGAAAACCGCGTTCCATCGCTTCCAGCAGCCCTTTTTCGATGCCCGGCATATAGTTTTTGCCGACGGCACCGCCTTTGATTTCGTTGACGAATTCGAAAGCGGCGCCCCGTTCCAGCGGTTCGAAGCGCATGACCACTTTCGCGTACTGGCCGTGAACGCCCGACTGTTTCTTATGGGTGTATTCGGCCTCGCACGGTTTGGTAATCGCTTCGCGGTAGGCGATTTTCGGGATTTTGGTTTCGTAGGCGATTTTGTTTTTGTCGAGGGCGTTTTCCAGCACCGTGTTGAGGTGCATTTCGTCCATGGCCGAGACAACCGTTTCGCGTGTTTCGGGGTTGTAGCGCATGGTGAAGGTCAAATCCTGCTGTCCCGCTTTCTGCAGAAACTCGTTGAGTTTGTCTTCGTCTTTTTTGTCTTTGGCGCTGATGGCAACGGCGTAGGTCGGGTGCGGCAGCCGCAGGTTGTGGTAGCGGTAAGGAAAGCCGGCTTCGGCCAGCGTGTGGTTGGTGGCGATGCCGTCGATTTTCGACAGCGTACCGATGGCGCCGGCCGACAGCAGATCCATCTCAATCAGTTTCTTGCCCTGAACAGTGTAGAGTTTGCCGACTTTGACTTTGGCGCCCGTATTGAGATCGACCAGTTCGGCATCCGGTTTCAGAACACCGCTCATCATTTTAATATAGGAGAGTTTTCCCGCAAATTTATCGAACTTGGTTTTGATGACCATCAGCGAAACAGGGGCGTCCGAAGAAATGGTCAGATCGACCTTTTCGCCCGCTTCGTCGATTCCTTTTTCGTGAACCGCATCGGGAGAGGGCGCCACGATTTCGAGAAAGTTGAGAAACGAGGCGATTCCGTTGTTGAGAACGGCACTGCCGCACATCACAGGAACAACCCGCGTGCTGCGGATGCCCAGTTTCAGCCCTTTGCGGATATCATCTTCGCTCAGTGTACCTTCGTTAAAATATTTTTCGATTAAATCGTCGGCTCCTTCGGCGGCCAGTTCGATCATCTGCTCGCGCATTTCGGCCACCAGCTCTTTCATCTCTTCGGGAATCGGAGAAGCAACATCCTTTTTCGACGGGTCGTGAACCAGATACGCTTTCTCTTCAATCAGGTTGACAATGCCTTTAAAATCTTTTCCGGATCCGATGGGAATGGTGACCGGAACGAAGTTCTTTTTGAACTTGGTGCGCAAATCTTCGATGACCGCAAAGTAGTCGGCGTTGTCTCCGTCCATTTTGTTGACGAAAACGGCCCGCGGTTTTTCGCGCTGGTTGAGACGGCGCCAGATTTTCAGCGTTTCGATCTGCACACCGCTTTTGGCATCGATGACGACCAGTGCCGATTCGCACGCACGCAGACCGATAATGACCTCTCCGATGAAGCCGGCAGCGCCCGGGGTATCGAGGAAATTCATTTTATGCCGGTTCCACATCAGGTGTGTCAAAGAGGTATAGATAGAAGTTTTGTGTGCGATTTCTTCTTCGCTAAAGTCGCTCATGGTCTTTCCGCTTTCGACGGTTTCGGCTTTCGGAATCACATCGGCGTTAAACAGCATCTGTTCCAGCAGAGTGGTTTTTCCGGTTCCGCCGTGTCCGACAATGGCGACATTTCTCAGTTCTTTGGTTGCAAATCCCATATTCGACTCCTTACTGTGTCGGGCGAATCGGATTCGGTGAGACAAAGCCGGTTCACCTCGGCTTTCATGATTTATTTTCAGTCCGGGAAAGGGAAATGTCAAGCGATTTTTTTCCGCCGGATCCGTTTATTGACTTTTTCGAAACAGATGATTACATTAATGAACAGGAGATTATTCATGGAAGAAAAGTCAAAAAGTTTGAATGAGGCGGATACCGTTCTGATTATCGAAGACAACGCCGTTAACGCGGCGCTTCTGGCCGATATCTTTGATAAAGATTACCGTATTGCCGAAGCCCGTAACGGCCGCCTCGGATTGGAGATTCTGAATCGGGAAGAGTCCCGTATTTGTGCCGTTCTGCTGGATGTCGTGATGCCGGAAATGGACGGTATCGAAGTGTTATATAAGCTGAAAGAAAAGGGAATTTCCGACCGTATTCCCGTGTTTCTGATTACCGGCGATCCCAACAACACCGTAATGAGAGAAGCGTACGGATTGGGAGTGATGGATGTCATCGGAAAACCGGTCGTTCCGTTTATTGTCAAAAAACGGGTGGAAACGGTGATCGAGCTGTTCCGGGTCAGACGACGGCTGGAAAATTCGGTCGAGCGGCAGCGGTCGGAAATTGCCCGTCAGGCGGAGCGGATTGCCGAACTGAACTGGGGAATGATTGAGGCGCTGGCAACGGCCATCGAATTCCGAAGCGGCGAATCGGGAACCCATGTCCGCCGGATTCACGATATAACCGGTCTGATTTTACGTCGAACCGCTTTGGGAAAGGACTATACCGAAGAAGAAATCCGGCTGATTGCGCTGGCATCGATTATGCATGATGTCGGAAAAATTGCCGTATCGGATATGATTTTGAATAAACCGGGGCGGCTGACTCCCGAAGAGTATGAGATTATGAAAACACATACCACGCAGGGGGCCATGCTTTTGGAACGTATTCCGCAGATGCGTAAACACGAAGCTTTCCGTTACGCTTACGATATTGCCCTTCATCACCACGAACGGTGGGACGGCCGCGGTTACCCCGAAGGCCTGAAAGGAAATGAGATTTCCGTGCCTGCCCAGGTCGTGGCGTTGGCCGATGTTTACGATGCTCTGGTCAGCAGACGCGTTTATAAGGATGCGCTCGGTTTCGATAAAGCGGCCGATATGATCCGTAACGGTGAGTGCGGCGTTTTTAATCCGGCTTTGCTGGAAGCCTTTTCGGCAGTCGAGCCCTCAATTCGGGATTTTTACCGGCAGAAGGAAGGAGAGGCCCGATGAGCGGCGGGCGGTTTCGTCTGTTGCGGGAGCAGGCCGACGGCTTTACCGATGCCCTGACCGCCGGCGGTTTGACCCGTCCGACGGCCGTTAAACTGCTGACGATGTTTCCCGCCGACGAAAATTACGCACTTTTGGAGCAGGCAATGGCCGCCGGCGATACCGATGCGGCCTTTCGGGCGGCGCACACCCTGAAAGGGGTTTGCGGCAATCTCTGTCTGGAAGAATTGTACCGGACAGCAGCCCCCCTTTCGGATGCCCTCAAACGGGGGGATACCGATACGGCTGCCCGCCTTTTTGAGGAGATGAGACCGGTTTACCGCGATACGGTTGCCGCCCTGGAGACCCTCCGATGAAAAAAAGAAAAGACCTGCGAACGGGGGTGCGGCTGCGGATCAGTTTTTTCCCCGTAATTCTGTTTGCGGTGCTGTCGGTTGTCTGTATTCTGCTTTTAAGGCAGGATCTGCTGCAAAACGCACAGCAGACGGGAACGGCTGTCGCTTTCAGCTATGCGACCGAAGAACAGAACAATATTGCCGTTTACCGGACACTGATTCAAATCGGAACCCGATATATCGATACGCAGACGGCCGCATTTTGGAATGAAGAACGGATTCAAAGGTGGATGGAAATTTTTTTCAACCGTGTCGAAGGCGTTCTGGGAAAAAACACGGTCGACCCGTATGCCGTCATTAACGGAAAAATCATTGCGGCACGCCCCTGGGCCGGCGACGAGGCGTATGATGTCGAAGCGGCGGACTGGTACCGGCGGGCGGTGGAGGCAAACGGCGATGTCGTTTTTACCGATGCGTATCAGGATGCGATTACAGGAAAACCGGTCATTACGATTGCCCAAATGGGAACAGAGAGCGGGTGCGTGCTGGCTTTCGATGTCTTTCCGGAGAATTTCCGGCTGACACTGCGGACGGCCGAACTTCCCGAAGGCAGTTCCTATTATCTGTGCGACAGACGCGGAACCGTATTGTATTCAACCGGGGATGCGGCTCCGGATGAGCAGTATGTCAAAGAAATATTAAAAGAGATTGCATTGGGCATTCACGATGAATACGACTCCGTTCTCTACGATCCGTCGGGAGTCAAAAAAGGAGTTTATTACAACGAACTGCCCAACGGCTGGAAGGCCATTATTACGATTCCCTTTCGGACTATTCTCGGCGGGCTGAACCGGCTGATCGCTGTTTTTTCGCTGGTCTTTGTCTGTTTTTTTGCCATGAGCGTTTTTCTTTCGATACGGGACTGGCATCTGCAAAGAAAAATCGGCCGCAGCAACGAAACCGTGCGCGTACTCGGAAACTCCTATTATGCTCTCTACCGCGTGAATGTAATTAACGGAACCTACGAGATCATTAAAGGTTCGGAATTTGTGTTGCGGCGGCTTCCGGCACGGGGCGATTACAGACGCCTGCTGGAGGTGCTGAGGGAAATCATTGAGCCCAATGCCTGCCGCGATTTTCTCGACAGCTTTTCGGCCGAAAAAATAGGAGAGCTTCTGGACAAAAAAATTCATGATTTCGGCGGGGATTTTCGCCGCCGGTTCGGGTCGGTGTATAAATGGGTCAATGTACGGGTTCTGTTTGACGAAACCCTGACACCGGGAGAAGCCGTTCTCTGTTTCCGCGAAGTGGAGCGGGAAAAAGTGCAGCAGCTGCAGCGGACCCGTCTGCTGGAGGAGGCCCTCGAAGCCGCCCGCCGCAGCGAATAAACACAGAGTTCTTTTTTCAGCAGTATGTCGCATGATATGAGAACACCGCTGAATGCGGTGATCGGTTTGTCCGAGCTGGCGCAGAAGCAAACCGACAATCCCGGTAAAGTCAGAGAACTTCTGGACCGGATCCGCATCGCCGGACGGCAGCTGCTGGATCTGATTAACGATATTTTGGAAATGTCACGCATCCGCCACGGAAAGGTAACGATCAATTTGCAGCCCTTTGATTTAAAGGAAACGATCGAAGAAACGGTTTCGATTTTCCGGATTCAGGCGGAAAAGGACGAAAAAGCGTTTGCCGTCGATACCGATATCCACGACAGTCGGGTTGTCGGCGACCCGCTTCGCATCAGTCAGATTCTCAATAACCTGCTGTCCAATGCGTTTAAATTTACGGAACGGGGCGGACGGATTTCGTTTCAGACAAAACAGTTCGAAACCGGCGGTTATTCCCGCTACCAGTTTGTCATCGAAGATGACGGCATCGGTATGAGCCCCGAATTTGTCGAAAAAGTATTCGAACCGTACGAAAGGGAAAGCCGCTTCGGCGCCGGGAGTGTCGGCGGGACCGGACTGGGGATGTCGATTGTCAAAAGCCTTGTCACGCAGATGGACGGAAAAATCACGGTAAAAAGTGCTCCGGGAGAAGGTTCGCGTTTTACGGTGACCGTGCCGCTGGAAGCGGCGGCACCGGTTTCCGACACTTCCGTTCCCGAAACGGCCGCGGCCGAAAGCGGGGAGGACCCTTCGGCCGCGGCGGACGAAGGGCTTCCCGGGCGGGGGCGGCGGCTTCTGCTGGCGGAAGACAACGCCATTAACCGTCTGATGGCCGAAGAGATGCTCGAGTCGGCCGGGTTTGAGGTGACCTCCGCCGAAAACGGTCGGCGGGCATTGGATCTGTTTGAAGAATCGGCATCCGGAACGTTTGCCGCCGTGCTGATGGATATGCAGATGCCGGTGATGGACGGCTGCGAGGCGGCCCGCCGCATCCGTGCGCTCGACCGGCCCGACGCCGTTTCCGTGCCGATTGTGGCGGTGACCGCCAACGCTTTTGCCGAAGACATTGCCGTGACCACCGAAGCGGGTATGAATGCCCATATTTCCAAACCGATTGATTTCCCGGCGCTTTACCGGAAGCTGGATGAATTAATGGAAAAAAGGGATTGTTTTTCTTCGGGAAAGGGTCTATAATTAATCGTCGGAGGAAAATTTGCAGGCAAAGGCGATTGAAAATCGCCGTACCGTCTCACAGAACAGCACTTTATTTAATCACACTATCCGACACATTGGAAAGAAAACCCCGGTCGTCCGTTGACAAACGGACGCCGGGGTTTTTGCGTTGAAAGCGGCGGACGGCCGTTAAGGGACATTTTTCCGCAGGGAAAGCAATTGTAAAAAAGGCGGCAATTGCCGCAGGGAGGATAATATGAACAAAAAGAGAAACATTTTCGTCACGGCAATGGCCGTGATGCTGGCAGCGGTTTTCTTTGCCTGCAAAGAACCGGTACCGGTCACCGGCGTGACGCTGGACAAAACGGCTTTAACGCTGACACCCGGAGACACGTCCGTCTTAAAGGCAACGGTGGATCCGGAAAACGCGACGGTGCAGACGGTAACGTGGAGTGCCGAACCGGCGGGAGTGGTAACGCTGAAAGCCGAGGGAAACGGCTGTGCGGTCACGGCAGTAAAGACAGGTACGGCGACTGTGACGGTAACAACGGCCGACGGCGTCAAAACGGCGCAGTGTGAGGTGTCGATTGTTGATGCGTACGAGATCATTAACTCTGACTTTGTGAAAGCGGTCGACACTCAGTGCGGGTGGACGAAAAAGAGTGACGACACGGTGGAGATGACGCCGGAAAATCAGGAAGCCGCCCGGGCGGTAACAAAGTTGGACATCAGCTTTCAGGAACTGACCGATATTTCCGGAATCAAATGGTTTAGCGGTCTGACGAATCTGAAATGCTCCTACAATCAGCTGACGTCACTGGATGTGTCGGCAAACACGGCGCTGGAGACATTGTACTGCGATAGTAATCAGCTGACGTCACTGGATGTATCGGTGAACATGGCACTGGAGGATCTGTCTTGCAATAACAATCTGCTGAGGTCACTGGATGTGTCGGCGAACACGGCACTGGAGGACCTGTACTGCGACGACAATCAGCTGACGGAACTGAATGTGTCGGCAAACACGGCGCTGAGATATCTGGCGTGCGACAATAATCAGCTGACGGAACTGGATATGTCGGCAAACACGGTGCTGCTGGGTCTGTGGTGCGGCAATCAGACTTCCGACGGAGGAACTCCGCTGATACTGCACCTGAATGAAGATCAGAAAACAACGTGGGAAAATGAGTGGAAAAGCGCCTATCCCAATGATCAAAATGTTGTTTTAGCGCAGTAGATCTGCTGTTTCCCGGTATGACAGCTCCCGAACGGGGGCTGCTTTTGTTTATGAATTGCCGGAAAATTACCACGATTTTGTCCGAAAAAACAGCTTTTCGTCATTATTCATAGCGGAGGCAATCCGATGAAATCAAGGCCAGACTTAAAACTGACCGACGACTATTTGTTCAGTCGGATTATGCGGGAAGAAGATTTCTGCAAACTCTTCCCCGAAACGCTGATGCGACGGCCACGGAGGGACTGGTGCCGCCGTAGCCGCGGATGGCGGGAGGCGGCCGACGGCCACGGACGGACTGGTGACGAACAAACAAAATCGTTTGTAATATGAAGTCCGTGGAGGGACAAAGATCGCGAAGGACCGGATGTCCGGGAGCAATGAAGGGCGTTTGAAAAAGCGGACGATCCGAAACTCAAAGCGCTATTTCGCTATTTTTCCGCCGAAACCGTTTCCGATGAAGCCCGTCCTCTTGCCGAAAACGGCTGTTTGCGATTCTTTTTATCTTTTCTCAAAAAGAGGTGACGGTTTCCCGAAAATTGTGTATAATAAACGCACCGTATCGTGAGAGGTGATATGAATCTGACGGAAGAGTTGCGCAGCCGGGTGCTGCTTTTTGACGGGGCCATGGGAACCGTTCTTTATAACAAAGGTTATTTTCTGAATGCCTGCTACGAACAGCTGGTGCTGAGTGCGCCGGCGGTGATCGAATCGGTTCACTGCGATTATCTGGAGGCGGGAGCCGATGTGATTACGACCGATACGTTCGGGGCCAACCCGCTGCGGCTCGCTTCGTTCGGTTTGGCCGAGCAGACGGAAGCGATTAACGCCGCTGCCGTGCGGCTGGCCCGGCAGGCTGTCGAAAAAAAGCAGGTGCGGGCGTTTGTGGCCGGCGATGTCGGACCCTGTTCCTTTTTCCGGCAGCCGAACCGGACGGCAAACCGCACCGCGGTGCGCGAGGCCTTTCGCCGTCAGATGTCCGCACTGGCGGAGGCGGGTGCCGATTTTTTCCTGCTGGAAACCTTTTCCCGTCCCGACGAGCTGCGGCTGGCGGCGGAGACGGCCGCCGAATTCGGCCTTCCGATACTGGCGTCGTTTACGCCTCCGGGGAACACCGTTTCCTCCGATGAAGTCGACGAAGAGGGCGTGCTTCACTTTGTTTCGCTTTTGAATGAGACGGATGCCGTTTCTGCCATCGGACTGAACTGCGGCAGCGGCCCGGCGGCCGTCTTTTCGGCGGCCGAAACGGCGGTGCGTCATACCCATAAACCGCTGGTGGTGATGCCCAACGCCGGGCTGCCGAAAATGATTGACGGGCGGCTGATGTATCTGACCAATCCCGAATATTTTACCGAGTATGCCAAACGGTATATCGCCATCGGTGTGCGCGGTGTCGGCGGCTGCTGCGGTACGACGCCCGAGCATATCCGCGAAGCGGCGGCGGCCGTCAAACCGCTGGCGCACGCCCGCGTTTCCGTCGAAGTCGTGCCGGCGGCGGCGGCCGTCGTCAAAGAACCGGTGCCGGAGGCCGAACGGTCGCGGCTGGCCGCCAAAATCGCGGCCGGCCAAAAGGTGACTTCGGTCGAAATGGTCTCACCCGGCGGAACCGATCTGTCGCCGATGCTGGAGAAAGTCAAAATCTGTCACGAAGCGGGTGTCGATGCGGTCAACATTCCCGACGGACCGCGTGCCAATTCCCGTATTTCGCCGATGATTGCCGCTCTGGAAATCGAACGGCGCATCGGTATCGAAACGGTGCTTCACTACTGCTGCCGCGACCGCAACCTCATCGGTATTCAGGCCGATCTTCTCGGGGCGGCGGTGGCCGGTCTGCGCAATCTGCTGTTGATTACCGGCGATCCGCCGAAGCTGGGCAGTTATCCGCAGGCAACCGGGGTCTTCGACATCGATTCGGTCGGGCTGACGCAGCTGGTGTCGCAGCTCAACCGCGGTTACGACCCGGCCGGACGGGCGATCGAGCCTCCGACCGCGTTTTATGCCGGTGTCGGACTCAATCCGTGCGCCGTCAACCTCGAGGCCGAAAAAGAACATTTTATTGCCAAAGTCAAAGCGGGAGCTTCTTTCTGTGTGACGCAGCCGGTCTTCGATCCCGAATCGCTGCTGTCGATGATCCGCTGGATGAAAGACGAGGGAGTATTTATTCCCGTGATTGCCGGTGTCTGGCCCCTGACCAGCTACAAAAATGCCGAATTTATGAAAAACGAGATTCCGGGTGTGGTTCTGCCGGATGAGCTGCTGCACCGGATGGCGAAAGCCAAAACCAAAGAAGAGGGGCTGAAAGAAGGTGTGGCCATTGCCCGCGAAATGGTGGCGGCTGTCCGTTCGGAAACCGCCGGAATACAGGTCAGTGCTCCTTTCGGCAGAGCCGATATCGCACTGGAAGTGTTGGGAGATCTCTTATGAAATTTTTCGATGTTCACTGTCATCTGTTCACCCGCGACATTCTTTCCCGGCAGGGATCGGTGGCGCTCAATTTTCTCAATAAATTTCTTTCCGAATCGAAACGGAACGAGGAGGAACAGGAATCGTTCGGGCAGCTGAACCGTCTGCTCGGGTTTATCGATACCTCTCTGGCCGACAGCGCGGAGGAGACTTTTGCCCAGATGAGAAAAGTTTACGGTGAAAACTTTGCCGTCTGCCCGCTCTGTATGGATTTGCGCTACGGAATGATTGATGCCGACGGCAAAACCAATGTCGAAGAAACGGCTGCCGAGGAACATACCGCGGGAAAATCGGGTGAAACGGCTTCATACTGGAGTTTCCGGCGGATTGCCAACTTTTTTTCGGGCAACCGTTTCAGTGCGCTTCCGAATATGTTTACCGACAGTTTTTTCAGTCAGATTGAGGAAATGGAAAAACTGAAAGCCCGTTATCCGGAACACGTTTACCCCTTTTTCCCGGTCGATCCGCGCCGCAACCGGGACTGCGACCTGATGGCGCTGATTCGGGAAAAGGTCGGACCGGGAAAACCGTTTGTCGGTATCAAACTCTATCCGGCACTCGGCTATTCGGTGACCGATCCGTTTCTTTACGGAACCGAAAACGAAAAGAACGGTCTTTTTGCCTACTGCGAAAAATATTCGATACCGGTCATTACCCATTCCGGATTCAGCGGTTATGCGGCGCTGGCCAAACGGGTCGAGGTGAACGGCGATATTTTTCATACCGAATCGGGACGTCCCGTGCCGGTACGGGAAATCTATCCCGACGGAATTGTTTCGTTTCCGATTAAGGAGAAGATGAGCGACATCAGCATGCGCGGCTATCTGTTCAATCATCCGGTGCTGTGGGAAAAGGTGCTGAACCGCTATCCGAAACTTTATCTCGATTTTGCCCATTTGGGAGGCGATAAGTTTATTCACCGTTATATCGACGAATCGCCTACATCCGGTTATTATACGGCCGAAATTCTGCGCTTTATGGCGAAATACAAAAATGTCTATTCCGATTTAAGCTGTTTTGTCGACAATGCCAAAAAAGGATATTCCCTGCAGGCTCTCAAAACCGCGATTTACGATAAAGCCGGATTTGCCGTCAGAAAAAAGTTTCTGTACGGATCCGATTATTTTATTGTGAAGCTCAAAGAGTGTTCGCTCGAGAGTTATTATCACCGCTTTTGCGAAGTTTTCGGCGGCGAGATGCGTAAAATTGCTTCCGTCAATCCTTCGCGGTTTTTGCAGTACGGTTTGAAGCCGAAGCGGGTCTGGAGGCGGGTGCTGTGGTAAAACCGGGTGATAAGATCGGAGGATTCCGCATTGATGCGGTTGAGAACCTGCCGGAACGCCACGGCGTCGGAATTACGGCGCGGCATGAACGGAGCGGGTTTGAGGTCTTTCATTTTCTGACCGACGATAAGGAAAATTTTTTCGGTTTTGTCGTTTCGACGCCGCCTGAAGACGATTGCGGGATTCCGCATATTCTGGAACACTCCGTTCTGTCGGGCTCGCAGACACTGCCGATGAAGGATGCTTTTTTTTCGATGGACAAGCGCAGCGTCGCCACATTCATGAACGCGATGACTTATCCCGATGTGACGCTGTATCCGGCGGCTTCGGTCGTGCCCGTCGACTATTATAATCTGCTCGAATATTACGGTGACTCTGTTTTTTCCCCGCAGCTTTCGGAAAATACGTTTAAAACGGAAGGCGTCCGGCTGGAAAAGGATGCCTCCGGAAAGCCGGTTTTTAACGGAATTGTTTACAACGAGATGAAGGGGGTTTATTCGCAGTTTGATGCGGCGGCCGAACAGGCGGCGGTGGCACTGCTTTTCCCCGATAACGGTTACCGTTTCGAATACGGCGGCGATCCCAATGCCGTGCCGTCGCTTTCTTACGGGCGGTTTTTGGATTTTTACCGCCGTCATTATGTTCCGCAAAACGTGAAACTGTTTCTCTGCGGGTCGCTGCCGACGGAAGAGCAGCTGCTGTTTCTGGAAGAAAAGCTGCTGTCGCGGATAACGGTTTCCGGCAGCCGTGCTGTGATGCCGCTTCAAACGCGGTGGGAGCGGCCGCGCGCGTTTACGGTCGCGGCGCCTCCGGGAGAGGAGGGCGTGACCGTGGCGGTCAGCTGGCTGTGGGACGAGGCGGCGACGGCCGAAGCGTGCATCGAAGCCGAGCTGCTGTCCTCCTGTCTGTGCGGTCACCAGGGAACGCCGCTTTACTGCAAACTGATTGACTGCGGTTACGGAACCGATTTGGCGCCGTATATGGGCGGCAGCAGCGAACTGCGGCAGCTGTTCTTTTCCTGCGGTTTGCGCGGCGTCAAAAAACGGCAGGCGGCTGCCGCGCTGGAGGCTGTCAAAAAGGCTGTTGCGGAGATTGCCGAAGAGGGAATCGCGGCCGGTGTTATCGACGGCATTCTCGATTCGTACGAGTTCTCCATGCGGGAGATTAAAGGCGGTGTGCCGTTGGGGCTGCGTTACGCGGAGCGGATGATGTTCACCTGGATTCGCGGGGGCAGTCCGTGCGAATGGTTTCGAACCGGCACGCTCTTTTCGGAGATTCGACACCGTTTCCGAAATCCCGATTATATCAAACAGCTGTTGCGGCGGCTGCTGACGGAGAATCCGCATCGGGCGGAAATGACCGTCGTTTCGTCGGCGGACTATTTCAAAAAGTGGACCCGTTCGGCCGATGCGGCGGCCGCTTCGCTGACGAAGAGCGTTTACGCCGAACCGGGTTCTCTCGACCGGGCCATCGAATCGTTCCGGACGTTTCAAAACGAAGCCGAAAACGAAGCGGTATTGGACCGGTTACCGGCCGTTACGCGTCAAGATGTGGAGGCACCGCTCTCCGTTATTGATTTTCGCGTCGATGATACCGACGCCTTTCCCGTTTTGGAAACGGAAGACCGTACGAACGGAATCGTTTATCTTGACCTTTACTTTGATTCGGATACGCTCCCGCCCGACGATTTGCCGGTTGTCAATTCGTTCGCCAAACTGCTTTTGAGTGCCGGGCAGAAAAACCGTTCCTATGACGAAGTGGCTCGTGAGATGACATCCGTTTTCGGTCATATTTCATCGTTTATCGAAATCGGCAGCGAAATGCGTTCCCGAAAACCGCATCTGAATCTGGTTATCCGTACGCGGTTTTTGGCGGAAAAAACGGATGCGGCGGTTGAAGCTTTACGTCGGATGCTTTCGGAGACGGTTTTTACCGACCGGAAGCGGATACGCGATGCGCTGACCGAATCGAAAAACGATATGGCGGCCGACTTCACGCAAAGCGGAACGCTGTATGCGGCCGGATTGGCCCGTTCCTTTTTGTCGACGGCGGATGCGGCGGCGGAGGCGGTCGACGGCTTTGTACAGTACCGCTTTCTGGAAACGGTACTGAAACGTTCCGGCGGCGTTGCCCGGCTGTCGCGGCGTTTTGAGGTGCTCTATCCGCAAATTTGTTCGAAAAACCGTGTTTTGTATGCGTTGTCATGCGAATCGGAAGCGCGGGAACGCATTCGTGCCGCGTTGCCGCGGCTGCATGAAGTGCTTGCCGATACGGTGTCCGCTGAGAAAAGTTCCGTTTTTGCGTTACCGCCGCAACCGTTCGATTTGAAAAAGATTTACGGTGTGGCGCTGCCGTCCGATGTGGCGTTTAATGCATGGGCACGGAAGACCGACCCGTTCGATTCGCCTCATCACAGCCGGCAGCGGGTGATGGCGGAACTGCTGAAAACGCGGGTTCTGGATGAGGTTCGTGTCCGATCCGGCGCCTACGGCGCCTCGGCCTCTTTAAAGAACGACTGTTTTCAGATGACCTCCTACCGCGATCCGCAGCTGTCGTCCACGTTCGAAACATTCGAAACGGTTCTGAAGCGGTTCGCCGAAAATCCGCCGACCGAAGCCGAAGCGGAAAATCAGATTATCCGTTTACTGTCCGACAACCTGAAACCGGAGCGGCCGTCGGGACGGCTTTTGAAGGCGGTGCTGCGCTATCTTTACGGTTTGGATGACGGTTTGCGGCAGAAGATTTTTGACGAAACGGCAAACGTAACCGTTGCGGATGTTGTCTGTGAAGCGCGGAGACTCATCGATTCTCCGGAACCTGCGGTGCGGGTTTCTCTGGCGGGGCGGAAAGCTCTGAAAAAAGCAAAAGCCGCTGTCAGCGGCCTTTCTTTGGTTTAGATTTCTCTTTCGGTTTTGTTTTTTCTTCGATTTTGCCGATCATCAGCTCGGAGAGCGTTTTCGGCCAGTCGGGCAGCACTTCGCTGTCATTGGTTTCGTAGTAGCGCAAAATTCCGTAAAAAGCGTCCTCCGCATCCCGGTATTTTTTTTGCCGGTACAGTACGTACGCAATTTCGTAGCGGCATTCGATACCGATGGCTTTATATTCCGGAAAACGATCCGCCACCGTCTGAAACAGTTCGATAACCGCTTCATTGTCTTTTTTTGTTTTAATCTGTCCCTGCTGAACCTGTGCGTGGAAAAACATTTCTTCTGCCGTTGCGTTTTCCGGCAGCTGTGTATTTATTGTCACGCATGAAAAAAGAAAAACGGATATAAAACAAAAAAAGAACGGACGGAATTTCAAACGCGGAAAACCTCGTCGTTAACAGGGAGTTTTTTCTTTAAGTCTTTCAGATATTCTTCTTCTTCTCCCATCGATTCGTAAGCGTCGCACTGATCCAGTTTGCGGCGGATAACCGTAAAGTATTTGTAGTATTTTTCTTCCCCCAGTTTTTTCTTCCACATTCCGGCGTCGCAGCGTACGCGTAACTGATATTCGCCTTCGTTCTGGGTTTGTGTTTTGATGACCTTACAGTGAATACAGTTGGCGCAGTATATTTTCGAATCGTCGAAATCGTTTTCGGAATTTACTTCGGTATTTTTCATTTTTCCCTAATTCCCCACATTAAATAGTCTTTTGACTTATTCTATTCGGATACGAAAAAAAGTCAATACACCGGGGTAAATATAGGGCGAATCGTCTTCCGGTGGAGGAGTATAAATATGGATGTTTTTTAAAAAAATCCCTTTTCTTCTTTTTAAATATGATTTATAATGGAGAGGTTTATTATTGGGAGGGAAACGTGAGTATTATCGGTCTTGTCCTCAACGCGGTGACTTTGATCATTTCCGTATCGGTTGTTATGATTTTCCGGATGATCGATCGTGACAACCGCTCTTTGGATAAATTAAAACGTTATGCGGCCTCTTTGCAGGACGAAATCGACGGGATTGTCGATAAATCCGTTCAGGAACTGAAAAATACGGCACTCGATTTGGAAGTCAATGCCCGTGCCGGACGCGAGCTTTTAAGTGATGTCAGCCGCGAAGATACCCGGCTGAACGATATTCAGAACCGGATTGACGGTCTGGAAAACAGTGTCCGGACTTCGGAAACGGCCATGGATCAGCTGGCATCGCTGACTCAAAGTGTCGAAGAGAATATGCGCAATCTGCGGCAGGAATCCGATTTTGTGACGGCCGTTGCCAAAAAGGTCAAAGAAATCGACGACCGTTCCCGCAAACTGCAGGAGGCACTCGGTGAAATAGTGACCGATTTCGAAACAAAGGCCGCTTCGGCTCTCGACCGGGTGTCCGAGAATGTCCGTGCCGACTTTGAAGAAGACAAAAAAGAATATCACACTCTTCTCGAAGATATGAAAGAATCCGCTGAACGGGACTGGAGTTCTTATGTGGAAAGCGAAAAAGAGGAATTGGCTCAGTCGATGGGTGAAATCCGGGCGTTTATGGATTCGCTTGCAGAGAAAGGCCGGAAAATTACCGAATCCGCTTTATCCGAGATGACGTCGGGCGCCGACGGGATTTTGTCTTCCTTTCAGACTCAGTGTGATGACGTTTTCCGACGCGAGCAGGAAAAGATTGTATCGGTTCGTTCCTCGATTGATCATGTTTTGGATGATTTGTCGGCACAGGTTGAAAATGTCAAATTTGCCCATCGCGAATCAATGGATCAGATTCAGAAAGAAAAGGAGCAGATGGAAGAGGTTTTCGGCCGGCTGCGGCAGAAGAGTGCCGAACTGAACGATCAGACGGTATCTCTGATGAAAGAGAATTCCAGACATACGGTTCAATCGTGTAAGGAAGAATGCGATGCGCTGCTGAAGGAAAATCAGAACCAGGCCGCTCTGATGAAGGAGTCGTTTCGGGAGACGCTTTCCACGGTTGCGGCTCAGCTTGATTCCATTAAGGGAACGCATGCGGCATCGCTTGAGCAGCTGAAAACGGAAAAGAATCAGATGCTGGCTCTTGTATCCCGGCAGCGGGAAAAACTCGAAGAAAAAGTCAAAAAGGAAATTGCTTCTGTTTTGTCGGGTGTTAAGGAGAAAACCGATACTTATACGGCAATTTTCGATGCCAAGGTAACGGATGCCAAAAGCCGTATCGAAAAGGATCTGTCGATACTTCAGGAAAAACAGAAGCGGGATCTGGCGGCTGTTTTGTCGCAATTGGAAGCGGCCGGGGTTTCCGTCGATAAACGTCTCGAGAGATTTAAAGCCCAGGCCGAAGATGTGGAAACCCGTTATCAGCGTAACATTCAGATGGCTGTGGACCGCTCTCTGAAACTGGAAGACGATATTTTCGAAAATCTCCGTCGTGATATCGAAAGCCGTGCCGGAAAATCGGAAAAGGAGCTGGAATCCTATCTGTCGTCTCTTTTCGGAAAAATCGAAACAACCAATGCGGAAATTCTGCGTCATTTCGGCGAAATGCGAAGCGAAGTCGAACTGAAAAAAGAAGAGTCGAAGAAAGAACTGGAACAGCTGAAATCGGCGATTTCGGGAGCATTGCATGAAGCCGATACATCCAACCGTGAAAAACTGACCCGAATGCTGACGGAAACGGAAAATTCGAGACAGCGGCTGAAAGAGGATTTGGATAACTTCATTGCTCAGGTCAGCTCGGATATGGAATCGTTCGAAACGCGTATTACGGGAGAACTGACACAGTCGGAAAACCGTCTGGTGGAAAATACGAAAAAACTGGATCATATTTCCGCCGAGATTGATTCGTCGGGTTCCCGGATGATCGAGGATGCCGATGCCCGGTTTAAAAAGGCACTGGCCGCGTTGTCGGCCGATCTCGAGACGAAAGTCGAGGGTTTGAATCATTTGTTTGAAGAACATAAGGCTCATTTCGATTATAAGGTATCGCAAATCGATAATGTCGAAGCCGACCTCACGCGTTACATGGGAGAGGTTTCCGTTTCAATGGAAAAACTGAAACAGCGTACCGATGCGGTACTCGACGGTTTTGCGGCCGAAGTGGATGAGCGTCGGAATGCGGAATGGCAGAAAACCGAGGAGGGCTACAGCAAAATACATGCCACAATCGACGGTATCGGTAAAGAGAT
The DNA here is from genome assembly GCA_034120015.1 of Spirochaetia bacterium. Taxonomy (GTDB): domain Bacteria; phylum Spirochaetota; class Spirochaetia; order JAFGXN01; family JAFGXN01; genus CALXOJ01. The sequence goes on along the minus strand of JAXEIF010000007.1, from coordinate 182,835 downwards.
CGAAGCCATTAAGGCGGCTGCATACGAAAGTACCGGTAAGCAAATGTCGATTTACGAGGATCAGTTTTTTGCCGACCTGCGCGAACGGACCGATGCGCTGAATGTCAAGGTTATCGAGTGGCAGCAGCAGGCTGAAAAAGATATGGAGCAGATGCTGGCCGAGTCGCGGCGCCATCAGGCGGAGGCGGAGCAGGAACGGCGGGCTTCGATTGCGGAAGGTCTGAAAAAAATCGAAGAGCAGACCGATCAGGAATTTGTTCATTTGAACAACCGGATTCAGGCTCTGCAGGAGAAGATTTCTTTCGATGCTCTGCATAACGAAAAGGAAATCGAAGATTTCAAAATTCTGATACGGAAAAATATCGAGGGTATTCAGAATGAGGCTCAAAGTGCATTCGAGGTCGAATTTTCCAAATACGATATGTCTGTTACGGCCAAACTGGGAGAACATCAGAAAAATCTCGAAGAAACGGTTGAAACGGCCAAAAACAAGTTGGAAGAAGATATTTCCGATCTCATGAAACGCTTCGAAACATCCCACTCCGATTTAAAGGTGATGCATTCGAACGTGATTCAGCAGATGAAGAATACGGAAGCCGATTTGAAAGCCAAATATGCCGATTTGAAAACATCCGTTTCCGAAAATGTCAATATCATCAAGGATACGTTTGCGGCTCAAAAAGACGGTGTTATCGAAAAATCGAAACGGGAAATCGACGACCTGTCAAAAGCCATTCTCATTGTCGGACAGGATATCGAAAAGCTGGTGGCCGATTTGCGGCAAAAATCGGACAACGCTCTTGTCGAGCTTAACAAGAAATACGAAGAATTTTATGCCGAATTCAATTACAAAACGGATACTTTGCTGAACGAATTGGATTATAAAACACGCGATTTCCGTCAGTCGAGTGCCGATACCCGTGAAAAAATCGAGGCCGTTCAGCAGAAACTTCATAATGATGTCGAAGAGGGACGTAAGAATTTGAGCTTCCGTTTGGATGAGATCACGAAACGAATTCGTGATTTCGAAGCACAGACAAAGCTGTTTGAGCGGGCCGATTTAATGAAGAAAAAGCTGACGGAAGATATTGCCGCTTTGCGTAACGAAATCGATCAGCTGGTTATTAAAAAGAAGGAATTCAAGGATATCGATACTACTCTGGCAAAAGTGAAAGCCATTGAAGCCGATATTACCGGAAAATTGGGACAGCTGCAGGCCAACAAACGGACAGTCGACGATCTGGAGAAGGATTTCAAGCGCTTACGTGATACTTCGGCGGAAATCAATTCCCGTATCGATAAAGTGACTTCTTCCAACGATGTGGTTATGGAAATGCAGGCCCGTTTGCGCCAGCTCGATGATTTGGAAAAACAGGTTGAGGATCAGTATTCCCGTCTGGAGAAAAAAGAACATGTTCTCAATCATGCAACGGTCGGAATCGATAAAAACTTTGAGGAAATGCAGGAGCTGGAAACGCGGATTAAAAATTTCGAGGCTTCTTTTAATGATTTTCTCGGTAAACTGGCAGCCGCATCGAAACGGATCGATGTGCTGAATACCAATAAAGAACGTGCCGATTTTGCCGTCGATAAACTGATGGGGCTTGATTCCATGCTGAGTGATATCGATGCAAAAATCGAATCGACAAACAAAGCGCGGCAGTGGCTTGCCGATACCGAGTCCCGGCTGGTTCAGCTGAATAATACGGCCGCCAAAAATCTGGCGACACTGAAAGAAGTTTACGAGGTCTCCGCTTCCGAAGGAAAGGGAAAAGTCGATCAGACCGATTTGGTCTTAAGACTGGCTCAACAGGGGTGGAGTGCCGGTGATATAGCCAAGAAACTGAATATCGGTGTCGGTGAAGTTCAGCTGATCATCGAAATGAATTTGAACAAATAAGGAGAAGTTGTCATGGAATCCTGTCTGTTTTGCCGGATTATTGCCGGAGAAATTCCGTCGAAAAAAGTTTACGAAGACGAGACGGTTTATGCGTTTTACGATATCAGTCCGCAGGCGCCGGTTCATGTTTTGATTATTCCGAAACAACACATTGCACGTATCGAAAATCTTCGTGATGAGGATTCGGCAGTTATGGGACGGCTTATGGTTTCTGCTCAAAAAGTAGCCGCTCTTTTGGGATTAAAGAACGGCTACAGAATTGTTTTTAATAACGGTGTCGACGGAGGGCAGGAGGTGGAGCATATTCATCTGCATCTGCTCGGCGGGATAAAAATGGGGTGGCCTCCGTATCAGTCGTCTTCACCGAGTTCCAACTGAATCGGACAGTGATCCGAACCTGTCACCTTGTCAAGGATTTCACAGGCATCGACTTTTGTCTTTAACGGCGGATTGACGCAGAAAAAGTCGATCCGCCACCCGATATTCCGGCTGCGCGCCTGAAAACGGTAACTCCACCAGGTATACGCATCAATCCGATCCGGGTAAAAAAGCCGGTAGCAGTCGGTGTAACCTGACTCCAGAAACTGTTTCATCCAGGCGCGTTCTTCCGGAAGGTAGCCGGGATTGGCTTCATTCGATTTCGGATTCTTTAAATCAATCGGAAAGGGGGCGATGTTGTAGTCGCCGCATAAAACCGTTTCATAGCCTTCGGCCGTTAACCGGTCAAGCCGATCCTGCATGGCCATGCAGAACCGCAGCTTGTAATCGAGCCGTTTTCCGCCTTCCTGGCTGTTGGGAAAGTAGGCGTTGATCAAAACCCGTTTTCCGAAATAGAGAACGAGCGTTCGTCCTTCGTCGTCAAACTCTTCGATTCCCAGCGTTTCGATCCGATCGGGTGTTCGTTTGGTGTACACAGCGACGCCGCTGTAACCTTTGCGCTTTGCATCGGCAAAGTAAACGTTATACGGTTCGAATTCTTTAAAATGTTTTTTCAGGCAGCTTTCCTGCGCTTTGGTTTCCTGAAGACAGAAGCAGTCGGCATCGGCCGATTGCATAAATTCGAAAAGACCTTTTTCGTCGGCGGATCGGATTCCGTTGACATTCCACGAAATGATTTTCATAATTTTTTGTATTCCTCCGTCGGTGTCAGCGTTGCAGGCGTTTTCTTGAGTACCTCGAAGAGTTCGGGGGAGACGTGAAGCTCACGTCGGGGTGTGCTCCAATAGGCTTCACCGTAATCGATGAAGATTTCCTCATTCCTGCGGATTGTACGTGCGGCATAGAAAATGATAATCCAGTGTTCTTTATAAAGAAGATGATCGGCAACGGCATTGGGGTCAAAGGAATGGTTTGCAAATCTCAATTCGTTACCGCAACGGCGGGCATTAATTTCCAGCCGCGGCAGAGTCGGTGCCGGTATGCTCCATGCGTAGTCGGTGTGCCGCGAAAAGGGCAGCGCCCAGCGCTGTTCGCCCGTATACTGTCCGATCCAGTCGCCTTCCTTTAATTCTTCTGCGGCAAAAAGACCGTATCCGTGAACGGGCGAAGGGCGGACTTCCGTTGCTGCGGATATCCCCGTTTCGATTTTCTTTTTGTATTTTCTCAGCAGAGCATCGAATTCGGTTCTGTTGTTTTTATAGTAAACTGATGCGTTGTATATCGGCTGACGGACGATTTTGTTTTGGCGCAGTTCGGTAAAATCGGGCGGATATGGCGGTTTCATGCCTTATTTTAACACAATTTTCGGGAAAAGAAAACAGAAAAACAGATTCGTATCGGAAATCCGATTGCAGAAAATTGCAATTCGGTGTAGTATATGTCAGGAGTATCTTATGGAATCGTCTTCATCAATCGGAGGCGCGTTGGCCAGGTTTGCCAATGCTTTGAATCAGAACGGTAGCAGTTTGAGCGAGTTTATCGAAAAAAATTATCTGACAAAATGGAACGGTGATACGCTGTATCATGCCATGCGGATTCGTACTACGTTTGTAACGTCGATGATTCGCTTTCTGACAGAAGAGGGATTGCTGAATTTGGAGCATGTTTCACTGAGTCCCGTTACAGATCCTCTGGCTCACGATATCGAACATTCTCCGACGATCCGCTATAAAGGTCAGTCTTATAAAACAACCCATTCGATGATTTATTCGAAGTTTCTGGCCTGTTTTAATCCAAAAGTGAAGGGAATTTTTGTCGATTCACCCAATATCCGTCTCGAAATCGAGGATCCCAACGGAACGCAGCGCGGGAAATATCTGATTGATTTTTCGCAAATGGATATAGAGCTGCGCCGCTCTTACCGTCCGACTTTGGAGGAATACTATTTTCAGACGGAAAAGGTCGAGTCGATTTTGAAGGGAGAAATGGAAACGGCGCTCTCTTTCTTTGAACGGCTGATTGTAGCGGCCGTGACGGAAATAGTGGAAAAAAATGCGGACGACCTGAAAGCTCTGAAAGTTTCGCTGACTGTTCCCGAAATTCCTTTTCCGCGGATTACCCGTGACGAGGCGGTTCGTCTGACGGGAACCAAAGCGTTCGAAGCTCCTTTGGGAGAAACTTTCCGTACTCATTTTTTTTGGATTACCGGTCTGATGCGTGAAAACTATGATTTGATTTATCCCTATCTGAGCGAAGACGGAACAAAAATCCCGCTTTCCGAATTCAAATCGGAACAAATCTATAATTACGATCTTTGTGCCCGCTCCCGTTCCGCAGACGGAGAGTGGGGGCAGCCGTATGAAATACTTTCCGGAGCCCTGAGGGAGTGGCTTTACGAACCGATTGTCGAACGGTTAATCGATAACAAAATATTAAAGGTCAGGCCGCATTTCTCAAAAGAAGGAGAATTACTGAACCCGGAAGATCTGGAAGGTTACGGACCGTTTTTGTGTGCTGCACATGCCCTTTCGAAAGACGGACAGCGTTATTTCCCGGCAACGTTTGGAGGCGGTTTGGGAATCGAACGCTTTCTGTTTGCGGTACTGAAGGGGGACGCCGTTAAAGTGGTTGATGATGTGACCTATTTCGGTAAAAATCCCGATTCGCATCCGATTTATCTGTTTTAATCGAGATCGAAATAAATCAGCGTTTTCTCTCCGATTTCCTCGAAACCGCATCTGCGGTAGAGTTGGAGAGCCTTTTCGTTCTTTTTTTTGACGAACAGGGAGACGGATTTTCCGATTTTTGGAAGCTCGTTGATTAAAAACCAGTTCAGCAGTTTTTTGGCATAGCCTTTTCTTCGGAATTCCCGTTCGGTATAGACACCTCCCAGTTGGACATAGCGTTCTCCCGTCAGTGTCGTGTTCAGTTTCGATAAAATTTTGCCTTTATCGTCGGAAAGAAAATAAACCCGATAATTGCGGATTAACAGTTTCAGGTTATTTTCAATGATTTTTGCCGGCGGTGTGTTATTGTAAAGGTAAACTTCTTCTTCGTAATAGCGGTAATGAACGGGAAGAAGTCTGCCGATGTCTTCTTCCGTTGCCCTGTAAATTCCCGGTTCGATTTGTGTAAACGGGTACGAAACAACGGGACGGTGCATGACATAAAAATCGGTAACGGAAGCCGGCTTCGGGAGGGTTTCCTTAAACATTTCGGAAGCCGGGTATGAAGCGGCAATCTGGAAAAGACCGCGCGGACACTCGCCGGCAGCATCCCACAGCGGTTTTATATCTTCACGTTTCAGCGGCAGAAGTGTGTGGCAGTACAGAATGCCGTTGGCTGTCAGTGAGGCGGCGCCGACTATACGGCTTCCCGTGCGCAGAAAGAAATTTCTGACTGTGTACGGCGGCGGCAGTACGCGTTTGCCGTTACGAAGCGGCAGTGACGCAAGAATGTTCAGAGAGTGAGGCTCCTGTTCGGACAAAAACCGATGATAATGAGGAAAATTTTCGGTTGTAACAGAAATCCACTGTAACGGCATCATTGTATCGGCAAATGTCCTGTCGGTGTAAAATCTCCGGCCAGGACCGAGAACGCGGCCCGAAACGATTCGAATCCGACGCCGTATAAATAGACAATTTCCTGTCCGGGGCGAAGAATATTTTTGGCAAGGTAGGGGTTAAGAGAAGAAAAAATAATAAAGGGAATTTTTCTGTCAATCAGTACGCGGCCGACGGCGGCTGTTTCCGTATCGGAAATCAGCAAAACGATTTTTTTCCGACCGTTTTCGGAAGCCGAGATAATGGCGTCGGCAACTTCGTACTGATTGGTGCCACGGCTGAAATCCTTTATGAAAAAAAAGTCCGAATTTTTATAAATCATTTTTCCGGCTTTTCCCAGGTTGCTGTAGCTTCCGGCCAGCAGCAGAGGTGCGGCTTTGTCGACGGGTTTCAATCTTCCCGGAACCGTAACGGCACGCAATGCCAGGGACTGCTGGTAGCGGACCGATTCCGCGAGAGGCAGCTGGGAGGCCTCTTTTGGGGTCGGGTAAAGAGGGACCCTGTCGTCACGCCGTAGATAAGCTGTTTTGGCTTTCAGGACATGTCTGACAGCCCGATCAACGTCCTGACGGAAAGTTTCGTCGGTGCGGTAACTCCGAAGGACATCGGCAAATGCGTCTTTGTAGTAACGGTAGTCTTTGGAGATCAGGACAATATCGTTTCCGGCACGGATGCATTCCGCTATAATATGCGGATAACCGACACCCGGTTTTTGGGCTCCGCCCATCAGCAGATCGTCTGTAATAATCAATCCGTCGTATTTCATTTCGTCGCGAAGCAGATCTTTTAAAACATGGGGAGAAAGAGAAGCCGAGGTTCCCGCCCCCGTAATTTTGGGAAAATTTAAATGACCGGACATGATCGCCGGGATCTTTTCTTTCACCAGAGCGGCAAACGGAATGAGTTCATGACTTTTCAGTTGCGACTCGGAGAGATTGATTCGCGGCATATAGACGTGAGAGTCAATTCCCGTTCGGCCGTGTCCCGGAAAATGTTTGGCAGTGCTGAGAACACGGGAAGCCTCCTGTCCGTGAAAGAAGGCAATGGCCAAAGCCGCAGTCTCTTTCGGATTGCCGGAAAAGGTTCTCGGTCCGATTAAATCGGCTTCTGGATCGTCGAAAAGATCGACAACGGGGGCAAAATTCATGTTAATTCCCAAAACCCGCAGTTCGGCGGCAATCAGGCGGCCGCTTTCGTATGCATCGTAAAGCTGTCCCGTGGCTCCGATGGCGTTATTTCCCGGTGTAACGGAAGTTTTTCCCTTTACGTGGCGCACCCATCCTCCCTCCTGGTCGGTCGCCACAATCAGCGGAATCGAAAAACGGGTTCGGGATGCGGCTTTCTGCATTTCGGCTACGGCCGAGGCGACTTTATCTGTATCGGTCGCATTCCAGCCGAAAACTTTAACGTTGCCGACGCGCCCGGCTTTAATTTCTTCCAAAATAAACGAATCGGGCTCTTCTTCCAGATAACCGAGCATAAAGAGCTGTCCGATTTTTTCTTCGGCTGTCATTTCGGAAACTATCGCTTCGATAAGCTCCGTGTCGGAGAGGGCGCGCTGAAAGAAGGAGAGACCGAAAGAGGAAAATTCCAGAAAGAGAAAAAGAAGTGCCGGTATTTTCTTCATATTAGCGGTATTCGGTTCCGGTCAGTCTGCCGATATATTCTTCCGCGGCATGAGCCGCAATCGCACCTTCACCGCAGGCAACCACAACCTGACGAAATGGTGTCGCCCGAACATCGCCGGCACAGAAAAGACCGGGAATCGATGTTTCCATTGATGCATTGGTAATGATGTATCCCGATTCATCTTTTTCGACATCCGGAACGGGTTCCGTATGGGGTACGGTTCCGACAAAGATAAATACCGCATCGGCATCTTCTTCGACAGAGGTGTTGTCACGGTTATTGAATAATACAACCGATGAGACTTTGTCCGCGCCTTTAATTTCCCGGATTTCGGTATTAAACAGGACCCGGATGTTCGGATGGGTAAGTACCTTATCGGCGACTGCTTTTTGAGCCCGGAACCGGTCTTTGCGGTGAACAATCGTCACCCGGTCGCTTAATTTTGCCAGATAAACCGCATCGGTACAGGCCGTATCACCGCCGCCGACAACAAAAATTTTTTTGTTTCTGAAAAACGGACCGTCACAGGTGGCACAGTAAGAGACTCCGCGTCCGGAGAGGCGTTCTTCACCGGGAACATTTAACGGGCGATGTGCGGCGCCGGTAGCCAGGATAACAGCTTTTGCCGTGAGTATCTGATTGCCGGTTGTTTCGACGGTAAACCGGTCGTTTTCTTTTTTTACCGAAGCGGCGCCGGTGTATTCGATAACGGATCCGAATTTTTTTGCCTGTTTAACCATGGCTTCGGAAAAAGAAAATCCGTCGGTTGCTTCGGGAAAACCGGGGTAATTTTCAAGCTCGTCGATAAGAAGGGTCTGGCCTCCCGGGGAGAGGGCTTCCAGTATGACCGTTTTCATATTGGCTCTGGCAGCGTATTGAGCAGCTGTCAGACCGGCCGGTCCGCTGCCGATAATTACAATGTCCCAATCCGTATTCATATAAACTCCTCACTTATTATAGCGTACTTGTCCGGAATAGTAAAGTCTCTTTTGAGACTGTCTCGATTGAATAATTTTCTTTTTTATGGTATAATTAAATGCCTTTGAGAAGTACCGTTTATCCATATATACCTCCTTTTTATGAATAAAATTTTCTGCTTCTCAAAGGTTTTTCTTCTTACAAATCGGTTTTGCTGTGCCGAAAAGAAAATCAGGAGTCGTACATTGAGCGAAGATATCGTCAAAACCTTTCATGTTTTGCTTCAAAATGAAATCGTCTCTTTGAAAGAATGCGGACGCCTGACGGATTTGCTGAAAACAGCGGTGATGAACCGCGATTCCCTGTCGTTAAAAACATTACTGGAACAGTTGTCGGATGAGTCGGAGCGGTTACGACTTATTGAAGAACGTCGTGTGGAGGGGTATGCCCGGCTGTGCCGTCGTTTTTCCGTCGGTGAAACTGTTTCGTTTTACGATCTTCTGGCTTTTCTTCCCGGAGAGGAGAGGAATTCCTTAACAGAGTTGTATCGGGAGTTGAAGCGGGAAGTGGTTCTTTACCAGGGGCGTCTGAAAAATCTCGATGATTATGTCTATTCGGTTACGGGGACTGTCAATTCCGTTCTGGAAACATATACAAGACAAAATTCGGGTGGTGTTTACAACAATAACGGCCGTTTTTCCGCCGGTACCGGCAGTGACCGATCAGTTTTTATTTCGACGGAACTGTAGATAAACGAAAAATTCTTTTTTTCTAATTCCTTCTTTTTCTTATGCCGATAAACTAAAAAGGAAACTACTGCTTCAAGGAGTGAAATTATGCAGTCGTCATTTGCCGGAATCGAGTTAGGGAAAAAGTCTATCATTGCTCACAGTAAAGCTGTCGGCACCGTCGGACATAACATCAGTAATGCCGGTGTGGAAGGCTATTCCCGTCAGCGGGTTCGCATGGAAGCAACCGAGCCGCTCTATTTTCCGCATCTGAATCGCGAAAATACACCGGGACAGATTGGTCAGGGCGTCGATGCCGTATGGGTCGAGCGAATCGAAGATGAACTGATGGAAGGACGTATTGTCGGACGTATGGCCCGTGACGGTTACTGGGGCGTTCGGGATCAGTATCTGCTTCAGGTCGAACGGATTTATAATGAGCCGGATGAAATTTCGGGTCGCGTTTTGATGGATCAGTTTTGGACATCGTGGCAGCAGCTGGTAAAGAATCCCGAGAGCATGGCCGTCCGTGATACGGTTCGCGAACGGGGTGCGGCTCTTATCGATAATATTCATGAAAATTACAATCAGCTGAAAACGGTACGGAATATGCTGAATACGGAGGTTCAGACAGCTGTTAACCGAATCAATGAGATTTTGGATAATGTTGCCGAACTGAACAAAGAGATTGCCCGTGTGGAAGGAATCGGTGACCGGCCGAACGATCTGTACGATAAGAGAGATGTTCTTGTACGGGAATTGGGATCGTATATCAATGTATCGACAAACGGTCAGGATCCCGACGAATTCAATGTGCATACGGGCGGACGGCATCTTCTTCAGGGAAAAATAGCCTTTCACCTCGAAACCGTCAGCGATCCCGCCAATGAAGGTTATCTGCGGGTAACCTGGGTCGAAAACGGGGAAGATGTTCAAATGGCCGGCGGAAAGCTGAAATCGTATATGGATCTTCGTGATGTCGATTTGAGACGGGAAATTGCCAAACTGGATCAGATGACGGTGAATTTCATTGATTTGGTCAATGAGAATCATCGAAAAGCCTATAATCTGCAGGGGGAAACAGGGGTCGATTTTTTTACCGAATACCCGTTTGTCAATAATGTTGACGGGAATTTCGATTCCGACGGTGACGGAGCTATGGATCAGACGCGACTGTTCCGCATTACCGGAAGCAATATTCTGCAGCCGCAGGAACAGATCGGTTTACAGGGAACGCTGACATTTGCGGCAGGTGAAGGCACCGTTAATGTCGATTACTATCCGACCGACACCGTTGAGACTCTTGTCCGCCGAATCAACACTTCCGGGAGCGAGGTGGTTGCCCGTCTGGACAGCGACGGTCGGTTGCAGTTGCGCGCCGTTACGGCTGCCGACAGAAACAATCCCGATTTTGTGATTCGTTATGCGGCGGACAGCGGCGAATTTCTGACCAATTACAGCGGTGTACTGGCAGCATCCGGAGAAGCCGGCGCCTATAACTGGGAACAGGCCGATGCCGTGACCGCACTGCGCAGTGATATGTATGCGACTTCTCCGTTGGCTCACCCCGCCGGATGGATAGAGGTCAACTCCGTAATTGCGGCCGATGTAACGAAGATTGCTGCCGGATGGGGTGTCAACGGGCGTCCTGCCGAATTGGGTGACGGACGGGGAGCTCAGGCTATTGCCAATATCCGTAACAACGAAGTGATGGTCGGACGTCTGAAAAGTTTCGATGCATTCTTTGCCGAACGAATCGCCGATATCGGCGTCAGGGGCGCCGTTGCCCGTGATACAGCGGAAAACGAACGGCTTGTCCTGAAAGAGCTGAATGATATGAAACTGGCCGTTACAGGAGTCAATATTGACGAAGAATTTACGGAAATGCTTAAATTTCAACACGGATACAGTGCCGCGGCGCGTTTTGTCAACGAGATCGATAAAATGCTGGATATTATCATTAATCGTATAGGAGTCTGATTTTATGGATAGAATCAGTTCGCAGATGACTTCGCGTGATATGCAGTATTACATGCGGAGAAACGGTGTCAAAAGCAACGAAACGGCAAATAAAGTTGCCGGTAATACGCGTGTTTTGGATCCGCGCGATAATCCTTCGGCAGCTTCGCATTCGGTTCTGCTTTCATCCAAAATCGATCGGCTTCAGACTTTTGTGGAGAATGCCGAGCAGATGAAAGATGATATTCGTCTGGCCGAAAACAGTCTGCAGCAGGCGAACGCGATTCTTCATGATGTACGGCGGCTGGCGGTAACGGCGGCAAACGGGACTTACTCCGAATCCGACCGGAAAATCATGGCTAATCAGCTTAACGAATATCTTTACGGATTGATTGATTTGGCCAATACCCGTAACGAAGACGGAATCGCCCTGTTTTCCGGAACACGCCGCTCTCCCGATGCTTTTAAAACAATCGAAAGCACCGTAGAGGGAAGCGGTCATCCGGTTGTTGTTGCGGTCGAATATATCGGTGATAACGGCGGGCGTGCGACGGAAATCTCGGACGGCCGGTTTGCCGAATTCGGCAATGCCGGTGATCATTTGTTCTGGGCCAATTACGACCGTATTTATTCTCCGTTTAATGCGCTCGGATACCGTGTTTTGCAGGATTCCGCCATTATGATTGACGGAAAAACCATTCCGCTTTCTGCCGGTGACAATATTCACACAATTATCAACAAAATCAATCAGGCGGATTTGCGGGTTCGGGCCTATTTCGACGAACCGGGAGGTTCGATTACTCTCGAAGCAACCGAACCGCATCAGATTTGGCTGGAAGATGCGGGTAACGGAACCGTATTAAGCGATCTCGGATTTATCGAGCAGAATCAGCTTCCGCCGTATAATCTTGCGGGCGGTGTCATCCGCTCCGGAGGTTCGATTTTTGATGAGGTGATACGGCTGAGAGACCAGTTGTATAAAAACAATGCACTCGATGCGGGCGGAAAGGGGCTAAAAGGTATTTCTGTCGCTCAGGATAACCTTTTGACAAAAATTGCCCATATCGGAAACCTCGAACAGCGGCTGGATACGGTCATGTCCCGTCTGACACTCGATATTCCGCAGTATGCCGATATGAATAACAAACAGCTGGGAAAAACACCGGATGATTTGGCTCAGTCGATTGTGGAAATGCAGGATCTGCAGAATATGCATAAGGCGACTCTGCAGACAACGGCAAAAGTTTTACAGCCGACTTTAATGGATTTCTTGAGGTAATTGAAATGAAAATTAAATCAACGGTTTTGGGAGAGATAGAAATTGACGATCGTCAGGTATTTGATTTTCCCTGCGGTCTTCTCGGGTTGCCTGAACTGACCAGATTTGCGCTGGTGGATTCGGGACATCCTCCGTATTTTTATCTTCAGGCCTTAACGGAGCCTTACCTGTCCTTTGCCGTAATGAGTCCGGAAATTTTCCGTCCCGATTACCGGCTGGATGTTGATGACGCCGATTTACTGCCTTTGGAAATGGAACCGGGAAAAGATACGGAGCTGCTTGTATTTGTCATTGTTAATTTTAATGATGTTCCGATGATTACGGCTAATCTGCAGGGACCTCTTGTTTTTAATAAGGAAACCGGGAAGGGGTGTCAGTGTATTTCCCGGAATCCCGATTACCGAACCCGTCACGATGTCATCGGAGAACTTGCGGAGTTAAGAAAAAAAGGAGAATCTCCATGTTAATTCTTTCGCGTCGCAAGAACGAATCGATTATTATTGACGACCATATCAGAATCACGCTGGTTGATGTTTGCGGTGAAACGGTCAAAATAGGGATAGACGCTCCCCGTTCCGTTCAAATCTTTCGGAGCGAAGTCTATGATGCCGTAAAACGGGCCAATTTGGAATCGGTGATAGGAAAAAAAGATCTTCCTCCTATTTTGTAGCGCACAACACGGGTGTTTTATTTTTTTGTTCCGTTAATATATTCGATATAGGTTTTGTCGAATTTTAAAATGTGCTGACACAGCCAGTTGTAGGCAATGTTGGCAATTTCGGTTGCATTCAGGCATGGAATCCCTTTGTCTTTATTCGCAATCTTTTCGGCAACCAGTTTGGTAAAATCTTTGTGGGCACGTACATGTTCCGCTTTTAACGGATAGGGAGTTGCATTGAATCGGATTTCTTCTTCCCGGAAATGGTACTGCGTGTATTCCAAAAGTTTATTTAAAATTGCGGCAATAAAATTGCGGTCGTCGCATTTGCCCGATTTCATGCCATCGATTATTTCATTCATAATTGAAAAAAGCTGCTGATGCTGCGTATCGATGCTGTTGTCCGATACCGAAAAACGGGCCGACCATTCAATCATATCTTACCTCATGAAACAACATATAAGTTATAATATTAAAATAAAAAATTCTCGTCAAGAGATTTTTTTTTCTTGTTAAATTTTATTGCTTCATGTTAAAATAAAACATCTTTCATCGAAGGAAGGCCATCATGAATGTGTCTGTCATTGCGGCAACCGGTGCTGCTGCTCTTTTTGCGTTTCTGTTTTGCCTTTGGAAAGCGTTATGGATTTTCAGACAGCCGCTTGAAAACGGTCGTCTGAAAGAAATTTCCGGGGCTATCGCCGGAGGTGCGATGGCATTTTTGTTTAAAGAATACCGCGTCCTGATTCCTTTTGTTTTTACAATTGCTCTGGCTATGGCTGTTCTTAACCACGGCATTCTCCGCTTTCAGGGATTGGCTTTTATCCTCGGCGCCTTTGCTTCGGCTGCGGCCGGTTTTATCGGGATGAAGGTGGCAACGGCTGCCAACGGGCGTACGACGGAAGCCGCTTTGAAAGGAGGGCAGCAGAAAGCGTTGAAAGTGGCCTTTTCCGGCGGCAGTGTTATGGGGTTGGGTGTTGTTGGTTTAACATTGGGCGGTCTGGCACTGATTTTGGTTTTTTCGGTGACAGTGTTCACTGCTGTTACCGGAAAAGAAATTTCGTCCGACTCTGCTTATTTTATCGGTACGGTTTTCCCGCTTTTGTCCGCGTTTTCGCTCGGTGCCAGCACGATTGCGTTGTTCTCCCGTGTCGGCGGCGGTATTTTTACCAAAGCGGCCGATGTCGGTGCCGATTTGGTCGGTAAAGTGGAGGCCGGGATTCCCGAAGATCATCCCTCCAATCCGGCCGTTATTGCGGACAATGTCGGAGACAATGTCGGTGACGTTGCCGGTATGGGGGCCGACCTTTTCGAATCGTTTGCCGGAACTCTGGTCGGTTCGATGATTCTCGGACTGGCCGTTACCGGTGCTTCCGAAGGGCTTCCGTTTCGATTGGTTTCTTTACCGCTGTTGCTTGCCTCTCTGGGGTTGTTGTGTTCGATTGCCGGTGTTTTTCTCGTTCGGACCAAAGAGGGAAAGAATCCGCAGACAGCTCTGAATATCGGTACCTTTTCCGCGGGCGCGTTGGCGCTGATTCTTTCCGCACCGTTGATTTATTTTTTCATCGGTGACCGGACTTACGGAAACGGTGTTTCCTGGTTGTATCTTTTTTTGTCGACCGTAATCGGTTTGGTCTGCGGAATTGCCATTGGCATGACAACTGAATATTATACGGGAACGGATCGCAAACCGGTGTGTAAAATCGTTAAAGCCAGCGAAACCGGCGCGGCAACCAATATCATTACCGGAATGGGGGTCGGTATGCTTTCGACGCTGGTGCCTGTATTGCTGATTTGTGTTTCTATTTTGATTTCCTATGCCCTCGGCGGTCTTTACTGCGTTTCTCTGGCTGCAGTCGGTATGCTGATTACGCTCGGCATTGAGCTGGCCGTCGATGCTTACGGTCCGATTGCCGATAATGCCGGCGGTTTGGCTGTGATGGCCGAATATCCGAAGCGTGTACGTGAAATTACGGACGGTCTGGACGCTGTCGGTAATACAACTGCCGCCATCGGAAAAGGATTTGCCATCGGGTCGGCAGCCTTAACGGCCATTATTCTTTTTTCTTCGTTTAAGCAGCAGGCCGGAGTGGGGGATGAACTTCTCAGTCTGACCCGGGTTCCCGTTTTAATCGGACTTATTGTGGGGGCGATGATTCCTTATCTTTTTTCGGCATTGGCTATGGGAGCAATCGGAAAGGCCGCATTTAAAATGATTGAAGAGGTAAGGCGACAGTTCCGTGAACATCCGGGCATTCTCACCGAAACGGAAAAACCGGATTACGATAAATGTGTTTCCATTTCTACCAGTGCTGCTTTGCGTGAAATGATTCTTCCCGGTTTGCTGGCAACCGCTACACCGGTCGCTGTCGGTTTTCTGGGCGGTATTGATATGCTGATGGGGCTTTTGGTCGGCGTGACTGTAAGCGGAATCGTTTTGGCAATCTTTATGTCCAATTCCGGCGGAGCATGGGATAATGCAAAGAAAATGATTGAATCCGGTCACAGCGGAGGAAAAGGAAGTGACGCACATAAAGCATCCGTTGTCGGAGATACGGTCGGTGACCCGTTTAAAGATACGGCCGGTCCGTCGCTGAATATATTGATTAAACTGATGGCAATCGTTTCACTGGTGATTGCGCCGTTGCTGAAAGTGTATTGGGGGTAATGATGGAATATACAAATCATTTATATGCGGTTTTACATCCTCAGGAGGCTTTGATTGCTTCCCAACTGAAACCGGAACAGTTTGCGATGCATTATATCTCGGGTTCGACCCGTTATTACGACGGAAAGGTGATTTTTGCGGAAATCGATTCGAATTTCCGGTCCGATTTTTTCGATATTGAGACAGCATTTTCGGCAATGCATCCGCACAGCGACGGACGTCCGAAAGCGACAAAATTTATATCCTGTTATCGTGTTTTGGAACATATCGATATCGGATCGATTTTAAATTTGTATCTGACCAATCCGGACGGTTCCGTTCTTAAACTGGAGGCAGCCAATCATGATTTGACATTGCGGTCTCCCGAAGTTTTGCGTCTTTTTGCATTGATCGATCCGCTACGCATGCTGATTCTTACCCGTCAAAATTATCTCGATTTCGGAGCCAAAATCACAAAAAGAGAAAATGCCAAAAGTGCACCGACGGTTTTATATACACAGCTTGAGTTTGACGAAGAATCCTTTCTTTCGGATTGGGATAAAAATTCACTGATTCCCTCTCCGATTCCGGGAATTCATCCTTCCAAACTTCATTCCGCAATTTTGGAACTGAAATTACGCCCGAATAAATTGACAAAAGGTCTCGGTCTTGATAATAATTTAAACAGGATTTCATATTCTTTGATTCGTCACGGATTTATGTTTGCCTCCGATAAGGGATTCAAATTTTTTTCGATGCCGAAGATTAAAGATATAGAAGAAAATCATTTCCGTTTTTGGCGCGGAATGTTATAAGGAGTGGAAAGATGCGTTTGATTATTGAACCGGATTACGAACGGCTGTCAAAATGGATTGCGAATTACGTGGCAAAAAGAATTAATGATTTTGCCCCAACGTCCGAAAATCCGTTTGTTTTGGGTCTTCCGACGGGATCGTCTCCGATCGGAACGTACAAAGAACTGATTGCTTTGAATAAAGCAGGCAAGGTTTCGTTTAAAAATGTGGTGACATTTAATATGGATGAATATGTCGGTATTCCGGAAGACCATCCGCAAAGTTATCACACATTTATGTTTCAGAACCTCTTTAATCATATTGATATTCCGAGAGAAAATATCAATATTTTAAACGGTAATGCGCCCGATTTAACGGCCGAATGCCGCCGCTACGAAGAGAAAATCAGTTCTTACGGCGGGATTCACCTCTTCCTGGGTGGAATCGGACCTGACGGTCATATCGCCTTCAATGAACCGGGATCGAGCCTTAAATCGAGAACCCGTGTGAAAACACTGACTTATGACACGATTGTTGCCAATTCCCGTTTTTTCGATAACGATGTGAATAAAGTGCCGAAGACAGCGCTGACAGTCGGCGTCGGAACAGTTACCGATTCGGATGAAGTTCTGATTATTATTAACGGACACAATAAGGCCAGAGCGCTTCAGAATGTGGTCGAACAGGGCGTCAATCATATGTGGACTGTTTCCGTGCTGCAGCTGCACCCGAAAGCCATTATTGTTTGTGATGAAGAGGCGACATACGAATTAAAGGTCGGAACATACAATTATTTCAAAGATATCGAGAAAGACAATCTTTAATCAGCCGTTGCCTTCTTCGGCCTGACTTTTACGGATATAAAAAGGTCCTTCTGCCGGCGAGTCTGTCAGACCGTCGGCATATTTTTTTGCGGCGATCCGGCTCCATTCGACAATCGGCGGTACCGGAAACGGGTCGGCTGTTTTCCATGAAAGCGGAAGTGTTCCGCCCAATGCTTCACGAAAAGTCTCCGCATCTTCGCCGCAAACGGCAATTGTTCTGCCGGCAGGAGCGGCTTTCACAATTTCTTCCGCGGACAGATCCATGTAATTGCCGAGACGGTGACCGTGCGCGTAAAAAGCCGCATAGAAACGCTTTTTACGTCCGTCAATAACCGGAAGCAGTATATCCGTCGTGTTTTCGGAAAAAGTATTGCAGCAGTCCAATCCGCAGACAGATACCATCGGAATACCGGCGCCTTCGGCCAATCCTTTTCCTGTTGACATGGCAATTCTCAGAGCGGTAAACGACCCCGGTCCTTTATTGCAGGCAATAAGGTCGAGTTGCCCGAGAGGTATACGGTTTTCTTTTAAAAAGCTGTCAATGACTTCCAGCAGCAGTTCGGACGGCTTTTCCTCTGTTTTTACGCATTTGTAAATTTCATTTTCATTGTATTTCAGATAAAGTTCTACAGACCGGGGCAGTAAATCAAAGGCTAACAGATTCAAAACGGGGATCCTCCGTGGTAATGATGCGGTTTTGGGTTTCCGGATCGATCGTCAGGAAGACGGAAACAGTGTGAGGAGGTAAAAAAGATTCGGCTTTTTCACTCCACTCGATCAGCGTAATGCCGCCTGCATAAAAGAAGTCTTCTCCGCCCAACAGTTCGAATTCATCTTCACATCCAAGACGATATAGATCCATGTGCGTAAGCAGCAGTTTGCCGTCGTATTGCGATAAAATCGTAAAAGTAGGACTGGTGACCGGTTCTTTTATATCCAGAGCTTCCGCGATTCCTTTGACAAAAGTTGTTTTTCCGGCTCCCAATGTTCCGTGTAATGTGACAACGTCATTGGGTTTCAGTTTTTTTCCGATTTTTTTTCCCAAACGGACGGTTTCTTCCGGATTATGTGTGATCCATTTCATTGCAGTTCTCCGTTTTCAAAAAGAGTCCAGAGATATTCTTCCAGTTTTTTTTTGGCGGGTAAAAGAGGGTAGTTAATCGGATCTTCGAATTGAATGATCAGTTTTTTGCTTCCCAGAGCGTTGTATTCGAAAACAAAAACAATATTGGCGAGGTGTTCCGTTGTGTCGTCAATTGTGTAGACCAGAACAGCCGAATAACGTTTTCTGTAATGGATGTGTTCGTTTTCCCGTTTGATATCGCGCAGTTCGATGATTTTCATTTTTTATCTCTCGGATGAGTAGGATTGAAGCGAGCGAATCAATGGAAGCATTTCGTATTCCAGAAGATCGCCTGTCAGTGTGATATCATTGTTTTCGAGAGACGAATTGATCTCTTTTAAAAGATTATTTATCGTATCGGTATAGCTGTCGAGAGTAAGACCGTTTTCGATTTCGTCATCTGCATTCCATATTTTTTCCTCAAGAAGACGGGATAGGGTCATGATCATTCTGCGAACTTCGCAGATAAAATCGGCAACCGTTTGATACGCCTTTTGTGCCCGATCCATTTGTACATCGACGGCAAAATTTTTTACCTGTTCTTCATGGAGCATAAGAGTCGAAAGAATTTCGTTTAAGAGTTCTTTCGGGTTTTCATGCTTCCATATCAGTACAATCCACTCTTCGGGTCGGTAATCAATATGAATGGTGTTGATATTTTCGTAGGGAAGATCTTTCATTGTCTCAAAAACATCATCAAGAGATTTTCCGTCAATCGAGAAACCTGTAATTTTACCGCCGTCATTTTCAAGCCATTGGAAAAGCGACAGAACTATATCTTTGACCTTTTCATCAGGTTCCGCTTTGAATTCGATCTTTTGCCGGTTCAGATAAATCTCCATAATATTTATTCTCCGATGCGACTACTTGTTGCCGTTGTTTCCGCTGTTAAGAGAGTCGAGTGCGCGTGAACTGTCTTTCAGCCGTTCGTACATTGCTTCCATGTTACCGAACTGACGCTTATAGTCGGCTTCTTTTTTTTCCATTCTTTCATTGAAATTGGTAATGCTTTTTTCCTGTTGCGTGATCTGCTGATCGAAAGTCTGTAATTTTCCGTCTATGATTCCGCCCTGTTTGGAAAATGAAGCTAAATATTGATTCAGCAGGTAGGCGATTCCGTTATCCGTGATATAATCATTATTGGTGTCGTATCCGAAAATTTTTTCCAAATCTTCGATATGGTTCTGTACGGAATCGTTTAATTTATTTTCGTCAATCTCCAGATATCCGCGCATTTTGGAGGCCGAATATCCCGAATAGGCCGATAAATTGGAACCGATTCCCAGCTGAAAAAGCATAGAAATTTGATTCGGTGATTGAATATCGTAACTGTTATTAATAATTTGCTGCAGACGGTTTTTCATTTGAATTAATGTTATATCGCCCTGCAGTGTTCCCAGAATTTCTTTTTTGGCTTCTTTTTCCGCATCGTCAAGATAAGAGAGTTCATTGATGACTTTTTCGTCTTTCGTGGTGTAAACGTTAATATCTTCTATCAGTTTGTTATAGTGATAGGCGAATTCGATGACTTTGTCCTTAACCGTTTCCGCATCCGTTTCGACTTTCAGAGAGACAGGTTCGGCAGTGGGGGCATTGAGTGTAAATGTTATCTGGTCGTTCACATCATCAATTTTGTTTACGGGACGTGTTAATTTTATTCCGTCATATTCGAAAATAGCATCCCGTGCCGATTCAATGGCATTGTTTCTTTTTTCGGTCTGGGGTGCCTGTGAATTGTTTTCCGTTAAAGAGGCTTCGCTTAAAATAACCGCGTACCGATGTGAGTTGTTCTCGACGCGAATTGATCTGAATATCCCGTCCGATTCGGCAGATGACATCGAGATAACTTGCGGCGAACCCACCGGTTCCGTTAAGGGAATCTGTCTTTTTCCTCTTGCTCCTTCGATATAAATACGAATTGCTTCCGAAGGAGTTTCTTTTGAAAGGGAAGTCGGGGAGGACTGGGGTGGCTGCTGTGGAAAAAGAGAGACGTCGTTTGTCAGTGTAACGTCCTTAAATGAAGCCGAACCGATAATTCCGGGACGAAAAGGTTCCTGTGTTTTCCGGTACGACTCCGATGCAGCCAGATCGATCACTTTTAAGGTAAAAGAAAGCGTTTTGTCTCCCTCACTGTTTAGGGGAACGGAAATATTTTCCTGCGGATTGATCAGACATTCATCTGTCGTTTTTGAGATATTATACGGATTGGATTGTTCGAAAGCGGCGACAGGCACAGTCTCCCGGTTTTCGTTTGCGGAAGAGGATGTTTTTGACTGAATCCATCCGATTTGATCTGCCAGTTCTTTTGCGTCACCTTCAAACCGTATTGTATTCGCAGCTCCCGTCATTTTTGATTCGAGAAGCATAACCTGTTCACCCGGTTTTGCCTGAATGATTTGCGCACTAAGAAGATTTTGTGCACGACGGTTCAGTCCGTCAACAAAAACTTTCGGAGTTCCGCCGTTAAAAAAATAAGAAACGTCTTTTTCTCCGATTTTAAAGACGTAATGACCGGCCGGAATTTTCGTATCCGCGGAAAGAGGTGAGGAAATCAGTTTGTCGGCAGATGCCGTTTGAATTACTTTGACGGTGTGTTCCGTTAAATCGGCATTGCGGATAGCGGTTGCCGTAACGGCATTATTTGATGAAGAAACAACCCTTTCACCGAAAGGGTTGTCATAATTATAAAGTGATGCGCACTGATTCGTTAAATCCGTAATTCTTGTTCGCAGATTTTGCCAAATTGTTTTGTCCGATTCCAGTTTCTCGGCACGTGATTCCATTTTTGTCAGAGGAGCCTTCTCGACTTTCATCAGATCCTCGACAATTTTATTGGTGTTAAATCGGGAGCTCACGCCCGGAATATTGATATCTGACATGCGGATATTATAACTTTTTTATGCTTTTTGGTCTACGAAAATGCCCAGAATCCCCATTGCTTCTTTCATTTTCTTGTGGAGTTTTACCAGCGCTTCCGGAGGAAGTTCTCTGATGACTTCATTTGTTTCCTTGTCGACAATGCGGACAATGACTCTGTTGGAATCCGTGTCTACCGAGAATTTGACTTTTCGATTGAGAACATCCGAAATTTGTAAAACTTCCTGCAGCAATTGAGCCGATTCGGAAGAAGCATTTTCCGCTGCCGTCTGAACGGGAGAAAATGAGGGAGTCTGAATTCCCGGTTGTAATGTGCTGCTTGAATTGCGGAAATTTTGAACAGCCTCTGTGCTGTTTAAATTAATCGGTTTCACATCCATGTTAACCTCCTTTTCCTTTTGTAAAAGAGAAGATCGTGCGCCGGTATCTTCTCCCGCAAAAGATAAAATCCGGTAATCTCTTGCGTTAAAGGAGTTGCAAAATATTTTGAGTCCTTAAATTCGCCTGAGACAACATGGCTGTCGTACTGTTTGCAAGAATGGAATTCTTGACATAATCTGTAATTTCCGACGCCATATCCAAGTCACGAATTCTGGACTCAGCGGCCTGCATATTTTCCGCAGCTACACCGATTCCTCTTGAGGTTTCCTCAAGACGGTTCTGGTAAGCGCCCAAATCGACACGCTGTTTTGTGACTTTTTTCAAAGCCGCATCAACCGTACCGATCAGTTTGTTTGCATCTTCAATCGATGCAAGACTTCCCAAATTGCCTTCACCGTCAATCAGATTGAGTGCCGCAGAAGTCATCGTTCCGATGTAAATGCGTTCATTCTGGTAAGCATTGGCCCCAAAATGAATGGCCATTTCTTTTGTAGCCGCATCCGACTGTGCAAAGTCTCCGAGCAGCAGATTCATTCCGTTGAATTGTGCATGGCTCGCTATGCGGTCTACTTCATCTATCAGTTGGGAAACCTCGACCTGCAACATAAGCCGATCTTCATCACTGTAGATGCCGTTTGCAGCTTGAACCGACAACTGACGTATACGCTGTAAGATGTTTGTTGTTTCTTCAAGGTATCCTTCGGTTGCCTGAAGAAATGAAACACCGTCCAGTGTGTTCCGGTTTGCCTGATTCAATCCTCTGATTTGAGATCTCATTTTTTCCGAAACAGCCAGTCCCGACGGATCGTCACCGCCGCGCGTAATTCTCATGCCCGAACTCAGTTTTTCGATGTTCGATTGCAGATTTGAATCAACCACTGACAACTGTCTGTTCGCATAAATGGAACTCATGTTATGATTGATAATCATATAACCCTCCTTGGCTTAGGATTGCCTGCAAACATATAATAGTGGCGCACGCCTATACATATCTGCAGTTATCCGATTTTTTGATGAAAAAATCGGATAAGCAAGAAGGGCAGGTTGTCAAAGAACTGAAAGCAGAGCCCCGAAGCGGGGCTCTCCTTAATCAATCTTCTTAGCTGAGCAACTGAAGCACTGTCTGTGTTTTCATGTTGGCCTGAGCAAGCATGGCTGTACCCGACTGAACAAGAATACTGTTCTTGGTGTAGTCAACCATTTCTTTAGCCATGTCCACATCGCGGATGCGGGATTCGGCCGCCTGCATGTTCTCGGCAGCAACATCGATACCGCGGACAGCGTGTTCCATACGGTTCTGATATGCACCCAAATCAGCGCGCTGTTTGTTAACAATCTTCAATGCGGAATCCATAATACCGATTGTTTTGTTTGCATCTTCGATTGTCAGCAGGGAGACGATTTCGCCACCGGTGCTTGCGCCCAATGCTTCCGCAGTCATGGTGCCGACGAACAGTCTTTCTCTCTGATCCATGTTGGCGCCTGTGTGAATCCACATTGAAGCAGTCACGGTGTTCAGACCGGTTTCTCTTGCGAAGCGGCCTGTCAGCAGGTTCATACCGTTGAACTGGGCATGCGACGCAATTCTGTTGATTTCATCAACGAGCTGAGAAACTTCAACCTGAATCTGCATTCTGTCTTCGTCCGTGTAGATACCGTTGGCGGCCTGTACGGAAAGAGTTCTGAGGCGGTGAAGGATGTCCTGAGTTTCCTGCAGATAACCTTCCGTTGCCTGGATGAAAGAGATACCGTTCGACACGTTTTGAGAAGCCTGATTCAAGCCGTAAATCTGAGCCCGCATTTTTTCGGATACTGCCAATCCGGAAGCATCGTCACCTGCGCGGTTGATTCGAAGACCCGAGGACAGTTTCTCAATGTTCTTCGTGACGGAAGTGTTGGTAACTCCCAACGTGCGGTGTGCATACATTGCACTAAGGTTGTGATTGATAATCATAATGTTCCTCCATGATTTTCTCTAGGCATCCTTGCCCGTTTTTTTGTGAGAGACCCTCTCTCACATACAATTATCGTCATCAACTGTTTTAATTTTAACATGTAAACGGAAAAAAAGGAATATTTTTTCAAAAAAAATATAAAAAACCCGCGCCGCCGTTTTGATGGAAGACTCTTGACTTTTCTGTCAAGTGGGTTGCCTGTTCTTAATCTCTGTTGTGCGTTTTGCGAACATCGGTTAAAAAAGACGGCGTCCCGTAATCTTTGTTATCCCAAGAGAAATGCATCAATAAACACGTGCGGAGCAGGTGTTTTTAAAGGCATTGATTGAGCTGTTCGGTTATTTCCGACAGCTGTACTAAAATTTTACTTTCCCATTCGGCCTGCGGTGTCAGGTCGGAGGTTTTTGTAATCAGTTCATCCGTAACAAAAAGTCCCGCAATCAGCGCCAGTTTCAGGGGATCGGTAATTTTCATTCTTTCCTCAACCGTATTCAGCATTTCTTTGTATTGTCTGATAACGGCGCTTAAGTGGTCTTTGTCTTCACTGGTTCGGAGTCTCATTTTTGTATTGAGAAGGGTAATTTCAATAATATCTTTTTCGGACTGTGGCATAATCAATAAAAAATATCCAATTGGGAATAGGGTTGTTTATCCGGTGCGGACGTTTCCGGATTTCGGTTTGAAAACGAAGCTGTTTCTTTTATCTCTGACGAACAGGCTGTTTCGGCTGCCAGATCCGCCTGCCTTGTAAAAGAATCGGCTGTTTCATTTTCGGCTGAAGAAAATTCGAATTCCGCATCTGTATTTTCCGATGTGTCGTCCGATTCGAATCGGGAAAAGGTGTCAAAAAAGGGATCAAAATCACGGAATGTCCCGGGTTCCGTATCGAGCGGAGCAGCTGTCTGCGGCTTTGTCGGACACGCTTGCGTATCGTCCGGCGCATTAAAAAAAGAGTTTGCGGTATCGGTCGATTCCGTGTTGATATCAGAAGTCTGCCGGTCTTCCGGTGCGGGAATTGCGGTTTCGTGTGACAGTCCGCTTCGCGGACGGAGATCATCCGAAACGGAGGCGCCGGAGGCCGAATTCCGGAATCCCGGTTCGCGATATAACGGTGATGTGTAAACGGGATTTGTGGAAGAAATTCGTAAGATGGCTATTTCGTTCGTAAGAGAATCGATTTTGGATTGTGCCGTCAGCAATTCTTGCTTAAGAGATTCGTTCTCCGCCTTTAAAGAGCGAACGAGCTGCGCAACAGCAACAGCCCGTTCTTTCAGCAGGTTGATTTGCCCGGCGAGCATATATCAGGCAGCCTTTTTGGCAATTTCTACAATTGCGGCAAATGCTTTGGCATCTTCAATTGCCAGATTGGAAAGCGCTTTCCTGTTAAGAGTGACTCCGGCTTTTTTTAATCCATTCATCAGGCGGGAGTAGGTGATGTCGCAGTTTTTGCAGGCCGCACTGATACGGGCAATCCAAAGAGTGCGGAAATCGCCCTTTTTGTCTTTGCGCCCGATATAAGCGTAAACTCCGGCTCTTCGGACGGCATCTTTTGCGATGCGGTTGTTGGTGCCTCTTCTTCCGAAGAAACCTTTTGCTTTTTTCAGTATTTTATTTCGTCTATCTTTTCTTTTGGTTCCGTCAACAGCTCTTGGCATGGTTTACTCCTGAATAAAATTATTGATAAGGTAACAGCACTTTCGTTTTTCGGGTTTCCGCTTTGCTTAAAACACCGGCGTGTCTGAGGTTTCTTTTTCGTTTTGTCGATTTCTTTGTCAGAATATGACGCAGTCCCTGCTTTTTGTATTTGATTTTTCCGTTTGCAGTGACATGAAATCTTTTGGAAAAAGATTTTTTCGTTTTCATTTTCGGCATAATCTGTTTCTCCCGTTTGATTATTTTTTTGTTTTCGAACTCAAAATAATGGACATTGTTTTTCCTTCCATTGCTGCCGGTTTATCCAAATTAAATCCGACCCCTCTTTCTTCCAGAAGTGCAACGATATTGTCCAGAACTTCTTTTCCCAATTCGGGATGGGCCAGTTCGCGCCCCCTGAATCGGATGGTTACCTTGACCTTGGATCCTTCATCCAAAAATCCCTGAATGTGTTTGGTCTTGAACTCAAGATCGTGGCGGTCGATTTTAGGCTGCATCCTGACTTCTTTCAGACGAACGATTGTCTGTTTCTTCTTGGATTCGCGCGAACGCTTCTCCTGTTCGTAACGGAACTTTCCGTAATCGACAATCCGGCAAACAGGCGGGACGCTGTTCGGGGCAATTTCAACCAGATCCAATCCCTGGCTTTCGGCCATGCGGATTGCTTCCATTGTGGGGACAACGCCTCTCTGGATTCCGTCGCTGTCAATCAGTCGGACTTCGGGAATCCGGATTTGTCGGTTCGTTCTTAATTCTTTGGTAGCCAAGATAACTCCATTCCTCTTGATAATAAATTACTTATATAAAAAAAATCGCTTCTTGTCTATATATTAAACAGAGAATCTTGATTTTTTTCTTTTTTTTATGCAAACTGTGTCCATGAGTCTGTTTATGTGTTTTTTTCCGCTGTTGTGGGGAGCTGCCGTTTTCAGCCGTTTTCATTTCCGCATTTCTTTGAAAGAATTTCTGATGACCGGATTCCGGGCGTTATGGATTTTTTTCTTTTTCTTTATTTTTGTGCTTTTGCATCAGCCGAAAACAATCGACGGCCTGACGGTTTTTTCGTCTTATTCTTTTTATTTGAATAATTTCGGATTTTTACCGTACTTTTTTCTGATTCTTTTTTTGACGGCGGTTTTTCATCTGTTTTTGAAACGTCGTTATACGTTCGGGGAAAATTTCGTTTTTTTGATAACGATTCTTTTTCTGACGGAAGTTTTTCGGGCCTGTTATTTTCAGAACCAGCTGAATGTTTATCAGGCTTTGGGGCAGCCTTTTCTGGATACGGCACTGATGACGATGCTGACGGATACAATGTGTGAAAGTCCGTTGTCCCGCAGCGGCCGGAAAAAGTTTTTTATCTCGGCGGGAACGGTGACGGCTCTGTCGCTGGTGACTCCGTTTTTCGGTGTGGCGACCGAATACGGCTGGGGGTGGATTGCCGTCAATGTGGCGCTCTTCTGTTTTCTGCTGTTCCGCTTTCTGTTTCTGAAGAAATATCGTCCCGTACTTTACGTTTGACGATTTTTGAACGGGAATAAAAAAGGCGCATTCGAAAGAATGCGCCTTTTTTGTGATTTACTTCCGCGATTCGAAGTAAAGGGTTCTTGTGGTTAAGTCGCACACCGCGGCGGGGCCGTAATACTGAATGGCACCGGGGTAGGTGTAGCAGGTTTCTTCCGCCCATTTGTCTCTGTTTGCCGCAAATTCCCGGAACGGAGCCGAATCGAGTTCGACAAGTGCTTTTCGGATAACAGGCTTCAGCATGCCGTGGCGCTGTTCCATGTTCATCATCATGGTGAGCGGAATACCGCCGGGAATCCACCGGTCGGCCGGTGAGGCAAGGTTGCGGATAGAAGACAGATATCCGCTTAAGCCGTTGGCAATCAGTACGAAGGCATTGTAACCGAGGCTGTAGCAGTAGTCGGCATCGAAGTTCGACGGGAACGCACAGCGGCCTTCGTATCCGAAAAAGTGGTGCAGCGCCGAAAATTTGATTTCTTCGCCGCGGGCTTTAATTGCTTTTTTTACCATTTCGGAGAGCAGTTTTTCGGTTTCGATCAGCGATACCTGAACGTTGCCGTGCGGGTCGCGGTCCAGAAGCAGCTGCTTGGCGATGCCTTCCGGGAGCGAATCGAACGCAGCAGCCGAATCTTTTGAGAAATGCTGTTTCAGCCATTTCGTCTGAGCGGAAAAATCGGTCAGCTGAGAGAATTCGGCTTCGTTTTGAGCCATTAAATCGTTCAGCTCGGCAATCAGTTTTTTCATTTCGGAAATGAATTCGATTAAGCCTTCCGGGATCAGTCCGACGCCGAATGTTTTTCCTGCTTTGGCCCGCGTAATGACAATGTCGGCAATCTCCTTGGCGACCTGCATCAGCGTTTTCTGTTCTTTTTCGACTTCTTCCGAGATGATACAGAAGTTCGGCTGTGTCTGCAGGGCGCATTCGAGAGCGATGTGGGAAGCGCTTCTTCCCATCAGTTTAATGAAATGCCAGTATTTTTTTGCGGAGTTGGCATCTCGTTCGATATTGCCGATAAGCTCGGCGTAGGTTTTTGTCGCCGTGTCGAATCCGAAGCTCGTTTCAATGTATTCGTTTTTCAGGTCGCCGTCGATGGTTTTTGGGCAGCCGATAACGGAAATGCCGGTTTTCTTCTCGGTAAAATATTCCGCAAGAACAGCGGCGTTGGTGTTGGAATCATCGCCGCCGATGATGACAACCGCCGAGATATTTCTGCGTTTACAGACTTCGATACATTTGTCAAACTGTTCGACTGTTTCGAGTTTTGTTCGTCCCGATCCGATGATATCGAATCCGCCGGTGTTTCGGTAGGCGTCCATCAGTTCGTCGGTGATTTCGACGGCTTTGTCGTCGACAATTCCGGAAGGTCCGCCGAGAAATCCGAACAGTTTGCTTTCTTTGTTACCGGCTTTCAGACCGTCGAAAAGACCGGCGATGACATTGTGACCGCCGGGAGCCTGTCCGCCCGAGAGAATAACACCGATATTGCGGGGTTCGGCAGCGGCCGGGTTGGAGCCGGTTTCAAAAAGAGCAACGGGAGCTCCGAAATTATTTTTAAAAATTTTTTTCAGTTTGTCGGCATCGGCATAGGCGGATGTCGGTTTTCCCAAAACAGCTTTGATTTCCGTCGGCTTTTGTTTCAGGAGAGCCGGCAGTTTCGGCTGATATCGGTATCGTTCTGTTTGCAAAGGTGAAAGGTTCATAATTCCTCCGAATGAAAATGATACCGATATTTTATACCCAATTGTCTTCAGTGGCAAGCGTAAAAAGTTTTTTTTCTCGATTTGTCGGGCCTATTGACAAAAGAGTTGAATCGGTTAAGATAAAAACGGTTGAAAAAATGAAGAAGAGATCTTTTATGTTTCTGATTATAGTCGGTGCTCTTTTGACCGGTTGCGGACGTTACAATGTCGATTTTCCGCCGCCTTCCGATTTCGCCGGAATTACCGATTTGTTTCCCGAAAGAATTGACGGTGAGCCGATGCTGGCGACTGTTTCCGGATTGGATCAGGGTGTGGCTTATGCTTATAAGGGGATCGGTTCGATTTGGGTTTATCGGGCAGATTCCGATGAATCGGCTGCTGCGTATTTCGACAACAATATCCTGCCGATGCTCGAGGAATCTTCTTCCGTCAGAAGATGGAATATCAACGGGAAAAGGCAGGTTCAGGCAAAAAGCCGCGACGGGCACACAGTCGGGTGGACAAACGGGAAATGGCTTTTTCTGATTCGCAGTTCCGGTAAAACCGGTCTTAAAAAAATGATAAAAGCTTATCCTTGGATAGAGGATTAAAATTACATTTCGGAATAACAAAAAAGACCGCCGTGAGGGCGGTCTTTTTTGTCTGTCGTTAAACGACTGTTGTTCCTTCGGGACGAATTTTAATCGGCGTCGCGGAACCCGATCCGAACATACCTTCCATATATCGGATATATTCTTCGCAGTACTCGCTTTTAATGTACACCTGAATGGTTCCGGCAAAACCGCCGCCGTGAACGCGGCAGACACCGATGGATGACTGTCCGTGTTCGATAAAAAACTGTTCGGTTACAGCCAATGCTGTCGTGACTCCCTGATGTTGGACATCTTTTGTGCTGGTACAGTTCTGTAAAAATCTCCATGAGGATAATCCCGATTTTTTGACCAGCTTCAGGTAATCGGTGATTTTTCCGCCCCTCAGAGCGTCAACCATTTTTGAGGGACGTTCATTCTCGTTAATGAAGTGAAGTGCACGCAGAAAAGCTCTGTCTCCGCATTTGTTTCTGATTTCCGTGGATTTTGACATAAGATCGGAAATCGTCAGACCGCGGAGATAAGGACGGCCGAAAAGTTTGGCAACACTTTTCATTTCGGCGGGAACGGCAGCGTATTCATCGGTTAAATCGGCGTGGCTGCCCCCCGTGTTGACAACCAGAAGATCGTAACCGTATTTTTTGAACGAAAAGCATACATCATTGATAACCGGATTTTGGGGATCCTCAAAATCGATAGCGATAATGCCGCCGTAGGCGCAGGCAATCTGGTCCATCAGTCCGCACGGTTTGTCGAAATAGTTGTTTTCGGCCCACTGCCCCGTTTTGGCAATTGTAACCGGGTCTATTTTCTTGCTGTTAAAAAATACGCTGAAAATATTGCCGATCAGGTCTTCGACGGCGGCCGATGAGCTTAATCCGCTTCCGCCGGGAACATTACTGGTTGTGTAAGCCGTAAAACCGCCGACTTTATATTCGAGGTGTTTCAGACGGGCGGCAATACCGCGAATGAGAGCTTCGGTTGTTCCTTTTTCCGATTCTTTTTTCTCGATATCCTTAATATCGACAATAGCGGGAGGATAACCTTCGGAAAAGATTTCGACGATTGTGTCATCGCGTTTTACGGCGAAGGCCAGTGTGTCCAGCTGGACACTGGCAGCCAGTACGCATCCGTGGTTGTGATCGGTGTGGTTTCCCGCCAATTCCGTACGTCCCGGATTACTGAAAATGGTAAAATCCTTGTTTGCCAGTTCTTTCGGAATCAAATCCATCGCTTTGAGATAGCGGGCGACTTGAGTTTCGACTTCATCCGCTCCGTATAAAGCTTCCAATCGGGCGTTGTAGGCTCCGCTGTTTAATTTTTTTGCAATTTCAGCCAGTTTCACAATGTGCTCCTTGAAAAAATAAATCTTTCATAATAGAATAACACGGATATATGGAAAACACAAATCTTTTTTTGAGAATGCCATGAATATTTTTGTCGATGCCGATTCCTGTCCCGCACTTATCCGTCCCCTAATCGAAAAAGCTGCCGAACGGCGTGCCGTTACAACCGTGTTTGTTGCCAACCGGCCGGTTCCTGTGCGTAAAAGTCCGTTTCTCTCTTTTATTTTGACGGGAAAAGAAGAAGGTTCGGCTGACGACTGGATTGTCGCGCATGTAAAAGAGGGTGATTTGGTTATTACCAGAGATATTCCGCTGGCGGCGCGTCTGTTGGAGCTCAAAGCGACGGTGATCAACGATCGCGGACTTCGTTTTACGGATGACAATATCAAAAGCCGGCTTAGCGAACGGGATCTTATGAAAGAATTCTACCAGTCGGGACTGGCCGTTCAGGGATTGAGAAGTTACGGGAAAAGAGAAGTCTTCGAATTTGCCAACTGCTTTGATGCGGTTTTGACAAAAATGCTGAAAACATAAAAATGCCCGAGACCAGACTTGAACTGGAACGACCGTTAACGGGTCGGGGGATTTTAAGTCCCCTGTGTCTACCGATTCCACCACTCGGGCTTTGTGTATATTTTTATATCAAAAAAGAGTCGTCGTCAAGATGTCGAGAGCGTTTTTTTTAAATTCGCCAACAGTGTCATCGGGTCGAACGCTTCGGCTTTCTTTTTCGGATCGTGAGTGACCATCAGTTCTTCGGGTATTTCTTTTAGAAAAGGAGACGGTTTCGCGTCAATCCGGACGAGACCGCGTTTGCGTTTGGCGCAGGTGGTGATGACGATATGACGGCGGGCGCGTGTAATGGCAACATAAAAGAGTCGTCGTTCTTCTTCGATATTTTCGGGATTTTCCTCGAGACTGCGTTTGTGCGGAATAATCTCTTCTTCGACACCGGCCAGAAAGACGACATTGAATTCCAGCCCTTTGGATGCGTGAATGGTCATCAGATTGACCTTGTCCTCTTTTTCCGTTTCCGTATTGCTGTCGGTAATGAGAGTAATGCGGTTTAAAAATCCGGAGAGCGTGGTTATTTCCCGTTCGGGATCCGATTCCCAGCGGCGGATCATATCAAGGAATTTCGTAATGTTCCCGAATTTAAACTTAATCAGTTTCTCGCTGTTTTTATATTCGTTCATGATGAACGCATAGTAAAAAATTTCTTCCAGCAGGGAAGAAAGAATGGCCGAGGCTTTGGCGTGCGGTGCTTCGAATTTTTCCCGATATGACTCGATTACCCGGACGAACTCTTCGATGGCATCGCCGAGAGCTTTGGGGAAAATCGTCTCCCGATCCTGCGATACAGCGATTTTGCACATGGCCGTGTAAAGAGAGCAGCGGTGCGATTCGGCAAACTGTCTCAGTTTTTCGATCGATTTGACGCCCAGTCCTCTGCGCGGTGTGTTGATGATACGCAGAAGGTTGATTTCGTCATCGGGGTTGACGACTACTTTCATGTAGGCAACGATGTCTTTGATTTCTTTGCGCTGAAAAAAAGAGGTTCCCCCGGAAATGGTGTAGGGAATATTGTTGTTCAGCAGCTCTTCTTCCAGCGGGGTGCAGAGCGTGTTGGTGCGGACCAGAATCGCAAAATCGCTGTATTTCAGGTGGTGATCGAAGCGGAGCGAATGAATTGTCGATGCGATAAAAGCTGCTTCGGCCGTTTCGTCGGCGGGAGAAAAGAGCTCGATGTGTCGTCCCGATTCGCCGCCCGTCCATAAATTCTTTTCTTTCCGGTTGCGGTTGTTGGCGATAACGTGGTTGGCTGCTTCGAGGATGTTTTTGGTCGACCGGTAGTTTTGTTCCAGTTTGATTTCGATCCGTTCGGGAAAATCCTTTTCGAAGTTCAGAATATTGTTGTAATCGGCGCCGCGCCAGGAATAGATCGATTGATCATCGTCACCGACTACGCACAGATTGCGGTGTTCTTCTGCCAGGATTTTTACGATTCGGTATTGTATGGTCGATGTGTCCTGAAACTCGTCAACCAGAATGTAACGGTAAAGGTTGCGGCAAGTCTGTCGAACGTCTTCGTTTTCCTGCAGCAGTTTCAGCGGGATGGCCAGAAGGTCGTCGAAGTCGACGGCGTTAAAGGCTTTCAGCCTTCGGTTGTAAAAGTCGTACCATTCTTTGTACGGGTGGGATGCGGGCAGTTCCGGCGTGCGTCCTGTTTTGACGGACGAAAAAAGTTCCCGGATTTCGTACCAGTCGACGGTTTCGCAGGGAATATGGAGTTCTTCGGCTGCTTCCTTCATGGCGGTTTGGGTGTCATCCGGGTCGTAAATCGAAAAACGGGCACTGTAGCCGAGCAGGTTATGGTAGCGGCGCAACAGTTGCAGACCGAAAGCGTGAAAAGTGGAGACGGTGAGCGGTTTTGCCTTGTCGCCGATCAGTTTGCGGATGCGGTCTTTCATCTCGGCGGCGGCTTTGTTGGTAAAAGTCAGCGCCAGAATGTTTTTGGCATCGATACCGAGACACTGAATCATATGTGCCATTTTGTAGGTAATCATACGTGTTTTGCCGCTGCCGGCACCGGCGATAATGAGCTGCGGACCTTCGGCGACGGAAGCCGCTTCGTATTGTCTGTCGTTGAGTTCTTTTTTGATATCGACCATATTCGGGAAAGATTACGGCGCGGGAATCGCTGCCGGTTCCGCCGGAATCACGGGATCGGCAGTCAGAAATTCCAGCCCTGTCAGTCCGAGTGTGACAACCGTGGTCACGATGAGTCCGGAAATCATAACACCGCCGATAACGGCCAGCATCGTTTTTGTTTTGTCCAGACCGAGAATCCATGATCCGACGGTTCCGGTGTAAGCGCCGGTAATCGGAAGCGGAATCGCTACGAAAATCAGGATTCCCCAGTAACCGTATTTCTCGACTTTGTCATGAATTTTAGCCTGTGCTTTGCCGACAAAGCGGTCGAAAAAGGCGGCGTAGCGGTTCCATCGGTATAAAAGTCTGTGGAAGGTATTTAAAAAAAGATAGACAAGAGGAGCCACAAGCGCATTGAAAAAAACACCGAGAGCGTAAGCGGCGTAAAAGGGAATGCCGCAGGCCATGGCGTACGGAATGGCTCCCCGTAATTCCGAAATGGGTGCCAGAGACAAAAGCGCGGTCAGGGCAACAATTTTCAGCATAAAACCTCCTTTTTCTTCGAGCCCTCATTATACATAAATATACGAAAAAGAAAAGATTATCGGGGCTCTTTTCGGGAATTTCCGGTTTTCCGAATGTGACAGATAAAGAGAGGACCCATGCCGGGATATGTATCGGGAAGGATCAGCCGGCCGAATCGGGTCGGTTCGCCCGGTTCCCGGAGGGGAAGTATTTCGAATGTGTCCGGGCGTTTGAGTTTCAGTTTGGAAATGACGCCGTCGTTTTCGTCGGGAACAATGGCGCAGGTCGAATAGATCATTTCTCCTCCGGTTTTGAGGGCGTCGAGCCCCGCTGCCAAAATCGCAAACTGCCGTATGCAAAGCGATCGGATGCGGGCCGGGCTCCATTCGGTCAGCAGCTGCGGTTTTCGGATCAGGTGACCTTCCGACGAGCACGGAACATCGGCTAAAACGCGGTCGAAGCTCTCCGGCATCCGTTTGCCGAAAAGCGCGGCATCGCTGCCGCTGATGCTCACCGCCGCCGCGAGATCCGGCGGCAGCACCGTTTCGATTGTGTTTTTCAGCCGCCGCCGCCGTTCGGGAGACAGGTCGTTGGAAATGAGATGTCCGCGGCCGCTGAGAGCGGCAGCCAGAATGAGGGTTTTCCCGCCGGGTGCCGCGCACAGATCCAGCACCGCGTGTCCCGGTTCGACTCCGAGGGTGCGGGCGCATACCGCCGAAGCGCGGTTGAGGGCGTACGGTTCGCAGCCGGGAAAGGCGACGGTTTCGTAATCGGCCGTTTCCGTTTCCAGAGCGGCACGCAAAGAGAGCCACCGCTTTCCGTAAAGAGCGGAATAGTAGTTTTCGAATTCGACAGTACGGTTGCGGTCTTTTTTCATGGGAAAACAATCTTCGAATAGGTATTTTCGTCCATTTCTTCCAGTTCTTTTTTGACGTTTTCCAGACGGGCGATATCTTTCCGAATGATTTTGTCGTAATCGAGTTCTCCCGTACGGATGCGCCAGGCATCTTCCTGCCATTTGTAAATCGAATCGAAATGGATGTACCGGTATTGCGGTTTTCCCGTTTCTTCGGCGTAGGACAAAACATCGGGCCAGCAGGCCAGCGCCTTGCGGTAGTTCAGCAATGCCACATCGAGACTGCGGAGAATAATATGACGGTACGGCTGATTGTAAAAATAGGCTTTCTGTTTGTCGAATTTCGATGCCTGTTTGCGGTATTCTTCGAGGATGAGCTGGCTGCATTTCATGCGGAAAAGTGCCCGGTAGCAGGCCCACTCGGTTTCGTTTTCGATTTTTGTCAGGGCATTCAGCGGATTGGCAAAGTCGGCTTTGAGCGCCTGCTGCAGATAAAAGATGTTCTCATCGGTGCTTTCGACAGTGGAGTAAAAATGCTGATGATAGAGTTTGTAATATTGCTCGGCATAGAGCAACGGCCACGAAAAAGCGGAAAGAGAACAGAGTAAAAAAAGAAACGAGGTCCAAAGCCGTTTCATGCTATTTTATCGTCATTCCGTTCGGGATTCTAAAGAAGCGAGCAGTTGTTCTTCGAGAATTTCGGGAGAGAGAGAAGCGTCCAGCGTAACGATTTTCATGCCGCTGCCGGCAAAGGAATCAATGACTTCACGATAGCTTTGCGCTATCCGTTCGAGATAAGAAACCGTCTCGTAAACTTCTTTGGGATTTCCCCTTTTTTCAATCCGTTCCATAGCTGTCCGCACCGGTAAGTCCAGAAAGAAAAGATATTCGGGTAACGGAAACGTTTCGTTCATGGATAAAATGTCTTCGCGGTTGCCGTCGAGTCCCTGATAGGCTGCCGTCGAAAACAGGTAACGGTCGCAAAGAACGAGACAGTCTTTTTTTACCGTTTCCGTGATACCGTTCTGTCCGTAAAGGTGGATGGCCCGATCGAGAGAGAACAGGGCGCCGATAGCCGTATTGAAGAGCGGATCGGCCGGGTTTCCGGATTTCAGCATGGCGCGAATCCGGCGTCCGACTGTCGAATCGGTCGGTTCCGCATCGCAGCGGTGAGGAATGTTCATTTGCGACAGCTGTCGGGAGACTGTTTTTTGAAGCGTCGTGGTTCCGCTGCCGTCGATTCCTTCCAGTACAATGAAATTACGGATAATCTGTCTGCCCATGTTTCGGATTATATCCGATTTTTCAAAAAATGTCATAAAAAAAGTTCTTTTTTCTTTATAAAATGTTGTCACCCATACGGAGATTCTGATATAGTACCGTGAGGGTTTATGATGAAAAAACGGATTGGCGGACTTCTGTTTTTCCTGCTCTCTTTCTCTTTGCCTGCGCAGGAAGTTCAGTGGTATATCGGTAAGCCGATTGAAAATATTTCTTTCGAAGGTTTGCAGAATGTACCGATGCAGCGTCTCGATTCTATTTTAAAACCGTTTATCGGAAAAACGTTTACGGACGATCTTTTTCTCGATTTACAGACCAAACTGTATACACTCGACTATTTCGATGAATTTTATGCTAATGCCGTCAGTGCCGACGGTTCCTTTTCCGCCGTGACTCTGGTTTTTGTCGTAACGGAGAGGCCGATTATCGACAAAATTGTTATAAAAGGGAATACCCGTTTGCGCGAATCGGATATTATGGGCGAGCTGATATCGAAAGTCGAGGAACCGTATAAGAAAGCCAAGGTCCGCATGGATCGGAATTCCATTCAGGTCCTTTATCGCGATAAAGGATATCCCGATGTTAAAGTCGAGGCGACTTCCGTTCGCAGTCAGTCGACAAACAGAACAACGCTGGTTTTTGAAATCGACGAAGGAAATCAGCTGGTTATTGGCAAGGTTGAATTCGAAGGGGTGACGCTCTTTTCGGAAACTTCGCTGAAGCTTAAGATTGATTCGAAGGAGAAAAGTATTTTTGCCGAGGGACTTTTTTCCGACGAAACATTAAAAGCCGACTGTGAAAAGATTCTCGCTCTTTACAAAGAAAAAGGATACATTGAAGCGGCGGTGACAGCTGTCGACAAAACAATTCAGTATAATCCCGATAAAAAAAGAAACGAGATTTTTTTGAAATTCCATGTGCATGAGGGATTTCAATATGTGATGGGCGATGTGTCCGTTTACGGAAACCGTCTTTATTCCAACAGCGATATTCTTAAGTTTTTTAAAATCAAAAAGGGTGAAGTTCTTAATTATAGTCGGATTGCAGCCAGTTATACCGCTATCGGCGATTTGTATTATAACGACGGCTTTATTTTCAATCAGATTGAGCTTATCGACGAAATCGATCGGGATGCTCTTTCCGTAAATTACAGAATCGAAATCGTTGAACGGATGAGGGCTCATATCGAAAAAATCTCCGTTCGCGGAAACGAAAAAACCGAGACGTCGGTTATTCTTCGCGAGCTGCCGTTCGAAGAAGGTGATGTCTTTTCCAAATTTAAAATCATGCACGGATTAAGAAACCTTTACGGGTTGGGGTATTTCGATAAAATTGATATCGAAACGCCTCAGGGATCGGTCGACGGATTGATGGAACTGGTGATTGTTGTCCAGGAGAATCAGAATAAAGACATTCGATTCGGTCTGAATTTTTCGGGTTCTGTTTATGAATCCCCGATTCAGCTTTTTGTGCAGTGGAACGACAATAATTTTCTCGGTAAAGGTTACGGTTTCGGCGTCACGACCAATCTGTCGACGACAACGCAGAATATCAGTCTGAATTTCAGCGATTCCTGGCTGGGCGGCGAACGGATTTATTTGGGCGGATATTTGGGTTTTGAACATTCGACCCGCGGGCGCATTCTTCAGGACCTGATGTCTCCGAGTGATACCGGGGTTCCCGATCCGTATGAAGGCTATTATGTATACAAGTACGATGTTTATGACGGCGATAAGGTGATTCATAAAGCCGGTGATGTTTTCGGCGGTGTTCCGACACGGGATGAAATCGACGAATATGACCTGGTTACCGATTACGAGTATGCCCGGTTCATGAATTTTCCGATGGACGATGATTTTTACATGCATTATGAAACATTTAATCTGAATTTCGGGCTTAATGTCGGATATACATGGGCTACCCACATCGGGCGTTTTTCTTTGAGTACGGGGCCCGGATTTATGCTGGAATATATCGATTACGACGAGACAATTTACAGACCTTATTCGCAGTATCTTCGGGACAATTTACGGGATCCCGTTTTCAATAACAGGTGGACTTCGACATTTGCATGGGATTTTCGCGACAATATCAATACGCCGAATCAGGGATTTTACCTGAAGGAAACACTTTCGTATGTCGGCGGTTTGATGTTCGGTAACGTTCATTATGTCAAATCACGAACCAATTTCGAAGGCTACATCAGACTGTTTGATATTCCCGTAAAGGAAAATGTCTGGAATTACAAAACCATTCTGAAAACCAAGACTTCTTTTGCGGTCATTCTGCCTCAATACATGTACGATAAAGCCTCCAAAACGTGGCGAAACAGCAGTGAAGCCGATTTGACAACAAATGATTTGCTTTTTACGGACGGAATGAATACAATGATCGGGTGGGATATCGAAACCGATTTGTACGCGACCTGGCAGAATTATATTGCATTGCAGATGCCGCTGTATGAACAGTATGTATGGGCCGAGCTGTTTTTCGAGGCGACCGGAATTTGGGATAATCTGAATGATCTGAAACCGAGAACTAAAAAAAGCGGACGTTCTTCGCTTGAGGATCATTTTTATTATACAATCGGAGCCGGTGTGCGGTTGACGGTTCCCGGGTTGCCGATCGGATTTTATCTGGCACGCCGTTTCCGTGTTCTGAACGGGGAAGTGATTTGGCAGGAAGGAAACGGTTTTAACGGAAAACTGGATTACGTTTTATCGTTTAACTATGAGTATTAGGAGGTTTGAAATGAAAAGGATATTCATGATTTTGATGATGGGGACACTGTGTGCGGTAACCGGATTTTCCGAACAGCTGTCAAAAATTGCCGTTGTCGATGTCGGACGTATTTTGAAAAGCTATTATCGCGAATCTTCGGGAATCCGCGAATACGATTCCATTCGGGATGATATGAACCGGGAACTGGCTAAAATTCAGGAAGAAATCGATGAGCTGAAAGTTCAGATTGCCGATGCGGAAGCAAAAGACAGCGGTAAGGTTTCCGATTTAAATAATAAATTGAAAAAAAAGGTCGAGTATAAACAGGAATATTTTGCTTCTATGTCTGCCAAACTGGCTGCGAAAGAGTCCAATCTCGAATTAAATTCCCGTTTTTATTCCGTTCTGTATAAAGCCATTCAGTATGTGGCCGAATCGGAAGGATATTCTCTGGTTTTAAAGACAAGTGATGCCGATTTGGTCTGGTATCATACGGAGATCGATATTACCGATAAGGTGATCGCTCGCGTAAAATCTTCGAACTGAGACTGATCCGATGTCTGCCGGCAGCGAACCGAATCTGACGCCTTTAATGCGTCAATATAATGAGATTAAAAGCGCCCACCGGGATGCGATTCTCTTTTTCCGGTTGGGGGATTTTTACGAAATGTTCGGTGACGATGCCAAAGAAGCGTCTGCATTGCTGAATCTGGCTTTGACCAGGCGGGCGACAATGCCGATGTGCGGAATCCCGTACCATGCCGCGCGTAATTATATTAATCGGTTACTGAAAGCCGGAAAAAAAGTAGCGGTTTGCGAACAGATGACACCTCCGGGGGCACAAAAGGGAATTGTGCAGAGGGATGTGGTCGAAATTCTGACTCCCGGAACAGTTGTCGACGACACATATCTGGACAGCGGGGCCAACAATTATCTGGTTTGCATAGCCCGTTGCGGAATATATATTTCACTGGCGTATATCGATTTGTCGACGGCCGAATTTGAGACGGAATTCTTTCTTTTCGAGGAGCGTTCTTTAAAATTACGTCGGGAGCTCATCCGTCTCTCTCCGAAAGAAATTCTCATTCAAAATTCCCTGGCTGAGGATCCGCTAATCCGATCCGTTTTCAGCGAAGAGGAGCATTGTCTGCTGACAATTTTGGAAGACTGGCAGTTTGATAAAAAACGTTCTTTTGAAAGGCTGACGCGTCAGTTCGGAACGGTTAATCTGAAGGGGTTCGGCTTCGAAGATGATAATCCCGCATTGATGGCGTGCGGTCCTTTGCTTGACTATATTGAACTGAATGTCAAAACAATTCTTCCGCATCTTCATCATTTATCGTATTACAGCGAAGACTCCTATTTGGGTTTGGATGAATCGACCCGTCGTAATTTGGAGCTGACGGTCAACACCCGTGACGGAGGACAGTCTTTTACGCTTTTTTCCGTATTGAATCATACCCGATCGGTTGCCGGACAGCGTCGTCTGCACCGTTGGGTGCTCAATCCGTTAAAAGATTTGACAGCTATCCGTTCGCGGTTGAACCGGGTCGCTTTTTTTGTTTCCCATCCGGATGTGACGGAAACATTCCGGGAGCTGCTGCGCGGCTGTTATGATCTGGAAAGACTTGTTTCGCGTATCGTAATGGGAAAAGCGGTCGCACGCGATCTGGTTGCCGTTAAAGTCTCGCTCATGAATTTTCTTTCTCTTGCCGAACTGCTGACCGATCGGGATACCGAAGCGCTGTTCGTTGTTTCGAAAGAACTGAAGCAGACCGCCGGGGAAACAGCCGATTTGATTGACAGAGCCGTTGAAGAGGATCCGGGAGCGGATATTGACGACGGCTGGATTCGGGACGGATTTTCTTCCGAACTGGATCGTTTGCGTTCTTTAAAAAACCATGCACAGGAATATTTGAGTCGTTATCTTGATGAAGAAAAAGAGCTGTCGAAGATTCCCAATTTACGGATTCGGGAGAACAATGTGGTCGGCTATTTCCTCGAAGTGACCAAAAGTCATCAGGATAAGGTGCCTTCTCATTTTATCCGCAGGCAAACGCTGACCAATGCGGAGCGTTATACAACGGATCGGCTGATGAAACTGGAATCGGAAATCCGCAGTGCCGAAGAACAGGTATCGATCCTCGAAAAGGATTTGTTTCGGGAAGTCTGCGTTCGTGTAGCCGACCGCTGTGATAACCTGTTCGGTATTGCCGATTCGATTGCCGATTGGGATGCCTTTCAGAGTTTGGGGTATACGGCGGTGTTGCGAAATTATGTCTGTCCCGCTGTCGATGACAGTACCGTTATCGATATTCGGAACGGACGTCATCCCGTTGTCGAGAAAGCGCTGCCTCCGGGAGCTTTTGTGCCAAACGATTTTCATCTTGATAACGAAACAATTTCGTTTGCAATGATTACGGGGCCGAATATGGCCGGTAAATCGACCTATCTGCGTCAGACAGCCTTGATTGTCCTGTTG
This sequence comes from Spirochaetia bacterium, assembly GCA_034120015.1. Classification (GTDB taxonomy): domain Bacteria; phylum Spirochaetota; class Spirochaetia; order JAFGXN01; family JAFGXN01; genus CALXOJ01. The sequence continues at coordinate 141,891 of JAXEIF010000007.1, read as the reverse complement.
GCACAGACAGGCAGTTTTGTTCCTGCATCTTCTGCCCGAATCGGTATGGTCGATAAAATCTTCTGTCGTGTCGGTGCATCGGATCATCTGGCACGCGGAGAGTCGACTTTTCTGGTAGAAATGAACGAGACAGCCAATATTTTACGCGGAGCCGGAGATCGCAGTCTGATTATTATGGACGAAATCGGGCGAGGAACGGCGACTGTCGACGGACTGTCGATTGCGCAGGCCGTTTGCGAGAATTTGCTGGTTCGCCGTATAAAAACCGTTTTTGCGACCCATTTCCACGAACTGACACGTCTCGAATCGCCTGCGATGAAAAATTTTTCTCTTCAGATTTCGGATAACGGCGGTGAAATTACTTTCCTGAAAAAAGTCAAAGAAGGCCCGTGCGGCAGCTCGTACGGAATTCATGTAGCCCGTTTGGCGGGGTTACCTTCATCGGTGGTTCTTCGTGCGGGAGAAATTCTGGAGGAATTACAGAAAAATGCCGAATTGCATGGCGGAGACGGAGAAGATGTCCCTGTTCAGAAAAATCTTTTTACCCCCGAAGAAATTGCTTTGACTTCGTTAAAAAGTTTGGATATTTATAATCATTCACCGTTGGAGATCGTCTCCGAGGTTGAACGCATTCAGCGGGAACTTGCGGGGCGGTAAGGGAAATATGCGGAGGTAAAAATGACAAAACGTATCTTTTTTCTGTTTTCAGTTTGGATCGCAGTCCTGACGACAGCGGTTTCGGGGCTTTATGCCGATTCGTCTGTTGCCGGGTTCTTCGTCCCCGGGGATTCTCCCCGGAAAGTTTTTTCGATGAACCCGGGGTGGCGTTTTTCTCACGGAAATCCGTCGGGTGCCGCGAGTGTATCGTACGACGACAGCGACTGGCAGCCCGTCAATCTTCCTCATACGTTGAATCTGGTTCCGTTACAGGGAAGCGGCGGCGTCAATCTGCAGGAAGAGGCGTGGTACCGCAAGTCGTTTACCGTTCCCACCGTCGACGGATGCAGACGTTACTATCTTTATTTCGAAGGAGTGATGGGAAAAAGCGAATATTATCTTAACGGGAAAAAAATAGCCGATTACGAGGGCGGCTATTTGCCTGTTTGGATTGATATTTCCGATAATGTGACACCCGGAGAAAAGGCTCTTCTGGCCGTTAAAGCCGATAACCGCGACGATGCGTCGTATCCTCCCGGGAAAAAGCAGTCGACTCTCGATTTTTCCTATTTCGGCGGTATTTACCGCGATGTTTATCTGATTTGTCTGCCTTCACTTCATATTACGGACGCGGTTTCATCAGGTGAAGTTGCCGGTGGCGGTGTGTTTGTCGCATTTGACCGTTGGGATCAAAACGGTTGTATGGCGATTGTTTCGGTTGAGGTTGCAAACCATGAAAAAACGAAAACGGAAGCCGTGTTGACCGTAGATTTTTGCGGTTTGACCCGCTCCGGTTCGTTGTCGCTTCTTCCGCAGTCAAAAAAAACATTTCGGACGGAGTTTCGTATCGAAAATCCGAAACTGTGGTCGCCGCGTTATCCCCATTTGGAACTGATGCAAATCACCGTATCCGACGGTAATACCGTCGTCGATAAAGTCGAAATTCGCTGCGGAATTCGACGCGTCGAAATAACGGCAAAAGAAGGCTTGATTCTCAACGGAAAACCGTATCCCGGAAAATTAATCGGAGGAAACCGGCACCAGGACTATGCTTATGTCGGCAATGCTCTGCCCAATTCCGGACAGTATCGGGACGCTCTCAAAATGAAAAATGCGGGAATGGAGATCGTTCGTGCGGCTCACTATCCGATGGATCCTGCCTTTATGGATGCCTGCGACGAACTCGGATTGTTTGTAATCGTCCCGACACCCGGCTGGCAATTCTGGAATCCGAAACTCTCTTTCGGAAAGAAGGTTGTCAACGATATTCGGGCCATGATCCGAAGAGACCGCAACCGTCCGTCCGTTTTTATGTGGGAACCGGTTTTGAACGAGACATTTTATCCGCTTTCTTTTGCCAAAAAAGCGCACAAAGTCGTTCACGAAGAATACCCTTTTTCGGGATGTTACACGGTCGCCGACAAAACGGCAATCGGCAGTTCCGGTTTCGATGTTTGTTACGAACACCCGTACAATAACCGATTTTACAAAACAAAGAATTTAACGGATGAGATGATTCGGGAGGCCTATAAAAAAGAAGAACAGCCGATTTTTAACCGTGAGTGGGGTGATAATGTCGACGACTGGACAAGTCATAATTCTCCGAGCCGGGTTTTCCGGGAGTGGGGCGAATCTCCCCAGCTGGTACAGATGAAGCATTACTCGATCCCCGATTACGAGTACACGGCTTTCAACACGCTCTTTTTGAACCCGCCGCAGTTTATTGGAGGAGCCCTCTGGCATACGTTCGACCACAACCGCGGTTATCATCCTGATCCGTTTTACGGCGGTATTTTTGATGCCTTCCGGCAGCCGAAATATTCGTTTTACATGTTTAAGGCACAAAACAGCGAAAAACCGTTTGTGAAGATTCTTCATGAAATGACGCCGTTCTCCGGAAAAGATGTTTGGGTGGTTTCCAATTGTGATGAGGTGAAACTGTCGTTTTTAGAGAAACCGGTCGGGACATTGAAATGCAAGTCCGACGGAATCGGAATGCCGCATCCGCCTGTCTGTTTCAAAAATGCATTTGATTTTATGGCGTTGAAAGAATTGACCCGGGACGGTTTGTATGGTCGGGTGACCATGAAAGCCGAAGGTTGGGTGAACGGGACGAAAGTCGCCGAAACCGAAATCCGGCCGGCGTACAGAGCCGAAAAACTGATGTTGAAAGTCGATGATATGGGAATTCCCCTGCGAGCCGACGGCGGTGATTTTGTTCCCGTCGTTGCTTATCTGACGGATAAAGACGGAACGGTGAAACGGTTGTCCTCCGGTTATGTGAGATTCCGCGTCGAAGGTCCTGGTCAGTTGATTGACGACGGTTCCGTCGGTGCCAATCCCGCTCCGTTGCGTTGGGGCGAAGCGGTTGCCTTGGTTCGCTCCACAACGGAGGCGGGGACCGTCACCGTAACGGCGGAACCTCATTTTCCGGGGATTTATATGCCGGAACCTGTTTCGGTGACTATCAGTTCTCAGGCGCCCGAATTCCCGTTTACCGATAAAGGGATGTTCGAAAACGAATTCAGACCGGCATTTTCCGGTGCGGGCATCAAATCCGAGGCCGATTTGGACAAAGTCGGGAAGCAGCAGACTGCGTTCGAATAGTTGAAAGAATCCATTTTTTATGCTAAACTCTTTCTAAGGAGATTTTATGTCAGGACACAGCAAATGGTCGACAATCAAACACAAAAAGGGAGCCGCCGACGCCAAACGCGGTAAGATTTTTACAAAAATCGGTAAAGAAATTATGGTGGCCGTCAAACAGGGCGGACCTGCGGAAGAATCCAATGCCGCACTGCGCGCCGCAATCATTAAAGCGCGTGCCGCCAATATGCCGAAAGACAATATCGATCGGGCTATTAAAAAGGCTTCCGGAGAAAACGACGGTGTCGTTTATACCCAGCTGACTTACGAAGGATACGTTCCCGGCGGAGTTGCGCTGATTATCGAAACGCTGACGGATAACAAAAACCGTACGGCTGCCGATGTCCGCTCCACGTTGAGCAAGAACGGCGGTTCTTTGGGAACAGCCGGCAGCAGTTCCTATTTGTTTCAGAGAAAAGGAATTATTTCGATTCAGACTCCCGATTTCGATAAAGTTTTCGAAATTGCCGGAGATGCCGGTGCCGAGGATGTAATTCAGGATGACGACTACGTCGAAGTCATTACCGACCCGGCCGATTTCGAAGCGGTCAGCAATGCTCTGTCGGAAGCGGGCTTTACTCCCGAAGAGGCCGAGGTGAAAATGGAGCCGATTACGCGTGTGACGCTCGATTCGGAAGGAACGGCGAAAGCGTTGCGGCTGATTGAAAAACTGGAAGATTTGGACGATGTTCAGTCGGTTTTTAACAACCTGGAGATTCCCGACGATTTCGAAGGGGATATTTAGTGATTTTAATCGGGTTCGACCCCGGATTGGCGCATACGGGATGGGGCGTGATTGAAGATGCGTCCGGACGCTTCCGGTTGCGTGAATACGGGGTCATCGAAACATCCGCATCCCGCCCGACTGCGGAACGGTTGATGACAATCGGTGATGCGGTAGCGGATCTTTTGACGCGCTTTTCACCCGATGCGGCCGGTATGGAAAAGCTTTTTTTTGCCAAAAACCGGACAAGTGCCATTCCTGTTGCGGAAACTTGCGGAGTCATTTTGGCCGAAACGGCCCGCAAAAGAATTCCCGTTTGCGAGCTGACACCGATTCAGATAAAGCAGTCGGTAACGGGAGACGGTCGTGCGGAAAAAGAGGCGGTTCAGATTATGGTGCGCAGACTTTTGAATTTGAAAGAGAATCCGCGGCCCGACCATGCGGCCGACGCTTTGGCTGCCGCTATAGCCGGCAGCCGTTTTTCTTCTTTTCAGGAAAAGGTGAAGAATCGTGTATAACAGTTTAACGGGAACTGTCACCTATGCCGAAGGACAGTCTCTCTGGCTCCAGCTTAACGGCATCGAATACGATTTAACGGTTCCGACAGTTTTGACAGCCAAAGTCGAAGCCGGTGCGCTCGTGAAAATTTACACCTATCTGCATCATAAGGAAGACGGAATGCGTCTTTTCGGGTTTGAATCCGTTCGGCAGCGCGATCTCTTTCTCCAGTTGCTGAAAGTCGACGGTGTCGGGCCGAAACAGGCTGTTTCGGTTCTCGGTGCGGCACCACCGGCGGAACTGGCCTCTCTGATCGAGAAAGAGGATGTCGGTGCCCTGTCGTCGATACCGGGACTCGGACCCAAAAAGGCGGCAAAGATTATCCTCGCGTTGCGCGGCAAACTGACCGCGGAAGTGAAAGAGTCCCCAACCGCGGCACTTTCCCCTTACGCCGATCTGGTGCGGGCGCTGGCGGACATGGGCTTCGCCGTCAAACAGGCCGAAACGGTCGTCTCCGAACTGGCCGCAGAGCTGAATCCCGCATCCGACGATTTCGAACAGAAACTTTTCCGTGAGGCCATTGTCCGCCTCAGCAGTTTTTGACGGAGCCGGCGATGGAAGAACGGGAAATTTACGACAGTCAGTTCAGTGAAATTCAGGATCGAAACGAATCGGGAATTCGTCCTCTCTTTTTGAAGGATTTCCAGGGACAGGACGAGCTTAAAGAAAATCTGAAAATTTATATCGAAGCGGCCCGTCGTCGGGAAGAACCGCTCGATCATCTCTTTCTTTCGGGTCCTCCCGGATTAGGCAAGACGACACTTGCCAATATCGTCGCCAACGAAATGGGAGCGGAAATGAAAATGACCAGCGCGCCCGTTCTCGACAAGCCGAAAGATTTGGCAGGAATGCTGACGGCGCTCGAGCCGGGATCGGTCTTTTTTATTGACGAAATTCACCGGCTGAAACCGGCGATCGAAGAGATGCTCTATATTGCCATGGAGGATTTCGAAATCGACTGGGTGATCGGACAGGGGGCGGCTGCCCGATCGATTCGGGTGCCCGTGGCGCCGTTTACATTGATCGGTGCAACGACAAAAGCCGGTTCGGTTTCCTCGCCGCTCTACAGTCGTTTCGGCATCGATTTGTCGATCCCGCTGTATGACGAAAAAGATTTACAGAAGGTGATTCTGCGGACTTCTTCTATTTTGGACATCGATATCGAAAAACCGGCCGTCGGAATGCTGGCAGCCTGTTCCCGCGGAACACCCCGTATTGCAAACCGCCTTCTTAAACGAATTCGCGATTTTGCCGAAGTGGAAGGAAACGGTGTGATTACTCCCGCTATTCTCAAAACAGCACTTGAACGGTTGAAGATCGACGGACAGGGACTCGGGCGTCAGGACCGCAAGATTTTGGAAACCATTATTTCGGTTTACAACGGAGGTCCGGTCGGTGCGGAGACGCTCTCGATTCATATCGGCGAGCCGGTCGAATCTTTGGAAGATTTTTACGAGCCCTTTCTGATTCGGAAAGGTTTTCTGCAGCGGACACCGCGCGGACGTACCGTTACGGATGCCGGATACCGTCATCTGGGATATGCGCCGCAGATAGGAAAAAAAAACGATGAGAACGGACAGCTTTTATTTTGATTTACCGAAAGAACTCATTGCACAGAGGCCGACGGAAAAACGCGGTGCGTCGCGGCTGTTGGTTTATAATCGGGCCGACGGCAGTATGACCGATACCACCGTTTCGCAGCTTTCCTGTTTTCTGCCGTCCGATACCCTGTTGGTTTTTAATAATTCCCGTGTGCGCAAGGCACGGGTTTATGCCGAATCGGAAACCGGCGCCCGTGTCGAATTCCTCTTTCTGCGCCGCTTCGACGATTTTCATTGGGAGGCGGTCGCCTCGAAACTGAAAAAACAGGTGGTCGGAAAACGTTACCGCTTCCCCGACGGCAGCGAGGCGGTGATTTCGAAAGAATTCGACCGTACGCGCGTGTTGGAATTTTCCTTTCCGGTTCGGGAAGAGTTTTTCGAGCGCAACGGCCTCATTCCGCTTCCGCCCTACATCAAACGCAAAGCGGTCGAAACCGACAGCGACCGGTATCAGACTGTTTATGCCGATTTCGACAAGACAGGATCGGCGGCTGCACCGACGGCGGGCCTCCATTTCACTCCCGAAATTCTTGCGGAATTGAAGGAGAAGGGAATCGATACTGCTTTTGTCACACTTCACGTGGGGCTCGGCACCTTTCTTCCGGTAACTGTCGAAAATATCGAAGACCACAAAATGCATACCGAAGATTACGAAGTCTCGCCCGAAACAGCCGAGGCCGTCAACCGGGCAAAAAGGGAAGGCCGTCCGGTCACTGCCGTCGGAACAACTTCGGTGCGTACGCTCGAATCGGCCTGGAACGGCGAATCGGTGCGAAGCGGTTACGGAAAAACCGATATTTTTATCTATCCCGGCTACCGGTTTCATGTCGTCGATAAACTTTTCACCAATTTTCACACTCCCGATTCCAGTCTGATTCTGCTTGTTTCTGCGTTTGCGGGAACGGAGGCTGTCCGCTTATGTTACCGTCATGCGATTGAAAAACATTACCGTTTTTTTTCTTACGGTGATGCGACGCTGTTTTTATGAGTTCACAACAGTCAAATCTTTCTTTTTTACCCGGAACGGCAGAGGCAAAACCATCTTTTGCTGTTTTGCTTTGTGATTTAAACCGTTGGTTTTCCGAAACGGCTCGTATTCTGCCTTGGCGTTCCGACCCGACTCCTTACCGGGTTTGGATTTCGGAAATTATGCTTCAGCAAACTGTTGTTGCGGCAGTGATTCCGTATTTTAACCGGTTCATAAATCGTTTTCCCGATGTTTCTTCTTTAGCCTCGGCGTCACCGGATGAGGTTCTGACTCTCTGGTCCGGACTCGGTTATTATTCAAGGGCAAAAAACTTATACCGTTCGGCGAAAATTCTGTCCGAAAACGGATTTCCGCATACCCGTTCCGGTTGGGAGGCCTTACCCGGAGTCGGTCCGTATACGGCAGGCGCCATTCTGTCAATCGCTTTTAATCAGCCGGAAGCCATTTTGGACGGAAATATCGAACGTGTGTGGAGTCGGTTTCGGTGTGTGACGCGGGGAAACGGTTTTAAGGAACATCTGTGGCGTCTTTCCCGATATGCTGTCGAAATAACTTCCCGTTGCGGGTTGAGCCCGTCTGTTATCAATCAGGCTCTGATGGAACTGGGGGCTTTGATTTGCCGGCCGTCGGCGCCCGATTGCGGCAGCTGTCCGCTTTCTCCGCGTTGTCTTGCTTTTTTTCGCGGTACACAGAGTCTTTATCCGCAGCGGAGGCGCAGGGTTCCAATCGAAACTGTTGAAGAATCGGTCTACATATATATGCTTCCCGATGGCAGAGTTTATCTTCCGCCTCCTTCCGATTCCCAGAGATGGCGAAAGGGAATGCGGGATTTTCCGACAGAAGAGATTCCCGAATGGAAACCGTTCGCCCGGTTTCTGGGGCAGTCGGTAACAACGCATACGGTTACTCGATATAAAATCATTCGGACGGCAAATGTCTATCGCCTGGATTATCCGGGTGATGATTCTCTGTCCGATGATGTTTTTTTCGACAATTTATCGGAAATTCCATGCAGTGCGTCATGTTTAAAATCGTTTAAAATTCTCTCAGAATATCGACAATAGTTACAACCTTTTTCTTTATTTTCAATAACTTTTAGTTAAAATATTGATTTTTTAATTTTCTCAGTGATAATTATAAAAAGTAAAAGGAGAGGTTATGTTTGAGTTTAAACGGGTTTTCTTTTTGTCATTACTGTTTGTTGCACTTTCATGTGCAGTCGATTTTTCAAATAAGACGGATATAACGGGAACATGGATTCGTTATTCCGTCTCTGCCCGCAACGAGAATATAAGAGAAGAGCTGACAATCGAACTCAGTAGCGGGAAGTTTAAAAATGCGGAAGGGAAGGTTGATAAAACGATTATTCCGGGAAAGTTTACCTGGAATTATTTTACCGACGGAAAGCCCGATAAGAATCTTTCATTTTCGGGTTCTCTTCAGGTTTCAAAAAGCGATTTTACCGTTGCTTTTATTCCTTCCGATGAATTGATTACACCTGTTGTCCGTAATTTTATTTTAACTCAGTTCGGAGAGAATCTGTCGCTTGTCGATGTCGGGAACGGTGATACGACTGCGGTTTATTTGAAAAAGGAGGACAAATAAAGATGCGAAACAGAATATACATTCTTTCTCTATTCTTGCTTTTTACGTCATGTGATTTGCTGAATCCGTCAAAGTATGTGCTGACAAATGATTTGAATAAGGATTCCGTATTGGATTCGATTTTTTCCGGGAAGCAAATTCTTCCGCCGACAAGTATCGATTATTATATCGAAATTGATGGTGCCGATCATTTGGTGACGCTTTTTTGGGAAATCAATCCTTATGCCTCCGGCTATAACATTTATTTCTCGGAGGAACAGGAAGGATCTTTCTTAAAAATGAATCCGAAACCGATTGCAGACAATCTGTATGTACTCCCTCCTTTTTCATTTTCGGGACAAGCGTCTGAATTCCATCGCTATGTTAAATTGACTTCCGTTTCCGAATCGGGAATCGAGAGTGCTTTTTCTGTTATATCGGATATAACGGTCAGGAAAGAGTCGGTGTTTACGGGAACAATGAATTCTTTTTCTTTGACGAGGGGAACCTCAAGAAACATTGAATTCTCATGGACTCCGGCGGCGGATGCTTTTCGCTACGAAATTTACCGTAAAACGAATGCGGCTTCGGATGAAGAATGGCAATGTATCGATGACTGTTTTATTCCTTATGACAATACGGTTCCTATGATTGTCTATAAAGATTTGACAGCCGAAGACGGCGTTATTTATGATTACGGAGTTGTTGCTTTCGACAGATATGGAGCCCGTTCCGAGTTTTCATCAGTGAATATCGGGTACATCCTTCCCGCTCCTTACGATCTTGAAGTTGTCGGGCTTCCGTCCGATGGTTTTACTCTTACAAATGAAACTTCGATTTTGGAGCTGACATGGAAAATTAATTCCAAACTTCGAAACGCCCAAAGAGAATTTGAATTGGGGCACGACACGGAGCTTCTCGGTTCGGGAGTTTTCCCTTTTCCGGAATATTCACCTGCCGGTTGGAAGTTTTCGGCTTTAATGGAGCCGGGCAATCCGAATTTTAAGGATTTATATAATGTGATTTTTCGACCCGGTTTTAATTATATCGATTCATCGGAACATGGATTGGAACTTTTGACGGAAATTTCCGAAGTCAACAGAAAAGCAAATCCTCCGGACGGATTTAGCGAGCATGCGGATAGTCTTTTTTATTCACGAACGAATGAGCAAGGCATCGTAACGTTTAAATACCGCGTCGAAATGAAAAAACCTGGATCGACAGAAAGCTGGTATCAGTATAAATGGAAAAAGCCGGTTTATTTTAAAGTAAAGGCTGTTTATGCGCATGATGATACGGTACGTCGTTATGAAACACCCGAAACCGGTCTGTTTGGCGGGTATGTTACGGATTCGAAAGGTCCTCAAATGGCGGCTGACCCGATTCTCGGTGCCGTATTAAACGGAGACTCCGTGACAATTACTGTTACGGGTATACCGATTGGACGACAGTTTGTGAATGTTTTCAGACGTACAGCTCAGGATATTCAATACGGACTTGTTAATGCCGATCCGCTTCCGGTAAAAAACGGTTCCGTCTCCGTTATAGATTCAAAGACTGTTCTGGAGCAGGATTTTATCGATTACAGAGTAGAATATGCGGCAAGTGACAATACAACATCACGTCTCAGTAACAAAGTTTCTGTCATAATAACCAAATAGGAGGAAGTTGTGAAACGATTAATTATTATATTGTTATTTACTTTTTCGTTACTGTTTTCATGTGTACAGAATAGTCTGACAGGAAAAAATTTAAATTACAATACGGTGTCGGCTCCGGAATTGGAAGAATCGGAATCGCCTTATACTATTGAAAATGATTTGGAGTTGACGATATCATCGCAGATTCCGTCTCCCATAGGTGTTATCGCATCGAAAGGAAGTTATGAAGACAGGATCGAAATTACCTGGAAACCTGTTGTTTATGGAAATAAAGTTGCATTGTATTTTATTTACCGCTCCGTTGATAATGTCAATTATATACTCTTAAACAGTTCGCCTTTGTATTCGAATCATTATACTCAGTATTTGGACTCGGACGGTCTTGATCCGGAGATGATCTATTATTATCGTATCAGAGCTTATTCCGATGCGCATAATCTTGCCGGTGATCTCAGTGTGGCCGCACAGGGATATTTGGTTAAAGGCCCCTCATATTTTTCCGCATCCCTGCGTGACCGATCCGATTATGTTGAGCTGAGATGGAATCCTGTTGACGGAGCTTTATATTATACGATTGAACGGGCGCGCGTGGAAACCGGAGGAGAAGCACCGCTCAGTGATAAGGCCTATTCCCGAATCGGAAATCCGATCATCGAATCGTCGTTTGATGAGATAACTTCTCAGTTTGTTTACCGTGATTTTTCGACTTCGGACGGCGGAGATCTGATTCCTCAGTATGATTATTTTTATCGTCTTTATGCACATAAAGATACGAATACGCGCAGTCGTCCTTCTTATGCTGCGCGGGGAGCGTTGTTGGCCGTCGGAGTACCTGCCCAACCTGTTGTTTTAAATGTGACGAAAGGATTGATTCAAGATAAGATACGAATAACATGGAATACTGTTAATTGTGATTCGTATTTGCTTTATCGGATTACGGAAGATGATCTGGCTGCAGGGAATACGGTCGGAACGGAAATTCCGAATATCAAAGATTTTCTTATTAATGATCTGACAAGAGGAACGGTGACTTATTATGACAGTGATCCTGCTGTCGGAAACGGTTCTTCCTTCTACTACAGAGTCGCCGCAAAAAACACAATCGGTATCGGACGTTCGAGCGCTTTTGATACAGATGCACAAAGGAAGACTTCTTTCGGATATGGTATTCGTAATTTTAATAATGAATCTATTTCTGTATTTGTCAGCCGTGAAGGATTTAAGGTACAATGGAATCCTGTATCCGGAGCATCATCTTATTATATTTTCCGCTATGGTCCTGTCAATCCTCCGGGAGCGGTTTCCGGAGGAGCGATCGCACCAAAAGATTGGGAATTTGCCTGCAAAACGGAAAAAGATGTCACACTCTGGCTGGATAAAGAATCCGGCGCCAATTTGGAACAGGACGAGATGTTTTACAGAGTTGTGCCTGTTGCTTCTTTCAACGGTGTAGATATGCTTCCTGCCGATCATTCGATTTTCGGAACAGATTGGACATTCGTTCTTCCCGAAGAACTCAAATCGGAACTGTTATATGAAAACGGTCCGACGCTCGAGTCGTTAATGACAGAACCGGAATTGGGGAACAGTCAGGTCGGGTGGTGCGGTTTTTCAGCTCCGAACAGTGATTATACAATCCCCGTACCGGAAATCTTGTCGGTTTCGGCTACTCAGGGAGATAAAAATAACCGCGGATCGGTTCGTGTAACGGGAAAAATTAATATTTCCGATGCCGAAATAAAAAATCTTTCCCGTCTGAATTTTACATTAAAAAGGGTTTGCCGTTATGGTGATGAGACGGGAGTTTATCCGCTAGCCGAACCCCGTAAATCGATTGGTGGTGTGTCATTCGAGAAAAAGGGACAACCTCATATCGAAGCGATCGAGACTTTTGATTTAAATAAATATTTTAATACGTCAACGAAAGAATTTGTTTTTAATGATCCGATGCATGATTTTCGTGACGGAAAACCGATTCCCGATTCCTCTTCTTCGGACGGATACCGGCGTCATATTTGGGATTATTCTGCGTGGGATACCGAAGCATGGAAAGATATCAAGCGGCAGAAAGAGTTTGATATGGAACGGGCGGTCAAAATCGAATATCATGTTTCGATCGAAAGAAAAGGAGATCCGGAATGGAGTCCTCAGCATAAGCAGGCTGTTGGCTGGCCTGCGTTGACCGATTTGGAATTCGGACATTTGGCAAATTGGATGAAGGACACGGCACTTAACCGTCTTTCGATTATTATGATACCTCGTTACGCATGGACGAAGACAATTTCTTATCTGATGGGAGCCGATCAAAAAGTTTACGGAGAAAACTCAAAAGGGAAAGCGGCGGCTTATCTGACTGTTCAGGTGAACGGACTTTCGGGCACGGGACGGGGAGGAATCCAGAACGGATATTCCGACTGGAAAGGTTTTTCAATTAAAACCGATAAAGAAATTGCATTGACAGCCGGACTGGACAGTAATAAACGACAGTCGGTTACATTTGAGTTTTCTTTTACAACGCCGATGTATAACGGCAGCTGCAAAATGCAGATCGGAGTCCGGGACTATAACTATCAGTGGGGATTGTGGGATAATAACGGATCGGTCAGTCTTACGTATAACGGAGTCGGAAATTTCTCCCTAAAACCCGATCAGCTGATTCCATATTATGAATCGACAAATGTCGGAAAGCAGAATCTTTTGAAAAACGGATTGGCGCTCGGAAGAGAAGCTTTTGATGCCGGCGGTGAACTGTTTCCGTTTGAGGGTGATACCAATGCGATGTGTTTTACGCGGATTAATTTGAAATATCGTCCGATTCCCGTTAATTCCGATTTCGCGAAGGAACGGTATCCGGAAATGTATTACGGCTATCAGAAGTAAATGAGGAAAAAACGATGAAACAAATTTTAATTTCTGTTTTGACGGTTTTGTGTTTGTGGTCCTGTTTTCAGGAGCAAAAGACCGATATTGTCGGGGAGTGGTATACGGAACAAATGAACGGCCGTGATTCATTTGTCCGGGAAGAACTCGTTTTAAAAGAAGACGGGACGTATATATGGACCCGTATCATAAAAGATTCGGGAGGGCAATCTGTGATTGACAGGGATAAAGGACATTACGAAGTGAGGATTCGTTATACTCATGATTCAACGGCAGTTCCCCGAATACGCTTTATTTCTGAGAATAAAAATGTGATTCCCGTAACAATCAGCTATGTGGTAGAAAATTTTACTCTGACATTTATAGGGGAAGAACTGAATACTCTTTATTTTCGAACCGGTAAATCGGGAGGTAAAAAATGAACAGATTGACGACTATTCTGACAGTTATACTCATTCTTGTCGGGTGTGCGGACACAGTTGAAGATTATGTTGTGATTTCTCTACAGGGTGCTCCGGTCATTTATGTAAAAGTCGGAGGTGTATACATTGAACCGGGATATATTGCTAACAGTTCAATTGATGGCGATATTTCTTCGCGTGTTTGCGTAGACAGAACCGGTATAGATTTGTCTACTCCCGGTTCATATTCAATCGCATATTCTGTTGCTTCGAGAAACGGCGGAACAGCGGAAGCATTTCGGGTTGTCAATGTTGTATCCGACACGGGGACGCTGTCAATGAAAGGAGAAAGTGTTGTTAGAATCAGACTTCTCGAGACATTTGATGATCCCGGAATCGAAGCTGTCGACACCGACGGTAGCGATTGCCTTTCTTCCGTTAAAGTCGAGTCTAATTTTAAAAATGATGTTCCCGGCAATTATACCATTAAATACTCGTTTACGGATTCTTTGGGAATTTTGCATACTGCGGTTCGAACGGTTCAGGTTGTGATTCCCGAAGAGCCGGTTATTATTTTGGACGGAGACGGAAGAAGTGAACAAAATCCGCTTCGAGTCGGACAGGCAAAATCCGAGAACCAGTATTTGAGCGGCATCATGATGGTCGAACCGGGATGGAGAGCTTATTGCAGAGAATACGGGGATGTTTCTTCCTATGTATCTCCGGACTATTCCGGTGTTAAATACGATGCTGTCAATTTTAATCCGCAAGCGGTTTCTTATACACTGACTGTTGGAGAGACGACAGTCAGTACAACCCGGTATATTATTATAGTTGATGACGCTGTTCCTCCTGTAATAACCCTTACGAAGGAGCCCTACGAAACATTTCCCGCTGACAAAACAAAGGAATTTGGCGATACGTCTGGACTTTTGTACGATTTTAATGCCGAAGATGAAACTTCCGAAGTTCGCAAATTTGTTTCCGTTTACAAAATCGACAGCACATCGAACCCTACTTTTGAAAAAATTGTTTCGGATGAGGATTTAAAAAATATACTCAAAGATATCGGATTGTATAAAATTGTTTATACGGCAACGGATGATTCCGGCAACAGTTCAACAGCGCATCGTTTTATTGAAGTATATGATGTGACACCGCCTGTCCTGACTGTGACTGTACCGAGAAAAAGTGAATCCGATCCCGAGGAAGGAGAAACCGATAAAAAAACGGAGACTGTCTGGGAAGACGTGGTTTTAACTTCCGATTTGACCGAGGTTCAGGAATTGCCTTATGATTCGCCGAAAAATCTGATTATTTCCAATGTGATTGCCGTCGATGAATCGGCCGCTCAGGATGTTTTAATAATACAGAAAACAGAGATCGAACAGATTAATACGAGAATTCCGGGAACCTACGAAACAGTTTATTACGGTGAAGATACGGCAGGAAACCGTTCATACAGATTTACCCGAATCGTCAGAATTCTTCCGCCTCCGGAGCCCGTTGTTCAAAATTACAGTTTTGAGGATTATGCGCCTGCAATCGGTGAATTGGATAAGGATACAAATCAAATCGTCGGATGGCAGTTCGAAAATGTCCGTGCGTTTAAAGTTGCGGGAACTTATTCCCAATGGGGCGAAGTATACAACGGTGTCGGTCCTTTTGCATACAGTGAGCGATTCGCTTCTGCCAATTTTGCCGAAGCCTCATCGAAAGGATCTGTCGGGTACAGCTCCGCGTTCCTATGCGGTGTAATCAGAACGGCTGAAGAAGAATACATCCCGAATACTTCGATACCGATCAGCATGGCTCATTATTATACGCGTACGGTCGGAGCAATTATGCAAAAGAAAATATTTGTTTACGCCGATGTTACGTACAAGCTGAATGTTGACTTTATGTATCAGATTCATGCTTCTTCTCAGGATGTCGAATTTTTTGTTTCCCGATCCGATTTCTCTCCTTCTCTGAGGCTGACGGGAAAAACATACAAAGCAGACGGATCGGTTCAGAATGTGAATAACGGAACGCAGGTTTCCCGCTATGTTTCGACGCGATCGATGAACAGAGAGGGAACATGGAATCTCATCGAACTGGAGTTTACGCCGACACAGGACGGATATATCGATTTGCGATTTGGTAAAACTGATATCGGAAACGGAGCCGATCGGAACGGTACGGGAACCTGGATAGATAATGTCCGGATTATTCCGGTAAAATATTGAGGAGGCGGTGCATGAAAAAGTTGCTTTTGATTTTATCTGTTGTATTTCTTATTGTTTCATGTCCGAGTGAACAGCCGACGCTCTCTTTCGAGTACCGAAATGCGGTACTCTCCGAAGACGGAATCGATTTTTCCGAGTTTACGGCTGACAAAAAGATGATTGCTTTGAATTTGACAAACCCTTCGGGACAGACGGTGATTGTCAGTTCGATAAAATCCTCTTCCGTTGACTTTAAAATCAAATCAGTCGGGCTGAATGATATCGCGTTCCCGTTTTCAATGAAACCGGGAGAAAAATTTTCTTTTGTACTGCAGTATCTGCCGTCATCTGTCGGCGAACTTTCCTGTACCGTGACCTGTTCTTTTGCAGCAGCTGACGGAAAAACGCCTGCTGCGGTTATTTCGTTTCCGGTAAAAGCCAAAATCAGTTCATTGGCACAGGGGATAGGAAACAGTGGATTGATTTTCACGGGTAATATAACAACATTGCGTTTTGGAGAAGTAATTCGGGGTGTGTCGACAGTGAAGCAAATTTCTTTTTCAAATATCACCTCGGAGGCGGTAACGATTACCGGTATTACTTCGGCCGATCCTTATTATCTGGATACTTCTATGAAACTTCCGGTTTCGGTTACTCCCGGTTCGCAGATTAAAATACCGATTGAATTTCGTTCTCACGACTTACTTCCTTCGGGTCTTATTGTAAAACCGGTGACGGTTACAACAACAACAGGGGCTTTTTCTTTCAATGCGGAAGGAGCACCGATTGTTTCAAACGATCCGCTTCTTGTTTTATCAGCCGGTGGAGAAACGTACACGAACGGCACTACTTATCGTTTTGCGGATGTTGCAATTAATCAGCAGGGAACCCCGGAAACATTCAGGATAACCAATAAGGGGGCAAATCCCCTGCGCATTTCCGGTCTGGAAATTCCGTCCGGAGTTCCGGATTTTCAATTTGCCGATACATATTCTCTTCCTGTTCTTCTGAATGCCGGTGCGTCTTTCGATTTTAAAATTTATTTTCATCCGATGAGAATTGGTAATGTTTCGAATCAATTGTCGATTCGATCAAATTCCGTAGATCAACCTAATTTAAATTTGACTTTGATCGGTTCCGTACTTCAGAATAATATGCCGCGACTTCAGGTGCTTTTCGACGGATCAAAACTTTCAGACGGAGAACGGATTTCGTTTCCGCAACTTACTCCCGAGGATGAAAGCGTCGAACTTCCGATTCTTCTGAAAAGTACTGGAACGGCAGCATTAAGGATATATTCCGTTGTTTGCGAGAATACGGAAGGAGAAGCTTTTTCGGTTAAAGAAGGAGAAATCTCTGAAAAAGTTTTGGAAAGCGGAAACGAGTTGGAGATTCACGCAGTATTCGATGTTTTGGGGAAGGACAAAGGGCAGTATGATGCAAAAATATTCATTTCATCTAATGACAGCAGTGCGGAAACATTTACTTTTTATCTATCCGGTTCTTGTCATGATTCGAAAGATCTTTTGATACCCGTTGTGAGCGGCCCCGCTTTTTTCGGAGAAGAAACGGGAGATCCCCGTTTTGTTATTTCGACTCCGCTGGGATCCTCGGGAGTCGGTAAGTTTGAATATGAAGTTCATCAGTTTGTAAACCAGGCGTGGAATATCTTGTATAAATCAGTGATTGACAAGGGAGATGATTCGTCTGTTGTGTTGGACTTGCAGGCAGAAGACGGATCCGCTCTTCCGTCAGGGACATATCAGCTGATTGTCACGGAAAAAGATTCCTCGGATCATTCTTCGGATCCTGCCCGGCTTAATCTGATTGTTTCCCGTGAACAGCCGGCTCCGCCGACAATAACCATATCTTCTCCGCATTCGATTTATCCGGAGAACGGGGCTACGGAAACATTAAAGGGAAAGATTCTTTCTTCCAGCAGTAAACCTGTTTGGACATGGACGTCGGATTCGGATGCTGTTGTCTCTTATCTGTGTCGACTGTATTCGGCTACGGCAGGATCCGATGGAGTTGCCTGGATTAGCCAGTCTTCAAATACTTTTTCCCGAGGAAACATTGCGCTTTCTTCCGGCGAATATGTTTTCGAAGTCCGCTCTGTTGATGCATATGGTCGGGAAGGGGAAATTGCCCAAAGTTTTCTTTTGATTGATACAATGGCTCCGAAAGTGACGTTGAAGAAACAGCATGAGAGCGCGGCAACTCCGATTGTTATTATGCCTGTATTGTATAATTCCCAATTGCGAATCGAAGATTTCGATCCGGGAATTGAGTACACGGATAATAATTTTTCTAACGGAGATTTACGTTGTACAGTCAATTATGATCTTATTTCTTCTTTTACGGAGGGTGTTTATAAAGCAACTTATCATGTTACGGATCTTTTGGAGAATTCCGTGACGGTGGAACGCCAGTTCGCTGTTTTGAATCTCGCTTCGGCACAAATTGAGATTACAGGAAAGAATGATTATAACTCAGTCGATTTTCCGATTTTATCAGAAGGAATCGGTCTTGATTTAAAAAAGACATCCATTCTTCCTTCGAGAAGCGGAGAGTTTATGTCCCAGTGGTTGGGAAGCGATTATCCGCAGATACAGTTTCAATATACGGTGGAAGGAACGGATTTTGTGGATTTACCATCTTCTTCTTCCCGCCGAGCGTCCCTGATCATTCCCTATGAACAGGATGCTTCTCAACGGGAAAATAAACCGTTTACGGTGACTGCATTATTTCGAAAATCTGACGGAAGCGATGAGTCCGTTTCTTTAACACAGAATTTAACAGTCTATCCTTCAATTGGAATAAAGAATCCGAGTTTTGAAACGAATCCTTATTCCGATTGGCTGGTTCGAACTATTCCGCGTGTCCGTATCAACAAAACATTTTCTTCTTCATACGAGTGGGATTTGAGTATCACATACAACAGTGATAAACCGCTTCTTGAAGCGATGGATATTCAGTCATCCAGTCGAGAGCCTTATATTCGAGTTATAAAAGGGAAACCGACAAGTGATAAAGTTACCGATGAAATGGGGGGGCCTGATCAGATATCCGGTAATGCTTATGTTAAATTTTGTGATTTGAATCAATTCGTACATACGGCAAACGCTACAACAGACACTGTCGGTGCGCTTTCGGCGTTATATCAGAAAGTGCCGGTTATAGAAGGGCAAAAATATAGAGCAACAGTACAGGTTCGAAATTATTCTCCGCATGCGAACAGTTGGTATCCGAACAGAGTTCAGTTGCAGGTTCATAATGCAACAATGAAAACCCCGTTGGTTGAAACATCCGGAGACGGTTTTTGTCCTCGAAATTTTGAATCATATGTGACAAATCATACCAATGCTATCACACAAAATAACGGTTCGTCAATTAATAATGATTGGCAGACTCTTTCCCTCGAGTTTGTTGCTCCGGCAGGAGGGGCCGTTTCTCTGGGAATCTATATCGATAATCAGGGGGTCACCGACAGCTGGCATGCGGTTTTGGTCGATAACTTCAGACTGGAGTATATGAAATAAGAGTAAGGAGGAAAGAGATGAGAAAAGCATTTGGTTTGATAATACTGATTTTAGCCATTGGTTGTACGGAAAAAGATTTATCGGAGTCTTTGATTTTATCATATAATCAAAAAAATATTCCCGATGCGGGAATTACTCTCTCGTCCGATGAAACGGACGCCGGTGTTTTGGGGATCAGTAATATTCATAATAAATTATCGGCTGTCGTGAGAGGTATTACGTGTAATGACAGAAATATTGTTTTTTCGACTGATTCCGATTTTAAATCCGGTATTAATTTCCCTTATGCAATACCGTCGGGAAAATCAAATGTTTCCTTGTTTGTGAGGTATGTCGGCGCTCCGGTTGAAAAAAGCGTTGATATAACACTTACATATTCGTATGAACCGAGTGTCCGGATTTATACGAAAAAAATTGTAATAAAATTAACCAAAACGGCCTCGGAAAATTTTATTTCTTCCGGTTTGAGAATTATCAATCCTGTTAATCGGACGATTGATTTCGGGTCGGTTTTTAAAGGATCTTCGGCTACGTATACGATTCGTGTTGCCAATGCTTCAGCGTCATCATTATCAGTGCCCAGAATTTATTTTACGGGATCTCAGGATCTCAGAATTGAATCGCAGGGGGCTTTTGTATATCAACTTCTTAACGAACGGCTTGAATTGAATGAGATTAAGGAGTATAAAGTTTATTTTATTCCTTCGGCTTCCAAATCGTTGGAAGCTGCTCAGCTGATTTTTGATATGGGATCCGGGAAAACCGAAACTGTTTTTTTAAACGGACACGGTATTGTGAGCGAGGCGCCGATTCTTTCTGTCTATAAAGACGGGATGCTTCTTTCAAACGGATCGTCTCTTTCTTTTCCTCTGACTACAATCGGCAGTAAATCGGAAATTGTTTTGAATTTACGCAACGAATCAACGGGACGACTGGAAATTTCCAAAATTGCATTAAGCAATCCTCAAGTTTTTGCTGTTGATGAATCTGCTTTGTCTTTATCGGGAAACGCGGCCTTTAATTTACCGATTCGGTTTTCTCCCGACGCCGAGGGTGTTTCGGAGTCGACAATGACCTTGGCGACCAATTCGGCTGATCCCGATAACCGTATTTTTCGTTTGCTTTTGTCAGGAATAGTTTTGAATATCGATACGCCGACACTGGTGTTAAGTGGCGCCGGTGTTTCTGTTTCATCAGAGGCAGGAATCGATTATACGCTGTCTTTTCCGAATGTAATATTGAATGAGGCTGTCGACAGAACTGTTACTTTTTCCAACCTGGGATCGGTTCCTGTGATAGTGGAATCATTGAATGATTTGACTCAGGACGGAATCTCCGTTGATGCCGGTGCGCTTGTCGGTCAATCGCTCAGTAAAGGATCGGATATTTCTCTCGTTTTCACATTTTTATCTTCAACGGAAAGAAACGTAGAGACGGTTTTAACGATTGTCAGCAATTCCGGCGGAAATCCCGGATCCGAAATAAAAGTAAAAGTATCGGCTGTTGCCAGTAATATACTTCCTATTCTTCCTCCTGTTGTATCCATGAAGGATTTCGTCGATATCGGCGACGGGAAAAATTATTCGACAGTTCAAACTCCGTTTTGGACATTTACGACGGCGGAAGGATCATCGGGATCCGGTCGTTTCGACATTCGCCTTCTTCAGGGAGAAAACGAAATTTTATCGCAATCGAATACAGGAGCGGAATATCTCTGCGCTTTCAATTTATCGGATGGCGAATATACACTTGAAGTGACCGAATATGATACAGAGGGGAACTCCGCCACTTCTCATTATCCTTTTGTTGTAGATGTCACTCCGACTGTTCCTCCGGTTCCTCAGATATCCTCGACCATTGATTGCGTGATGAATCCTTCGAATAACAATATTTACACAAAGTCTGCATCGTTATACTGGGAATGGGAAACCGTTTCCGATGCGGGATCGTACAGGTATGAAATTTTTCAATCGGGAAATCCTACGCCGCTTCTTCAGCAGACAACTACGCAGCTCAATACCGGTACTGTTGCTTCCTCCGGTGACGGAGAATACATTGTTAAAGTCTGGTCGATTGATCGTTTTAACCGCGAATCTCTTTCTTACGGCAGTGCTTCCGTGTATGTGGATCAGACTCCGCCCGTTATTACTTTGAACGGAAATTTGACGGTATCACAGGAGGTTAACTGCAATACTGGGACTTATAATGATGCGGGCATTTCCGTAACAGATTCAGGTGCGGGAGTTGAGGATTCCGGAGAGGTACAACTGATATGGGGTTCATCAGGAATGTGTAACGGGCGAAAAACAGGTACATATACTCTGAAATACAAAATATCAGATCGTCTCGGAAATATGGCAGAATCGGACGATATAAGAACCATTCAAATTATCGATACAGCGAAACCTGAGGTAACCGTTCCTTCTGCTTTTATCGATACCGGTTACAATGTGGAGTGGGCTTCCAATCAAAACAGTGATGCATTGAGAAATATTCTTGTCGCACAAAATGTAAACGGGGAGCAGGTTTCCGTTTCCGATTTGTCAGGAGATACGGTGGCCAACGGTTTGACAATAAACATAAAAACGACAGCCAATACGTATAAAGCCGGTCGTCAGAAAATCCGCTTTACGGTTTCGGACAGCGCCGGCAATACTTCGGATGAAAAATTTATAGCGATAAATATTCAGCCTCCCGGAGAATCTTATTACGGGAATCTGTTGCAAAATCCTGGATTTGAGACTGCAGAAACCGATGTCATTGCCACTTATGCGAAAAAATATAATAATGAAAGCACACCGACCGGAATTTTTTATACTGTAACGGGATGGACCGTGATGAACACCAAAGTGAATACCGGTGATTCAGCTGCACAAACAAATATAGGTGCCTATAATACCGCTCTTTCAGGAAGTCATATTCGCATTTTGGACGATTCTTCATCACCGGTAAATGGAGCTGTGAGTAATTTCGCTCTGAGAGGACATTATGATGCCAATGCATGGGGAAATACTTCGAGTTCAGCATGGATAAATACAGGGAACAATATGTCACCCGGGCGGAATCCCGGAGCCGTGATTCTGGCATCGGCAAAATCGTGGTCAAACGGTTCTTCGCAAGCTTTACAGGTGCCGACTCCTCACAGCGGATTATTTTCGCTATATTTCGCCCGTGGCTATAACCACTATACGGTATCATCGTTTGGAAAAACAACGAACTATAAAATTGGCGGTATTGAGGCCGATGTGTATCAGGACATCACTGTTCACAAGGGAATTCATTACCAGGCATCAGGATGGATTTTTTTCGAACACAGAGGCCCGGCTCAGCAGGCAGGGAACGCCTCACTTCTTTATCGAAAAAACGGAGCGGAATTCGGAGAAAAAGCAGTTACGCCATACAGGGGATCATGGACTCGTGTTGAATTGGATAAAGTAATTGTTCCGGCGAATCTGTCTGATCCCGTGACCCAGACATGGGGGTTGCTCTTGAGAAAAAGATTGTCAAAATCATCATCAGGAAGATACGAAGAGCATTGTGCCATGTTGGCTGACGATTTTGTTTTCGAAGCAGTCGGTTATGAACGTCAGCCTGCTTTTGAATCACAATGATATTGTCCGAAGCCGCCCGACGGACGGCTTCGGGTTTAAGACGGGTCTCTTTAAGGAGACTGCTGTGAATAAAGGGGAAATCCGGTTCGGATGAAGAAGCAGTTTTCTGTTTAAGTGGATAGACGGATCGGTTTCGGCTTCGTTTTCGAAGAAGGCCGATAAAAACGAATATTTTACATTTCAGACGGTTCTTTACGGCGGTAAAAAGGATCGGACAATATTTGCTTTCGCTTTTCCGATTTTCGAAACGGTTCCCGAATTTTACCGGCGTCAGCTTTTACCTGTTTCAATACCGAAGGCGTCGATTCCCGCATCCGCTATTTTTAAAAGCGGGTTGATGTCGTAAGGCAGGAAATCAAATCGTTTTGGATCGGGATCGATGTCCCGTAAACAATCGCGGCCGGAGTTTGCCGGGGAGAAATGACGGTTTCGGTCAACGGGTTTCCGGAGAGATGCGTGCCCGTTTCGTTGGAAATTACGGATTCTGTTTTTGCGGATCGGGGTAACAGCGATTTATTGCGGATGTCGCGTCTGTGCCGGCTCAATTCGACACCCGGTTCGGACGATTCTGTCATGATTAAGCCTTTTACCTCTGTCGCGGTTGAGGAAAAAGAAGAGAAAGATTGTGTTAATGATATTAAACCGCCGCATTGTTATCGGTGAAAACGGCTATCCCGAGTCGATTCGGGTCAGCGGCTGCGGTATGCTTGAAGCCGACGGGTATATGGAATACTGTGTGGCTCACAAATCTGATTTTCTTGCCGATGCTTCCGTAACTTTGCAATACGAAATGAAAAAGGAATTTCCCGAAATGGTTATGGGGCTCCACGGAAATGCCGTTAAGATACCCTGTTTAAAAATTTACCGGTGGGGATTTCCCCGTGACAGCTTCTGAGTGGGGATCCGCCGAATGGGGCTCTACTGCGAGCCGAAAGGAGACGATTATTCCGATCCGCTTGTGAATCTTTATCCTCCCTCACCGCCGAAAAACCGGTACAGTGCCGGCCGCGGTAAAGTGGTTATTTTACATCGAAAGTTTGCGTTGTCTGACGAAAAATGACGATTTGGACGACTTTTATCTGGATGACGTTGCTTTCGATCGCTCCGTCGTCAAGCGGATGAAACGGGTCATGGAGAGTATCAATCCGGGCGTTCTTTTGGATTTGCACACCAACACGGGATTTTTGCGAGGTCTCGCGTTACATTATACTGAGTATTTCCCGTATTTCGACCGTATTGGGTTCGGAGAATCGTTTCGTTACGATCTCATGTCTCCCGTTCGTTTTGCGGTCGAGTTTTCGGGAATCCCGTTCGGAGTCGGAGGTGTAATACTTCAGAACGGCGGGAATCCGTGGCAGGGAATGATTTTCGGAATGACGTCGCGCGCTGTGGAAAACCGACGGCGATGTTTGCGATCCGCCAATGGTGTGCAAATTGCGGGATGCGGTCGGTATCAAAACTGTCGATTATTATTTCTATGCGTGCAAAGAGCAATTTACGGAAACCGGGAATGACGATATTTTGACAGCAATCTGCGTTTCCGACGCAAAAGAGCGGATTTTGGTTGTGTTTGCCGGCTGTAACCGTATCCCGAAAATATTTATCCCCGTTTTTCGGAAAGAGCGTCTCGGTATTCGGCTTTCCGATTACGAGATTTCGTTTCCCGACGGCGGATCATTGCAGAAGCCGGGTATTTATAACGAAACGGTGACTGTTTTTTTGAAAAAGGTGCGGTTCCTCTTTTAAAAAATAAAAATACGGATTAAAATAAGGATATCGGAGGTCGATTTATGAATATATCTTCTGTCGGAATTCCCTTTTTGCTGACACTTATAGCTGGGGCGGCGACCGGTATCGGCGGTGCGACGGTTTTCTTTTCCCGAAAGCTGCGCCCTGCGTTTTTGTCCGTTTCGCTCGGTTTTTCGGCCGGGGTGATGATTTACGTCTCGATGATCGAAATCTTTCCGAAAGCGAAAGAGGCGCTCGAAGAAAGTTTTTCGGCGGGAACGTCGTCTTGGGTGACGGTCGTGTCGTTTTTTGCCGGTATTGCTCTGATTATGCTGATTGATACACTGATTCCCGAAGCGGACAATCCGCACGAGTTGAAGGATTTTTCCGACCCGGTGAAAGAGGCCGATTCCGGGGCGCAACGGAAACTGCTGCGGATGGGACTGATGTCGGCGCTGGCAATCGGGATTCACAATTTTCCCGAAGGTTTGGCGACATTTATGAGTGCCGTCCACGATCCGCGGTTGGGTTTTTCCATTGCTGCGGCGATTGCCATCCACAACATTCCCGAAGGTATTGCCGTTGCGGTGCCTGTCTATTATGCAACAAAAAACCGGCGTCGGGCTTTCGGTCTTTCCATGCTGTCGGGATTGGCTGAACCTGTCGGAGGATTGATCGGCTTCGGTCTGCTCTACCTTTTTGCCATGCAGCTGTCGGCTGTTTCGACCGTTTTCGGTGTCGTTTTTGCGGCCGTTGCGGGAATTATGGTTTATATTTCCATCGACGAGCTGCTGCCCACGGCGGAAAAGTACGGGAAACACCATTATTCGATTTACGGACTGGTCGCAGGAATGATAGTGATGGCATTGAGTCTTTTGCTTTTCGGATAACAGTTGACATTTTTTCTGAAAACTGATAAAAGAAATTATTCGAGCCCGGTAGAGGGAAGGTGGTGATTAAAGAATATGGCTTATATTAAAGTTGAAGACAACGAACCTGTCGAGAAAGCGATCAAACGTTTTAAGAAAGTTGTCGAAAAAGAAGGCATTTTGCGTGAATGGAAAAAACGCGAATACTACGAAAAGCCCTCTACAATCAAAAACAGAAAAAACAAGCAGCTTCAGCGTAAAAAACTGAAAAAACTGCGAAAAAGCCAGCAGGGCAAAGCCTACTGAAAATCCCGCTTCGGCGGGATTTTTTATTGGTTTCCGGGGAAAAAAGAGAGTTGACTATTTTTCTTCTTTCTATCATAATAAGAAGGGGGAGGATATGAGTCAGTTATCATGCTCTTATTTGGGACTGAATCTCAACAGTCCTTTGATTTCCGCATCGTCGCCTCTGACGGCGGATGTCGCTCGTATGAAGGAATTGGAGGCAGCCGGTATCGGAGCCGTTGTTCTGAAGTCGGTTTTTGAAGAACAGATAGAAGAGGAAACCGCTGTTTCGACTGCCAATCTCAACACCGGCAGTTTTGCCGATGCCGATTTATATTTTTCCGGTTATACGAAAAACCGCATTCTGGACGATTACCTGACGTTGCTTGAGTCGGCCAAAAAAGAACTGACTGTTCCCGTGATTGCGAGCCTCAACTGTCTGAGAAACGGTAACTGGTATGATTATGCCAAAAGACTCGAAAATCTCGGTGCCGATGCCTTGGAACTGAATCTTTTTGTCATGCCGGCCGATGCAAAGGATACTTCATCCGATATCGAAACACAGTATTTACGTATTTTGTCCAAAATTGCCCGGACCGTTTCAATACCTGTTTCCGTTAAGCTGGGAAGTTATTTTACGGGAATGGCACATTTTCTTAAGGAAGCTTCCGAAACCGGTATTAAGGGGCTTGTTTTATTCAATCGTTATTATAATATCGATTTTGATATCGAACGGATGACACTGACATCAGCCGATGCTCTGTCGTCTTCGAATGAATATTTGCAGAGTTTGCGATGGATTGCATTGATGTCAAAAGAACTGAATGTCGATTTTTCGGCGACAACCGGTATTCATACTTTTGCCGAAACCGTTAAAATGATTTTGGCCGGTGCTCGAACCGTTCAGTTGTGTTCGGTATTGCTGAAAAACGGTCCCGAAGTCGTGACCCGCTTTTGCAACGACATTACCGATTGGATGACCCGAAAAGAGTTTCGGACAATATCCGATTTCTGCGGTCTGATGGCTCAGGAATCATCCGCAAATCCGCAACTTTATGAACGTCATCAGTATATCAAATTTTTGTCCGGAGTTTGATCAGAAGATGCATTTATTCAGTAAGGCGCATCCCAAACCTGTCTTTAATTTCGATGATATCCGTTCTTATACCGATGAAGAGGCGGTTTCGGCTCTGAAAAAACTGGCCGATGACAGAATTTTTTTGGAGACGGTATCTTCATATTTTTTATCCGACAGACATCCTTTTATACAGTCTTTTGTCCGCCGTAAAGCGGCTCAAAAGCTGGCGGGAGTTTTGCGATCCGTAACAGGTATTGCCGATTTTCAGAAAAAAATTATTTACGATCTGGTTATTCGGGAAATTCTTAAACGTACCGTATCATCGTTTCGCTGTTCGGGTTTTGAAAATCTCGATCCGGCCGGTCGGTATATTTTTATGAGCAATCATCGGGATATTGTTTGTGATGCCGCATTTTTCGAAGCAGGCATGATAGAAAACGGACTTCCTGCCACCGAAATTGCATTCGGCAGTAATCTGCTTGTCAATAAACTGGTGGAAACCCTTATAAGATGCAATCGCGGTTGTATCGTTTACCGCGGACTTGATATGAGGGCTCAATACGAAGAGTATATGAAATTATCGGCATACATCCGAAAGCTGATGGATGAAAACAGAAGTCTTTGGATTGCACAACGTCAGGGACGTTCGAAAGATGCTTCTCATCTGACAAATCCTGCTGTGCTCAAAATGTTTTATTTATCGCAGCGTGAATCGGGATATTCGTTGGCGGAATATTTGAATTTCTGCAAAATTGTTCCGGTGTCGGTTTCCTACGAACGTGATCCCGCTGTTATTCTGATGGCAAAAACATTGGTTTACGAGGAAAAAGAAGGAAATTACCGTAAATCCAAAAACGAAGATTTGGATCATATTATGCGGGGACTGGCCGGATATAAAGGAGAGGTGCATATTCATGTCGGAACGCCGATTGATTTTATGCCGTTCGGTAAAAATGCCGAAGCGGCTGCGGCGGAAATTGACCGTTTTATTCATTCTCATCTGGTGCCGGGACCGTTTCACTATCTGTCCTACGACAGAATGTATTATACCGACAGATTTTCACCGATGTACACCGATGAGGATGAGACGGAATTCGACATGCTGTACGGAAACTGCGATCCGGAAGTGTATAAAAAAATCTTACTCCAGTATTCGAATCCGGTTCGGGCAAAATCTGAGGCCGAAGGAAAGGCGTTATGAGAAAAAAGAATTTGGTTTTACCGTTGTTGTTATCTTTTTTTCTGTTTGCAGGTTGCGAAGGTGCTCCTCCCGAAATTGCGGATACATTTGTTCAGATCACAGTTTTCAAAAATTTGCGGACTCTGCAGTCCGAAGAAATTCTTTCTCTTTTTCTCATTGTACAGGATGACGACGGCGATGATGATCTTGAAGCAATTTATCTGTTAAACGATAAGCAGGAACTTTTTTGGAAACTTGATGCACTCAATTGGGAAAAAACCGATCGGAAAGGGAGTCGTTGGGTCGGAAGCAGTTCGATTCAGATGCCTGACGGAAGCGCTTTTCCGCGCGGAAAATACCGTGTTATTGCCTCGGATCAGGCCGGTGACCGCGATGAAAAAGAGATTCAAATCAATATTCCCGGTATCGATTTGTCAAAATTTGTTTTTCCGGAGCTTTCAATCAGCGATAAAACGGCATCGGTCGTAAATCGGGGAGAGAATGAGAAATTTCTTTATTTTAATTCATCCGACCGTTTTCTCGATTTCAGATTTGTTCCCGACGAACCCCTGACTGTCGATAATTTCCCGAGAGTTAATGATTTACGTTCCGAAACAAACAATAAATTGTATTTATACCACTTTGAGTCCGAAGAGGGATACGGTGTATTGACCGGTCCTTATTATCGTGTTTACGAGAGGTTGACGGAATGAAACGGGGTTTATTGTCTATACTGATGCTTTTGTCGACGGCTTCGATACTATTCGGAGATCCGCTTTCCGATGCGGTGACTTTGCTGAAAGACGGACAATATCAGGAGGCGGTCTCCGTTCTGAAAAGCTGCGAGGCAACCGACGGCTTTAAAGCCGAGTGGTATCTTATTTTGGCTTCTGTATATGAAAAACAGGGACTGTATGCGCAAGCCGTCGACTTACTGAAACAGGCATATTACCGTTTGGGAAATCAAAAAGAAATAACCTTTAATTTGGCCAATAATCTTTTTGCGCTCGGAAAATGGGATGAGGCAATCAATTATTACAATCAGGTTATCGAAACCGACGGATTATTTTATCAGGCTTATCTGAACAGAGGAAATTCCTTTCTGAAGTCGGGAAAATACAGTGAAGCGGCAAACGATTACCGTCAGGTTTTACAGCTGAATCCCGCGCATCCGCAGAAAATCGGTATTGAGAGAATGATTGCTTTATTGACCGAGGAGGAGCGGTTGCAGGCAGAACAGGTGCGGCTGGCCGAAGAGCGTCGACGGGAGCAGGAACGCCGTCTGGCTGAGATGAGAGATCAGGCAGCCGGAGAATTGTCCGATTCGGATCGTTCCCGCAATCTTCAGGTTGACAATACGGGATTGGAAGATTATCTGTTTAATTTAGATATTGTGGAGTAATGAAAATGAGAAGAGAATTTGACAGGAAAACTTTATTGAAGAGTATCGGAATCGGCATCGGTGCGGCGGTTGTGATTCTTTTGATTTTGATTTTAACGATGACGCTCGGCCGAAGTGCCGAAGACAGAATCGATTCGGAAAAAGAAACGGTTTTATCCGAAGAGAGATATTCCCGTTCTTCCGATGAGGAAATTCTTTCCGATCTGGAGAAGGCAGCACGCGAATCCCGGTTGCGTGAGGAGGAGGAAGCGCGCAGGGTTGAAGCCGAGAAATTGGCAGCCGAAGAAGCGGCCCGTCAGGCCGAACTGAAACGCCTGCAGGAAGAGAAAGCCAGAGCGGAGGCGGAAGCCGAAGCGGCGCGCAGAGCGGAAGAAAAACGCCGACAGGAGGCAGCCGCTGCAGCCCGCAAACGGGAAGAACAAAATAGGGAAAAACGGAATGCCGCTCAGAGAAGTGCTTCCTGGCGCGAACAGATGCTTCGTTATCAGTTGGATGCAATTTCCGACCGCGAAAAATCCCGGGCCCAATCGGAGATTTACAATCTGACCGATGAAGAAAAAGCCGAGAGAAATCGGGAGGCGGTTTTGCAGGCACGGGATGAATGGGTCCGCCGCATCGGTTTGTCTGATCAGACGGCGATGAACGAAGCCGCCGCCGAAAAAAGGAATTCCGAACTGAAGCGGCAGCAGGAAGAAAAGGCCAAAGCGGAGGCGGAAGCCGAAGCGGCACGGCAGGCCGAACTGAAACGCCAGCAGGATGAGAAGGCCAAAGCGGAAAAGGTTGCTTTGCTGATGGCGGAAGGACGAAAGCAGCTGGAAGCCCGTCAGTATGCACAGGCAGCGGATACGTTTGATGAGGTATCCGCTATGAATCCCGATTTGGCGGAGGCGTATACGTTGGGAGCCCGTGCTTATTGGGAAAAGGACAGAAAAAATGATCTTAACCGGCAGACGGCAATCGGAAAAACTCAAAAGGCTGTCACCTTAAATAAAGAAGATGCACATGCATACGGGATTCAGGGAGAAATTTATGATTATGAAGGAAAGATTGATCCCGCTATCCGATCATATGAAATGTCGCTCAGCATTGCTCCCGATAATGCACAGTATTTAATGAGTCTCGGAATTTTATATTACCGGCAAAAGAAATTCGAAAAAGCAGGTGATACTTTTTCCGCGGCTTTGGATGCCGATCCCCGATTGGGAAAGGCCGGATATAACGCCGGAATTGCCTATCTGAATGCGGGACAGGCAGATCGTGCCGAAACAATTTTGACAAAGGCTATTGCCGTCGATTCGCAAAACGGGGCGGCTTATTCCGCATTGGGTACGGCACAGGAAAAACAGGGTAAAACAGCGCAGGCAATCGAATCTTATAAAAACGGATACCGCTATCTTTCGATTCCGCGCCAGAAAGCGGATGTGGCGGCAAAAGCCGGTCTGCTTTATTTTAATGAGGAAAATTACAGTGACGCCGAAAGATGGTTTCAAAACAGTCTCTCGGCCGATAACAGTCCGAAAACGCAGCATAATCTGGCACGTGTTTTTGTCGAACAGGGAAAAGCCGACGAAGCTATGCCTTATGCACGATCCGCGGTAGAAGCCGATCCCGGAAATCCTGTTTATCTGTTTACACTGGCTCAGGTTTCGGAAAAATCGGGAAAGGAAGATGATGCTGTTGACATGTACAAAAAAGCATTGGAGGCCGATCCCGGATATGAAGATGCTCTGATTAATTCGGGAGCTCTTTATGATCGTCTGGGACGTTACAGCGAGGCTGAATCGGTATTGAAAAAAGCGGTTTCGATTAATGCCTCCAATTTTGAAGCATGGAATAATCTGGGAAATGTCTACTATCATCAGAAAAAGGCAGCCGATGCCGTCTCGGCTTACGGTCGGGCTCAGGCACTGAAACCCGATGACATGACTGTATGCTATCAGCTTGCTTTGTCTTACATGGAAACCGGAAAAACATCCGAAGCCGAAGAACTGCTCCGTCGGGTGACGGAGCAGGAGCCGCGAAATGCCGAGGCTTACAACGATTTGGGCAATCTCTATTTCAAAACAGGGCGTACGGAAGAAGCTGCAAACTGCTATCGCAGAGTTTTGGAGATTAATCCCGGACACCCGAATCGAAGCCGAATCGAAGAAAGAATCTATCAGTAAAAGGGAATACAGAGGAAATCAAAATGAGTTTAAATTGCGGAATCGTCGGTCTGCCTAATGTCGGAAAATCAACGCTGTTTCAGGCCCTGACAAGCGCACCTGCGGAAGCGGCCAATTATCCGTTTTGTACGATCGATCCGAATGTGGGCATTGTCAATGTTCCCGATCGCAGGTTGGAAGAAATTACAAAAAGAATTCCGACCGAAAAAGTTGTTCCTGCTGTCTGCGAATTTGTTGATATTGCCGGTTTGGTGAGAGGTGCGTCGCGGGGAGAAGGGTTGGGGAATAAATTTCTGGCCAATATTCGGGAAACGGGAGTGATTCTTCATGTTGTCCGTTGTTTTGATAACAATGACATTATTCATGTCGAAAATAAAATCGATCCCCGAAACGATATTGAAATAATCAATCTTGAACTGGCATTGGCTGATTTGGATACGGTCGAAAAAAGATACGAAAAAAATATCCGTGTGGCGAAAGCAAAAGGAACGGAGGCCGGAAAGATTGCCGAGGCACAGCAGGCTGTACTTGAAAAGCTGAGACCGGCACTGGAAAACGGAGCCCCTGTCCGGTCGGTTCCTTTAACCGAAGACGAGGTTGATTTGATTCGTGATCTGCATCTGATAACAGCGAAAAAAGTTCTCTACGTCTGCAATGTTGATGAGGCGGGACTTTCTTCCGAAAATGATTACGTAAAGAAGACAGCTGAAATCGCGGCAGCCGAAAATGCCGATTATGTCGTTATTTGCGGGAAATTGGAATCGGAAATTGCGGCACTCGATACCCCCGAGGAACGTGCTGAATTTTTGGATGCTGCCGGATTGACGGAATCAGGATTGGACCGTCTGATTCAAAAGAGTTATGCGTTATTGGGGTTACGGACGTTTTTTACGGCCGGTCCGAAAGAAGTAAGGGCATGGACGTTTAAAGAGGGGTACAAAGCGCCGCAGGCCGCCGGAGTGATTCATTCCGACTTTGAACGGGGATTTATCAAGGCCGATATTTACACCTGCGATGATTTGTTTCAATACGGAAGTGAGGCTGCTGTCAGACAGGCCGGCAAACTTCGTACAGAGGGCCGGGAATATATCGTTCGGGACGGAGATATTGTTTTCTTTAAATTTAATGTCTGAAAAAGGTTGAAATCAGCCGTTCGAACGTTTGTTCGGAGGGTTGAACGTATGTTCGGGCGGCTTTTCGTTTTGCTTTCTTCTTTAATTTCCTTATTTTTTGTCGCCGGTGACCGTGATTTCTTCGTGCACCGGGAATCCCCATTCTTTTAAACTTTTTTCCCGTTCGTAAACCGGTTGCGGTTCCGTTTTTCCGTGTTGTGCGTAATAAAGTTGCGCAATAACTTTATCCCGTTCTGCCTGCTGTTTATATGTCCAGTTCCCGGGAACGGTACAGGGGCACCATTGTCCTCCGTGAAGAATCAGCATCGGCGTGGCCCGGAATGTTTGTCCGCAGTGTCCGCAATACCAGGAGTGCATGACATGCATGCCGTTAAAGGATTCGGAGACAAGACGGCCTCCGCGGTATTCGGCCGCTTTCTTCAGATCTTCAAGTGTGTAATTCTTATCGAATCTGATTTGAAAACCCGTATCCACTTTTTTTCCTTCTTCAAAAGCAGGTTTTTCAATCGGTTGAGACCAGTCGGGAAGATCTTTCCATTCTTTCGCATTTTCAAAATAATAAGCCGCATGGTGATACGGAAATTTTTTCTTTTTGCAAATCCATTTCATCGGTTCCGCGTAAAAACGGAGAAACATTCTCATAAAAACCGGCGGAACAAATTTGGCCAACCGGTAGACAGGAGGAATCCGTTTGTCAACTATGCGGATATAGTCATCGAAAGAGGTTTGCGCGTGATTCGTGTACCGATTCAGGATTTCCCAGTCGGCAAAATAGCCGCAATGAAAATTGCGCTGTGTAAACCATCTTCTGTTCATCGCTTTTGTCAAATCGACACCGATCAGTCCGAACATTCGTTCCAGAAATTCGATATAGCTGACACGAAATTTCGGACCGTTTCCGAAATTATATATTTGCCGGTAAAATGAATCGGGGGCGTCAATCAGTCGTGCGGCACCGATACCGGCGTCATCTTTATATGTTCCTTCAATCAGCTGGTTCAGAGGCTGGTGAAACATCAGAGGCGCCAAAAGGGTAAAGACATCGGGAAGCGCGATGAAAGTTTGTCGGATGATTGCCCAGTATTTAAGGCCCGATTCAATCAGTGCGCGTTCGGCTTTCATTTTTGTCAGACCGTAAAAATCAAGCGGACTCGGATAAGCCGGATCTCCGACTTTGATGATATGGTAAGGGGGTAGCCGGTCGCCGTAGACTGCCACACTGGAGGTGTTGATGAAGCGTTTGGTCTCGCTGCCGCCGGTTTCTCTGATAGCACGAATGATGTTCAGAACACCGCCGAGATTGGTTTCGTCCATTTTCCGAAAACTTTTGAATATACGCGGAGGAATAATCGCTGCCATATTAAAAATCAGATCACCTTTTTCCACGCACTCTTTGACGCATCGGTAATCGGTAATCGATCCCCAGCGGATTTCGAGATTTTCGGCGGAATCGAATGTGTTTTTTGCCGATGGATGTCTGATTCCCATCTGTCTGGCCAGTTTAAAGTTTTTACGGGAGGGTCTCAAAAGAAGTATCAGATGAATTGTATCCCGGCTGATATGGTGCAGGCAGGCCAGTCCCATACTGCCGCTGGCTCCGAAAATCACCACTCTTTTTTTGTTGTTATCTCTGCTCATATTGCTGATTTTATCAAAAAAACGTTAATGGTGAAAGAGAAAAAAACAAAATTACACATTAATATTTTATATGGAATACCCAAAAGAAAGTGAATTTCGAGACGAGATCAACGAGGCGGCTCTTCGCTTTTTTCGGATCCGTTACGTCTATCCGTATCAGAGACTGGTGATTCATAATGTTCTTTGCGCCGGCGGATTTTACGGAGAAGAAGGAAAGTCGGAGGTGATTCGAAATCAGATTGTCATTTTACCGACCGGTGCGGGGAAAAGTCTCTGCTTTATGCTTCCTGCGGTCATGATTTCCGAACCTGTTCTGATGATTTTTCCTCTTCTTTCACTGATGAGTGATCAGGAACGCCGGATTCTTGACACCGGTTTGACATGTGCTGTTTTACGCGGAGGACAGACTGAAGAAGAACGGAAATCTGTTTTTTCGGGGCTGAAACACGGAAAAATACGCTATCTGATATCGAATCCCGAAACGCTGCGGTTACCGTCCGTCTCCGACGCTCTTTCCGAAATTCGATTTGCTCATGTTGTTGTTGATGAGGCGCATACGGTTTCCGAATGGGGAAAGACTTTTCGTTCCGCTTATTTGCAGTTGCGTCCGGTTTTGGAGAAACTGTCGTATGATATTTTAACAGCATTTACGGCAACCGCGTCCGAAGAAATCATGGCTGATATGAAACCGTTAATTTTCGGGGATTCTCAGGTTAATTTGATCTACGGTGATCCGGATCGCGTTAATATTCATTATTCGGTAATCAGAACAGACTGTAAGCGTGCGGCATTGCTTGAATTAATCCGGCAGGCGGAAAAACCGCTGATTGTGTTTGCGTCCAGCAGAAAACGGGTAAGGGACTTGGCTGTTTTTTTGCGTGAATCTCTTCCCGATACGCAGGTAGCCTTTTATCATGCCGGGTTGACAAAAGAGGAAAAAAAGGATTGCGAGAAATGGTTTTTCGATTCGAATGACGGTATTTTGACGGCAACCTGTGCGTACGGATTGGGGGTTGATAAGCAGAATATCCGGACGGTGATTCATTTTGATCCGCCTCCGACAATCGAGGCTTATTTGCAGGAATCGGGAAGAGGCGGCCGGGATCGTTTGCCGGCCCGTGCTTATCTGCTTTATTCCCGGGAGGATCGGAATAAAGAAAAAAGAATTTCACATCCGCTTTTGAGGCAGCGTTACCGTTCTGTTTTGGAATATGCGGAAGGCCGCTCGTGTCGTCGCGAATTTTTAACCGAACGGCTGAATCATCGTTGCGAAAGCTGTTCCGGGTGTGATGTGTGTAATAAAGCGGTTGTTTCTTATTTTTTTACCGGATGTTTCTTTTCCCGTTACCGGTTTCTGGCGAGAGTTTTGAATCCGACCGAATTCAGACGCTTTCTTTTCGGTCTGCCTTTCTCTTCATCGCATGAAATATCCTTTGTTCCGCTATTCGGCGGAAAAGAAAAAAACAGGGAAGCAGTTTACGATTTCATAGAATTATTGTATAAAAAGACAAGGAGCCGGAATGCGAAAAAGTTTTTTGGGATTATTTTTGTTTATTTGCGTACTGTTTGCGGAAGCGTCGGAGTACGAAGTTACCGACGTTTACAGCAACGATTGGACGAACTTCGGATTAAGAGGAAAAGTGGAATCGCTGACTCATCAGACCGGAAAACCGGGTAAGGACCTGGAAAATTTTTCGGATACGCTTTATTACTCGGAAGAATACCTTAAGTTTAATGAAAACGGTTTTTGTTCTTTTATCCGGTTTAAGGATTTGTCGAGTGACGAAGTGACTGTAGAAAACATTTTTTCGTATAGCCGTACCGGTCAGAGACTGATGTTTGCTATTTACGGACGCGATGCCCGTGAAATGTTCAGAAAAGTTTTCCGTTACGGAGAGAACGGAAAAATCGTCAGGGAAGAGATTACTTATCCGCAGAAGTCTTCAAAAGTTTCCGATACGGTTGAATATATCTATGATACAGAGAAAAATCCGGTAAAAAAAGTGACACGTAAGGCTTCAACGGGAAAGGAGCGTTCTGTCGAGACTTTGACATATAACGGTAACGGCGCTGTGTCGGTTCGTAATACAGTCATATATGCCGGAAAAGAAATAAAAAAGCTGTCGGAAAAGTATGAATACGATGCGGACGGTCGGGAATCGGTACGCGAAATCATTGATTCCGGAAAGACGGAAAAAATAATGACTTCTTATACGGACGACGGAAAAATTGCCGAAGAAATTCGGATGGTCGACGGTATCCGTCTGAGTCGTAAAGTATATCATTACGAAAACGGTATTTGTACGGCAGAACTGCTCAGCGACAGCGGAAATCGGCTCTCATCCATTATCCGGCTGTCATACGATGCGAAAGGCAACTGGATTCGGAAAGTGACATACCGGTTCAGTGAAAACAGTAAACGTATTGAAGTTTATCAGATTGAAAAAAGAGATATTTCCTACCGACGATAACCGAAACACGATGGAACATCGTGTTTCGGAATGAAGGTTTCTTTATGTGCTACAGTGAACAGCTTTCGCCGTCACAGAATTTCTCGCCTTCGGGTGTTGTCGTAACAAACGAAAAATCGACCGGTTTCAGATTTTTGATTCTTTCTTCGTAGATTTCTTTCGTAATTTCTTCGTACGGCATTTGCTGATAGCCGTTTTCCGTCAGTGGCAGCATGCTGATGGCTTTCAGACTTTCTTCGAACGCGGAGAGAACGCGGGCTATATCTTTCTTTTCGTTTTCCCTGAATGTTACTGTAATCGAAACATTATTGTCGGCCCAGTAGTACTGGTAGTCGACGCAGTTTTTCACCTGTTCCCAAATCGAAACATCGGCTTTTTTGCGGTCGAAGAACTTTTCGTGTACCGGGAATTCGATAACGGATGTTTTTTTCTTTTCCTCTTCGGAGGATCCGTAAATCGAGTATTCGATTTTATATCCGGCTTTGCGCAGTGCTTCGACAAGAGGCGAGTTGCTGGCAATACGAACCCGTCTGATGTAATATTCCGAATGGGGGTAGTGAATACCGGGAGAAACACCGGGCAGCAGACTGACACTTCCCGAGGGTTTGACGCTGGTAATTTTAATCGACTTAGGAATACAGAGCCAGTCCGAATAAATGTCGTCCAGTTCTCTCAGGTAAGTGTATCCTTTGTCGCACCACTGAAGCATTTCCCGGCGTCCGTGGCGGACGAAAGCATCGATGATGCCCGACTGACTGGTTCCGATTCGTCTGTTTTTCATCAGAATGGCGTTGGTTTCTTCCCAGTGGGTCGGCAACAGAGTGACCGATTTGGCATATAAATAAGCCGACTTGAGCGTTTCTCTGTACTCTTCGTAATCCTTGTGGAGAGAAGGAAAGGTCTCGACGAGACAGCAGAGCTCCATCGATTCCAGTGTCTGTTCGCCACACGGATTGACTCCCATTGCCAGTTTATCGGCATTGTAGGTTGTGTCTTTCAGCCGTCCGTATTTTCGGATGTTTGAAAGCCATACGATTCCGGGTTCTCCGTTCAGGGCAATGGATTGGGCTATTTTTTCGTAATCGGTTTTTCCGATTTCGGCAAAAACGGAGTTGTTGCTGGCCCAGCGGTGGGTTTTCATTTCTTCCGGATACAGTGTGTAATCTTTCATGGTGACATAATCCTGGTCGTCATGAGGCCCGATGGCAATTTCCGCCGATCTTCTGACATTTCCCGCAACAACACAGACGCCGATCATATTCATTAAGTCGACAATATCGGTAGATGTCAGTTCATGACTGATTCTCGAATCAAGAAGTTTTTTTACGGAAGCAATCAGGCGGATCAGCGGATCGGGCCCCGAAGCCACCCCTCCGAATCCCCGAATCGGAGCTCCGTACGGACGAATTTGCGAAAAATCGAATTCCGGCATTTTCTGTCCGAGAAAATAGGCGTCCAGAGTCAGGCGAAGAGCCTCCACCCATCCTTCGCGTGTATCCGGAACGGTAAACGACAGTCCGTCGGCGGCTCTCGGTTCCCGAATGGTGCATTTGCCGGCACCTTTCGTATCAAACCCGATACCGACACCGAGCATCAGCGCATCCATTGTCCAGGTAAAAGCAAGGGATCCCCGTGTTTCGATATCGACGGTACTCACAAATCCGCAGTTGTTGAGGGCTGCCGATCCTTTTTCGATAATAAAATCGGTTCCCATCATCCACAGTCCGCGTCCTGGAGGAAGAAATTTGAAATTAAAGATTTTATCATACATGATTTGTGCCGATTTTTGTGCTTTGTGGGGTTTCCACGGTAATTTCAGTTTTCCGCAGTGATCCTGCTGAATGCTGAATACACCTTCCACTACACGGCGGACCGTTTCGTACCATTTTTCGTTTCTGTTTTCTTCTTCGATTCGTCTGGAGTAAGTTCTCAGATAAACAAATTCGCCGAGAGGCCCCCAGGCGACAGTCTTATCTCTGTATGCCGCAATAAATTTATCATCCAGTTTAAATGTTCTCATAATTTCCTCCCATGCGCTTTTTATAGTGTATTATTGTTTGCATTTAAAGCTTGAAACACTATATATGCTTGCCGTGAAAAAATCAATTCGTTTTTCCTCGGAAATCTGATTTTAATTTTTTGAAAAAATTTCTTTTGAATTTATTGACCGATTTACGTTATTATGACTATACTGATTGTAAAGTAAGTTAACATTTTTTGAAGGCACACAGTTTATGGATGAACATGTATCCAGAGATGTTTTAATCGAATTCCTGAAATCACTCGAGAAAATGAAAGGTTTTCCCCGTCATATTAACGGGAAAATCAACGGTCTTAAACATTCCGAAGTGGCATTGATTTTTCTGATAGGCGAATTACGGAGTAAAAACGGGAAAGTTTTTGCTTCCGATCTCTCTTCCGTATTGCTGATTTCACGGGCGGCTGTGACACCGACAATCCAGTTTCTGGAAAGGCATGGGTTTTTACGTCGGGAAACGGAAGATTCCGATGCCCGTAAAGTGGCGCTTTATCTTACGGATAAAGGAGAAAAAACTTTGACCGAGGCGAAAGATTATCATTATAATTTTTTTTCACGGTTTGCGGATTCCATAGGAATGGAAAAAGTGGTTGAATTTACTCAGTTACTGAACCTGTTCTATGATTTTTTTTCCGCAGAATTAAATACAAAATGAAGTGTAACTTTTACAGCGGGAAATTGTTCTTAATAAAAAATTAATTGTTAACTTAGTTAACAGATAATATAAAATAAAGGAGTGAAAATGAAAAACAGAATTGCACTTATCTCTGTTTTGCTTCTTTTTTCGACAGCGGTTTTTGCCGAAAACTACGATTTATCATTGGAAGAAGCAGTCGAAATTGCGTTGAAAAATAACCTGGAGCTGAAGACCTCGGAGATTTCTTTGCAGACAAAGCTGAGAAACAAAAAACAGGTTTATAATCAGTTAATGCCGTCTTTATCCGCAGGTGTTTCCGTCAGCCGATCGAATCTGAATCCGGGCGAGACCTATAAAAAAATGTTTTCATCCGGAAGCAGCACGGGAGGAACCTCACCGATACCGTCGTCTGTTTACCCGGATTGGAGTGCCACGTTTCAGCTTAACGGAACATTCGCGTTAAACGGTGCTTTTTTTACAGCAATCGAAACGGTCAGGAATGATTATACTGCCGGTTTGATTTCTTACGAAGATGCCAGATCTTCGCTGTCCAAAAGCATCAAACAGGCTTATTTTGATTTGGTCTACCTCGAGGAAAACGTTCAGCTTTTACGCGAAAGTCTGCAGTTGGCCGAAAAACGGTATCTTCAGGCTCAGCGGAATTACAACAGCGGTCTGGTTCCCGATGTCGATTTGCTTCAGGCGCAGGTTTCGATGGAAAATGTCCGGCCTCAGTTACTTCAGGCACAAAACAACTACGATACCGCGGTTATGCAGTTTAAGATTAATTTGGGGCTGAATCTCGAAGATACGGTTGCTTTGGACAGCCGGGTTCTGGACGATGCGGACAATCTGCAAATCGAATTGGATGCCGCTCAATTAGCGAATGAATATCTGAATGACCGCTATGATATTCAATCCATTCGTGCCAATATCGATCTTTTAAAATCTTCCAAAAAATCAACGATGGCAGCGGCTATGTCGCCGACTGTTTCCGTCTCGGCCGGATATCTTCCCCGAATCGGTATTTTCGGTTCCGATGTGTCCGATTCCGAAAAAAATGCACAGTATAAAGACTGGCTCGATTCCGGCAGCATTACGTTCGGTTTGTCGATTCCGATCGATACTTTGATTCCGGGGACGTCGACTTATACAAAGGCGGCCGAGATTCAGGATTCCATCGACAGTATGCAGGTCTCTTTGGAAAACGCAATCCGGTTTGCCGATTTGGAAATAAAATCGATTGTCATGAGTATCGAAAATGCGAGAGAGCAGCTGGAGGTTTACCAATCTTCTGTCAATCTCGCGCAAACGGTTTACAATCGTTATTCCGACGGGTACCGGTTGGGAACCGTCGAGATTTTGGATTTTGAAAATGTCGAAAATCAGCTGAACCAGGCCAAACTGAATCTGGTCAGCGGAAAAGTGACTTTGGCCAAAGCCCTGGCCGATTTGGAATATGCATTGAACCGCAGTTTGCGTGAAATCAATAATAACAATAATACGGTTAAGGAGATTGAAGAATGAAGAAGTATTTGTCGGTTTCGGTTATTTTTGCAGCTGTCCTTTTCGTTTTTGCCGAATGTAAAAAAAACGACACCAATGCGGCCTCCGGCGTCCAGATTTTTGCGGTGAAAACGGCTCCCGCCGTGACAGGTGAAATTCAGGATTATATTAAGCTTTCCGGAGAGATTATCACCAAAGTCAATGTTGATGCTTACGCCGATGTTTCATACGGACGCATTCGTCAGCTGCTGGTCGATGTCGGAGATTATGTCCGCCGCAATCAGATTATCGCTTATGTCGATCCGTCGACTCCGGGTACGGTTTATAATCTGAGTCCGGTTGTGGCACCGATTTCCGGTTATATTACTTTTCGAAACGGACAAATCGGCACAACAATCAACAGCGCGACACCGATTTACCGGATCGGCGATTTGACGCAGCTGCGCGTTCTCACCAGTACTCCGGAGCGGTATGTAACCAAAATTTTTATGAATCAGAAAGCGGAAATCCTTCTGGAAGCCTTCCCCGGAAAGGTGTTTGTCGCCCGTATTGCCGAAATCAGTCCGGTATTGGATACGGAAAGCCGCACGATGGATATCTGGCTTGAATTTACGTCTTCAATAAAGGGTTTTAAACCGGGAATGTTCGGAACCGTAAAGCTGTTTACGGATTATAAAAACAATGTTATCACACTTCCCGTTGATACGGTTGTTACCCGGTTTAATGAAAATTTTGTTTTTGTCGTTTCCGATGAGGAAGTCGAAATCGATAATC
The DNA here is from genome assembly GCA_034120015.1 of Spirochaetia bacterium. Lineage (GTDB taxonomy): Bacteria > Spirochaetota > Spirochaetia > JAFGXN01 > JAFGXN01 > CALXOJ01. The sequence goes on along the minus strand of JAXEIF010000007.1, from coordinate 99,927 downwards.
CCGATTATATCAGTGAATCGAAGACACCCGGTGTTCCGGCTAAAATTATGCAGAAAAAAGTCGAACGTCGGATTGTGGAAGAAGGTATCAGAATCGACGGCTATGTGGAAATTGTCAGCGGTCTGAATGTCGATGACGAGGTTGTTATTGAAGGTCAGACCCAGCTGGATGATGATTCTTTGGTCAGAATCGTCAATGCCGCCGACAGTACCGAACAGCCGACTGACGAAAAGGATCAGGACGGAGAAAATGCGGGGCAGGCATTATGATTGCGAAAACGGTGGTCAATAAACCGGTAACGGTTCTTGTTGTTTTTTTGCTGATTCTGGGTATCGGCGCTTATGTTTCGTCCGATTTGGATATCGACCTGTTTCCCGAAATCGATCCGCCTATTTTGGTTGTCTTTACCCAATATGACGGAGCCGGCCCCGAACAGGTCGAACAGAATGTTACACAGATTCTCGAAGAAAATTTATCGAATGTCACCAATGTCGAAAAAATAACATCCACATCCGAAAAAGATCAGAGTATGATTACTTTGGAATTTAAATGGGGTGAGGATTTAACCGAAGCGGCGGCTGATGCGCGTGACAAAATCGAATTTGTTTCTTCGTTTTTACCGGATGAGGCAGACAGTCCTCAGCTGCTTAAATACGATCCTTCCATGCGCCCGATTCTGTATCTGTCGCTGACAGGAAATAAGAATGAGATTGATATGTATCAGCTGGCCGACAATGTTGTTGTTCCCCGTCTGGAGCAGATTCCCGGCGTTTCGATGGCCAATATTTCCGGTTTGACGGAGCCGATTGTCCGTATCGAGGTCGATCAGAATCGTCTGGACGCATTCGGTCTGACATTAACCGGTAATTCGAACGGGCTTTTCAATAAAATCTATTCCCAAAACCTGGATACTTCCGGCGGTGAAATCGATGACGGGAAAAAACAGTACCTGGTGAAAACAGGCGGTCAGTATTCTTCTCTCGAAGAAATTTCCGAGACGGTTGTCTCCGTTACATCCACAGGAAATATGGTGCGTCTCTCCGATATGGCCGAAGTCAAACTCGGACAGGAAGATGTATCGCAAATTGTTTCGATCGACGGACAGCGTTCGATGTATATTGCCGTCCGGAAACAGAGCGGGGGAAACAGTGTGGCGGTTGCCGATGCCGTTTTGGCACGTGTGGAGCAGATCAATCGGGATCTTCCGGCCGGAGTCAGATTGGGCGTTCTGTACGATACAACCACAATGATCAGGTCGTCAATCGATCAGGTTATTTCGAATTTGTTTTCGGGTATGGCACTGGCCATGATCGTTCTGTTTGTCTTTTTGAGGGTTATTAAGAGTACTCTGATTATCGGTCTGTCGATACCTGTTTCGCTTTTAATTACCCTGACATGTATGTATTTTGCCGGACTGACGCTGAATATGCTGACAATGGCCGGTCTCGTTCTCGGATTGGGAATGATTGTCGACTCGTCGATTGTTGTTCTGGAAAATATTTTTTCTTACAGAGAAAAGGGCGCGAAACATAAAACGGCGGCAATTCTCGGAACAACGGAAATGGTTGCGGCGATTACCGGTTCGACACTGACAACGGTCTGCGTCTTCCTTCCGGTTCTGATGTTTCGGGATGATTTGGAATTTTTGGGAATTCTGACGGGCGATTTGGCCTTTACGATTATTATAGCGCTTATGTCATCGCTTTTTGTTTCGATTACCCTGGTTCCCGTTCTCAGCAGTGCCTATTTACAGCTGACGCCCCGTTCCCAAAAGCCGATTAAAACGCAGTGGCTTGCCAAGGTTGATAACTGGTTTGCGGCCGGTCTTGATAAAATGGATTCCGGATATCGGAATCTGTTACGGCGTTGTCTCGATCACCGATGGGTGGTGGTCGGAATTACCTTTCTTCTTTTCATGGCATCCGTGATGGTGATTCCGTATCTCGGTTTCGATTTTATGCCCCCGAGCTCCGATGACTCCATTACATTGGAAATGACGCTGCCGGAAGGAACACGTGTCGAGACCACGATGGAAAACCTGGAGGCTTTGCGTCTGATTGTCGAAAAAGAAATTACGGGAACAAAAAACATTATCTATACAGCCGGTTCCAGTAACGGTTTGTCGGCGGCCGATTCCAATATCGGAACGATTCAGTTTACACTTCCCGAATATGATAAAAGAACAACAACCACCGATGATATTAAAGAAATTATGCGTCCCCATTTCTATAAATTTCCGGATGCGGTTTTTACGTTTACGACACGTTCGATGGGAGGCGCATCGCATGATATCGATATTGTTATCAAAACCGATGATCTCGACAAAGGGAAAAAAATCGGTCTGGAAATCATCGATCTGCTGAAGGAGCATGTGCCCGATGCATTGGAACCGGATATCGATATGAAAGACGGTCTTCCGCAGGCCGAACTGGTTATCAACCGTCAGAAAGCTTATTCGCTCGGTGTCGATATGAGCAGTGCCGGTAAGGAAGTACTGGCGGCTGTTGACGGGATTCAGTGCGGTTATTACCGGCCGGGAGGAGATGAATTTGAAATTCATCTGATGTTCAGAGAAGAGGATCGGGCCAATCTTGTCGATTTGGAAACGATTACCGTCAGTAACAATATGGGGCGGAAAATTCCGGTATCCAGTTTTGCGACAGTCAAAGTCACGGAAGGACCGGTGACGATTACCAGAGAGAATCAGATACGGGTTATTCATGTGCAGGCCGATATGTCGGACAATACATCTCTTTCCGAAATTACGGCAGAGATTAATGCGGTTCTCGACCGTTATCTGATTGCCGATGATGACGTGATTATTTCTTTCGAAGGAGACTACGAGGATTTGCAGAATATCGGAAGCAAGCTGCTGGCAATTATGATTATTGCTCTTGCTCTGGTATTCGGCGTTATGGCCAGTCAGTTCGAAGATTTCCTGAATCCGTTCATTATTTTTATTACGATGTTCACCATGGTTATCGGTGTTGTGGCGGTTTACCTTATTTCCGGTGAATCGATTACAACTTTTTCCCTGATCGGAGTCGTTATGCTGATCGGAATGGTGGTCAATGCCGGAATTGTTCTGGTCGATTATACCAATCTTCTTGTCAGCAGAGGAATGCCTATGTATGAAGCCTGTGTCGAAGCGGGCGGAAACCGTTTGAGACCGGTTTTGATGAGTGCTCTGACAACCGTTTTGGGAATGCTGCCTTTGGCGGTCATGGAAGGAGAAGGTTCGACTCTGATTCAGCCTATCGGATTGACGATTTTGGGCGGAATGACAACAAATACGGTTATGACTCTGTTTCTTGTTCCCTGTCTGTATTATATCTTTAATAAATCACGATATGAGAAAAAGCAGGAGCGGGTCAGAGCCAAACGCGAACGCGAGTTGGCTAACCGGAAGCTGGCCATGATGAAAAGAAAGGAGCTGAACAATGAAGCGAATTGAAATTATCTGCAATAATTCGATTTACGAAGATTTTGAAGACATTTTTTCAGATCTGCAGATTACCGCATACACCAAAATCGAAAATGTTCACGGTGTCGGAACGGAAGGGGAGAAATGGGGGGATGCCGTCTGGCCGCAGGAAAATTTCATTCTTGTCATTTACTGCGAAGATGACCGCCTGGCATCTTTGCGTGATTCTTTTCGCATTCTGAAATCCAATTTTCCCGGGGAAGGATTAAAAATGTTTGTCTCCGATGCGGAAATGATTTTGTAGGAGCGGCTATGCATAATTCTGTTCTGTTTGTTGCCCCCGATTCGGAAAATAGGCAGCAGCTGTTTAAATGTTTATGGGGAGCCGGATTTTCGGTTCGCTGCTTTTCCAATCCGGGAGACGTATTGAATTCTGTCAGAAATGATCCTCCGTCATTGATTTTGCTTCAAAATGAAGCGGATACGGTCAATACTGCCCAGTTTGTGGCAACAATCAGAAAAATATCGACAGTACAGATTGCGCTGCTGATTTCCGATTTGGACGAAAACGGGGCGGCAGAAGCATTGCGGGCGGGAGCCGATACACTTTTGCCTTGGAAAATTTCGCCGTCACTTTTTCTTGAATGGATAAAAGCTCTTTTCAGGCGTATTTCGCATTACCGGAGTGATATCGAAGAAGGACAGATTTTTTTTCACGGTTTTGTCTTTCATGAAAAGGGCCGTTATTTGGAATATCATCAGCAGAAAATTCGGATGGCAGACAAAGAATTCGATGTTTTGCAGGTGCTTCTGAAAAATGCAGGCAAACAGCTCAGTTCCAAGTACATATATTCACAGGTGTGGGGGGAAGTTTTCGGAGATATTTCGACAGTCGGAGTGCATATAAAAAGAATCAGACTTAAGCTGGCTCAATACGACTCATATCCTTTTATTACGAATATTTATAAAGCCGGATATGTATTCGACAAAAAAGCTTTGGATTCGATTTCCGACGAAGGTAAAAAAGATTTTTGTTAAATTCCCTGTAAGCTCTTGTCATCAACCTTTTTTTATGTTAAAGCATAGTATACGGAGGTGCTTATGAAAAATTATTTTTATATCCTCCTATGTTCTCCCGGTAACGGGTGCTGATAATCAAGAGGCTCCGGCCTCTTCTTTTCTTTTTTTGCAGGAGGAGAGTGAATATGTCGGTTTTGGATTACATTAAAGAAAAAGGTGCCGAAAATGTATCCGAAGGAATGATTGCTTACTGGGCATCTTTGGAAAAGGTGGCCGAAGTGGCTCCCAATGTAGCTTCGTCAATCGTAAAAGAACTGGAATCGCAAAGATCCTATCTGAAACTGATTGCCAGCGAGAATTTTTCGTCGCTTTCAACCCAACTGGCGATGGGAAATCTTCTGACCGATAAATATTCCGAGGGAATTCCGTATCACCGATTTTATGCGGGATGCGATAACGTTGACGATATCGAAGCTTATGCCGCAGAGCAGGCCTGTAAGCTTTTCGGAGCCGAGCATGCCTATGTTCAGCCTCACAGCGGTGCGGATGCCAACCTTTGTGCATATTGGGCTATTCTAAACGAAAAAATTCAAATGCCGATGCTGGAAGAATTCGGCGAAATGAATCCTTCCAAACTGACACAGGCTGATTTTAATAAAATACGTGAAAAATGCGGCAATCAGCGCCTTATGGGGTTGGATTATTATTCCGGAGGACATTTGACGCACGGATACCGGTCCAATGTTTCGGCTCAGATGTTCGAATCGTATTCTTATACGGTTGATAAAGAAACCGGACTGCTCGATTACGATGCTATCGAAAAACAGGCGATGGAAATCAAACCGCTGATTCTTTTGGCCGGATATTCGGCTTATCCCCGTCTGATTAATTTCAAACGTATGAAAGAAATTGCCGAAAAAGCGGGAGCTGTTTTCATGGTTGATATGGCTCACTTTGCGGGTCTTGTTGCGGGAGGTGTTCTGACCGGAGAATATAATCCGGTTACTTATGCGGATGTGGTGACAACAACAACGCATAAGACATTACGCGGTCCCCGCGGCGGTTTGATTTTGTGTAAAAAAGAGTTTGCCGAATCGGTCGATAAAGGCTGTCCGCTTGTTATCGGCGGTCCGTTACCTCATGTGATGGCTGCAAAAGCCATTGCATTTACGGAAGCGAACGGCGCTGCCTATAAACAGTATGCGGCGAATATCGTCGGGAACTGCCGCTCTATGGCAAAAGCCTGTATCGATTTGGGTATGAAAGTGGCAACAGGCGGAACCGATAATCACCTTTTCCTGATTGATGTGACCGGTTACGGATTGAACGGCCGTCAGGCGGAAAGCGTGGTGCGTGAATGCGGAATTACTTTAAACCGCAATGCATTGCCGTTTGACCCGAACGGTCCCTGGTATACGAGCGGTCTGCGCATCGGTACCGCAGCCGTTACCACATTGGGGATGGGAGAGCCGGAAATGAAGGAAATTGCTTCCATTTTTGATTTTGTGCTTTCCCGAACAAAACCGGCCGAAATCACTTCGGGTGAGAAAGCCGGAACATTGAGCAAATCCAAATATACGGTAGCACCTGAAGTTGTTGCCGAGGCCCGTAAACGTGTAAAGGCGTTGCTGGACCGTTTCCCGGTTTACCCCGAATTGGATGTCGATGCATTAAAAAAACGTTTTTGCTGTTGACTGTTTTCCCGATTTGTGGTAAAAAAATAACAGGATCTTTGAAAAAAGAAGTCGTTTTTTTCGACTTCTTTTTTTGTATCGTGAGGTAATTTTGGAAAAAAGAGTGATGAATCGGGAAATCGATTCCGTTATTCAGCCGGTATGTGAAGCACTTCATTTGCATTTAATCGAAGCTTCTATGCGAAAAAACGGGAACGTTGTCGATTTTTCGATTGTCATAGACAGACCGGGCGGTATTTCGACAGAGGACTGTGCATTGCTGCATCAGACGTTGTTCCTGAAATTGCAGACGCTGTATAAAAAAAATATCGGATTGGAAATTTCCTCCCCGGGACTGGACCGGACGCTGAAATATGAAGACGAATTGTCATTATTTGCGGGGCGTCGGGTCCGTTGGCTGGAAAAAGGAGCGGCCGATTACCTTTCGGGAATAATTGTACGTTCCGATAACCGTACCGCGGTTTTTCAAACGGAAACCGGAGAAGAGAGAGCGGTTCCCGTCGATAATATTATAAAGGCGAAACTAAACGGATAGGAGTAAGAAATGTCTCAAAAGTTCGGAGAAGTTCTTCGCGATTTGGCGAAAGAAATGGGAATTTCGGAAGATTTGATTAAAAAGGTCACCGAAGAGGTTCTGCTGACAGCTTATAAAAAGAATTACGGTACAATCGATAATGCCGAGGTTCGTTTTAACGAAGAGCCGGACGGGTGGGTGCCGACGCTCTATTCCCGTAAAGAAGTCGTCGAAGATGTTTACGAGGAAGTAAAAGAAATCGAATTGGATGATGCCAAGAAGCTGGAACCGGAAAGCGAAATCGGTGATACGCTTTTCATCGAGGTCGATCCCCTGAAAGATTTCGATTATTCAGCCGTTCAGGCCGCACAGCAGAAAATGAAGCAGCTGATTCGTGATATTCAGAAAGACTCACTTTATTCCGAATTTAAGCAGAAAGAAGGACAGCTGATTATCGGTTATTATCAGCGTGAGAAAAACGGAAATATTTTTGTCGATTTGGGACGTGTTGAGGGAGTTCTTCCCAAAAAATTTCAGTCACCCCGGGAAACTTACAAACTGAACGATCGTTTAAAATGTTATGTTTACGAAGTATCCAAAAACGGTCCGCATGTTTCGATTACGCTTTCGCGGACTCATTCGGAATTTGTTCAGAGACTTTTCGAGAACGAAATTCCGGAACTGACAGACGGCAGTATCGAAATCAAAAACATTGTTCGCGATGCCGGATTTCGAACCAAAATGGCTGTTTACTCCCGTCGCAGCGACATTGACCCTGTCGGTTCCTGCGTCGGACTGAAAGGCGTCAGAATTCAGGGAATTATCAGTGAGCTTGAGGGAGAACGGATTGATGTGGTCCGCTATGATTCCGATCCGAAGAAATATATTGCCAATGCGCTTTCTCCCGCTTCGCCCGAAGCTGTTTATATTTTGGATGATCAGTCCAAAACCGCTCTGGCAATTGTTAAAGAATCGCAGCTTTCTCTTGCAATCGGAAAGCAGGGGCAAAACGTCCGGTTGGCAAACCGGCTGGTCGATTGGAATATTGATGTGAAAACGGAAGAACAGTTTGCCGAAATGGAACGTTCGCCCGAACTCAGACAGGCCGTCGAAAGTCTTTTTAATCAGGCTGATGAAATTCAGAATATCAGAGAACTCTCCGAAATTCCGGCCCGCATTGCCGATATTCTGGCGGCACACGGAATCGAAAAAATCGAGGAACTGCTCAATCTCGGCAGTGAGGCAAAGGCCGAAATTACGGAACTGTCCGGTGCCGATTGGGAGATGATTGACCGTATTCTTTCCGAATCGGTCGATATTGTCGAAAACGAAGAGGCAGTTGCCCCGATCGGAGACGCAGAGAATACGCAGTCGGCAGATGAGAGTGAAGTTGTCGAAGAAGTCGAAGTTTACGAGTGTCCCGAATGCGGACACGAAATTACCGCAGACATGACATCCTGTCCGAATTGCGGTGTCGGATTGAGTTTCGAATACGAAGAAGAGGAAGAATAATCAGAGATCTGTATGGAAGAAGAAAGCAAAAAGAAAACGTTACTGGTTAAAAGTGTCTCGAATGAAGAAAAGCCGGCAGTGGCTTCGGTCGTCGTCAAAAAAAAGATCGTTAAGGTGAAGGTTTCGGCAAAAAAAGAGTCCGGTTCCGTGACCGAAACGGCGGAAACGGCGGCGGCTTCCGAAGCGTCCGCAGTCGCGGCTGCCGTGTCCGCGGAGACATCGTCCGCACCGGGTGCACCCGATGCTGCTCCGGCTGTCGAAACTCCGAAAGAAGCGACTCCCGTTGTCAAAACTGCGACTGTTACCCGTAAACCGACAGATACTTCTGCCGGTACCGGTACATTCGTGCGTCCCAAAACCAATCCCGACTATTTCGGTTTCGGGCCTTCCCGTAACGGAGGTAACCGCGATCGGAACGGTGACGGACGTTCCGGTTTCACCAACCGCGGATCGGGCCGTTTCGATTCCGGTTCCCGTTTCGGCAGTAACGGTCAGGATCGTCCCGGGTATTTTCGTTCGGGTGAAAACGGCGGACGATTCGGCGGTCAGAGCGGATTTAACCGTACCGGCGGGGCTGCCGGAAACGGCCGTTTCGGAGATCGTCCCGCAGGCGGGCGTCCCGGATTTTCTTCCGGTGCCGCGAACCGGTCCGGAAACAACGGAAAAACCTTCGGAGGGAATTCTTTCGGTCCCCGTTCTTCGGGAGGCGCCGGACCGGCCGCACTGCCGCAAAAAAAGGTTAAGAAATTTTACACGAAGGGAAAAAATAAAGAAGAAGAAAGACGCGAACAGGAAGAAATCCTTTTCAGTCTGAAAGCCAAAAAGGAAAGTGCGAAAACCAATTCGGTGCCGAAAGAAATTAATATTTTGGATGCCATTACGGTTTCCGAACTGGCAAAAAAAATGAATCTGAAAGCATCCGATCTGATTGCTAAACTGATGTCGATGGGCATGATGTGTACCATCAACGATCAGCTGGATGCGGATACGGCTTCGATTTTGGCCGATGAATTCGGCTGTAAGGTCAATGTCGTTTCTTTGTATGACGAAACGGTTATAGAGTCGCAGGTTATCGACGAATCGGAAATGGAAAAACGTCCTCCGATTGTGACCGTTATGGGACATGTCGACCACGGAAAAACGCGTCTGTTGGACGTCATTCGCGAATCGAACAAAATCGAAACCGAGTCGGGTGGTATTACGCAGCACATCGGTGCTTACAAAGTGACGGTGCAGGGCAATCAGGAAATCGTTTTTCTCGATACGCCGGGCCATGAAGCTTTCACGCTGATGCGTGCCCGCGGTGCTCAGATTACCGATATCGTTGTTTTGGTGGTTGCCGCCAACGACGGTGTCATGCCGCAGACAATTGAAGCGATTAACCATGCCAAAGATGCGGGCGTTCCTATTATTGTGGCGGTGAACAAAATGGATTTGGCCGATGCCAATCCCGATCGGGTCAAGCAGCAGCTTTCCGAGCACGGACTGGTTCCTGAAGATTGGGGCGGAGATACGATCTTTTGCGAAATTTCCGCATTGAAGAAAACCGGAATCGACAACCTGCTTGAAAATATTCTTCTTCTTTCTGAAGTGCTCGAATTGAAGGCCGGACGTGACTGTCGTGCCGAAGGAACTGTTCTGGAAACCCGTGTCGACAACGGCCGCGGTATTATTTCGACTGTTATTATCCAACAGGGGGTTCTTCACACAGGAGATCCGTTTGTAGCGGGCGTTTACTCCGGAAAAGTCCGGGCCATGTTTAACGATACGGGTAAAAAAATCAAAGAAGCAACTCCGGCGACACCGGTCGAAATTATCGGATTCGACGGCATTCCCGATGCGGGGGTTCCCTTTACCGTGACCGAAAGCGAAAAAGAGGCCAAGAACATCGCCCAGAAACGTCAGGAACTGGAAAAGGCCATCGAGTCGAAAAATCTTAAGAAGATTACTCTCGATAATCTTTACAGTACATACAAAGAGGGAAATCTCCCCGAACTGAAAGTCATCATCAAGGGAGATGTTCAGGGATCGGTTGAAGCCATTCAGGCCGCTTTGGAAAAACTGAGCAACGACGAAATCCGCCTTCACGTTATTCATACCGGAGTCGGGGCGATTGTCGAAAACGACGTCAACCTGGCGATGGCTTCCAACGCGATTATCATCGGTTTCCACGTCCGTCCGATTCCGAAAGCGGCGGCCATTGCCGAAGAGAAAAAAGTCGAAATCCGCAAATACAGCATCATTTACGATGTTGTGGAAGATATCGAACTGGCTCTCGAAGGTATGCTGAGTCCCGAATACGAAGAGAAAGTTTTGGGTACGCTCGAAGTTCGTGAAACTTTTCGTGTTCCGAAAATCGGTATCATTGCCGGCTGTCACGTGACTTCCGGATTGGTGAAGAGAAACGGTCGTGTTCGTCTGTTCCGTGACAACGTCGAGATTTATTCCGGCAAAATCGCATCTCTCAAACATTTTAAAGACGATGTCAAAGAGATGAAAGAGGGATTCGACTGCGGTCTCGGCATCGAAAACTGCCAGGACATTCAGGTCGGCGACTTAATCGAAGCGTACGAAATGGTCGAAGTCAAGCGACGGCTCAAACCGTCCGATGAAAAAGGGAAAAAGGCATGAGCGGACGCAGACCCGAACGGGTGGAATCTCTGATCACGGAAATTGTCGGATCGCTTCTGGTTTCCGGCAAACTGAAGGATCACAGGATTTCCCCGTTTGCGACCGTCACTTATGTAAAAGTCTCTTCCGATTTTGCGTATGCGAAAATCGGTATCAGCTGTTTTGATGGACAGCAAAAAGCAAAAAAGAGCGTTGCCGGACTGAATTCGGCAAAGGGAATTATTCAAAGAGAATTGGCTCAGAAAATGCGGTTACGCAATACTCCCGTGCTGACTTTCGTAGCGGATTCTTCGCTGGAAGAGGGTTATCTTATCAATAAAAAAATCGAGGAACTATTGATTGAATCGCCTGTTTCTGATAAATAAAAAGAGTGGAGTCACTTCTTTTCAGACGGTGGCTCGTGTTCGTAGAAAACTGAATATAAAAAAAGCCGGGCACGCCGGAACGCTGGATCAGTTTGCTTCCGGGTTGCTTTTGATTTTAACAGGTCGGTATACGAGGCTTGTTGAATATTTTACGGATTTTGACAAAGTTTATCGGGCTGTTTTTGAGTTCGGAAAAGAAACAGATACTTTGGATCCGGAAGGTCGTGTTATTGCCGAATCCGGGATTCCCTCTCTTTCCGAAATTGAGTCCGTTCTTCCTTCTTTTTGCGGTAAAATTTCACAGAAGCCTCCTCACTATTCCGCCGTTCACATTGACGGACAGCGGGCGTATCATCTGGCCCTGAAAGGGTGCGAAATCGAAATGCCTTCGCGTGAAATCGAAGTCTTTGATTGGAAGATTATAGATTACCGCTCTCCGTTTTTGGAAGTTGAAATACACTGTTCGAAAGGAACCTATATCCGATCTCTGGCCCGTGATTTGGGCCGCGCCTGCGGCAGTCGCGCATACGTGACAAAGCTGGAACGGCTGTCGGTCGGCGGTTTTTCGCTTTCCGATGCGGTGACAGTCGATGAATTGAGTGAAGAGGGTCGGGAGGGTTTGTCTGATTCGGCGTTGATCTCCGGAGCGGGATTTCCGGTTTGCCGGTTAAAAGAAGAATTTGCGGCCGATTTTTTTAACGGGAAACCGATTACCCCAAAATGGTTCGCAGATGATTTCGAATCCGGCATTTGGGCTGTGTTTTATCGGGATCGTTTTGCCGGGATGGTTGAGAAAACCGTAACGGGCGTTCTTCGGTACCGGTTTGTGCTGGCGGAAGAATGAAGATTACAAAGTGGAATCGGCTGAAGCCGGTATCGAGTCCGGTGCCGGCAACCGTGGTTATCGGAGTTTTTGATGCGTTTCACCGCGGACATCAGACGCTTGCGGCCGCTGCCTTTGCCGAGTCGGGGGATGCCGTTCGGGTCGCCGTCACCTTCCGGGTAATGCCGCCGGGAAAAGGCAAACCGGTTTATCCGTTTCGGATGCGGCTGGCCGATTTGGAAGCAGCCGGATTCGACGAAGCGGTCGTGATCGATTTTAATACACGGTTTGCCGCTCTTTCGGCCGACCGGTTTTTCCGGAAGCTGGCGGACGCTTACCGGATTGAACGGCTGACGGTCGGTGCCGATTTCCGTTGCGGAAGTGGCCGGTCGGCTTCGGTGGTCGATTTGGAGCGAATGTTGCCCCAAACAGCGGTGCAGGCGGTGATGCTGACCGGTGGAGCGGAACATAAAGTTTCGGCGAGCGATATACGCCGTTTTTTGGAATCCGGCAAGCCGGAAGCAGCCGCGGAGGTTTTGGTTCGGCCTTACCGGCTGCCGATGCGGTTAACGGGCAAAAAACGGGGAATTCGGCGTCGGTGCGGGCTGACGGTTTTGGCCGACGGCGTTTACAATGCGCTGATTGACGGCGAAAAAGCGACGGTAAAGGTGAAAGGAGCCTTTATCCGATTGAATCGGGAGATATTGGTGAAAAAGCCAATCGAAATAATTATTTTGTCGAAATATAAGGAGTAAAACATGGCATTGACAAAAGATCAGAAACAGGACATTATCGCAAAATTCGGTGGTGACACGAAAAACACCGGATCCACGGAAGTTCAGATTGCTCTGATGACCGAGCGCATCAGAGATCTGACCGAGCACTTCAAGCTCAATCCGAAAGATCACAATTCCCGCCGCGGACTGTTGCAGTTGGTCGGAAAACGCCGCCGTCTGCTGCGCTACTACAAAAGAATCAATCTGAACGGTTACCGTGAACTGATTGCGAAACTCGAATTAAGAAAATAATCTAAAGAAGGTATTTTTATGGAAAGATTAACGATCAAAATCGGGAAGCAGGATCTGGTTCTGGAAACAGGCCGTATGGCCAAACAGGCAAACGGATCCGCTTTTGTGACATACGGCGGCAGTGCCGTTTTGGCGACTGTCTGCTGCAGTTCACAGCCGACACCGGGGCTGGACTTTGTGCCGCTTCAGGTGGAGTATAACGAACGCTATTATGCGGCGGGAAAAATTCCCGGCGGCTTTCTCAAAAGAGAGGGACGTCCGAAAGATAAGGAAATTCTGGTTTCCCGTCTGATTGACCGTCCGATGCGCCCGCTTTTTTCCAAGAAATTCGGCCGCGAGATTCAGGTTGTACCGACCGTTGTTTCGACGGACCAGATTAATCCGCCGGACATGGTGGCGATGATTGCCGCATCGGCAGCGGTGACGATTTCCGATATTCCTTTTGACGGACCGATTGCCGGTGTCCGCGTGGCTTATGTGAACGGCGAATACATCATCAACCCGACTTTCGATGAAATTAAAAGCGGGCAGATGGATATTGTTGTTGCCGGAACCGAAGAAGGAATTACAATGGTCGAAGGCGGTGCGAAAGAAGTGAGCGAAGAGGTGATGCTGACGGCAATCGAGAAAGCGCATGTCGTGATTGCCGATGTCTGCCGCCAGATTCGCGATTTTGCCGCCCGTGTCGGTAAAGCCAAACTGCCGTTGGCAGGTACCGATCTCCGTTACGAAAACGAATCGGCCGTCCGTTCTTTTGCCGAGCCGCTTTATGCGAAAGCTTCCTTTGTTAAAAATAAATTGGAACGTCATGAAGCAAAAGCCAAAGTCCGCGAATCGATCTTTGCACAATTTACGAATGAAGAAACTCCTCAGGAAGAAATCAATCTTCTGAATGCACTTTGCGACGAAATCGAACGGGAAGTGGTCCGGCTTTCCGTCCTGAACAACGGAATTCGTATCGACGGACGGAAGGCAGATGAAATTCGTCCGATTACCTGCGAAGTCGGTGTCCTGGAACGGACTCACGGCAGTGCGCTCTTCACCCGCGGTGAAACACAGAGTTTGGGTGTCGTCACGTTGGGAACAACGGATGACGGAAAACTGGTCGACGATATCGACGGAGACAAATCGTACGAGCATTTTATGCTTCACTATAATTTTCCTCCGTACAGTGTCGGCGAAACGGGTCGACTGACAACCGGTCGCCGCGAAATCGGACACGGTCATCTGGCGCTTCGGGCACTTGAATCGATGATCCCCGATTCGAAAGAGTTTCCCTACACAATTCGTGTTGTTTCCGAGATTCTGGAATCGAACGGTTCTTCGTCGATGGCGACAGTCTGTTCCGGAACACTGAGTCTTTTGGATGCCGGAGTGCCTATTAAAAAACCGGTTGCCGGTATTGCAATGGGGCTGATTTCCGACGGAGACAAAGCAATTGTTTTGAGCGATATTTTGGGGGACGAAGATCATCTGGGCGATATGGATTTTAAAGTCACCGGTACCGCCGAAGGAATCACGGCATTCCAGATGGATATCAAAATCAAACGGGTGGCTCCCGAACTGATGAAAACCGCACTGGAGCAGGCCAAACAGGGACGTCTTCATATCCTCAGTATTATGAATCAGACTTTGAGCTCTCCGAGAGCCGAAGTCAGCCGCTTTGCACCGAAAATTGTTTCGATTCGCATCAATCCGGACAAAGTCGGTGCCGTTATCGGCAGTGGCGGAAAAACGGTGAAGGCTCTGACGGAAAAAACCGGAGCTCAAATCGTGATCGAAGAGGACGGAACCGTTCAGATTTACGGCAAAGATCAGGAATCGGCCGAGAAGGCAATGAAAATGATCGAAGCTATCGCAACCGATCCGAAGCCGGGAACGCTCTTTCAGGGTGTCGTTAAAAAAATCATGGATTTCGGCGCCTTTGTCGAATTTGTTCCGGGAAAAGAAGGTCTGGTTCATATTTCCAAGCTGGCCGATCATCGCGTCGAGAAGGTGACCGATGTTCTGAAAGAAGGACAGGTCATTCCCGTCAAAGTTCTGGAAGTCGATAAACTGGGACGGATTAATCTGTCTTATATCGATGCCGTTCGGGATCAGAAATCGGAATGAAAAAGGTTCCAATCAAGGCAGTTTTTAAAGAAAACCGCAAACCGGTTTACGGTTCGTCCCTGGCTTCGGGGGCGGATCTGTTTGCGGACATCGACGAACCGGTTCGGCTGCAGAGTCTGGAACGGTGTCTGATACCGACCGGATTGTATCTTCAAATCCCGGAAGGGTTTGAAGCGCAGGTGCGTCCCCGGTCGGGACTGGCCATTCGTCACGGTTTATCGCTGGTCAACACCCCCGGAACCATTGATGCCGATTACCGCGGTGAAATCAAGGTTATCGCCGTTAATCTGGGGAAAGACCCGGTAACGGTTTTCCCCGGCGACCGGATCGCGCAGCTTGTGATCGCTCCGGTCGTGCAGGCGGAATGGATTGCCGTCGACCGTTTGGAGGCTACCGGGCGCGGTGAGGGCGGCTTCGGTTCGACGGGAGTTTAGCCGGTGAAAAGACAAAGACGGTACTGGACGATTTACGGCTACCTGTTTCGGGAATTTGTTCTTTCCTTTATGGTAGCCTTCTTTATTTTTTTCGCGCTGTTTTTGGTCAACGAGCTTCTTGTCATTGCGTTAAGAATGCAGAAAAAGGACGTCCCTGTTTCGACTGTCTTTACCTTTTTACTTTATTCGCTTCCTTATGTTCTTTCCTATACGTTTCCTTTGTCCACAATGGTCAGCTGTCTGATGGCTGTCGGTCGCTTCCATTCCGACAACGAAATGCTGGCCATGCGGGCCAGCGGAATCCGTTACAGTAACATTTTTGTCCCGTTCAGCTTTGCAGCGGTGATTCTGACTTTGATTTCGTTCGTAATGAACGACTATTTTCTTCCGCTCGGCATGGAAAAACGGTATTCGCTTCTCAATCAGGTTGCGTTGTCGAACGCTTCGGTCATTTTCGAACCGTACGACGTTTCCGACCCGATTCAGGGAAAAATTATCATTACCGGCGATATTCAGGAAAATTTGATAAAAAATCTCATTATCGTCGATCGTGATCCAGATGCCAATCGGCGGGTGATTGTTTCCAAAGATGTCACATTCCGGCAAAACGAACAGCTGGA
Source organism: Spirochaetia bacterium (assembly GCA_034120015.1). Taxonomy (GTDB): domain Bacteria; phylum Spirochaetota; class Spirochaetia; order JAFGXN01; family JAFGXN01; genus CALXOJ01. The sequence goes on along the minus strand of JAXEIF010000007.1, from coordinate 83,750 downwards.
AGGGGTTATGCACCTGAATATGAGGAGCCCCTTCATGCTGTCGGTCGACAAAAACCGGCGCAATTCGTATAACTATACGACGGCGCGGGAGGCCGATTACAATATCCTGCTGAAAGATTATGCCAGCACGGTTTTTTCTTCTTCCGATCCGTCGACAATGACGAGCAGTCAGGTACGTGAGATGATTCGGGAAGAAAAAGACCGGCTGAAAAATAACCGCATCCGTCAGAAAGAGCGGGTGGCCTCGGATTTATACCAGTTGAGATGCCGATATGATGAGATGTTTGAATCCTCGCTTTATATGAGACAATATAAGCAGTCGGACATCAATTCACTGGCCGGTGATTATGAGAACTATCTCATACAGAAAAACAGAAAAATCAGCAATAAGAGTCTTTCCCGGCTGGAGACCGAATATCATTACAAGTTTGTTTTACCGACCGGGTGTATTGCCCTGATTCTTCTGGCTTTTCCTTTGGGACTTTTTTCAAAAAGAAGCGATAAGGCTGTCGGTTTGGGGTTGGGCAGTATTTTTGCTTTTGTCTACTGGGTTTTGATTATGATGGCCAAAATTATCGGGTATACTTCCGATTTTCCTGCCGTACTGATTATGTGGTTTCCGAATGTGATTGTCGGGATAGCCGGAATTATTATTTACTCTATCAGGATGAGGCAGTGATATGATGCGGACATTACATAAAATGCTGTTTATGCAGTTTCTCAAAGTTTTTTCCGTTGCGTTGCTGCTGTTTGTATTTATCATTGTTTTTGTCGATATTTTTTCCCATCTGTATTCGTATATTGTCAGCGACATTCCGTTCGGCAAAATTTTTTATATAACGGTTCTTTATGTTCCCAAATGCATTCATTATTCGGTGCCGATCGCGGTTCTGTTTGCGGTTTCGTATACTTTGGGTTCTTTTTATGCCAATAACGAATTGGTGGCGGTTTTTTCTTCGGGGGTTCCGCTTCATAAATTTGTGCTTCCTCTTTTGCTCTTCGGGTTTTGCGGCAGTATTTTTAATTTCCTTTTTGAGGAGCTTGTTGTTATCGATACTCTGAGAATGAAAAATAATGTTTACAACGAAGTCATGTATTACACTTCTTCATCCGACGGAGACAAACAGAGGGCAGCCGTTTTCGATATCGATAAAAATATTATTTATTATGCCGGTTCCTATCGTGATGCAAATCAGGTCTTAAATGATGTTACATTAATTCAGCTTTCTTCCGACGGAGATTTGCTGTCCCGAATCGACGCACGCGAAGGAGAATGGAACGGTCATTTCTGGGATTTCAGAGAAGTCCGTTTATTTGATGTCCATCCGGAGACAAAAAAAATTACGGAAAGCTATCGGGATACTCTCGGATCGGAAAAATACAACAAACCGCCGAAATTCTTCCGGGAAGTGACAAAAGATATTACGGAATTACGGCTACTCGAAGCAATAGATTGGCTCGGGGAGTTAAAAGAGGCCAACGTTGCCAAAAAATACCGGGATGCACTGATCGAATTTTACAAACGATTTTCGTTTACTTTTACGACATTCATTGTTGCTCTGATCTCCTGTGCATTGGGCAGTCGGTTTAACAAAAATATTTTGCTTTACAGCCTGCTTATGAGTATCATCATTGCCGTTGTTTATTATGTTTATCAGATGATTACGGAACTATTTGCCAGCGGACGACTTTTGCCTCCGTTTGTCGGCTCATGGCTTCCGTTTTTTACTTTTTTGATCATCGGACGGATTTTATTCAGGAGAGCCAGAACATGAAGCTTTTATTTGAATGTACATATCGGGATCCGAACAGCCGTGCGCGTTTGGGACTTTTGCACTTACCGCACGGATCTGTCGAAACACCGGTTTTTATGCCGGTCGGCACAGCCGGTGCCATTAAGGCCTTAAAACACAGTGATTTGGAAACGATCGGATACCGGCTGATGCTTTCCAACACTTATCACTTATATTTGCGGCCGGGTGCCGATGTCATGGCGGCTTACGGATCGCTGCATGAGTTCGACAGCTGGCAGCACAATATTTTGACCGACAGCGGCGGTTTTCAGGTCTTTTCATTGGCGCCTTTTCGGAAAATCCGGCACGAAGGAGTCCGTTTTCGAAGTCATATTGACGGCAGTTATCATAATCTGACGCCCGAGTCGGTGGTCGATTTTCAGACCATCCTGAATTCCGATATTCAGATGGTTCTGGATGTGTGCAGTGAAAAAGGAATTTCAGAGAAGAAAGCCAAAGAAGCGGCTTATATCACCGCGGAATGGGCTGTCCGCGCCAAAAAACAATGGCTCGAAAAACGGGAAGCCGGCTACGCCGGCCATCTCTTCGGCATCATTCAGGGCAATTTCTACAAAAATCTGCGGCGGATGTGCGCGGAGCAGATCAACGAAATCGATTTTCCGGGAATCGCTATCGGCGGCCTTTCGGTCGGTGAGGAAAAAAACGAATTTGCCGATTTTTTAAGTTATACGGCCGAATTCCTGCCGGAAGATAAACCGCGCTACGTAATGGGCATCGGATCTCCCGATTATCTGTTTGAGGCAGTTGCCGACGGAATCGATATGTTCGACTGTGTTTTGCCGACGAGGGTTGCCCGAAACGGAACGGCGGCGACGGATGACGGTTGGATAGCATTGAAAAAAGAAAAGTATGCGACGGACAGGCGGCCGTTGCAGGAAGGCTGCCCGTGTACGGCGTGCCGCACCTACAGCCGCGGCTATCTGCGCCACCTTGTGAAAGCGGGAGAAATCCTGGCTCCGATGCTGATTACCGAACACAATCTGACTTATTTTTACCGTTTAATGGATCGTATTCGTCTTTCGATTCGCGAAAACCGTTTTACGGAGTTCAAAAACGGGTACCTGCAGCGTTTTACGGGAGGAAACGGATGACAAAGGAACAGGATAAACAGAGAAGCACATCGCTTTCGGCTCTGGTCGTCATGGTGGCGACACTCTTTTCGAGGATGCTCGGATTTGTTAAAGTGGCTCTGATCAGTCATCTTTTCGGAGCCACAGGAAAAGCCGATGTCTTTAATTTTGTTTTTGATATTCCCAACAATTTGCGGAAACTGATGGCGGAAGGCGCTCTCTCTTCGGCCTTTATCCCGACACTGTCGCAGTCGATTGCCGACAAAAACGGCAGTGACAAACGGCTGGTAAGGACTTTGCTGACTTTTCAGTTTTTGATTCTGATTCCACTGTGCGTTTTGGCTGTTATTTTCAAACGGGAAGTGATTCTCTTTCTTTCCGAGTACGAAGATCCCGATCGGATCGAACTGGCCGCTTCGCTCTTTCAGTTTTTCATTCACTATATTCTTTTTGTCAGCATTTCCGCCGTGATTATGGCGACTCTCAATTCGCGCCGGCATTTTCTGACACCGGCACTGGCTCCGATTGTTTTTTCCGTTTGTGTTATTATTTCGGTTTTGGCTTTTCATAAAAAATGGGATATCTTTTCGATGGCGCTCGGCGTTCTTTCCGGCGGTGTGGCACAAATTCTGATTCAGCTGCCGGTTTTTTACAAAAAAGGGTATCGGATGACTCCCGATTTTCATTTTCGGGATCCTTATTTCCGAACCATTCTGCGCCGTTGGGTTCCGGTGCTCTTTGCTTCGTGTATTTTTTTTGTCAATCAGCTGATCGCCAATAAATTCGCATCGGGACTGGATGACGGATCGGTATCGGCACTCAAAAATTCGATTATTTTCTGGCAACTGCCTCAGGGAATTTTCGGAGCATCGCTGTCGACGGTTCTGTTTCCCAAAATGAGCCGCGAAGCGGTCGAAAACGATACGGAAGGATTGCGCCGGAGTGTCAATTACGGATTGACTTTCCTTTATATTCTTCTGATTCCGTCGTCACTCATCCTGATTCTTTTCGGACCGCAGATGGTGGCTGTCACATTGCAGCACGGGAAATTTACGCTGACCGATTCGATCCTGACGGCTCGGGTTCTTTCTTATTACAGTTTCGGGCTTTTTTTCAGCGCCGGATTTACGTTTTTGCAGCGCTTTTTTTATTCACGGCAGAAATTTTTTGTTCCGGTTGCGGTCTCGATTGTGCTTGTTTTAATCGATATCGGCTGTTCGCTTTGGCTGAAAGAAACGGCTTTACGGGTTTCCGGTCTGGCACTGGCCAATTCGGTTTCCTTTGCCGTTGCCTTTTTTATTCAGCTTTATCTGGTTAAGCGTGAACTTCACCATATCGGTTTTATGGGCTTTCTGAAAGAAGCCGGGAAAGGAACGCTGGCGATGATCCCTTTTACTGCCTATCTTGTTGCTGTCGGATTTCTGTCGTATTGGAAAGAAGGCTTTTCTCTGATGAATTTTGCAACAGCAGCTCTTGTCGGCATCGGAGCGGTTCTGATTCTTTTCTTCTCGTTTTATCTCTTTAAGATCGAAATTCTGACCGATATTCTGAAAAGAAGGAGAAAATCGCGTGATTAAGAGACCTGTCTTTTTTTTCGGAGCAGTGATGACGGCGCTGTGTTTTCATTCTTTGACCGCCGCCGATAACGAAACGACACTCCCGACGCAGCAGTCGTCTGTTCCTGCAGAACTTTCACCGGCGTCGGAGCGGGATGCTTCCGTTTCGGATCAAACGCAGCCGGCCGGTGATAACACAAAAGCGGAAGCGGCTTCAGAAAATCCGGTTTCGCCACCTTTGCCGACCTCAGCCGAAACGGCGGATTCTCCGGCGGAATCGGTCTCTTACGAAGAAATTTTTAAGTGGGGCATGGAAACCCAGATTCTGGAGACCCTGAAAAAAATAACGGAAACCGAAACAGCCGTTCCCCGCGAACAGCTGGAAAATCTTTACCGAGAATCGCTTTCCGCCCCGGTTCGGGCGGCCTGTCTCGATTACTGGCGGGAAAACCGGGATTCGTTTTTGTACGACGAAATTCTCGGAGAGTGGAGCGAACTTCCCGTGAGGGATACGGTTTTACAGCAGGCGACACTCAATTATCTGTTTGCGTTTCTTCCGGAAAAACAGGATGAAAAAACGGTCGGCGTTCTGGGAGATGTCCTCCGTTATGCCGATTACGGTGTCAAATCCCATCTGATGAATCTGATCGCCGAAAAAAAAATGACGGCGTTCGAACCGGTTCTTCTCGAGGCGTGGAAAACGGCCGACGGACAGACCGCTTTTCAGGCTGCCGCACTGAAAACACTCGGTAAACTGAAAACCGGAGATGCGTTCGAAATTCTGAAACAGCAGCTGGAGAATACCGATTTGCCGACCGATTTGCGAATGGCCGCCGCCGAAGGGTTGGGCGGTTACGAAACCGTCGATGCTTACTCTGTTCTCGAGTCGTATATGACGGAAAACAATATTTATCTCCGTCTGAAAATTTTCGATTCGCTGCTTTCGACAAAAAATCCGAATTTGAAAAAAACAATCGAGCAGGGCGGAAAAGACGGTTACTGGCAGATTCGCCGTTCGGTTTTTCGGTTTATCGGTGAGAACGGACTGACCGAATATGCTTCGATGATGCTTTTTAAAGCGAAAAACGAACCGGAGCGGTCGGTTCGCGAGACGGTTATCCGTCAGCTCGGGAAAATGAATCTTCCCGAAATCCGGACCTATCTTCAGGAGACGGTCCGCAACGAAAAGAATCCGATGACAACGCGTAAACTGGCATTTGATGCTCTCGGCGGTTACAAATATGCGCAGCAGATTCCGTTTTTAATGGATTTGTGGACACGGTACAAAGACAAGCCGACGGGAACCATTGCCGAACACATGGCGATGCGTCTTTCCGTAACCGAAGAAACGGGACTCGATGTTATGTATGAGCTTTTCTTTTTGTCTCCGGTCGGTCTGTTTAAACTTTACGCTTTGCGCGGAATCGGCCTCAATCATTCGCAGTCGTGCCGTGCCGAAATCGAAAAAATGCAGCAGAGCGATAAAAACGACCAGCTGACGCGGGCGGCCAAGGCCATCGATTACGGCGACGGACCGGTTTCCGAACCGGATGCGGCCGACTCGGAAACGAAAGCCGATCCGGCGGCACCGGACGGGGCGGAAGCGCCTTCGGATGGGGAGAAGACGGTTGCGGCGGAAAACCGTACGAATGAGACAAAGCCGGCAAAATCATCAGGGGACGGCACGACAGAATCTCCTGCGGCCGATTCCTCTGTATCCGAAGCCGGGGAAGAAAAAGTCTAAACACTTAGTGTCCCTGTTGTCATTCCCGCAATGCTGTTTGCTGGCGTCTGAAAATTTGACCGAGGCTGAATAATCCGTATAAGTCGTTGACAAAGAAGACGAAGAAACAGGCCAGAACGGAAAAATATTGTCCGGAATCGATAAAAGCCGCGCCCCACAGGACAATCAGAACAAGATCGTTTAGAGCATAACCCAACGGGAACCAGATGCTTCTTTTGAATGTTAAATAAACGGCAAAATAGCTGGTTGTTACGGATAGCGTACTCGGAATGAGATTGGTCGTATGCATTTCTTTCAGTATCGGATAAAAGATCAGGGTAACGGGCAGTGAGGAAAAGAACATAAAAGCAATTTCTTTCGGCAGTATTTTTCTCAATTCGACTTCCTTCTTTTGTCCACGGTACGGATTTTTTATCCAGACAATCAGAGAGAACAGCGCCATCGGCGCGCTCATGCCGAGATAAGTTATCATTTCTCCGTAATATCCGTATGAATAGGAAATCATTCCGTAAAGAAAACTGAAAAGAATCATAAGAGCCTGTCCGACAGGATTTCCTTTGGCGTTAAAAAGCAGCGAAATTGTTCCGATGCATGATGCGATGGATGCCGTGCTGTTCTCCTGATCATATACGGCCGATACAAGGATCACCGAAACGGATAGAAATCCCAAAATAAACTCTGTTTTAAAAAGCCGAGTCGGAATTGACTCTTTCATTTTTTGTCTCCCCCCGAAAAAAAAGCATTCGTTACGCATATCTTCTGAGGCCTGACGATATGCCTACGAATGCTTTCACATTCAATGCCCGGCGGCAAATGATTCCGATTTCTATGTGATTTTTTACAACATAAATTGTTTTTTTTGTCAACGGCTTCTTTATTTTCTTCTCAACAAAACCCCTGTCTCGATTTTCGATGTTTGCGGGAACATGTCGAAAAAGACCGCTTCAGCGATCGTGTAGTTTTGTGTCAACACTTTCAAGTCGCGCATCAGGTCGGGCGGAGAACAGGAAATGTAAACGATGGTCTCAAGACCGCTTGCAGCCAAAGCGGCGGCACCGTTTTTGAGACCGGCTGCCGGCGGATCGGCGATGCAGAAATCGAAGGCGGCAGCCGGTTTTCCGCGGTTCAAAAAACGGTAAAGGTCTTCGCGGCGGTAGGAGATTTTTACCCCGGGAAAGGCGGCGGCCGCGCGGTTGGCGGCGGCGACGGCGTCGGCGTTGAGATCAAACCCGGTAATCGAAGCGGCGATCTCCGTCAGCGGCAGCGAAAAGTTACCGTTGCCGCAAAAAAGGTCGAGTATGCGTCTTTTTCCGGAAGCGGTCCCGGCGGCCGCCCCGGAAATCCAGAGGCGGATGGCTTCGTTGATTTCGTAAGTGACCTCCGCAAACGGCATCAGGGCAGCGGCGCCGTGACCGCCGATAATCGCCTGCCGCCACTCTCCGTCGCGGTCGAGGTAGAGCTGCCGCTCTTCGCCGGCGGCTGCCGGCTCCGGCGATTCGGTCAGCTGCGCCAGTGCGCGGTTGAGAGCGTCGCAAACGCAGTGGCAGCGGTCAATCGGTTGCGGGTCGCGGCTGCCTTTACGGTAGAGCGCCGGTCGGCCGGACGCATCGATGCGGATACGCAGGCGGTTGCGGTAGCCGAACGGGGTGGAGGCGACCGTGCGCAAAGGAGGCAGTGTGATGCCGGCGCGTGCGGCACACTCTTCAATGATTGCCGTTTTCAGCTGTAACTGTCTTTCGTAGCGGATGTGCTGGAAATCGCAGCCGCCGCAGCGACCGTAATAAGGGCAGGGCGGTTCGATCCGGTCGGCCGACGGTTCCCGAATGGCAATTGCTTCGGCTGTCATATAATGCGTTTTCGAAATATCTGCCGGTTTTGCTTCGACTTTTTCCCCCGGAAGCGTATACGGAATCCAGCAGATTTTTCCGTCTATCCGCCCCAATCCGTATCCGCCGTAAACAATTTTTTCAATTTCGACAATTTCCGCCATTGCGGTATTCTATCATAATCACTTTTTTTGGTAAAGGTTGAATAAAGCGTTAAAAAACGGTATACTTCATCCATGAAAGTTTTATCATCACTGTTGTCTTTTTTGTTTCTTTTTTTCGGCGGTGATCGGGAACAGGTTGCGGTTTCCGAAAATCGGGTCGACTACCGGCTGAGAGGAATTGTCCGATTTGAAAAAAACCACTATTTTCTCTATTCGGATACTTACGGGGTGGCTTACTTTGACTCGAAAGTCGGTGAGCCGGAATACAGAAACGAAGGTTTGCTGATGAAAACCGTTTATCCGTTTGATGAGGGGCGATTTTTTCAAAGAGTGACTTCTATGTCCGTTATAGACGGAAAGCGTGCGGCGGCATTGTTCAGTCTCGGACTTCGAGTGACTGCCGACGGGGGCCTTTCCTGGCATCCCGTTCCGACTTCCGCTTCCAACGGTTTAAAAAGCAGCAATTATTTTTCATCGGTGGCGCTTTCTTCAGCCAATCCCGACCATATGCTTCTCGGAACTTCTTTTAACGGTCTTTTTGAGACGACCGACGGCGGACAAAACTGGAAATCACTTAATAAGTCTCTGACCGGCTTCAGCGCCTCGTTTTATATGGGGGCCGATTTTTACGAAGAAATTGCGGCGGTCTGTTATTCGTCCCGTCCGGGAATTGTCTATTTGGCTAAAGGTTACGGCGGCGGCTTATATGAGGCAGACCGTAATGCGGCCCGTTTTACGGAGATTGCCACACCGTTTCGGGAAGAAATTATCAATTTGCGGATGCAGACGGAAGATCCTGCCGTATTGGAAGTGTATACACGCGAGAATATCCGCTTCTATCATACGACCGAGCATCGTTGGATCGAAAAAATCGATAAATTGCCCCGTTTTGTTTCTCCCGAAAATAAATCCAAAGAGGAGCGTATGAAGAAGGCGTCCGATAAAACCGGTCTGTATATCAATGCCAATTGGGCTTCCGGAAGCCGCCTGCAAACCCATCTCAATACAATTGCATCGAAAAATTTGAATTCTTTTGTTGTCGATGCCAAAAATGATCAGGGACTTGTCGTGTTCGATTCCCGGCTGGAGATGCCGAGAAAGATGGGCGCTTATGTACCGCGCTATCAGCTGGATGAACTGCTGCAAACGGCAAAAGAAAATAATCTGTATGTAATTGCCCGTATTGTTGTATTTAAGGATCCGAAATTATACCGTTACGAAAACAACCGTTTCGCAATTTGGGATAACAGAACCAATCGTCCGTGGGGATTGAAATTTAAAGAAGTCGATGAGGAAACCGGTGAAGAGCGATGGGTTCAGCGTGAATTTTGGGTTGATCCTTTTAATGAAGAAGTTTGGGATTACAATATCGCTTTGGCAGAGGAACTTCAGGAAAGAGGCGTTGACGAGATTCAGTTCGATTATATCCGTTTCCCGACAGACGGTCCCGTTGAATCATGTTACTACCGGCACAGAAAATCGGGAATGAGAAATATCGATGCGCTCGAATCTTTTTTAAAAAAAGCGAGGGAAAAAATTACCGTTCCAATCAGTACGGATTTATACGGATACAATTGTTATTATAAAATGGGAAACTGGATGGGCCAGGGGATCGAGATGTTTTCCGAATATGTCGACGTGATTTCTCCGATGTATTATCCGTCTCATTTTCCGCGTTCTTTCATATATGATGAAGATTATCTGAGATGGAGCCGGACACTTTACGATGAAGGAACGGCACGGGCAAAATCTTCCGTCAGAGGCGCCTGTCTGATCCGACCTTATGTCCAGGCATTCCGTTTGCCTCAGGAATTTTGGATGGACAAAGGTCAGTACGACCGGTATGTGGTTGAACAGGTGAACGGTCTGAAAAATTCGAAAGCTTCCGGATACACATTATGGAATAATTCCAATCAATATTATATGCTTGACACACTTCCTGCCGAATAAATTTTTAAAAGAAAAAATTTGCCTCTGTTGTTTTTTCGTGCTAAGATAAACAACGGAGGTTTTTATGTCTGTAAAATATGTCGGTTCGATTGATCAGGGGACAACCAGTACCCGTTTCATATTGTTTGATCATGCGGGTACCCCCTGTTTTTCTTTTCAGAAAGAACATAAGCAGATTTATCCCAAACCCGGTTGGGTTGAACACAATCCGATCGAGATTCTGGAGAACACGGTCGAATGTATTCGGGAGACACTGAAACAGGCATCGATTGAAGACTCCAAAGAGGAAATTGCGGCGGTCGGAATTACCAATCAGCGCGAAACCGTTATCGCATGGAATCGCGAAACCGGAAAACCGTATGCCAATGCTGTCGTCTGGCAGGATTTGCGCGGTGAGGATTTTATCAACGAAACTCTGGCCTCCGGCGGTAAATACCGTTTTCTCGAAAAAACGGGACTGATGCTGTCTCCTTATTTTTCCGGATCGAAAATCAAATGGCTTTTGGATAATGTGTCCGGTTTGCGGGAAGAGGCGGAAGCCGGCAGAGTCCTTTTCGGAACGATTGATACATGGATTCTCTGGAATATGACGGGAGGTCCCCGCGGCGGTTTGTCTGTTACGGATGTCACCAATGCGTGCCGTACATTTTTAATGGATCTGACATCGCTTTCCTGGGATGACGAATTGCTGAATTTATTCGGATGTCCGAAAAAATCTCTTCCCGAAATCGTCTCTTCCATTCCCGAAGTTCCGTACGGCTATTCTTCTGCCGATTCTCCTTTCGGTGAGGGGGTTCCTTTTTCCGGAATTTTGGGCGATCAGCAGGCTGCTCTTTTCGGACAAACCTGTTTTAAGCCGGGAATGTCGAAATCGACTTACGGTACCGGCGGTTTTTTGCTCATGAATGTCGGAAAACATATTGTGTATTCCGATTCCGGTCTGTTAACGACGGTCGCCTATCGGAAGGGAAACGAAAAACCGGTTTATGCTTTGGAAGGTTCGGTCGCGGTTGCCGGATCCCTGATTCAATGGGTAAGGGATAATCTCGGTCTGATACGGACATCGAAAGAGATTGATAAGCTGGCGGCCGAAGTCGAAGATAACGGCGGTGTTTATTTTGTGCCCGCATTTGCCGGTCTTTTCGCACCGTATTGGCGAAGCCGTGCCCGCGGTGTGATATGCGGCCTGACCGGGTATGCCGACCGGAGGCATATTGCCCGTGCCGTTTTGGAGGCTACCGCATTTCAGACCTTCGACATTTTTCAGGCTATGAGCCGCGATGCGGATATTCGTATTCCCGAACTGAAAGTCGACGGCGGAATGACCAACAGCGAACCTCTGATGCAGTTTCAGTCCGATTTGCTCAAAATTCCGGTGATTCGTCCGGTTGTAACCGAGACAACAGCGCTCGGTGCAGCCTATGCTGCCGGACTTTCTGTCGGTTTTTGGAATTCTTTCGACGAACTGATTCAAAACTGGCAGATCGATAAAGTATGGAAACCGCAAATGGACGCGGGTCGCCGGTTGGCACTGCTGGCGGATTGGAAAAAAGCTTTGGAAAGAAGTTACGGCTGGATTGATTAATCCACAACCACTTCTTTTATAATTTCCTCCAAACCGGTTTTTGTTTCGTTCAGCTTTTCGAGATCGCGAAGACGGTTTTCGAGAATATACTGACGGTTACGGTATTTTCTGTAGGGAAACTGAAAACCGATACTGGCGCCGGCTCCGACGGCGGTAACGACGGCTCCCGCAATGCTGAGGTTGCCGAATGCGGTGGTAACCGCTGTCGGATTGGGATTGGATTCCGACGGAATCGGCGTATACGGGTATTCGCTGCCTGTTTCGATAAAAGCATCCAGAATCACCATCAGTAACCCGAGTGCGGCGACTCCCACCGAAGTATACTGCAGTGTTTTGTATGTAATGTAATTTCGACGGTTTTCGTCCAGTTTTGTCCGAATGCTTTCTTCCGTTTCTTCTGCCGGTGTTTCTGTATCTGACGGAAAAAATTTTTCCGGCTCGGGCGTCGGCTGCCCGATGTAAACCGGAGCGTCGGATACGGGGGCATCGCCGACAGAATTTGTATCGGATTTTTCCGTTTCTGCTGACGTATCGGTAGCTTTGGTGATTTCGTTCGGATTTTCTCCGTTTCCGTTTTGTGTATATGCTGCTGCGGATAAAAAAAGCAGTCCGACGAGAAACACCAGGATTTTCTTTTTCATAGATACGATTATATCTTATTTCGTTGTCTGTGTAAACCGATTCGGGAAAACGGATAGACCAAGATATTTTTCGCTATCGGAAAGGATTTTATAAAAAGGTTGGGAAAAAATTCCTCAAAAATATTGACAAAGCCGGAAAAATAGTTTATTCTGCGTTTGTCGATGAGACAGATGCGTTTGTGGTATAACGGCTATTACCTCAGCCTTCCAAGCTGAAGACGTGGGTTCGACTCCCATCAAACGCTGACATGTTGATGTCGCCACCTTAGCTCAGCTGGCCAGAGCACGTGACTTGTAATCTCGGGGTCGTCAGTTCGAATCTGACAGGTGGCTGTGAAAACGGGGAGGTTCCCGAGTGGCCAAAGGGGCCAGACTGTAAATCTGTTGGCTTACGCCTTCGAAGGTTCGAATCCTTCTCTCCCCATAAATCCGGATAAATCCGGATTTTTTTTTGTCCTTATTCTTCCTATTGACTTTCCTATGCGACTTCTTTAAAATAATGAGAATGTTTTTTGATAACGGTTTATCATTCGAATGTCAAAAATGCTCGTCCTGTTGCCGTCATGAACCGGGAGCCGTCTTTTTGAGAAAAGGTGAATCGGAAAAAATAGCGGATTTTCTCGGAATAAATGTACGTGACTTTTACCGTTCATTTTGCCGTCTTCTTTGGAGCGGAGAGGGAGATCGCGTTTCTCTTCGCGAAAAATCCAACTATGATTGTATTTTTTGGCAGGAGGGCGGATGCGGAATTTACCCCGTTCGTCCGATTCAGTGTCAGACTTATCCGTTTTGGCCTCATATTCTGGAATCTCATTCCGCATGGAAGGAGGAGTCGGAACGTTGTCCCGGTATCGGAAAAGGCGTGCTTTTTTCTTCGGATGAAATTCTTCGCCGGCTGGAAATGATGAAAGGAGAATTCAGCGATGGAAGTGAATTTTAAGGAAACGGTCGGTCTGTATATTTTATTCAAAAAAAACCATTCCGAACTGCCGGACGGCTTGGGACGTCTGCTGATTCGTATCGAAAAAAAACTGAACGAAGAACTGACACTTGCCCAGCTGCAAAATATCGAAGAATATTATCAGACATTAGATGATTAATTAGGAGGAAGTGATGAAACGCTGTTTTACAATATTCCTGATGATTTTCATTCACGGTGCTCTTTTCGCTTCAAACTTTACCCCGAACGGTCAATCCGACCGCTATACCGACCTGCTCAATCCCGGTCAGACTTTTTCGGGAGCCGGAGTACTGAGGGACGGTTCTTTGACCGATACCTTCGTGAACCCGGCCGTTCAGGCATTTCAGCAGCGCTTTGCTTTTGATATCAACTATGCCGGTATTGTCGGACATATGGACGGTCATTCGGAGAACGGGTATCCGGGACATGCGGTCACTCTCGGAGCCGGATTACCGAGTCCGATCGGATATTTTACATTGACGGGCGGTTTTTATCATTCATCATGGGATGATTTTGCCTTGGGATCCCAGGGGTTTTTTAATGTCGCTCTCGGTAAAAAAGTGTACGACGAACTCTATCTCGGTTTGGGGTTGAAAAGTGTTGTCGGAGGTTTAACGGGAAATGCAATCGATTATCTGGTTGCAGCCGATTTGGGAATTGTTCATCGTCCCGGAGATGTCGGTCGGGTTTCCGATTTCCGTTGGGGATTGGCTCTTCAGAATTTGGGATGGGGCACCATGACTCCGTTTTCTTCTGCCGTTAACAACGGGACTCTGCTTGCTCCCGATTTATTTTCATTACAGGCCGGACTTTCCTTTTCCGTTGTCAAAACAGAACGCTTCAATTTGGGGTTTGAATCGGAGATTTTTCTGCCTTCGTTTACCAACTTCGAGGCGGCGGCCGGATTTCTTTTTGAATTCGAGCGACTGTTTGCCTTTTCTGTTTCGTCGAGGGTGAACGCTTTGCAGTTGCGTGACGGAGACTACTCATCTTTGCTGCCTTCTTTCGGGTTTGTCTGTCGTTATATTCCCAAAGCCCGCGATGCGGCTTCGTTGGATGATTTGACGGAAGTTCATGTAAAAGCGGCCTCCGGAGCCATGCAAGGGACGGGTTTGTGGAGCTATCAGACCGGTGTTACCGTTTTTCTGGGAGGAGAGGACACCTTTGCTCCCGAAATTCAGTTTGAAATCCAAAATGAAAACAGCGAGACAAATTCTTTTTTCTATGAATCGGATACGCAAACCGCTCCGGCCGTCAGAGACGGAGAAGCTGCGGTACCCGTTGCCGCTGCATATGAAAAAGATAGGCCGGCAAGAGAGATACCGATTGCCGTACGGAACAGAAAATCGGAAGAGACTGTCGATAAGACAAAACAGGAAACCGGTATCGATGCCTCCGAACCAAAAATATCGCATACCAAAACGGTTTCCGTGCCGCCTTATACGGAAGATCCCCAACCCGTTTATTACGTATCACCCAATTTTGACGGAATTCAGGACTCTTTGAAAATTTCGCTCAATCTGCAGGATACGCGTCTGATAAAATCTTACTCTCTGACAATTGAAAATGAGAATCGGGAAATTGTCAGAAAAATACAAAATAAGGAGCAGCGTGACGAAAATCGCGGACGAGATTTTTTCAAAAACCTTTTCCGTCCGTACAAGGGAATTTTTGTTCCCTCCGAGATTATTTGGGACTGTACCTCCGATTCGGGGGAAATTGTTTCCGACGGATTATATTCATTTTATCTGACAGCTGCCGACGAGAACGACAATATTTCGGTTTCGCCACGTGTCTATTTTGCCGTTGATACGGTTTATCCGCAGGTCGATTTTATTTACGAAACGGACGATTTGATTTTTTCGCCCAATCAGGACGGAAATAAGGATTTTCTGACGGTGACACAGACTTCCTCCGAAGAAGTTCTTTGGAAAACTTATATAGAAAACAGTTTTATCGGTACTGTCGATAAAAAAAATTACAAAGGCAAATTGCCCGATAAACTGGTTTGGGGCGGAAAAAATCAAAGCGGAATACCGGTTCCCGACGGAACATACCGCTACAGGGTCGAAGCTGTCGATAAAGCCGGCAACCGGACGGAAAAGGTTCTCGACGGAATTATTTTAAATACCGAACAGACGCCGATTCAGCTTTTTACGGATTCGACGGCTATTTCTCCCAAAAGCGAAACCGGAAATCCTTTTTTGACGCTGACTCCGGATTTGGCCGTCAAAGACGATATTGTCGAGTGGAAAATCCGAATTATCAATGCGGAAGGCAATTCCGTTAAGGAATTAACGGGAACAGGTGTTATGGAAGGATTTGTTTTCGACGGATTGAACGAAAACGGAGAACCGTATTCCGACGGTATCTATACGGCACAGTTGGATGTGACTTACCGGAACGGAAACCGTCCGCAGTCGGTTACACCCGAATTCCGAATTGATACTGTGCCTCCTTCCGCCGAAGTGTCGATTCCCGATCCCATTTTTTCGCCCGATCAGGATGGTCAAAAAGACCGGATACAGATTCGCCAGAAGGGGTCACAGGAGGACGAGTGGACGGCAGAAGTAACGGACGCAGAGGGAAAGACGGTCTTTACGCAAACATGGTACGGCGAACTTCCCGAATCTTTTCTTTTCGACGGATACGATCAGGATAGCCGTGTGCTTCCCGACGGAACTTATACATACCGGCTGGTATCGACCGATCGGGCAGGAAACAGCGGCGGGAGCAATGCCGTTTCGTTTACGGTCGATACTCGCAAGAGTTCGGTTTCACTGAAAACCGGTTATGCGGCTTTCAGTCCTAACGGAGACGGAATCAAGGAAACGGTTGAATTGATTCCCGAAATTGAAAATCAGGGGAATTTGGACTCCTATCAGCTGACCGTTCTCGACGCTTCCGATCGTGTTGTCAGGGAATACCCCAACAGCGGTTATATTCTTCCCCGTTATGAATTCGACGGAAAAAACAAAAACGGAAAAGTTCTTCCCGACGGTGAATACCGCTTCCGTCTGAATGCTGTTTTTGCCAACGGACAGAATGTGACGACCATTTCGCGACCGGTTAAACTGAAAACGACATATCCGCAGGCTGAGTTGGAATATGATAATCTTTGGTTCTCTCCGAACGGAGACGGTTTGCGTGATACAATCGGCTGGAAGCAAAAGTCATCTGCGGAAGATTTATGGAAGGGAGTGATTAAAAACAGCAGCGGAAAAGAAGTTCGCGTATTTAAAACGACGGGAACCCTTTCCGATTTTGAGTGGGACGGAAAAAACAACCAGGGAAATCTGTTGCCGGACGGTGTGTATTCTTACGAATTGGAAGCTGTTGACGAGGCGGGCAACAGGTTCTGCACGGTTATTCCCGATATCCACCTCGACCGCAGTCCGACGCTTATTTCGATTGCAGTCTCTTCCCGAGGTATTTCTCCGAACGGAGACGGTCGTTTGGATACAATGACTCTGAAGCCGACCGTTTCCAATAAAAAAGGAATAAAAAACTGGGAAATGACTTTGACCCATCAAAACGGATTGAAAAAAACCTACAGCGGCGAAGGTGATTCCGTTCCCGAATCGATTGTCTGGAACGGTTTAACGGATGGGGATACACTGACGGAAGGCACTTACCGTTTGCTGTTTACGGTCGGGTATTTTAAAGGAAACCGACCCGAAACTGTCATAGAAAATCTTGTTGTGGATGTAACGCCTCCGGTCCTGAATGTCGGATTGAGTCCGTTGCCTTTTTCTCCCGATAACGATAATATTAACGATGAATTATCGATTGAAATCGGTTTTGACGACATCAGTGATATCGAGAAGTGGCAGTTTGCGATTTACGATCCGAAAAACAATCCGTTTAAAAAGTTTGAAGGACGCGGTAAAAAAGTGAATCTGATTCGTTGGGACGGTCGCTCGTATAAAGGAGATACTGTTTTTTCTGCGGAAGATTATCCTTACCGTTTTATGGCGGCCGATCAGTGGGGTAATTTCAGCGAAGTTTCGGGCGTCATTCCGGTTGATATTCTGGTTGTCCGTGACGGTGACCGGTTAAAGATTCAGATTGCCAATATCAATTTTGCACCCAATTCGGCGGCTTTGACGATCGGAGATCCCGATCTGGTACAGAAAAACAGATCGATTTTGCGGAGACTCGCACAGACATTGAAGAAGTACAAAACATATCAGGTTCAGGTCGAAGGTCATGCCAATGCCGTACTCTGGTATAATGCCGCTCAGGCAAAAAAAGAGGAAGAGCAGGATTTGTATCCGCTTTCCCTGGCCCGAGCCGAAACCATTGTAGCCGAATTGGTTAAAGAAGGTGTCGATCCGCAACGGCTGACGGCAGTCGGTAAAGGCGGTACAAATCCTGTCATTGATCCGAAAAAAGATACGGAACTTTGGAAACAGGAGAACTGGAAAAACCGTCGTGTCGAATTTATTTTGGAAAAATAGGAGTTTTACGTGAAACATAAGTTGCTTACTTTCTCATTCCTGGGTGGTTTTGCGGTTCTGATTCTGATATTTGCCGTTTTGTTTGCCGTTCTGAACGGATCTCCGGCCCGAAATGACGCAACCGTTTGTTCCTTTTCCGTTTATACGGGAGAGGGGGCTTCGCGTGTTGCTTCTCGTCTGAAAAATGAAGGTCTGATTCGAAGCGAAATCTTTTTCAAGGTGTTGTCCGCTCTTTCCGGAAACCAATATTCTCTTCAAAAGGGAAATTATCTGATTGAGGGACGTCTTTCTTCACTCGATATTCTATCTATGATGGTTTCTGGGAAGCAGGTCACTGTTTCCGTTGTTATACCTGAGGGATTTACGGTTAGGCAGATAGCCGAAGTCCTTCTTTCGAACAAAGTTATTGCAGATCGAGATGCTTTTGTCCAAGCCGTTAAAAATTTTTCTCTTTCGCAATACGGAATCGAAAAAACAGGAGCCGAAGGATTTCTGTTTCCCGATACGTATATGTTTCAAAATAATATGTTTGATAACGATATTATATCGGTTATGACCGATAATTTTTTTCGTAAGGCGGAAGAGATGAAATTACCGGTTGACGAACGGTTTTACGATAAAGTTATTTTGGCTTCCGTTGTCGAGAAGGAATATCGTGCGGAGGATGAAGCACCATTGATTGCTTCCGTCTTTGAAAACCGGCTGAAGAAAAGAATGCGGCTTGAATCCTGTGCTACGGTTCTTTATGTAATTACAGAGGAGCTCGGTAAACCGCATCCGAGTCAGCTGTTTTATTCCGATTTGGAAATAGAAAGTCCGTTCAATACATACCGTCATGCGGGACTTCCGCCGGCTCCCGTATCCAATCCCGGTTCCGTCGCTTTAAAAGCGGCTTTCTTTCCGGCGAATACCGATTATCTTTTTTTTGTTGTAAAGGGAGACGGTTCGGGCAGACACACCTTTACAAAGGATTTCTACACGCATAATTATTACAAACGGCATAACTGAAATGGCTGTCATTCCCAAAGAGGTTATTGCGGCTGTTATGGAGTCCGCATCGATAGTTGATGTTGTTTCCCGTTATTCAACGAAAGTGGTAAAAAAGGGGGAAAGATATTTCGCCTGTTGCCCCTTTCATAACGAAAAAACACCTTCAATGTCGATGACTCCGTCCCGAAATATGTTTCACTGTTTCGGGTGCGGAGAAAGCGGAACAGTCATTTCATTTTTGCAGAAGATCGAAAAGATTTCTTTTTCGGAGGCGGTCGCCCGTCTTGCCGGCGAATACCATATTCCTTTCCATCTGAATACGGAACAGACTGTTTACGACCGTCAGAGGGATGCCTATTTCGGTATTTACACCCGTGTACGGGATCTGTACCATAACGAACTTCTGAATCGTCCGAAAGGATCTGCGATAGACCGTTACATCAGTGAACGGAATTTGTCCGATGATCAGATACGGGAATTTAAACTGGGATATTCTCCGGCTGATCGGCAGTGGCTGTGGAACCGGTTGATAAGCGACGGCTATGCTCCCGATTATCTGAAATCCGATATCGGTCTTTTTTCAAAAAATTACGAAAAAATTTCCTTTTTTTCAAACAGACTGATGTTTCCGATTCATGACAGTTACGGTCACTGTCTGGCTTTCGGAGGGCGTATTCTCGAGGGAGACGGTCCGAAATACCTGAATACCGGAAAAACCGATTATTTTGAAAAAGGCAGCAGTTTCTACTTCGGAACGGATGCTTTCAGAGAGATGAGAATCAAAGAATCGGCTGTCTTATGCGAAGGATATATGGATGTCATAGCCTTTTACAGTGCCGGTATAAAAAACGTGTTTGCTCCGTTGGGAACCGCTTTTACGCAAAATCAGGCGGAATTGCTTGCTGTTTCCGGGGCAAAAACGGTTGCCATCGGATTCGACAGTGATGAAGCGGGAAAGAAGGCTTCCGTGAAAGCCATTGAAATCCTTCAGCAGAAACATATCCCGGTCAAAGTGGCGGACTATTCTCCGTATAAAGATCCGGACGAATTTCTAAAAAAAGAAGGAGCCGAATCGCTTAAAATTTTATTAAAAAATAGTACAAACGGGTTGGATTTTATAATAAAAAATATTATAGTAAAACATGGGAATTTGGATTCTCCGGAGGCGAAGGAAGCGATTGCATCGGAAGTTTTTCCGTATATCGGTCTTATCGGAAGCGAAGTAGGAAAAAGTGCAGCTCTTCGGTTTTTGGCCAAACAGCTGAATATTGATGAAAATGCCGTTGTATCCGATTTTCGGACATTTTCCGGGAAAGACGGAAAGAAGAAATTTTCGGGTTCCGTAACGGAAAAGAAAATCAGACCTGCGGAGCCTTCTCCCGTTGAGGAAGGAGAGGATAACCGTGAATTTTTCCTTTTTGCGGCTTTGGTGGCGGAACCGTCCTGTTTCGAGCAGGTAAGACGCTATATCGATGTCGATGATTTGATTTCTTCCCGGGCTCGTGAGATTTATTATATTTTGGAGGAATCGTTTCGAAAAAACCGTTTAAATTCGGATATGGTTTTATCGATGTTGGGAGATTCTCCTTCGGCGCGGTTTATTGTCCGTAAATTGGCCGATAATGAATTTACATCCGATAATATAAAAAAAATGATACCCGATTTGATTTTACAGGAAAGAATTTTTATTTTAAAAAGTAAAATAGAGGATCTCCAATTTAAGATCGGACAGTCCGCGGGATTAAATCGGGAGACAGTGGATAATTATATTCGTGAGAAAATAAAATACGAGAAAGAGTTGGCAAAACTCAAACCGTAAGCCGGAGTGCAGAAAAGGATGAAGAAAGAAATTAATGGCTTTTCTACCAAAGAAATTCTTGATTTAATCAAACCGAGAAAAAAGCTTTCGTTCGACGAGCTAAACGATTTACTTCCCGACAATTTTGATGCCAACTATCTCGACGAAGTTTATGATTTACTCGAAGACTCGGGAATCGAATTGGAAGATGACTCTTACGATGACGGAGAAAACGATAAAGATTCCGATTCATCCTCGGATGACGATCTTGATGCGGCCGATTATCAGCCGGAACAGGAACCCGATCTCGAGGATATCGAGAA
The DNA here is from genome assembly GCA_034120015.1 of Spirochaetia bacterium. Lineage (GTDB taxonomy): Bacteria > Spirochaetota > Spirochaetia > JAFGXN01 > JAFGXN01 > CALXOJ01. Next base: position 62,868 of record JAXEIF010000007.1, on the reverse strand, counting down.
TATCGATTCGTTGACCGATGATGACGAAGACATTGTCGAAATCGATGATGATATCAGACCTGATGATGCGATTGCCAAATTGGGCGAAATGAGACAGATGTCGACCGGTATCGATGATATGGAAACTCTCGAGAATCCCGATATCGAAACCGAAGAATCCGAAGATGAGGATTTGGATGTTTATTCCGATGAAGACAGTCAGTCGGATTCCGCAAATGAATCCGATTCGGATATTTCTTCTTCTTCGGGTATGGTTACTTCTTCGAAAGATATTTCCGCCAATGACGATCCGATTCGTCTTTATCTGCATGAAATCGGAAAAGAACCGCTTTTGAACGGAGAGGAAGAAGGGGCTTTGGCGCGCGAGATGGAAAAAGGCGCGGAAATGATTCTTCACGTTATCAAATCAAGCGGAATGATTATCGACCGGTTCAATCAGCTGCTGATCCGCATTTCGGAGCGTCAGTCTCATTTGGACGATAATACGAAGAAAAATGACGATCACGAAGATTTAAAGAAACTGGACACATATAGAGAACGCTTAAAAGGAATTGCTTCCAAAATCAGATCATATAAAGAATTAAAAAGCAAATACAAAACCTATGCCGAATTTCTGGAAGATGAAGAACTTCAGAAAAAGAAGAAAAATCTTCTTAAGGCGATTCAGGGAATCGACATCGAGCAGGATGATATAATTACCTATTCGGATGAGTTCATCAACGTTCAGGCTCAAATTCATAAAATTCAGAACGAACAGGAAAAACTTCAAAAAGTTTTGAAAATTTCAAGTATTAAGGAATTGCGTTCGTTAAGCCGGGATTTGGCCATTTCGTCTAAGCGCGGTGATATCGAAACCCGATTAATGCTCAGCTCCAATCTGATCAAGGACCGCATACGTAAATATCAGGAAAACTACAATACTTTTAAAGATATCGAATTTCTGTTTGAGGATAAAATTCCCGATATTTTGGAAAAGGCAATCGAAATTAAAAAGGGAAAAGAGAAACTGAAGTCGGCCAAAGATAAACTGATACAGGCTAATTTAAGACTTGTTGTCAGTATTGCCAAAAAATATACCAACCGCGGTCTTCATTTTTTCGATCTGGTTCAGGAAGGCAATATCGGTTTGATTAAGGCTGTCGAGAAATTTAATTACAAACTGAATTATAAATTTTCCACTTATGCGACATGGTGGATCCGGCAGGCGATCACGCGTTCGATTTCGGATCAGGCACGGACAATTCGCGTACCGGTTCACATGATAGAACAGATTAATAAAGTTTCCAGGGAATCGCGGCAGCTGATGCAGTCTCTCGGTCGGGAACCGACCGATGAGGAAATTGCCGAGAAACTCGGGTGGCCTTTGGAAAAGGTGACTTCCGTCAAGAGTGTGGCCCGAGAACCGATTTCTCTGGAGTCTCCTCTCGGAGAAGAAGAAGATTCGCTTCTCGGTGACTTTATCGAAGATAAAGCGGTGGAAAATCCGGCCAATCAGACTGCTTTCAAAATGCTTCAGGAGCATCTGCGCGGTATCTTAAACGATCTTCCCGAACGCGAAAGAGAAGTGATTCAAATGCGTTTCGGTTTGGAGGACGGTTATTCTCTGACGTTGGAGGAGGTTGGGCTTTATTTTAATGTTACACGGGAGCGAATCCGGCAGATTGAAGCCAAAGCGTTGCGCAGACTGAAGCTTCCGAAACATACGGAACGATTAACGGATTATAAATAGGATACAGAAATAAAGGAGAAGGCAAATGAATAACGAGACAAAAACGGGACTGATCGGATTACAGGAAGTTTTGTATAAAAAATCTCTTCTCGAGAAAGAGATTTCCGATGCGCCGAAAACATTAATGACCAACATCGAAGTTCTTAACAAACTGAAAAAGGCGTATGTCGAGAAAAATAATTATCTCGAAAGAAAAACCGAAAGAATTAATCGCATTCGGGAACGTTTAAATGATCTTGAAGTACAACGTAACGAAGCCGAAAAGCAGATGGGCGAAATCGAAACACAGCGTGAATATGAGTCACTCGATAAAAAGATTAAGGAGTTTTCGGCAAAAGAACAGGATTTACGTTTAAAATACAATAAAGAGCGCCAGGAATTCGATGAACTGAAATCGGACATGACGAATAAAGAAAATATGATTCTGACACAGGAAAAGGAAATCGAATCCGAAAAAGAAAAACTGGAATCATATATCGCGGCCAAACAGGCCGAACTTGACAGTCTTAAAGGAAAAGAAAAAGAAATTTTACCGGGAATCGGAGATGATATTGTTTACAAGTTTGACCGTATTGTCAGAAAAAAAGAGGGTGTGGCAATTGTTCCCATCAAGAACGGAGTTTGCACCGGCTGCAATATTATGCTGACCCCGCAGTTCGTTAACGAGGTTCGCGAGGAGACAACGATTTCTTTCTGTCCCTACTGCAGCCGTATTCTTTATTGCGAGGATAACGAAATTGAGCAGGAACAGGCCGAAATGAAGTTTGATGATGCCGATTTGGGAGGTCTTTCGGATCTGAATCCGGATGTGGATTTTTAATTAATTTTAACAGACCGAGCAGTCGCTTTTCAGTTTGGAAAAGAGGAAAGTCCGGGCTCCGCAGAACAGAATGCCGGATAACATCCGGGATCGTCTTCGGACGGTACAGAAAGTGCAACAGAAAAGATACAGCCTGCAATAGCGGGCAATGGTGAAATGGTGAGGTAAGAGCTCACCGCAACGCCGGTAACGGCGCTGTTGGCAAACCTCATTCGGAGCAAGGTTAAATAGGCAATCGGGTTGTTCGCCCTATGGTTGCGGGTAAACTGCTACACGGCTTTCGTAAGGGAGCCGGCAGATAGATGACTGCATAAACAGAACCCGGCTTACAGGTCTGTTTTTTTGAACAGTGGAGATTCTTATGAGTAAGAAGAGTTACGTTTTTTATCAATCGCCGAAGAGAAAAGCCGTTCGTGCCCTGAAAATCACGGCTGCCGTTGTTATTCCAGCGGCCGTTACGGTTTTTATTATCTTGGGCGTTACCCTCGGGTGGTTTTCCGAGTGGTTCAAAAAAGACGAACGTCTGAACGGCGATTACGAAACTCTTTTTTCCGAGAAAAAATATGATCTGGTTATGGATGTGACCTCGGAAATTCTTACAAAGGATCCATTTGATAAGAAAGCGTTGATATATGACGGCTTTGCCAATTATTACTATGCCATTCAGCTGAACTCTTTTGAAGAGCAGTTGACTTATCTGGATCGTGCCGCGCTTTCGTTACGAAAAGTTCGTGTCCTGGACGAAAGCCGGCTGACCGGGAAAATCGATTATTTTCTGGGACGAATTTACTACATGAAGGGAACGTTTTACCTTGACGAGTCAATTGTTTATTTCCGCTCTTCTTTGGATCTCGGGTATAAGGATCATAAAAACGAGACCTATTATTTTCTCGGAATGGCTTTTTCCCGAATCGGAATGTTTGATGAGAGTTTAAACTGGCTGAAAAAAGTGGAAGGTGATTCCGATGTCTCGAATCTCTTAATTGCCATTACTTATTATCATCAGAAAAATTATCCTCTGGCAATGGAAAGTCTTGATATGATTCGCAGTCAGACGAAAGACGACAAAGTCAAACTGAGCTGTGATTTTTGGAAGGCAAAAACATATTTGGAACAGAATCGGTATGAAGAGGCGATTCGTCTGTACAGTGATATTTTGGAAGAAGTCGATTCTGCTGATGCCCATTATAATCTGGGACTTGTTTATAAAAAAATGAATAATATTATTCAGGCACGTGCCGAGTGGAGAAAAGCAATTAAATTACAACCGACCCATATGGGGGCGTTAATGGAATTAAATCATTAAGGGGAGGATTCGGGAAATGAAAAAAAATATTTTGGATACATTTTCAACCGATATCGGTATGGACTTGGGAACATGTAATACTCTGGTCTATTTAAGAGGCCGGGGCATTGTTTTAAAAGAACCGTCGGTTGTTGCGATTGAAAGAGGAACCAAACGGGTTGTTGCCGTCGGACAGGAAGCCAAACGTATGCTGTGGCGAACACCCGATAAAATAATTACGATTCGGCCGTTGCGTGACGGTGTGATAGCCGATTTGGATACAACCGAAAAGATGATCCGTTACTTTTGCTCACAGGTCATTAAAAAACGGTTTTTCATTAAACCTCGGATGGTAATCGGTGTTCCGTCCTGCATTACCGATGTCGAAAGACGTGCCGTTGTGGAAAGCGCCATGAAAGCCGGTGCCAGGAATGTTATTTTGATTGAAGAGTCGCTGGCAGCAGCTATCGGCGCCGGTATGCCGATTCATGATCCGGTCGGGAATATGGTTTGCGATGTCGGCGGCGGGACTTCCGAAATTTCCGTAATTTCCTACGGCAATATGGTGGTCACGAGAGCCATTCGGGTCGGAGGAGATGAATTTGACGAATCGATTATCAAATATGTTCGCGATAAACGAAATTTGATTATCGGACAGTCAACGGCCGAGGAAATAAAAATCAGTATCGGAAATGTTCTTCCCGACGACAAAATCGAGAAAAAAGAAGTAAAGGGTGTGGATACGATTACGGGGTTGCCGCGCCGTATCGAACTGGACTCTGTCGAAGTACGCGATTCGCTGCTTTCCTCTGTCGACTTAATTCTGGAGGAAATCAAAAAAACGCTGGCTGCGACTCCTGCCGAATTGGCAGCCGATATTATCGAGCGGGGTATTGTTCTGACCGGAGGCGGTGCGCTGCTGAAAGGATTCGGACAGTATATATCCAATCAGACAAAAGTTCCCGTGATTGTTGCCGAAGATCCGTTGCTGTGTGTTGCCAAAGGTGCCGGAATGTACTTCGACTCGGTCAAAAACAGCTACGGAGACAATAACCTGTACAACGATCTGTAAGCAGAGATGTTTTCATCCCGATTGACTCAGAAAATAAAAAAGCACAAGGATACGGCATTATTTGCCGTATGTATCGCGTTCTCTTTTTCATTGCTTGTTTTTACGACTCCGGCCGGAATAGGCGGAGTCGGTAAAATCGGGTATTCGTTTGTCTCGTTTTTCCAGAAGGGCTATTATACCGTTTTTAATTTTTTTTCGGGAACTGTCAATTCGATTTCCGAACTGAAGCAGTTAAAAGCCGAATATGAACAGTTGGAAAAGGTTGTCGAAGAGAATTATCACTTTTTAAACACTCTGGAAAATCTTCGAATAGAAAATGAGCTTTTAAAGGAGCAGATGCACATTTCCCGGCAACTCGCTTACGAACATATTACGACTAATGTGATTGCCAAAGACCCCGGAAATTTTCATTCGTATTTCAAAATCGGATGCGGCACCCGTGAAGGTGTCGAAAAATATATGCCCGTTATTGTCTCCCAACGGGGTAAATACGGATTGGTCGGTCTGGTCATAATGACCGGATATTCGTCGTCCGATGTTATGCCGTTATTTTCGAACGGCTGTTCGGTAGCTGCCCGCCTGCTGGAATCCCGCTACGACGGTCTTGTGTCCGGTTTGGGATATACATCCGACTATATTTTGATGAAATACGTGTCACAAACGGCTACGGATGAAATTAAGATCGGGGATTTGGTAGTGACGTCCGGTATGCAGTCCGTTTATCCTTACGGAATTCCCATCGGTTATGTCGATCAGATTGTCTCGGGAAAAGAAGAAACAACCATTTTGTATCTGAAGCCTGTTATCGAATTTTCTCAGTTGGAATATGTTCAGGTTTTAAAAGCAAAAACACCGGAGCTTTGAAATGTATTATAATGTCCGTACAAAAAGGATTTTGGTTCATTTTTTCGTTTTGATGTTCTTTGCCGTGATGCAGGGATTGTTTATTCGTTTTTTTGATTATTTCTGGGGAAATATTAATCTGTTTTTTGTTTATTTTATTTTCCTTTCATTTTATTTGGGTAAATCGGCTTCATATAAGATCGGATTTCTTTTCGGCCTGATACTGGACTGTTTCGGAACCACATACGGATTCTATGCGTTTATATTTACACTCCTCGGATATGTTATCGGGCTTTTTTCCGGAAAATTTTATTTGACCGGTATTGTTCTACCGGCTCTGTTTGCCTGTATTTCTTCTTTGATTTATTTCGGTACGGCCATTTGTCTTTTGAAAATTTTTTATTCGATTGAATGGAGCCGGTTTTTGCTGAATGCGGGAATACAGTTAGTGATAAATATAATCTTAAGTCCTTTTGCGGCTTTTCTTTTCAGACGTTATTTTTTCAGACGGGTCGGAATCATCGAAAATGGCAGATAACAAAATTCGACAGCAGGATCTCAAACATCGTATTTTTGTTTTGCTCTTGTTTTCGGGGATTACTTTTTTTTTGATTGCTGTCCGTTTGTTTGTTTTACAGATTGTCAATCAGGCTCAATATCAGGAGAAAGCGATCAATCTGGCCAGAAGGGAAATTCGGATACCTGCTTTACGGGGGGATATCCTGGATTGTAACAATAAGCTGCTGGCCTCCAATCGCGATACTTTTTCTGTCGAAATCATCCCGGCCGATGTTCCTTACGGGAAGATGGAGGATGTTTTAACCGATCTCGCCTATGTGTTGGATATTCCGTATAAAACGCTTTCGGAGAAAATTCCTCCTTCAAAATACCGTTCTTATTCTCCTATTGAGATTGTTTCCGGTGTCGAACTGTCGGATATTATTATGATTGCCGAACACGGTGATTTGTATCCCGGTGTTTACTGGAAAAATTTTTCTGTAAGAAATTATGAAGATGTAGGTTCGCTCTTTCATATTGTCGGATATATCAATAAAATCAGTCAGAATGAACTCCGTTTTTTGTACAATCAGGGATACCGCGGATATTCCCAAATCGGCAAGTCGGGTATTGAAAAGGAGTACGATTCGCTTCTGCGAGGCATAGACGGCAAGAGGTTTCAGTCGGTTGATGTAAAAGGCCGTACAATTGCGGGAGATGCCATTTCCGATATTCCCCCCGTAACGGGTAATTCACTGGTTTTAACGATTGACCGTCGCATCCAGAAGTTATGCGAGGATGCATTGGGGAACCGACCCGGATCGGTGATTGTTCTGAAGCCGGCAACAGGAGAAATTCTTGCGATGGTTTCATATCCGTGGATCGATCCCAATGTTTTTTATTTGAATGAAAACAGCCGGCAGCTTTCCGATTATTATAATGATAAACGTAACCCGTTTTTTAATCGCAGTATCAGTGCTGTTTATCCTCCCGCATCGACTTTTAAGTCGGTAATGGCGGCAATGATCCTCGAAGAAAATCTGGTTCCGGAATCATACACGGTAAAGTGTACCGGAAAAGTTTTTATAGGCGACCGTTATTTTCATTGCAATAAACGAAGCGGTCATGGAAATGTAAATCTCAGATCGGCTATTTCCGAATCATGCAACATTTATTTTTATACAATAGCCCATCAGTTTTCCGATATTTCTCTGATGGCCGAGTATGCCGGGAAATTTGCTTTGGGCGAAAAATCGTTTATTGATTTACCGGAAGAAGCGTCCGGGACACTGCCGACACCGGAATGGAAGCTGAAGCAGTATTCGCGGCGTTGGGTTGGGGGAGATACCATCAACATGTCCATCGGTCAGGGGTTTTTAACCGTTACGCCGCTGCAAATGGCCAATGCCTATGCAATGATTCTGAATGACGGAAAAATTTATAAACCGCACGTTTTAAAAGCGATTCGGGATCCCGAATCGGGGCGAATTCTTTCCGAAGTGATGCCGGAAGTTATTCATTCCGTTGATATGGATCCGAAAACCTATGAAAAAATCAGAAGAGCATTGAGGGAAACCTGTCTGACGGGAACAGCCAAAAACGTATTGACAACACGACTGGTTAAAGTTGCCGGGAAAACGGGAACCGGTCAGACAGCCGGGTTTGCCGATAATTATGCCAGCTGGTTTATTTCTTATGCGCCTTATGACGCACCGCCCGAAGATCAGATTCTTGTTTCCATTGTTATCGAACCTCAGGCAGGGACGGAGTATCAGTGGTGGACTCCTTTTGCCGCCAATATCATATACCAGGGAATCTTCGGCAATCAGAATTTTTATGAGGCTGTCAAAGCATTGAGATGGCAATGGCTTTTCCCCGATTTGGAGAAATACAAAAATGAATAATACCGGGTTCAGCGATCAAAAAAAATCTTTTTTCGGATTTGATTTTTTTCTCGCCGTTATGGTCCTTGCACTTTGTACGGTCGGAATTCTGTTTATTTATTCCAGCGGAATTAATTCGGATAATTTTCAGACATCATCTGAATTTATTAAGCAGATTGTTTTTTGTGTTATCGGAATAGTCTTTTCTGTTTTGATTCTTTTTGTCGATTACAGCCGGTTTCGTTTTTTATCGGTTTATCTGTACTGTTTATCATTAATTGTTTTGGTTTTTCTGCTGATTTTCAGTCCGCTGATTAATGGATCCCGTTCGTGGATCGGTATTGCCGGTTTCGGAATTCAGCCGTCCGAGTTTGTAAAAATCGCTTATATTTTGATTTTTGCCCGTTTTATCGAAAATAAACAAAAAGAAATCAGGACAATGAAAGTCTTTGCCGAAGGATTCTTGCTGATGCTTGTTCCTGCCGGTCTGGTTCTGCTTCAGCCGGATTTGGGAACCGCTTCGGTTTATTTCGCTGTTTTTTTTATAATGTTTTATGTCGGAGGTGGGAATTCACGATATATTTTTTTCTCACTGATGGTGGTTCTTCTGACTTCCGTGATTACGGTTCTTCCTCATTGGGAGATTCTTATTGCCAAAAGAAAAATTCCCATTCTCCTGCTTCTGACAGATCCGTCATATTATTTTCCGTTTTTATTTTTCTGGTTTTTTATTTTTGCTGTTTCTGCCATCGGATTCTTTGTTTACAAAAAATCTTTTTTTTACAAAATTTCTTATATATCACTGATTTTTTTTATTTCACTGATTTTGGGGAAAATAGCATCGGATGTTTTGAAGGATTATCAGATAAAACGACTGATTGTATTCCTGGATCCGAAAGTCGACCCGTACGGTTCGGGATACCATATCCTTCAGTCGCTGACCGTAATCGGTTCCGGAGGCTTTTCCGGAAAAGGATTTATGAACGGAACGTTGGGGAAATATGATTTTTTGCCTCAACGTAGTACCGATTTTATTTTCTCGACGATTGCGGAGGAGTGGGGTTTTGCAGGTTGTTTTTTTGTTTTGGCTCTTTTTGCTATGATCATGCTCAAAATACTTCTTGCTGCCCGCGATGCAAAAGATGTTTTCGGAAGATTGATATGCATCGGCGTTTTTGCTTTGATTTTTTATCACATGGTTATTAATATCGGTATGACAATAGGAGTAATGCCGATTACCGGAATTCCGTTAATCTTTATTTCATACGGCGGATCATCTTTGATTTCTTCGCTTATCGGGATTGCTTTTGTGTTAAACATCCGAATGCGGAGGTTCGGAATTTGAGTCAGAGTCTGAAAGAAAAAATCAATCATTTAATCGAGACCGGAGAATTTTTAAAAATCTCGAATCCGGTTCGGTATATGGGAGGAGAATTCGGGTGTGTCGATCCTGACCTGAAGCAGGATGTTTATATTAAAGCGGCCGTTTGTTTTCCCGATACTTATGAGATCGGTATGAGCAACATGGCGGTGAAGATTTTATATGAGATACTGAATTCCCAACCCGGTATTTTGGCCGAACGGGTTTTTCTTCCTTATCCCGATGCCTCTGTTTTTTTTGCCGAACGGGGAATACCGTTATACTCTTTGGAGTCAAAAACTCCGGTAAAAGAGTTTGATTTTCTGCTGATTACGGTTTCCTCGGAATTGCTTTACACCGATATTTTGGCACTGCTTGAATCGGGCGGCATTCCTTTGCATAAGGAAGATCGTACGGAAAACGATCCGATTGTTATTATCGGCGGTCCGGCTGTAACAAATCCGGCACCGTTGGCTCGGTTTGCCGATTATGTTTGTATCGGAGAATTTGAAGCCTGTTACGAACCGTATACGGCCGTTGCCGCTTCGCCGTCTTTGAGCAGAAAGGAGCGAATGCACTTTTTTGAAGAATCTCCTTATTATTGGCGTCCCGGAAAGCGTACGATTCGTGCAGTTGTTCCTCGTCTTGAGCGTCGGTCATACCGGTATTTTCCCGTTCCATTAATCCGGTTGTCTCAGGATCACGGCAGCGTGGAAATTATGCGTGGCTGTCCGAACGGCTGCCGTTTTTGTTTGGCCGGAGTCTATTACCGACCGCTTCGGGAAAAATCATTGTATGATATTATAGCGGAAATTGATGAACTTGTTTATCGTTTCGGTTATCGTGAAATTTCCCTCGCATCGCTTTCGTCCGGAGATTATTCACGAATTTACGATTTAATGACGATTCTCTCCGACCGGTACCGTGACGAACACGTTTCCTTTTCTCTTCCTTCGATCAAAGTGAATTCCTTTACTCTTGATTTGCTGGAACCGCTTTCGGGAATAAAGAAAAGTGGTTTAACACTGGCGGTTGAAACTCCCGGAGATGACGGTCAGTGTTCCGTTAATAAAAATGTTTCCCGTGAAAAACTGTTTGCGATTATCGATGCGGCAAAAAAACGCGGTTGGAAATTAATTAAACTTTATTTTATGATCGGATTGCCTTACTATATCGACAGTCCTGATCGTGAAAAGAAATTGATAACCGACCTGATACGTGATGTCTCCGCTTATTCCGATATGGCTGTCAATGTCAATATCGGAACTTTTATTCCGAAACCGCATACTCCGTTTCAGTATGCGCCGCAGCTCCCGTATGAAAATGCCAAAACAATTTTGAAAGATATTAAATCCGAATTTTTGAATGACCGTAAAATCAAAATTAACTATCACGAACCCTTTATTTCATATATTGAAAGTATTTTATCAAAAGGGGATTTTTCCTGCGCCTCGATATTGGAAGAAGCTTACCGTAAGGGAGCGGTTCTTGATGCCTGGAGTGAATATTTTAACAGAACGGCATGGGAAGACGTCTTGGCAAATCATGTTGCGGATGTCGAAAGAATTCTGAAACCGTCGGAAGAAAGTTTTCCGTGGAATGATGTTTCACTTCTGATTTCATCCGGATATTTGAAGGAAGAATTTCTTCGATCCCGTCGACCTGTTTTAACGGAAATCTGCGATAAAACCTGTACACATCCGTGCGGAAGCTGTAATCGTGAGGTTAAGGTCGATAGAGCGAACGACAGTTCGGTTCCGGATAAACCTTTTCCTGATTTCCTTTGTACTCAACCCGGTTGGTATCTGATCTGTTTTTCGCGTATGGGTACATCAACGTATATTTCGCAAAAAAATATGATTCCTTTGATGGAGCGGATTTTTTATCGTGCCGGCTGGAAATTACAGTTTACGGAAGGTTTTAACCGTAAGCCGAAAATGGAATTCGCCAATCCATTGCCGATCGGATATTCTTCCGAAGCAGATTATATGCGTATAAAACTGTATAATGCGGAACCGGTTGAGACTCTTCTGAAGCGGATTAATGCAGTTTCCGTTCCGTCTCTGAAATTTCTTTTTATGGAAGCCGTTCCGGTGCCAGAACAGACCCGTTTGCCGTCTTTGATGGGTCTTTATTCATCATCGGAGTTTCTGATTACCGCAGTATCGTCATCAAAGGAGAGTTTTTCCCGTTTTACCGATGCCGTACAAAAGGAGTCGGAAACAAACCGCTTGCTGACGCACGTGGAAATCGGAGATTCATTTCTGAGAATCAGAATCGCGGATGTCTCATTGAAAAAAGCTTTGCCGTTTGCGGATGATTTTGATGGAATGCGGATAACCCGTACGGAAACTTTTTTCAGACATCCGGAATCGGGTGTCGAGCAGCCGTTTCGTTTATATCCTTCTTTTTTTAAATAAAAAAGCCGTCTTTACGACGGCTTTTCATTTATTCAAAGTGTTTCAGTCGATATCTTCATATTCGTCAATAGATTTAACTTTGTAACTGTACGGAATCTCATTAATCTCGAATTCAAGTTTATCTCCGACTTTGGCACCGATCAGATTTTTTCCAAAAGGAGAGAGATAGGAGATGATATTTTCATTCGGATCGGATTCCCAAGGACCGAGAATGGTATAAGATTCTTCTTTTTTTGTCAGATTATTGATCAGTTTAACTTTCGTTCCGAATCCGACCTGAGAGGTGTTAATTTCCTCTTTTTCGAAGACATGTGCTTTTTCCAGATCTTCCTGCAATTTGGAAGCGGTCGCGTTCAATATAGTCTGTTTTTCTTTGGCTGCCTTGTATTCCGCGTTCTCTTTCAGGTCTCCCAATTCCAGAGCTTCTCCGATTTCTTTTGAGTTGTTGGGAATTTCCACTTCGATAATGTATTTGAGTTCACGTGATTTTGCCTGATGGGATCGTCTGAGTACTAAAAGAGTACGGGAAATAATATCCCGCGCCGACAGAGTCTTGCTCTGCTCGTCGCCGAATTTGAACTCCGGATGGAAATCGGCGATCATTTTCCGAACTTCATGTTTAAGGCTTAAAGAGAGACCTTTGATTTCGTTGATAATAGAGTAAATTTTGGAAAGTTTGTCAGACGAAGCGTTTCGAACCATTTCTTTAAGTCTTTCCTCTTTGAAGAGAATGGTTTCAATCTGTTGTGCAAGCTTTCTGTTTTCACTGACATTGTAACGGTTGTCCATTTCTTTGTAAAGGGTTGCCAGCAGCTGAACCGCATTGATGACAAACGTTTCTTCCGGAACAATACACAAATCGCTGTATTCCGAAGCATTTTTCATGAGCCAGATAAACGCCATACGGTCTTCACGGAAATTGGATGCGATTTCGGAAAACATTCCGGTAATCAAATCGGAATGTTTCTGGTTAATCAAATCATCCAAAATTGTTTTGTTCAGACATTTGGGGAACAGGTGTGTGTAAATAACGGCCCAATCGGGATATTCCTTAACAAAACGGATAAAACTTTTTCTGATTTCGGCATCTTCGATTTTATCAAAAATAGAAACAAGCTGGTTTTTATCCTTCAGAATATCCTTGAAGTGAGTATGCAGACCGGGATTGAGATACGGATATTCTTTAACAATTTCGCGTACCAGAACGTAGGCCGAAATATTGACATCATTCGGTTGCGACATTTCTTTCAGGTAAGAGGTAAAATAGGTATAAATGTCGTTGAAATAATCGGAATCCGGTTCGCATTCTTTCAAAAACTCACGCATTACCTTGACACGGGAGTAAAATCTGGTGTTTGCTTTAAAATTGTTGTACAGTTTTTCTTCAACGGTAATCGGCGTTTCCCTGACAGTAAAGACGTCGGTCTGATCGGGTAAATTTCCGAAGTCGGGGTCTTTATCAAGAATATTTTTGGCTTCTTTGCTCCATGTGTTCCACTCGGTAGGAGTCAGAATCGAAGGAACCAGTTCCGCTTTAATCTGTTTTAAAGATGCCGCGTTGTCAAAACTGCCGATAATTGTTTTGACTGCCCATCGGGGGTCTGATTTAACCCGATCGTGTAGCCGTTTTTTGTCAATGACACTTTTTAGGACCCAGATGTGATTTTTGGGAAGGCAAAGTAAAGCGGTAACGGCCATATCAAGAGACATCGGATGATTTCGTTTGGAAACAAAATCGATTTTCAGTATTTCGTTGTCGATGCTTCGGATAACACCGATACCCCATGTGCGGTGATATACAAAGGCCCCGGAATCAAATGAGATGTGTTTTTCGAAATCGAGTATTGCTTCGTGAATATTGCGCCATTCTTTATTTAATTCCGATTTTTCGATATAGCTTTCGACTTTAGAGTGGTTGGCATATTTTCTCTTGTAGCATTCGACAAGCTGCTTTCTGACATCGGAATCTTTCGGGTTGTAATCAACAATCTTTTTCAGAATAACGATACAGAGATCCCATTTTTCGGCTTCGCGGGCCGCATTGTAAAAATCGTAAAGCAGCTGAGATGCTTTTTCCGTATCGAAAGAAACAGAAACCTTTTTTTCCGTATTCAGGAAAAAATTCAAATCATCGAAATCAAGTGCCAGCAACCGGGTCCAAAGTTCTTTCACATGATTAAAGGCCTTTTTGTTGATATAACGGTAGACGGCCTTTTTATAGTAATCGACTGCTTCTTCCGTTTTTCCTTCGTCTTTTTTTCTGTCGGCAATATTTTTAACGATATCGGCTTCATCATAATCGATTTTTATAAGCCGTTCCCATATTTCGTATTTTTTCTCTTCGTTGTTGGATTGGGCATAACAGAGCGACAGGGTACGCAATGCCAGCTTCTGTTCTCCGAAGGAGAGCATTTTCTCACAGATTCCCTCAACAATCTGATATTTGTGGTTATCGCTGAAAATATCGATCAATTTTGTAATTACCGAATCGTCGATCAACTGAAAATAGAGCGACAGAATACCGGTAATATACATTGCGATAATGCTGTTTTGTGTATGGGCAATATGTTCATCGCACAATGTTTTCAGCTGCATGGCATAGTCGTTTGCTATGGCATCGTCAATAACGGCGTCGAGTTCTTTAAAATAGGTAATCGTATAACTGTTCAGAGCAGCCCGTGTCCATTTTTCTTCGTCCAATTGTCTGGTAATCTGATTCAGTTTTGCCTCAATGTCATTCATTCCTTTTTCTCCCTGTTATTTTATCAGCTCTTCGTAAATGACTCCGTCCAGAGCTTTTATCTTATTTAAGAGAATACCGATTTCATAATGGTTTCCTTCCGAATGGGGTGCCGCATACAGATGAAAAATCAGACGGCAATATGCATAAATCAATCGGGGAAGGATCAATCCCTCCGGCTCTTCCTCTTCCAAAAGCCGAATCCGCTGTTTTAAGTCTCTTAATTCGTTTACAAGAAGTTCCCGTCGAATATTAAATATTTTAAATGCTGTTGCGTAGACCGGAATCCACTCCGACAATTCTTCTTTTTTTATATTGTACTCATTTGTCAATAAATCTGCAAGTCTTTTTATATAAATCGTTTCAATAAAATTCAAATTAATTTTCTGCGGATTATAGTAAAATGCTTCCGAAAAAAATACTTTGGCTTTGGTTCCGTCACCCTGCAGTGAGCAGCAGTCGGCCAGTTCTGCCAGGACTTCGGAATCATGTTTATCGGCAAGATAGGCCTTTTTCAGAATATCCAGAGATTTGGCAAAATCGCCGAGAAATTTATAACACCGTCCGATCAGAAGAAAAAAACTTTCTTCGGGAGCACAGGCCGAATCTTCGTGACGTGCCTGAAGCAGGAAAAAGAGAGAATCCGAAAAAACTTTTTGGCGGATTATGCGGATGCCCCTTTCGAATGATGTAAACTGAGACGAAAAATGCCCCGAAAAGGAGCCCCAAAAATCAATCAGTTTTTGAGCCTGTTGAAATTTTCCTGGAAGGTTTTCCGATTCGCTATAGGCGTTTTTCCAAAAGCGGACACATTTGACGGCTGTCAGAAAGGCGGGTGAATGATATGCGTATCTCATATGAGTTTCACAAAATTCTTCGGCCTCTGCCCAATCGCCGTTTTTCAGATAGCGGTATATTCCGTCCCAGTTCGAATCGAGATTTAATTTCGTCTCAATCTCCATAAAAATATCTTATAATATTTTTTCCGAATAAGCAATAATTCTATTTCTTCTTTTTTACTTACTGACATTTTCATCAATTAATGGTATATTGTTGATCATGGGGCTCTTTACAACCGTATCGATTCTTTCATCTGATTTTTCAACTATCGGCGCTACTTTGCGGGAAGCGGCGGAATCCGGTGCTTCCATGATTCACTGGGATGTAATGGACGGTCATTTTGTACCCAATTTGACTTTCGGTTCGAAACTGATTGATGATTACCGCAGATACTCCGATTTGCCGTTCGACACCCATTTGATGATATCGGCACCGGGTGATTATCTTGATTTTTTTTTGAAAAGCAGCGATTGGCTGACTTTTCATCTTGAAGCTGCCGATTCCCCCGGTATCCTGATTTCAAGGATTCGGACGGCCGGTAAAAAGGCGGGATTGTCGATTAAGCCCCAAACGCCGCTGTCGCTCCTGGCTCCGTACCTGAAGGATCTTGATTCGGTGCTGATGATGGGGGTCGAACCCGGATTCGGCGGTCAAACGATTGATCCGGGTATTTATGACCGGTTGAAAACCCTCTCCCGTATGCGTCGCGATGCCGGTGCTTCATTTCGGATTGTTGTAGACGGCGGTGTTCATTCCGAAAACGCTTTGCCGCTTTATCGTGCCGGTGCGGACGGAGTGGTTCTCGGATCTTCTTTTGTTAAGGCTGCGGATAAGCGAAAACTGATAGAGGCGGTTTCTTCGGTACAATGAAACGCGTTATCAACGGTAAGTTACTGGATAAAGCAGTTTATCTCTTTAAAAAAAGAAAGTATGCCGAAACGGTCGATCTTCTGACACCGCATCTTCTTTCTTACGGTGACAGTTATCTTTACTTTAAATTGATGACGATTTCTTCTCTGATGATTTTTGACTGGAGCGGAGCTGCGGCATATCTGAAAACGGCATCCCGTCTGGAACGGTATCGCGATCCCGATCTGCGGATTGTGCAGGCAATGGTTCGTTTAAAATCGGGAGAGACGGCGGAAGCCTACCGTATTTTGTTTGAGTTGGAGCGAAACGGTAAATGGGGCAGACTGACAAAAGAATTACTGGAAGCCTCCCGAAATACGGAAAACCGTCAGGCTTTGACGGAGGTCATGGAAAATTTGATCAAAACTTATTTGGTCAGGATACAGCCCGATGCCGGAATTGAAATTCCGGGAAAACAGGAACAGGATTTTTACACCGCATCTTCTTTTCGTTTTCCGAAGGCTGCAGCGGTCACGACTGTTGCGGTCTGTCTTGCTGTCGTTCTTGTCGGAATCGGTATTTATATGGGAGCAGGCATTCTCCGAAAGGCAAAGCCTGTCCGCACCGACGGGGATGCGATTCGTCTGACGAGACAGGATCAGTTGGCCGTATATGATATACAGACACGGTATTTTTTAACCGACAGGGAAATCGAACGATCGTTTTCCCGATTGAGAAGTTATTACCGTGAAGGTGATGACAATATGGCGCAAAGGGAAATCAATCGTCTGAAAGAGTCGAATGCGGCAATCGATGTGAAAGATAAAGCTTCGGCTTTCGAACGCCTGCTTACGGAAAAGCGGGCGGATCAAACGAAAACTTTTTTTACTTATGATGAAGTCCGCCGCGATCCCTTTCTTTATCATAAGACACTGGTTGTTTGGAGAGGTGCTTCGGCCAATCTTCGGGTTACAAGCTCGTCGATTACCTTTGACTTTTTGGTCGGATATGAAAATAAAAAATTTCTGGAAGGGACGGTTCCCGTATTTGTTGATTACGCCGTTAAACTGCATGAAGGCGAAGCGTATGAGGTGGAAGGCGAAATCCTGGCTGTTGATAACGAACATTTTCGTCTGCACGCGTTTTCCATCAGAAGAATACAGATTAATTGACAAAATAATTCTTTTCCGACATTAATAAATTCGGATATCATTTAATAATAAGGAGACAGTATGGCATCGACAACAAAAAAATCTTTTATGAGTTCTGCCGATTTCGAATCATCCGATGATAAAATGAAAGCGCTGGAAGCAGCCCGCCTTCAAATCGAAAAGCAGTTCGGGAAAGGTTCTTTGATGAAACTGGGTGAAAAACAGAGTATGAATGTCGAAGTGATTCCTTCCGGTTCGCTTTTAATTGATGCGGCTTTGGGTGTCGGAGGCTATCCGCGCGGACGGATTATCGAAATTTTCGGGCCCGAGTCTTCGGGAAAGACAACGCTGGCACTCCATGCGATTGCCGAAGCACAAAAAAAGGGCGGAATTGCGGCTTTTGTCGACGCCGAGCATGCGCTGGATCCGGTTTATGCACGTAATCTGGGAGTCAATACCGATGATCTTTGGGTTTCCCAGCCCGATACAGGAGAACAGGCGCTGGAAATAACCGAATCGCTTGTCCGTTCGGGGGCGGTCGACATCATTGTTGTCGATTCCGTGGCAGCTTTGACTCCTCAGGCCGAAATCGAGGGCGATATGGGCGATTCTCACATGGGGCTTCAGGCACGTCTGATGAGTCAGGCTTTGCGGAAGCTGACCGGTATTATCGGTAAATCGGGAACCACACTGATTTTTATCAATCAGATTCGTATGAAAATCGGTGTGATGTTCGGTAACCCCGAAACAACAACCGGCGGTAACGCGTTGAAGTTTTATTCCTCGGTTCGTCTGGATGTTCGGAAAATCGAAACAATTGCCAAAGGGGATGATGATCCTGTCGGTAACCGTGTGCGTGTTAAAGTTGTCAAAAATAAAGTGGCTCCTCCTTTCCGCCGTGCCGAGTTGGAAATGGAATTCGGCAAAGGAATTTCTGCCGAAGGCAGTCTTTTGGATGTCGGCGTCAAATATGATATTATCGAAAAGAGCGGAAGCTGGTATTCTTATAACGGAAACCGTATGGGACAGGGACGGGATAACGTTAAAGAATATTTAAAAAGCAACTCCGACATAGCAGCTGAAATCGAAGAAAAGGTACGCAAGATTTTGTTTTCATCGGAACCGGTGCCGGTTTCGGATGAAAGCAGCGAAACGGCGGAGCCAATCTCGGCAAAACCGTCCGGTATTACGGTTAAAAAAGGCGGTCTCGAAGAATAATGGAAAGCGCTTCGGCATCCGATTTTAAACTCGAAAAATTCGAAGGACCTCTTGATTTACTGGTGACACTGATTCGTAACAATGATATCAATATATATGATATTCCGATTGCCGAAATTACGGATCAGTTTATCGGTTATATCGAACGCGGCGACCGTATCAACCTCAATAATCTGACCGAATTTTACTACATGGCTTCGACTTTGATTTACATAAAATCAAAAATGCTTTTGCCTGTCGATGTCGATTTGGATGAAGAGTTCGAGGATCCCCGACAGGAACTGGTCGAGAAACTGATTGAATATCAGAAATTTCGGAAAATTACCGATATGATGCAGGAGCAGATCGGTGAAACCGAGTGGTTTATCGACCGCCGCCGCAGACAGAAAACGCTTCCGTTTCCCGAAAGTCACGAAGACTGGGAAGATATGGATGTACTGGATCTTTGCCGTATTTTTTCCGGATTGCTGAAGAAAGTCCCGTTCAATGTCAATATTTATGAAGATGTATCCGTAGAAGAAAAAGAAACGCTGATTGATGAACTTCTGCTGACGAAAAAAGAATTTCTGTTTACCGATTTAATCACCAATTATGATTCGGCGATGGAAGTGATTTGCGCCTTTCTGTCGATACTGATTTATGTCCGCGACAGAAAAATTTCCCTGATGCAGAATAAAATGTTCGGTGATATAAAAATTACGGCGTACAGAAAAGAATCCGGCGGGACCGGAGAAGGAGATGCGGATGAGCGATTCGATGAACCAACGGAATAATAATGAAATACACAGTCAGGCTGCTTTGGTTGAAGCAGTACTGTTTTTGGAAACCGATCCGGTTCCCGTCGATAAACTGGTGAAAATTACGGGACTGACCGAGCAGGCAGTACTGGATGCTCTCGATTACCTGACAGATGCCGGTAAAAATGCAGACAGGGGTTTGGAGCTTACCCAGTTGGGGGGCGGTTATTTTCTGATGCCCAAAGAGGAACACTGGGAAATTCTGAAAGAGCGTTACGGAAAAAAGAATGACGATCGTTTATCCCGTGCCGCACTCGAAACGCTGTCGATTATTGCCTATTCCCAGCCGATTACCAAATCCGAAATCGAAAAAATTCGCGGTGTTTCCGCCGACACAATGATTCGAAATCTTCTTGAGAAAGAGCTGATTACGGAAAAAGGACGCAGGGATTCGCCCGGGCGGCCGATGATGTACGGAACAACTTTAAAATTCCTGAGCGTCTTTAAACTGAAAAGTATTGCCGATTTACCGAAGCTGGGCGAAGCGGAAAAGACAAAGTTCGAGTTGAATTAATGGAAGACGGTGCGGTTCGCATTCAAAAATATATTGCCGCATGCGGTCTCATGTCGCGGAGAAAGGCCGAAGAGGCGGTTACCGCGGGTCGGGTGAGTGTCAACGGGGTGAGAGTGAGTGAACCGGGTTTCAGAGTTTTCCCGGCGACCGATACCGTTGTTGTCGACGGCAGGCGTTGCGAGCCGCAGTCGCAAAAGATTTATCTTCTTTTGCATAAACCGGAAAAGGTCATTTGCACCCGGTCGGATCCGCAGGGACGGACAACCGTTTTCGATATTCTGCCGCCGCGGTTTCGGAACGGATTTTATACGGTCGGCCGTCTGGATTATATGTCATGCGGCCTGATTTTGATTTGCAATGACGGCGATTTTACATTAAAGATGACACATCCTTCCTGCGGCATCGAAAAGGAATATTTCGTCCGTACCGACAAAAAAATTGATGAGAATTTATTAAAAAATTTTCAAAACGGCTTTTCTATAAATGAAATTTCGTATAGAATAAAAGCGTATAAGATTCTGAATTTAAACGAGTATACTTTTGTTTTAACGGAAGGAAAAAACCGCGAGATTCGGAATCTGCTGAATCAAAATCATATTGGAGTTAAACTGTTGCGGAGGATACGCATCGGCAGCGTGGAAATCGCAGGCCTGAAACCGGGTGAGTTCAGGTTTCTGACCTCGGGTGAGGTTGACAGTTTACTGGAAACGGGTGTAAATGGTTGTAGCAATTGACGGTCCCGCCGGAGTCGGGAAAAGCACTATCGCGCATCGAATCGCGTCGGAATTCGGTTTTCATTTCTTAAATAGCGGCAATTTTTACCGCTGTGTTGCATATTACGCACTGAAAAATCACGTTCCCGTCAGTCAGTCTCGGGCTTTAATTGATATTGCAGACGGATTATCGCTTTCCCTTGAAAATGATTCGCTGTACTGTAACGGTGATAATATTGAGCCTTATCTTCATACACATGAAATAGACGAAATTGTCGCTCCCGTCTCTGCTGTTCCCGAAGTGAGGGACGCCGTTAACAGGCAAATCAGAAAACTTTATTCCGGTGTCGATCTTGTCTGTGAAGGGCGGGATATGACGACGGTCGTTTTTCCGAATGCGGAAATCAAAATCTATCTGGATGCTTCTCCCGAAATTCGGGCCGAACGCCGACTGAATCAGGGGTGCAGCAGTGCCGATTATAACGCTATTTTGAATTCAATAAAAAACAGAGACAGGATCGATACAAACAAATCGGTGGGAAAACTTCGGATTGCCGATGATGCACTGTATATTGATACGTCCGATCTCGATTTGGATTCCGTAACAAAAAAAATTTTATGTCATATAAACGAATATAGGAGAAGAAAATGAATTTTGATGAAATGATGGACATCAGTCAGGACGAAATGGAAAAATCTCTCGAGAGTTTCGGAAGTGTAATCGAAGGGGATGTTGTCGACGGTAAGGTTGTTTCGGTTACCGCTTCGAATGTTTTTCTGGATGTGAACTGCAAATCGGAGGGAATTTTGTCTATTTCCGAGTTCGGAGAAAATATTCCGGCTGTCGGCGATACTGTTCAGGTCTTTTTGGAAAGAAAGGAAGACCGGGAAGGACGTCCCGTCATTTCCAAGTCCAAAGCGGACGAACAGAGAATTAAACGTTCTTTGAAAACCGCAACGGCAGCACACGAACCCGTGACAGGAAAATTCGTCAAGGAAGTAACGGGCGGTTTAAGTGTTGATTTGGGAGCCGATATCTTGGCCTTTTGCCCGACTTCTCAAATCGACATCAACAGAGTCGAAAACCCATCCGATTGGATCGGTAAAACATCGGAATTTCTGATTCAAAGACAGAATGATCGTAAATCGATTACCGTTTCCCGTCGCCGCTTTCTCGAAGAACAAATCAATAAAGCACGCGATCATTTTTTTCAAACGGTTAAGGAAGGTGATGTTGTTGAGGGTGTTGCAAAAAATTTCACTTCGTACGGTGCTTTTGTCGATTTGGGCGGCTTTGACGGACTTCTTCATCTCTCCGATATGAGTTGGGGACATGCCAACAGCCCCAGAAACTATATGAACAAGGGCGATAAAGTCAAATTGGTTGTCAAGAAGATTGATCCCGAAACCAAAAAAGTTAATCTGTCGCTGAAGGATCTGACTCCGGATCCCTGGTCGGATGTCACCGAACTTTTTCATCCCGAAGATGTTGTAACAGGAAAAATTACCAAAATGACCGAATTCGGTATTTTCGTCGAATTGAAAGAAGGAGTTGAAGGATTGGCTCATATTTCCGAGCTCTCCTGGACAAAACGCATTAAACACCCCAAGGAGTTGTTTAATATCGGCGACGAAATTCAGGTTAAAATTTTTAATATTGATACCGAAAATCGTAAAATTTCTCTCGGTGTCAAGCAGCTTCTGCCGAACGTTTGGGACACAATCGAAGAATCGTATCCGATTGGCAGCCGTTGCAAGGGAATTGTCAGAAAAATAATTAATAACGGTGTTTTTGTCGAGCTTGAGGAAGGTGTTGAAGGATTTCTGCATCCGGATAATGTTTCCTGGACACGAAAGAAAATCAATCTGCATGAAGAATTTAAGGTCAATGACGAAATCGAAGTTTTCATTATCGATATCGATAAAGAAAACCGTCGGATTGCCCTGGGAATTAAACAGCTGACAGACGATCCGTGGCAGATTTTGGATGCCAAATACGGAAACCGCTCGATTGCCGATTGTGTCATTACGGGTGTTACCGATTTCGGTATTTTCGTTAAAATCGGTGATTCCGAACTTGAGGGATTGATTCCGGTCAGCCAGATTCCCGATTTCTCCAAAGAAAATCCGAGAGAAACACTTGATAAATATAAAGAAGGCGATGCCATTAAGGCGGTCGTGATGGAAATCAATCCGAAAACAAAACGGATTTCGCTGTCCATTACACAGCTTGTTTACAGTGAACAGCGGGCCGAATATTCCAAGTACATGACGGACGGTTCCGAAGAATCCGAAGAAAAAGCTTCTCTGGGTGATTTCTTTAATCTCGGAAACAAGGAGTAATCGGGATGGAGAAAAACGAGAAATTATCGACGGTTGATTTTATTTCTTCTCTGTTGGTTCGTTATAAAATTCTTCTGATTGTGATTACGCTTGTGATTGCGGTGTCTTTGATCGGACTGGCGGTCGGTGCCGTAGTTACAAATGCATCGACTGAAAAGAATGCTGCTTTAGCCGAAGAAATCCTTGATGCCTATTCCGAACTGGAAACGGCTGCTTCCGAAAAAAAGGAAGAGGCCGCCGCATCTTTTACAGAGCTTGTTGCAAAAGGAAAGGAAACACGTAAAGGGTCTTATGCTTATGTTCGGGCTGTTCTTTGCGAATCTCAAATGCTTGAAACCGAAGACAAGAAAGAAGAGGCTTTAAATTCGCTTTCCGTTCTTCGCGATTTAAAATCCGATTTGTATCTCATTCCGATTGCTCTTCATCGGGCTGCTGTTTTGGCGGAAGATCTGGGAAAAAATGATGAAGCACTGACTTATTACTATGCTGTTGCGGATCATTACGGTAAAACATATTTTAATATGGATCGGATTTACTTTAATATCGGTCGTTTGGAAGAATTATCGGGAAATAATACTCGGGCCCAACAAATTTATTCGAAACTGATTGATTCCGCTTCGACAAAAGAAAATTCGGATTCTTCTCTTGTTTCGATTGCCAGAGACAGACTTATATATCTGGAGACGGCGGCCGGAGAAAATGAGAGCGAAGAATAAAAAAGTTCCGCTTTTTTTGACTTTACTTCTCTTCTTTTCATGCGGTATCCCCAATGATACGGTGGTTCTGGATCCGCCGAATATTGGGGACCGTATTGATTTATCGCGTCTGATAGCCAATTTTTATAATCAAAACAGTGAAGGGCAGTTTTATCCCACTGAGCTGAAAGGTTTTAATTTTTATTACAGATTCTTTAATCCGAATTCTTCTTCGGATAAATCTTATATTCCGGCCAGTTCTTCTTTGGATGGTGATTTAATCGATACGCTGACAAGTTTGGGGGAAAGCAATCTGACGCTTTCAACCATAAATACATTAGCAAGTACGGATAATAAACAGGGATATAACGGTTTTTTTAAATTCTTTTCCAAATCCGAAGCGAATGCCGGCAGTATTTCCCTGCAAATTGACAGTCTGAATCTAAATAAGAAAATTACCATCAACTTTAACTTTAATATTACGGACGGACTGAAAACACCGTATATTGAATACGATGCCTACATATCCGCAACGGAAACGGAAAGAAAAAAAATTTATCTGTACCGCAATATCAATTCCATTAATGAATTGTCCAAATCCCGGCTCAGAACATTTGATGAATCGGCAAACGGATATATTACAACGCATCGGTATAGTTTTTTGCCGAGTGATGTCGATTTAAAAGGGAATAATTCGACTTCTGACAAATCCAATACTCACTATTATGTCGGTGTCTGGTGTGTGGCGCAGGGTTTGACTCAACAGTTGGAAAACAGAGTCAGTACGCCTTTGTTTTTGGGAATGCGTGAAGTTAATATCAATTATTCCTCAATAGATGAAGATGATATTACATTCGGTGACGAACAGGAATATTTAAGTTATTTTCAATAAAAATATCACGGGTGATGCAAAATGAATTTTATTGATTTTTTGTTTATTCTTTCAATTTATCTGATGATTACGGTCGTTTTGTCTCTTGTTTTTTTCTACGGACTAAAAGTAAAAGTTTTGGGAAACTACTGGGCTTTGTTTTTTGTCGCCTTTATCGGTGCTGTTCTCGGCGGAGTGGTTTATATGCTCGGAGAAAAATTTTTTCTGTCATTAACCGATATCAACAATTTTGTAAATATTTACCCGCCGCTGATTGCATCGTACATTGCCGTTAAGATTTTTGTTATCGCATTCAGAAAGCGCTAATTATGAGCGCTTTCCGAATCTTTGGCTTCCAGCCAGGCACGTTCCATTTCATCGGAGGACGGATTTTTGCCTGACGAAATCCCGCATTTTTTTTCCACATAACGGAACCGACGTGCAAATTTTGCATTGGCTTTATTCAAAGCTGTCTCCGGATTAATTCCGAGATGACGAATCCAATTGACGGCGGCAAAAATCATGTCACCGCATTCGTCTTCCAATTCGGATAAATGACCGGATTGAACCACCGAATCGATTTCGTTAATTTCTTCAAAAATTTTTGCTTTTGGTCCGTCGCTGTCGGGCCAATCAAATCCGACTTTTGCCGCTTTAAGCTGCATTTTCCACGCTTTCAGAAGCGGGGGGTAGGCTTCGGGAACGGAGTCAAGCAGTGAAAGATTTTCTCTTTTTTCCTTCTGTTTTTCCGCATTCCAGCTGGCAAGTGCCGATTCGGCATCATCGGCTTTTACCGTGCCGAAAACGTGCGGATGTCTTCGTATCAGTTTTTCGTTTACTTCACGTAAAACATCATTGACTGTAAACTTATTTTTTTCGCTGTATATCTCGGAAATCATTATAACATTCAGCAGAATATCTCCCAATTCTTCACGGACACTGGGGATATCTCCGGTATCGATTGCATTCAGGGTTTCAAAACATTCTTCCATCAGGCAGGAACGTAATGTTTCCGGGGTTTGTTTCCGATCCCACGGACAGCCATCCGGCGATCTCAGTTTTTTTATTGTCTGACACAGATTATCAAATTCACTATTCATTAAAGTCGTCTCCTTGTATTCTGATTATATAATAAAAGAAAGTTTTTTTAAATATATCCAAACGATTTAATATATATTCCATCGATTCTGATGCATTGAGAGGTCTTTGATATGACTTAGTATTTTTATTGTAAAATATTAGCTTTTGTGACGAATGTATATTACAATAATCTTCAGGAGGACGGAATGCAACATATTTATAAAAAAGACAGAACGTCATGGATTTTAAAGGGGGAAAAATGAATCAGATTATTTTGGGGAGTGGACAGTTTCAGATCAAGGTACCGTAATACAAAAACAGGAAAGGAATTTGAATTGCCGATTGTCACCGGTTTATTTACAAAAAATGATTATGACAAGGAAACATTCTGTTATGTACCGGTTCATAATGATACAGAAATTTCCGGAGAAAAAATTGATGACAGCGGATATAACGCTGTCTTTCAGATAATGACATTTTTAAATGAAAAAAGTTCCGATGAAAAAGTGACTGTTATGAATTGCGGCGGCTATCATTACACCGGTGAGAAAATTATAGGTGTTCTCAGGCATTTACTGAATGAGAAGATTATAAAAAGAAGAAAAAATTTCCAACCATTTTACTTCCGAAAATGTATATTCTGTTAAAAATATAAAATTTTAAGACTGATGATCATTGTTGATCCGTGCCGTAGTACGTAATACGACTTTACGATACGGTTCGATAATGAAGCGGTTCATCTGTGATTTCATTTTCTTTTGTACTGACGGAAATTTCATCAGAAATCCGACAAACATCATTTGAAGCATTCGTTTCTTTTGACGTTGCGGAAGATCGTCATAAATACCATGTGTTTTGTAAAAACGGTGATCGGCCTTCATCAGTCCGCGCATGACATAAATTAAATCACGAAAAATGCGGATACCGCCGACACCGTAAAAATTCATCGGTGCCGTTATACGGTTTTCCAGAGCAAATGTCATATTGAGAATCAGGTTTTTGATTTTTGTTTCGACAGAAACCGGCTGATTCGATTCGTCGGTAACAATACCGGTTAAATATGTTCCGCCTACCTGACTGCGGGCCTCAATGATAGTATGAAGGTTTTCTTCCCGACTGTAAACGCCGCTGAGAATATAACCGACCGGATGTCCCTGTGTCACCGTACGGTGACCGTTGCAAAACTGTCTGTCATCGTAATTTTTAAAACAGGAGTCCGCGTAATGATGTTTGATGGTAAAAGCATAAACGATGGCATCCGCATTCTGAATTTCGTTACGAAGAAATGAATCGAAGCCGTCTTTGTAAACGCATTTACCGGTAACGGCACAGCCGAAACAGCCGAGACAGCCGCCCTGAAACGGAAATGCGGTGATATTGATTTCCCGCACGGCAAACGGTGCGGCCGCCTTAAAATCGTCAATCATGGCCCGCAACGAACCGGCAGCCGATTCGGCGCAATCCGTGACAACCACCACATCAAAGTTTTGCCGTTTTTCTACCGGTGCGAATTGTGCCGTATATCGAACCGCTTTCGGAAAATCGTATACCGGAGGCGGACAAAGAAAAATTCTGTTTTCGGTTGAGAAAATAAGCTGTTTAAAAAAATTTCGGGCCTCCAGCTGCCCTTTCTCTGTAAGTAAATCATCCATATCGGCAGAAAGTCCGGGAACAACATTCATTCCGAAATCAAAACAGTTTTCCTCGATAAATTTGTGAGCTGTTGTATCGTAAAAATGTTTCGATGTTGTAATTTGTGAAGCTGTTTTCCCTGACAAATCGACACCGTTTTCACGAATCAGTTCGAGAAAACGGTGTAACTGATACGGTGCGATAAAAGTATAAACAGGATAGACAAACAGAATCAGATCGGCATTTTCCAAGAAAATTTTCGGTTCGGAAAAATCCTTTTCAAAAACTTTAATTCTCTGCCCGACATGCAGAATCTCAAATGTATGATCGGTATACAGCGCTTTCAGGTACAAAGCGGTATGAAGAGTCACACTGTTATTTCCTTTCGGACTTCCGTTTAAAATTAAGATTTTCATGATCTTTTCTTTTGTATGTCTCTTGTTTCGTGTTCTTGGGAATTACTCTATTCCCACTCGATTGTTGCCGGCGGTTTTGACGTGATATCGTAAACCACGCGGCCGACTTCTTTTACGCTGTTGGTAATAAGAGCACTGATTTCCAGAAGATCCTTCATTTCAAACGGATAGACATCCGCAGTCATTCCGTCTTTACTGATAATTGCCCGTAAGGCAACAACCGATCCGTATTTGCGTGCATCTCCGGCGACTCCGACACTGCGGTCGTTCAAAAGTACACAAAACGCCTGCCAAATTTGATCGTAAAGCCCTCTCTTTTTCAGTTCGGAAATAAAAACAGCGTCTGCTTCGCGGAGAATATCGCATCGTTCTTTTGTTACTTCGCCCATGATCCGGACACCGAGTCCGGGACCGGGAAACGGATGACGAAACAGAATGGTATCGGCAATTCCGACCAGTTTACCCAATGCGCGCACTTCGTCTTTATAGAGCTTATCGAGAGGTTCGATAATCAGCCCGGCTGCTCTCTTTGCTTCAATCAGCGGTGTTCTTACATTATGATGACTTTTAATCACCTGGGCTTTCTTGCCGACACCTTTTCCCGATTCGATTAAATCGGTATACAGAGTTCCCTGCGCCAGAAAATAATTGCCGATATCGAGTTTCCCGATTTCCTCTTCCTGAACCCGGACGAACATATCGCCGATAATTTTCCGTTTTTTCTCCGGTTCGGTTATACCCTGCAGTGCTCCCAAAAACCGATCTTCCGCCCGAATCAGGTAGAGATTCACGGCTCCGAGCGTTTTCAGTATGCGGGCAACCTCATCCGATTCGTTTTTCCTCATCATACCGGTATCGATATACATCAGATGAACCTGTTCTGCCGGCAATGATTTCAAAAGAAGTCCTCCGACAACGGTCGAATCGACACCGCCGGAAATCAGCAGCAGTACCGGACGTTTACCGACGCGTTCGGCAATTTCCGATTTGACCTGTTCCAGATAAGAGGACATCGACCATCCGCGTTCGGCACCGCAAATTTTAAGAACAAAATTCTCCAGAACGGCAGTTCCGTATTCGCAGTGAGTCACCTCGGGATGAAACTGAATTCCCCAAATTCGTTTTTCGGGATGAAAGGCGGCCGCAATATGATGTTCACTGTCGGCAATCACCCGAAATCCCTCTCCCGGTGTTTTGATACTGTCACCGTGACTCATCCACGAGGTAAAATGTTCGGGAATACCGGCAAACAGCGGGTTCTCTTCGCGGTAAGTGATACGACTGCGTCCGTACTCTTTTTTTTCCAGAGCTTCGACTCTGCCGCCGAAATATCGTGTTAAATTTTGAAAACCGTAACAAATTCCGAGAATCGGAACGCCCGCATCGAGCCATGCGGAATCAAACATCGGCGCATCGTCTTCGTAAACCGAATACGGTGATCCGGAAAAAATAATTCCTTTGACATCGTCTGTCCATCCGGATTCGCGGAACGGAATATCGCCGGGAAGAACATCACTGTAAACGCCGAAGTCGCGGATGCGACGGGCAATTAATTGTGTCGTCTGACTGCCGTAATCCAATACAATTATTTTGTCCATGGTTCCTCAACATTAAAAGTTTGATCGCGATCGGGTCCGACGGAAATAATCGAAATCGGTGTTCCCGTGAATTGTTCGATAAAATCAAGATATTCGAGACATTCTTTCGGCAGATCTTTTTTGGAACGGACTCCGCCCAACGGTTGTTTCCAGCCTTTGAAGGTTTTTAAAACCGGTTCGGCCTGTTCAAGATCGGAAATTCGCGAAGGAAATTCGACGGTTTCCCGACCGTTGATACGGTAGCCGACACAGGCCTGAATTGTATCCATGTCATCATAAACGTCGATGTGAGTTAAAACAAGACCGGTAATGCTGTTAACAATACAGGCGTATCGCAATGCGACCAAATCCAGATAGCCGCACCGTCTGGCTCTGCCCGTGGTCACTCCGTATTCATGTCCCAATTCGCGGACAAGATGCTCGAGATTGCCGTCACGTTCCTGTTTGAATTCGGTCGGAAACGGTCCGTTACCGACACGTGTCTGATAGGCTTTGAAAATACCTAAAATTTTATCAAGGTTTTTCGGGCCTGTCCCGCTGCCGATCGCAGCTCCGGCAGAACAGGAGAATCCGGAAGAAACAAACGGATAGGTACCCGAATCCAAATCGAGCAGCGCTCCCTGTGCTCCTTCGAAAAGGTTCATGCCGTTTTTCCGTTCATCCATCCAGTAAGCTGCATTGACTACCATGGGCGCCATTTTTTCTTTATATGGATCCAGAAATTTCTTTTCCCCGGCGGTCAGACGCGAATAAAATTTTTCATCATAAAGATCGCAAATACGCAGACCGTCCCGGTTGGCTTTCTGCCCGTATGCGATACCGATTCCGCGTCCCGTGGTTCCGATCGGAAACCGTCGTTTCGAATCCTGTGTTTTGTCGATTTCTTTGTATGAAGGTAAAACCAGATGCGCCCGATCCGAAATAAAGAGTCTGCCTTCCCATTCCACACCCTGCGCATGAATTTCATTAAGTTCTTTAAACAAGGCTTCCGGATCAATTACCATCGCCGATCCCAAAAGACACTGCTTTCCGGGATACACCATTCCGGAAGGTATCAGATGCAGTTTATAAGTCTGTCCGTTTGCAACGATCGTATGTCCGGCATTTGCTCCTCCGGAAAAACGAATCACATTTTCGGCTTTTCCGGCCAAATAGTCAACAATCTTTCCTTTTCCTTCATCACCCCATTGGGCACCGATAATGACCAAATTCATTTATAACTCCTTGAAAAATCCTTTCCGTTATATTCCGCTATCTTCGGGAATAGTTCGGAGCTTCCTGGGTAATCAGAACATCGTGAGCATGACTTTCCTGAAGTCCGGCACCCGAAATCCGAACGAACTTCCGATAATTTTTTAAAGAATCGATGTTACGGCAACCGCAGTATCCCATTCCTTTTTTCAAACCGGTTGTCAGCTGAAGCAGAAAATCTTTTAATTCACCTTTGTAAGGAACGTTCCCTTCAATTCCTTCGGGAACCGGCTGATCGCCCTCTTTCATCTGATAACGGTCTCCGGACCCCTCGTTAATGGCTCCGATCGACCCCATTCCGCGGTATTGTTTGAACATACGTCCTTCGTAAATAACTTCTTTTCCGGGAGATTCTTTCAAACCGGCAAGAAGATTTCCCAACATCACACAGGAAGCACCGGCACCGATGGCTTTGACAATATCGCCCGAAAATTTGATACCGCCGTCGGCGATGACGGGAACATTGTATTTTTTTGCCTCTTCCGCGCAGATCAGAACCGCGGAGAACTGCGGCATACCGATACCGGCAATAATCCGGGTTGTACAAATCGAACCGGGTCCGACACCGACTTTGACGGCATCGGCGCCGGCTTCGCATAACCGCCGCGTTCCTTCGGCCGTCACAACGTTACCGCCGATAACGGGAATATTATACATTTTTTTGATATCGGAAACGGCCTGAATGACATTGCGGCTGTCACCGTGAGCGGCATCAATCGACACGAAGTCCACACCGGCTTCCATCAAAAGCGGCATTCTTTTTTTCCAATCCATAGGAGAAATCGCCGCACCGACAATCAGCCGTCCTTTTTTGTCGGTTGCAGCATTCGGATAACGCTGATGTTTTTCCATATCCTTAACCGTAATCAGACCTGTCAGACGATTCTGATGATCGACAACGGGTAATTTTTCGATTTTATACTGATGGAATTTTTCGACAGCCGATTGGGGGCTGGGATCGCCTTCTTCCGTAATAACTTCTTTTGTCATACGGTCTGTTACCTTAACGGAATCATCGTTGCAGAACATAATGTCGCGGTGCGTAATGATTCCGACAAGAGTTCCGTCTTCGTGCAGAACCGGCAATCCGGAAACACCCTCTTTACTGATAATATGACGGACATCCCCGACTGTCATTGTATCCAAAACCGTAATCGGATTGTCGATAACCCAGTTTAAATACCGTTTGACGGCAAAAATCTGTTTTGCCTGAACCTCCGGTGTCAGATTGCGATGGATGACACCCGCACCTCCGTTCAAAGCCAAAGCAATGGCCATTTTTTCTTCGGTAACCGTGTCCATAGCGGCGGAGAGAATCGGAGCGTTTAACTTGACATTTTCAAACAGTTGAAGAGAAATGTCCGTTTCCGAAGGTAAAAAATCGGCATATCCCGGTTGCAGAAGAACATCATCGTAACTCAGTGCTTCAAAAATTTCCATAAAAAACTCCTATGATATTGTTTTATTTTATAACAAAATAAAAAAAAAAGAAAGAACAATTTCAAAACTTCTTGATTATCTTTACCGATTCTTTTATCATAATTGCGAGGTGTGATTCGTGTCAAAAAAATTATTTTCCGCAGCAACCGTTCTGTTACTGTTTATACTCACTGTCCTGTCGGGTTGTCGAAAGAGTTCGGAACACGGTCTGTTTACGGCACTGAATGAACCGCAGCCGGCAGAAAACGGATCGGTATCAACAGACTGGATTACCGAGGATGCCGAGTCTCAGACGGAACCTTTCGTCGGAATTCCCGATGATTATACATTGTTTCATGTCATATCGGAAAATATCAATGCCAATGAATACCAGGAACAAATTCTGATTACAAAAGAAAAAAATACACTCGATTCTTCGATTGTACTTTTTATTGTTCATTTCGATCCGCTTTTGAATTCTTATGTTATCTCCAACCGGTTGAAGTCAAAGGCAACGGCAATCGAAAATTTTAATATACAGCTTGCGGATTTAACGGGCAATTTCAATCTGGAACTGGTCTGTCAGGGCACCAATACCGCCGGTGAAACGACTTTGGATGTTTTTACGGAACAGACCGGCGAATCCGAAGCTGATTTACCGGTTTACAAATCGATTCTTTCACTTGCCGTTCGCGGATTAATCGAAATCCACTATCAGGATCGGATTCAACCCGAATATATCAATAAAACAGCCAACGGTACGGCCTTTCCCGTAACGGCGAAAAAAGAATCATCCGAAATTAATTTCACAATCGAAGAAACATATACGTGGGACGAAAAGGAGTTCATGTATAAAAAAACATCCGAAAATAAAGTTTCCGATAATATCAAAGATCCGGCATCCCTGCGGAGGATTATCGGCGAAACAGCGGATTCGTTTGCGTCCATGATTGACGGCGCATGGAAATTTGCCGGTTCCGATACGATTCTCTTTTTGAATCGGAAAATCATGAAAATAGAGCTGTACGATTACGATTCCGTCGAAAGTTATACATGGACGCAGACTCATAAATCGTTGTACAACCGTTTTACGATTCAGGGGTACAATGATTACATCAAATTTATTATTCTTTCTTTGAGAATTACGGTTTTAACACCGAATGAGATTTTAATTGATGTTTACGATGTCAATTCGAATTCGGTCACATTTAAAAAAAATATTCCGCTTTCCGGAAAATATACACGCCTGGGAAATCAGGAGATTTTCGGACAGGACGGAAACAAAAAATTCGATATCGATTGGGAGTTAACGGGAACTTATATTTCGGAAATAAACCGCCGTATTATGTTCTCGGAAAACAAATTTACACGATACGAAGGGAATGCTTCAACGACGGGATATTTTTCACTCTATCCTCTGAATAAAGACGATACGGTTATATGTCTGAAAACCATCAGTCCGACTTTTTCTGTTGTGAAAACGGAAAATATGCTGATTCGTTTTACGGAAATACGTAAAGAAGGAAAAATCAACCGATCAATCGAGCTGATTCCGATACAACTGAATATAAACGGATGGAATGCAACCGGCGGAGAATCGATTCGTTATGAGCAGATTGTCGACATATCATCCGAGGGTCAGTAAACGTCATTAACAGTAAATGCATCGATTTCCATCTGTTTTAAAAACGAAACTGTTTTTGTAAAATCATTTTCAATCGGTAAAACATAAATTCGAAAAAAAGTTTTTCCGTTTTGGCTGATTTCTCTTATTTTACCGGAAAAGCCCTGCATTTCGAGATCTTTTAGTACAGCATCGGCATTTTCTTTTTTCGAATAGGAACCTGCAACAATCAGACGTTGTTTTTGAGATGTCTTTTTTTCGGTTTTCTCTTCCTGCGGAGACGGAATTTCTCTGTCGATGTTTTCGGAAAGCATCATGACAGGTGAAAGAAGCCTGATATCGAATTCTGTTTCGGCTGTTGTGTATCCGGCTGTTTTTAAAAAGGAAATAATTTTTTTAAAATCATCGGGATGTTTTTCGGAAAAACAGATAATCCACGGAAGATAGTAATCAAGTCGGGATTCGGAATCGCGTACATTTAAATCTATAATTTTCTGTATGTGGGCAGAACAGGTTTGGGAGTCTCCTTTTAAGAATGCAAGATAAGCAAAATAAAAATGGGTTGCCGATAAAAGCTCCTCGTCACGACATCGAATCAGACACACATCAAGTTGATTTTCGGCTCTTTCCCATTGATTTGTTTCAATCAGAAGTACGGACGAATACAGGAGCATTTTAAAATCGGGCTGATCGGGTAAAGCACTGAAGGCCCGCTCGAAACAGATTTGAGCTTTTTCGTAATATCCGAGAAGATGATATAAGTGAGCGGTTCGTACATAAGCGTTATATTTTCCGTTGGAATCGGAAGTCGATTCCGCATAGTCTGTTAAAATTTCCGCAGCCGTAAGCGGATTTTCCTCTGCGTTAAATTTTGCGAGAGCCGATTCCCATGTGACGGGAAATACCGAAAGCGGCAGTGATAACAACAGAAGGAAAAGATAACTACGCGTCATAACGCGGCAGACCGTTTACTTTGGGCTGTAAAGCAGTTTTGGCCGCTTTGGCATCCTGCTTTATTTTGCGCTTTTCGGCTTTATTAATTTTATGACGGTAAAAAAGACGTCCGGTGATACCGACAAGAAACAGGAGTGTGGAAAGAAAAAATCCCGCAGAAAAAGCCGTCAGAACTACCAATAGTACAGGTACCGATTCGTACGTGTGAAAAACAACCGAAACCGGTGTCTGAAAATCAAGATTAAATCCGATAAAAAAAGCACCGTAAACAGTTATAAGAAAAATCAGCAATACAAAAAAAACGGTTTTCCACGGTATCATAAACAGACTCCTTTATATGTGGTTCCCGAAAGCGACAGCAGTTTGACATTAACAAACTGCCCTATTATATCATCTTTACCGGAAAAGACAACCATATTATTCTGTTCCGTTCTTCCCAAAATTTCGCCGGAATTCTTTTTGGATCGCCCTTCCGCCAAAACAGTCACAACCCGGTTCAGAAAACGTTCTTTTTCTTTTAAGGAAATTTCGCGTTGAAAATCAATAACCCGCTGCAGTCTTTCTTTTTTGGTCTCTTCGGAAAGTTGGTTCGGCATCTCCGCCGCTTTGGTTCCGATACGGGGATTGTAAAAATAAGTAAATGCATCATCAAAACGGACTTCCCGAATTAAATCCAAAGTCTCCTTTAAGTCGTCTTCCGTTTCACCCGGGAAACCGATCAGTAAATCGGTAGTTAAAGTAATATCGGGCATCGCTTTTCTGATTCGATTTACCAAATCAAGATAATCTTTTTTTGAATATTTACGGTTCATTGCTTTTAAAATGTTATCGGAACCGTGCTGAACCGGAAGGTGGAGTGATTTACAAATCTGAGGGAATTCGGTCATACATGCGATGACAGCATCGGAAAGATCTTTCGGATGAGAACTGACAAAACGAAGCCATCGAACATTTGTACGGTTACAAATTTCTTTCAAAAGCCAATCGAACGAACGGCCGTTCCATGAGTAAGAGTTGACATTCTGCCCCAAGAGGGTTATTTCGCATACGCCTTTCTGAAGCAATGTATCAATCTCGCTGATAATGTCTTCCGGATTTCGGGAAATTTCCCGTCCCCGAACATAAGGCACAATACAGTATGTGCAAAAATTATTGCATCCGTGCATAATCGGAACAAAAGCTTTAAACTCTCCGGGAACGGAATGGTCGGAAGAGAAGCGGTAACCGGCCGCCGCAGGATCCGTTTCGTGAGGATTTTCGGTCAGTTGAGTCAGCATTTCTGCCAACCGCCCTTTCCCGTTGTTTCCGACAACAAAATTGACAAAAGGGAATCTGTTCCGAATTTTCTCTCCGTAATGGTCGGCCAGGCAGCCGGTTAAAACGAGAGAAACAGGTCGTGTGCTTTGTTCGGCGTATTTTTTCAGAAAACCGAGCCGTCCCCATACCCGCTCTTCGGCACTTTGCCGGACGGAGCAGGTATTTAAAATGATAGCGGAAGCCTCTTCCGGGGAGTCGGTTGACTGCCAACCGTATTTCCCGAAATCATTTTCCAACGAGGCGCTTTCCGCAAAATTCATCTGACACCCGTAGGTTTCCAAATAATACTTTTTCATGAACCGACTTAATGTTTGAAACTGCGTTCTCCGGTAAACATCATAGCCGCACCGTATTCGTTACATGCTTCGATGACTTCGAAATCGCGAATGGAACCGCCCGGCTGAACAACGGCGGAAACACCCTGCTTCAGTCCGATGTCGATTCCGTCCCGAAACGGGAAGAAGGCATCGGAAACCATGACAGATCCTTTTAAATCGGCATTTTCGGCTTTGACCTGTTCGATGATTTCCTGACGTTTGAGTTCGTCTTCAAGCAGGGCCCACGGCGTACCGAAGCGTTCGAAGGCGTACCGGTCCTGCCGTTTGCGGTATGCTTTGTCCACCGCGATTTCGGCAACGCCGACGCGGTCCTGTTCGCCGGTTCCGATAGCCACAGTCGCACCGTTTTTGACAAAAATAACGGAGTTGGATGTAATTCCGCTTTCAACCAGCCAGCCGAAAATCATATCATCGGCTTCCGCCTCGGTCGGTTGCCGTTTCACCGCATAGCGCGTTCCTTTGTATTCGGTTTCCGCTTTCATTAAATCACTTACCGAACGGACTTTCGGAACATAAGAAGTCTGAACAATCAGTCCGCCGTCAATCAGTGCTTTGTAATCCAAAACCGGAACGGCCACATAGCGTGCCAGATTTTCGATAGCGTTGATGCGCATGACCCGCAGGTTTTTATGGCGGGCAAAGATTTCGAGAACCCCCTCTTCGAATTCGGGAGCGGCTACCACTTCCGTATAAGAAGCGGCAATTGCTTCCGCCGTTTCTTTGTCCATCGGACGGTTGACGGCAACGGCACCGCCGAAGGCCGCAATGCGGTCGGCAAAATAAGCTTTGTGATACGCTTCGGCCAGTGTCGATCCTTTCGCCGCTCCGCACGGGTTGTTGTGTTTGACGATGACCGCCATCGGCGTATCGTGAAAGTATCGTAAAATATTGAGGGCGTTATCGATATCGGTCAGGTTGGTTTTTCCGGGATGTTTGCCCGACTGCAGCAGTTCGACATCCGATACCAGCCAGCGGCCCGGCTGAATGCAGGTTACATTACCCAGCGTCAGATTCCCGTTAATCAGACGGTACAGAGCCGCTTCCTGCCCCGGGTTTTCGCCGTAACGCAGACCTTTCTCTTCTCCGCCGATATTCCAAACGACACGTTCGTAAAGAAGAGACTGTTTTGGGGTTGCCTCATCGTAAAACGAAATCTCCATATTTTTCGGAAAATGATCATCCTGCATTGTGCGGTACATTTTTTGCAGTTCACCCATATTCTACTCCTGTTCCGTTTTATAAACGGACAATGAGGCATCGTCCTGTTTTTCGAGAAAAGCGGCAATCGCCGCATCATAAGCGGCTGTGTGTGCAAATCCTTTTTTGGCCAGTGCCAGACGGGTTGAGAGCGACAGTGTGCCTCCGGAGGTTTTGAGTTCGGTGAGAACGGCCGTATAATCGAACGGGTTGCAGACGACGGCAACACGCAAAAAGTTTTTGGACGAAGCCCGCAACATGCAGGGGCCGCCGATGTCGATGTTGGTACGCGCCTGCTCGATGGTGACACCGGGACGCGATACGGTTTGCACAAACGGATAGAGGTTGACGACGGTCATGTCGAATTCGACGGCATCAATTCTTTTCAGATCGGATCGGTGTGCATCGTTATAGGTTTCGCTTAAAAGTCCCATGTAAATTTTGAAATCAAGTGTTTTTACCAGTCCGCCCTGCATCTCCGGCTGTCCCGTATAATCGGATACTGCTTTCAGACGGGGCGAATGTTCTCCCAGAATTTTTTGAATGGCGGCGTACGTGCCCCCCGTAGAATAAAAAGTTACGTTCGGGCAGGCTTCGATTAATCCCGTTACCAATTCTTCCAATCCGGTTTTATCGGATACACTGATCAAAACATTGCGGATCGGAATCCGGTTATCGACTTTTTCGACAATATTCAGCATTGACATCTCCTTTGCATGGCCCGTTCCGCAGAAAGAACCGTATTCATCATTAACATAGTAATTGTCATCGGACCGACTCCGCCAGGAACCGGTGTGATGTAGGAAGCTTTTTCTTTAATTGATTCAAAATCGGCATCACCGGTCAGACGAAAACCGTTTTTTTTGGTTGCATCGGGAATGCGGTTGACGCCCACGTCGATGACCACCGCACCCGGCTTAATCATATCGGCTGTCAGCGTTCCCGGGCGGCCGACCGCGGCAATGACAATATCCGCATTTCGGGTTTCCGCGGCGGTATCTTCCGTCGCCGTATGACAAACCGTTACCGTCGCATTACCGAAGTTCTGTTTTTGCAGCAGCAGATTGGCAATCGGCTTGCCGACTATATTGCTGCGGCCGAGAACCGTGACTTTCTTCCCTTTCGTTTCGATTCCGGAACGCATCAGCATCTGCAGAATACCGTGCGGTGTACACGGCAGAAAACATTCCTGTTCCAATACCATACGACCGACATTGACCGGATGAAATCCGTCGACATCTTTTTCGGGAGAAATTGCTTCAATAATTTTGTTTTCGTCGATGTGCTTCGGCAGCGGAAGCTGAACCAGAATCCCGTGAATCCGGCTGTCCCTGTTTTTTTCGTCAATAATCTTCAGCAGTTCGTTTTCGGACAAATCGGCCGGAAAATGAAGACTGTCGGAAAAAATACCGAGCTCTTCGCAGGCCTGTTTTTTCCCCGTGACATACGACACACTGGCCGGATCGTCACCGATCAAAATAACGGTCAGTCCGGGACGGCAACCGGCTGCGGTCAGAGCATTCACCCGTTCTTTCAGTTCGGCACGGATTTCGCAGGCAATTTCTTTTCCTTGAATTAAAACGGCAGACATGGAAACTCCTTGGAAATATATCTATTTTTATCACAATGCGGTTGAAAAAACAACTCTTACATGATATTATTTGGAAGAAATATCGGGATACAAGGTGATTCGTTGAAAAGAATTCTTTTCTGTTTACTGTTTTTGTCTCTGTTTTTGACAACAGCTCTTTCGCAGGAAAATACGGAATCGGAGAATGATTCCGATACGGTTGCCGGTGTCGAATCGGAAATAAACGGGACATCCGCTTCCGAAGAAACAAAACAGTCCGACAATCAGCCTTCCCGCCGGACTGTCTCTTCCGAACGGGAAAAAGAACTGAAGTCTGTCATTAAGCCGTCAGATAACGTAATTTATCAGGGAGAAATGTTTATACGGTTTGCCCTCGGTCTGTCGGTTCCGCTGTTCTCTCATTTTTTCAATAATCCGGAGATCGGAAAAAACGGTTATACCAATAACTCCAAACTTTACGGAGTTCCGGTCGGCGGATCGGCTGCTATCGATTTTATGTATTATCTCGAACATAACTGGGGGGTCGGTGTGGAATTGGGCTTACAGCTTCTGGAAACACAGGCAAATTATCAGTCTCTGGTTACGGTCGGAGCGCGGGGGCAATACATGCTGAGACGGTGGCCGTTCGATATACCTTTTTCCGTCGGATTGGGAATTGCCTTTAATTCGCTGTACATTGAAGATGTGGAAAGTCTTCTTTATGCCGGTCCGTATATCAAACCCGATTTCGGATTTTTTTACAATATCAACGACAAGTGGTCCGTCGGGTTTAATACAACATTTCTTGTTGTATCGGAATTTTATTTTACCGAGCAGAAAAAAAATCAGAGCAATTTTTCGGCATTTTGGGATATTACGCTTTCTGCCCGATACCGTTTTTAGGAAATTTTATGAAGAAAATACCCTGTTTCATAATGGTTTATCTTGTTGTATTTCTCTTGACGGCCTGTAATACCGAAGGTACAAACGGAATTTTTTATGCCATTACACAGGAAGTCGAAAGTACCCGGTCAAATCTCGATGTTAAACTGACCGCAAAAGGAATGATAGAATCTGATCAATATCTTTTTCTGATTGCAAACGGATTGCATGCCGCGTTTAAAGACGGTCGTCTGATTGACGAAAAAAAATGGCTTCCGCTTAACAGTTTCGAGAATGTTGTATCGGCAGGAAAATCACATCCGTTTTTGGAAACCGAAACGGCTTCCTCCAACTGTAAAGATGCTGTTCTCTGTGAAACAGACGGAACAAACATACTGATTGCTTCGCAAAGCATAGATGACGATTACAATTCTTTTGAAAGTCCGAATAATCCCGAATACAATAAGGACTTTCGTATTAACCGGATTTTCCGATTGCAGCAAACCGATTCGAATAATCCGACGAAATGGAAATGGAAGGAAATTCCTGTTACCTATCCTTCCATGAAGCATTCTTATGATAAGGTCTTTCGGCAAATGGAAGTCGAACGGATTTTCGTTGTTAACGGCGAAGTTTACTTCTTATTCAATGAAAAATTTATCCGGAAGAAATATTACATTACCGATGAAAACGGTAATCAGACAGCCAATACCGAACAGGCCGTTAAATCACCGTATTTCACCCTTTACCGGGTTTCCGGACTTTTATCCGGTTCACCGACTTTTACCGAAATAACAATGCCTTCAGAAGAGGACCATATTTCCTCCGTACTCAATCTTTTTTCGTTTGTTCGGGAAGGAAAAACGGAAACCTGGTTTACGACAGGTCGAAATTTGTATTCAATTTCCGGAAACCGGGCCGAACAGGTTGATATCTATGTTTCTGCGGGAATCGGAAACAGCGGTTACTATTTGAATTCTAAAATTGAAACCATTACGGCTGTATACTGTGCCGCCCCTTCTCCGTATCTGACGGAAGATCAGAAGACATTGATTCACAACGGTATCAGCTATCAGATTAACAACGACAAAACCGTTTTTATGGCTGTCACTTATATTAATAAAGATTACGATCGGGTTAATCGTCTTTTCCGGTATACGAAATCGGTCTCGGAATCAATCGGATCCGGTAATTCGGCTTTGGTTTTCGACTGGAACTGGTCCGAATGTCATCTGGAAGGTCAGACAAACGACAGTCTGATTGTTTATACTATTAGTGACTATTATGCCGAATATACCGATACGGACGGTAAGAAAAAATATATTAATAAACTGGTCGTCGGTACAAACGACGGATACTTGGAAGCCGTTCCTGCTAATACAATTCCTTCGTTTATTACTATTAACTATGATGATCCGCAATCAACAAGTGCTTCGAATCTTTCGACACTGATTCTTGAATCGGCATCCGTTATCGGGTTTTTTTGCGCCGATCGGGGAACGTCAAACGGAAAGCTCTTTGCCTTTACTGCCAGTAACGGAGTTTGGGTCAACAATCGGAAAATATGGTCTCGGGAATAACTATCCGATTCGTATAATGTCTTTGACAATCATCTGATTGATAATATCATTTTTAAAATAATTTCGGTTTAGCGTAAACACAACGCTGATTTGATCCCCTTCGGCAAATTCAATATTGACCAAATCGGCGGCATTCCAGAACAATGCCGGCCAAAATGTATCGCCGATTTTCAGTGTCAGTTTTACATGCTGTCTTTCCGATCCGATGGTTTCACACTTGGTGATTGACGCTTCATCGCAGCAAAAAACAGGTTCACTCATTCCTTCTCCGAACGGAGCAAGAAAATCGACTGTTTTCATAATATCTGATGTCATTTGCGAGGCAGGCAGCAGTGCGTCAATAATAATTTCTTCTTCTTCCGTTCTGATATCGGTTTCCTTCACTGCCTCCAGCAGTCTTTTCCCGAATAAGGTACCTTTTTCCATATCGAGATTAAATCCCGCAGCGCCGTCATGTCCGCCGAAATCGTTAAACAAATCGCGAAATTTTTCCAAAAAAGCGCGTGCTTTCAGTTCTCCGTTCGTCCGCAATGATCCTACCATTTTCTTATTATCTACCAGTGCGGTGACAATTGCCGGAACTTTATATTTTTGACTCAACCGCATTGCCATGATTCCCGTAATACCGCGATTTAATTCGGAATCATGAAGAAAAATAAATTTCCCGTCTGTTTTTTGCAGACATGATTCGGCTTTCGGTAAAATGCGGTTCCATGCTTCATTTCCGATTTGTTTACGATCCTCATTCAATGCCAGTATCTCGGATGCCAATTCTCGGATTTCACGGGGATCGTCGGAAAGAAGAAACCGGACTGCTTTTTCGGGAACACCCATTCGTCCGGCCGCATTGAGGACAGGTGTGATTTTAAATGCCGCATCCACTGAGCTGATATTATGAAAACAGTTTTGACGGAAAAGCAGCTCCTGTAACGATGCTCTCCGTTTTTTGTTGATTAAGGCGATGCCGGTTTTTACTATTATTCTGTTTTCGTTATGAAGCGGCATGACATCGGAAACGGTGCCGAGTGCAGCCAGATCCATACAATAATAATAGTGAGAAAAAAGCGATGAAAATTTTTTATAAAAATACGATACAAAAATATGTCGGAATACATCGATTTCTTTCAATGAAACGGTATCGGGTTCGTATTTACTGAAAATGCCCTTCGATTTTAATTTAAAAAGAGAAAATCGCGAAACTTCGGGAACATATCGGTTGATTTCGTCAAAAAGATCGACGGCATTTAACGGCAATTCATGAGGAAAGACTTTTGATAAAATATCAAGCTGATACGAAGAATCGTAAAAATAAACAGTACCCTGTTCGCAAATTTCCGTTAATGCATCATATTCCGCATCATTG
Organism: Spirochaetia bacterium; assembly: GCA_034120015.1. Lineage (GTDB taxonomy): Bacteria > Spirochaetota > Spirochaetia > JAFGXN01 > JAFGXN01 > CALXOJ01. The sequence continues at coordinate 20,006 of JAXEIF010000007.1, read as the reverse complement.
CTGTGATCGGGATGAACAGAAAACGAATATTCGTCCGTGACACATAAATTCCGTAAGATTCTGACTTCAATGAAATAAAAACCGTCATTGCCGTTAAAAATATTCATTAAAATCATCGGACGATTGTAAAATGCTGTTTTTCCGAATAAAACCGCAAAAGAAAGTTTTAGAGCAACGGCACATCCGGCAATATGAGGATACGGATAACCTGAGTCTTCCATTTTCGGATCAATCACAGCAACTGCGGACGGAATCTGACTGCCGGGATTATGATGGTCGGTGATAATCAGATCGATCCCCAGAGAATAAGCATAACGGGCTTCTTCGACACAGGATATTCCGCAATCTACGGTAATGATAAGAGAAATTCCCTGTTCCGTGTATTTATCTATATCCGATTTTCGTAAACTGTAATCTTCATCTCCTTCAGGAACCGCATAGGTAACATCGGCTCCGCACTGCTTCAGGGTACTGACAAGAATAACCGTAGCCGTTATCCCGTCGACATCCCGGTCTCCGTAGACCAAAATTTTTTCTTTCGTCTCGATTGCAGCTAAAATACGGTCGACGGCATCTTCCATTTCGATAAAATCGAACGGATTGTGCATATGTCTCAATTGAGATTCGAAAAAAAACTTCAATTCTTCCGGCTGATCAAATCCCCGTCGTTCCAAAATCGAAGCTGTCAGAAGATCGATGCCGTATTTTCGTGAAATCTCGCGTACTTTCTCTTTATTGACTTCTTTTCGAATCCGTTTCATATTCGTTATCATTAAACCATAAGTTAACGAAAACTTTCAAGTGTTTTATAATGAAAACCGGAAATATCTTGCAGTTGGGAAATCAGATAGGCTTTCAGTTTTCGTTCTTCATTTATATTAATGGGAATTCGGATACTTTCGCGAAATTTTAATTTCAGAATGCAGTTAAAATAATTTTTTAAACTGCTTTCCATGGGCACGCAGTCTCCTTCGGCACAATTCCGGCAGTAAGCCTGATAATCGGAACGCTGAATACAGACCGTTTCATTCTCCGAAAACACATGTCCGCAGCCTCCGCATTCGCCGATCGGCGCCGCAAACCCCGTATAAGCCAGATAACGGATAAGAAAATTGATAAAAATTCGGGAACCGAGTCGGCTGTTTTCGTTTAAAGCCTTTAAAGCCTGATACAAAAGAGCAAAGAGTTTTCTGTCTTCCCCTGCCGTATTGTTTTTAAGCAAAATTTCACAAAATGATTGGGCTGTCATGACAGTTTCGTACGAACCGGTCAGATTTTCGAAATAATCATGCAGTGTAACTTCTTTAAAGCCGTATTCGGATTCGGTACCGACTGTCTTGACAGTCAGTTCGGAGAAAATTACGGAAAGCGGTTCGAGTTTTCCTCCGAAACGGTTTTTGGATTTGCAGGCACCGTACGCCGTAACATAAAAAATTCCGATATCAGGAGAAAACAAAGTCAGCAGTTTATCGATTTCCCGAACAACAGTGCTTTTCAGAATAATACAGTATGTCGCAATCTGTTTCATTAAAAACGGGGAACCGTAACCGGATTGACGGGCGTACCGTTCTGATAGACAAAAAGATATATCCGTGGAGCATGAGAATCGGACGGATGCATTTCGCCCAATTTTTCTCCGGCTTTAACTGTATCTCCTTCTTTAACGACAATCGAATCGAATCCGGCATATGTATAGAGCATGTTATTGTACGTTTCAACCACAACCACATGTCCGTAACCTCTGAAAGCGGAAGCCGTTTTTATAATACCGTTGCAAACAGAGACAACATCATTTTTACCCTTTATATCAATTTCTATGCCCGGAATTTTTCCGCGAAAATAATAAACATCGCCTGTTGCCGGCCAGTTTTTATTGGTTGAAACAACTTTTTTCTTTTCCGTTTCGTTATCGGATTGCGATGACGGTAATTTTTTTTCGGCTGCTATCGTGATGACAGCTTCGTTCTTATTCCGAACCGGTTGTTCGGGGGTTGATTTTATTTCGGGAGCTTTTTGGGGTTCGGTTTTTTCGGTTCTATCCGGATTCGGAACAATACCGTTTACGGTCAGTTTTTGTCCGACAAAAATTAAATTGTTTTCCAGTCGGTTAACGGCGGCAATTTTGTCGATTGTCGTTTTGTATTTTCGGGCAATTCCATACAGAGTTTCCCCTTTTTGAACGATATGAACCAAAGGTTTCCCGGATGATTCATTCAACTTATCCTTATCGGATCTGTCTTTATCCGGAATGACAAGTTTTTGACCTATTTTGATATGAGTTTCCGTCGAAAAATGATTGATTCCGGCCAATTCTTTGACAGAAACATTATATGTTCGGGCAACGGAATAAAGCGTTTCTCCTTTTTTTACGATATGGGTTTTCTGTTGGGCAAACCCCGGAAACGAAAGTAAAAGCAACAAACCCGAAACTGTCAGGTATCGATACATCTTCATGCTTTGATTATCGGTATAAACCGGGTTCGTATTTAACTCTTTCTGTTTTCGGAAAAAATAATTGAAAAATTTATCAATTTGTGATATACCTATATTAATAGTTTATATTAATAATTACGGAGTTGTCCATGCAGCAGCAGAAAGAGAAAAAGAATTCCGTTGAAGAACGGCGAACCCATTCCCCCGTACTTTACTGGGGAACAGTTGTGACACTGGTTTTAATCGTGATCACATTTGTTATCGGTCCGGTAATCGGATCCGGTTATGCCAAATCGATTGTGTTGGGTAAAGCAGCAGGAAAAACCATTTATTTCGACGAAAACTTCGGTTATACATGGGAACAGTACGAGCGTAATCTGGCAAGTGCCTACGGTCTTGATATGCAGAACCTTCCGGATTATATGAGAAGCCAGATTCGCACAACGGCATTTCAGGGAGCTTTCTTTCTGCATGCTTACGAGAATTTTGTCGATGCCATTTTGGAAGACGGTAATGTTACGGCAACAACAGGAAAAGCGGAAAAACTGATTGCCGAATCGATTCTCAATCAGGATGAAACTTCACAGAAAGAATCGTTCAAAGCATATAAAGAACTTTCGAACAGGCAAAAACAGGCTCAGATAGAAGATGTCAAAAAGGAATATCTTTCGACACTTTTTCGAAACGATCTGACACTTGTTCCGGAAATAACTTCTTTCGAAATCGAATTCCTGAACGGTAAAGCTTTTCCCGAAAGACGTTCTCTTCGCTATCTGCAGATTGATGATGAGGTTATTCCCGATTCTTCTTTTATCGAATATGCATCGGCAGATGACAAATCGTTTCTTTTTACAAAAATTTCTTATCGCAAAATTCTGGTATCGACAAAAACGGAAATGGATTTTCTTCTTTCGGAAATTCAGGCCGATCCGGCTCAGTTCGATACTCTTGCTAAAGAATCGACAATCGACACGGACGGCGCCGAGGAAAAAACGCTTTACTTTTACGAAATTTTAAATGAGTTCGGCAACGGAAAAGAAAAGGATTTCAAAAAACTGATTGAGTTGAAGTCCGGTGAATTCAGTCAGCCCATCAAAACGGAATACGGTTATCTTCTTTATAAAATCACTAAAGATGCCGTTACTCCGGATTTTACCGATAAAGCAACTCTCGATAAAGTACGGGATTATGTTGCTTACAATGATGAAGAAACACAGGCTTCTTTTTTGACAGCTCTCACCTCTTCCGTCGCAAATACCGCTCAGGCAGAAGGGCTTGATAAAGCAGCCGAAACATTCAATCTCGAAGTTTTAAAAACCAATCCGTTTCCCGTAAACATAAACGGTATTCCGGCAATCGGAAAAATTCAAAATGAAAAAAATGAAGATGTTTTGATTTCACTGTATAACGATGAATCATTTTTCCGTTCGGTTTTTTCGGCGGAACAGGGAAAAGTCAGCGATGTTGTTTACGGTTCCTCATCCAACATCATTTATGAAGTTGCGGAAATAACACCTTCCGCATCGGACAACGGAAAGAACGATGAGATTTCTGCCCTGATTCCGGACGGAAGCAACGGATTCCGGACATGGATTACATCTCAAAAATCCTATCGGGATAATACACAAAAATTTATGGAAACATACAGCGAAATGTTTTCTTACAGCGGTGAATAATCAAACAGGATTGAACCGGATGAATCATGTCTCCCCGTCGACCGAATCTGTTGATGCGGGAGACAATCTTTTATATAACGGTATTTATCTTTATTCGCGATATGCGCCCCGACAACGAGCGGAACAGATTGCCGTTGCATTTGTTCCGCAACCGGAAACATTTTACCTCATACCGTCACCTTTGTTCGGGTACGGGATCGATCTTGTCAGGCAAAAATGCAGAAATGCCGGAGCTTTGTTTCTGACTGCGGAAACAGATTCGTTTCTTTTTCAAAACACAACCGATAAGGAATGTCTCTTTTTTGATATGAAAAATGACATTCTGCCGGTTACAACAAAAATCGAAAATATTCTTGCGGTCGCCTTTTGCGAAAATAAACGTATTCGTAAAGTTTCTGTTTTACCGTTAAACGAGGGTTACCGTCTCAACAAAGAACAATACGACTGCATCGCATTAATCATCCAAAAAGAAATCGATTTGTACTGGAAAAACAGATCAACAGTAATTTTTTTCAAAGATTTATGGATTCGTAATATTCTGCGTAATTTATTCGAAACAAAGAAAACACTTTCCGTATCGAAAGAATCATATCCGTATGCGGTGTGCGGTGCCGGTGAATCGTTGGAAGATGATCTCGATTTTTTATTCGAAAAACGTCATTTTCTACGAATTGTGGCAGCCGATACGGCACTTCCCGTTTTACTGAAAAAAAAGATAATTCCGGATTATGTTGTTGTACTTGAAAGTCAAACGGCAAACTGTTCCGATTTTATTTACGGTGTTCCCGATGAAACGATTTTCATCAGCGATATATCATCTGGACCGGCGGCTAACCGTTCTTTTCTCCGTAAAAAATGGATACGTATTCCGTTTGCCGAAACGGAGATATTTCATCGTATGCCCGGTTCCTTTCCCTCTTTTCCGCAAACCGGATCGGTCGGAATTGCCGCATTGTATACGGCAACGCAACTTACCGACGGCCCCGTTCTGATAACGGGGTTGGATTTTTGCTATATGCCGGGAAAAACACATGCGCGCGGTACCGATGTACATGAGCGGCTTCTGTTGCGGCAGACAAGGTTTTGCACCACAGAAGCTGCTTTTCATGCGGAGCCGGTTACCGGCAGAAGCGTCGAAGGACATCCTGTCTCGGTTTCATCAGCATTATCTAACTATGCGGCCTTAATTTCCGGTGAAGCCGATCGTTTTTCCAATCTGTTCGACTGCCGTTCGGACGGACTTCCGATCGGATTACCGCGTCAGAAATTAAACGATATCCGTCTTCCGGAGACTCCGTTACCGCCGTTGCCATTCCAAATCGAGACAATATCCGACGAATATGCATTGTCTATTTTTTATACAGGTGAAAAAACACTTTTGGATCGGGCGGAAACGGAAACCGTTACCGATTCACTGTCCGTCAAAACTTTAAAAGAAATGGACTGTCTTCATTATTTCTTTCCCGATTATCGGCTAACCAATACGGAAGCGTCTTACCGAACAAGACTTTTCTTTTATATCAGGAAATTTAAAAGACTCCTGAAAAAGATCAGTCGACATCCGATTTAAGAACCGATAAAAAGGCTGACTGCGGTAATTCAACGTTACCGATCATTTTCATCCGCTTCTTTCCTTCTTTTTGTTTTTCCAAAAGCTTTCGTTTACGGCTGATATCGCCTCCGTAACACTTGGCAGTTACATCCTTTCTGACCGCGGAAATGGTTTCGCGGGAAACAATAGTCGAACCGATAGCACCCTGAATCGGAATAGCAAACTGATGGCGTGGAATCTCTTCTTTCAGTTTCTTACAAATGATACGTCCTTTATAAGCCGCATTCGCTTTATAAATCAGCTGAGACAACGCATCGACCGGATTTCCGTTCAGAAGAATATCCAGCTTTACAAGCTCAGTCGGTTGAAAATCGGTTACTTCATAATCAAAAGAAGCATAACCGCGGGAAACAGATTTCAGTCTGTCATAAAATTCGAACAGAACTTCCGCCAACGGCATTTTATAGACCATTTCGACTCTTTTTTCATCAAGATAGGTCATACTCTCCTGATAACCCCGTTTTTCGAGACAAAGATTGATGATTGCACCGACGTAATCGGTTGGTGTGATGATGGTAGCACGAATATAGGGTTCTTCGGCCTTCTCTATATGTGCCGGATTCGGATAATCGACCGGATTATCAATGGTCATCACTTCTCCGTTGCGTAATGTAATCCGGTATTCAACCGACGGACTCGTAAAAATAATCGAAAGTCCGAATTCCCTTTCGATCCGTTCCTGGATTACTTCCAAATGCAAAAGCCCGAGAAATCCGCAACGAAAGCCGAATCCGAGAGCTGCCGATGAATCTTTCTCATAAACAAGAGACGCGTCATTTAATTTCAATTTTTCGATAGCAGCCAAAAGTTCTTCATAGTCACCGGCATCAACCGGATAAATGGAAGAAAAAACAACCGGTTTAACTTCCTTAAATCCTTTAAGAGGAGCTGCTGCCGGTTTTTCGGCGTCGGTGACTGTGTCACCGACACGGATATCGGAAATATTTTTAATACCGGCAATCAGATAACCGACGTCACCCGACTGTAAACCTTCGGATGATCTTGTCAGACCGAGACGAAAAATACCGGTTTCTTCGACTTTATAATCGGATTCGCTGTGCATAAACCGGATCGTCTGTCCTTCTTTGATTTTTCCCGAAAAAACCCGAACGTGAACCACAACACCGCGATAGGTATCATAATGAGAGTCGAAAATTAATGCCTGCAGAGGTTCTTCATTTTTTTCATCGGGAGACGGAATCAGTTCGACAATTTTTTCGAAAAGTTCATCGACACCGGTCCCTGCCTTGGCCGAGACCAAAGCAACCGTATCTGCATTTAATCCCAGATCATGTTCGATTTGTTTTTTGACCATCGGAATATCGGCACTGGGTAAATCAATTTTATTAATAACCGGAATGATTTCCAAATCATGTTCAAGCGCAAGATACATATTGGCAAGCGTTTGTGCTTCCACACCCTGACTGGCGTCAATTAACAGCAATGCACCCTCACATGCGGAAATGGCACGGGAAACTTCATAAGTAAAATCTACATGCCCCGGAGTATCGACAAGATTTAAGGTATACTGCTTCCCGTTTTTGGCTTTATACGGAATGGCAACGGCCTGACTTTTAATGGTGATACCGCGTTCACGTTCGATATCCATATTATCGAGAACCTGATTGGCAACCCCGATTCGTTCGTCGACAATTTTTGCCTTTTCTATAAAACGGTCGGCCAGGGTCGATTTACCGTGATCGATATGGGCAATAATACAAAAATTACGAACCGAATCTCTTTTCATTTTTCTTCCGTCTCTATTCTGTCGGAACCGGATGAATCTGTTCCGTTTTCTTTCATCTCCGATATCCCGTTTTCTTCTGCCGAATCTTCGGGTAGTGTTTGGACGGATGAGGACGATAACTCTTTTTCTTCAACCGGAAAACCGAGAAGCCGACGAATTTCTTTATCATCCATCGTTTCTTTTTCAATGAGAGCTTCTGCAAGTGTTTTCAATTGGTCGATGTGTTCGGATAAAATCGCTTCGGTTTTCTCAAAACAACATGTCATGATTTTTCTGATTTCTTCATCGATTTTTAATGCCGTTCCTTCAGAATAATCTTTGTGATGAGAGAGTTCACGTCCGATAAAAATCGGCTCGGATTCGGCTCCGAAAGCCATAAATCCCAACGGACTCATTCCCCATTCGCAAACCATCTGACGGGCTAAATCGGTTGCCCGTTTGATATCGTTTTGGGTTCCGGTTGTTGTTTCTCCGTAAATCAATTTTTCGGCAACATATCCGCCCATCATAACCGATATGGTTGCCGTTAAACGGCTTTGCGTTTCACTGTGTTTATCATGTTCGGGCAATGCAAATGTTACACCGAGCGCTCTGCCACGCGGTATAATGGTGACCTTATGGAGAGGATCGAGTTCTTTAATGTAATAATAAAGAAGTGCATGTCCCGCTTCATGAAAAGCTGTTGCCCGTTTTTCTTCTTTTGTCAAAACCATCGATTTACGGGCGGCTCCCATATAAACTTTATCGCGTGCTTCTTCAAAAAATTCCATCGTAACCGAACTTTTATTGGCACGGGCTGTCAGCAATGCGGCCTCGTTACAGAGATTTTCGAGATCGGCTCCCGAAAACCCGGGTGTGGCTTTTGCTATCACATCGAGTTTTACATCATTTCCCAAGGGAATATTTCGGGTATGAATTTTTAGAATTGCTTCGCGTTCATTGATATCGGGCAAACCGACAACAACCTGGCGGTCAAAGCGTCCCGGACGCAATAACGCCGGATCAAGAACATCGGGACGGTTGGTTGCTGCCAGAATGATAATTCCTTCCTGTGTTCCGAAACCGTCCATTTCAACCAGCATCTGATTCAACGTCTGTTCCCGTTCGTCATGTCCTCCGCCGTATCCTGCGCCTCGTTTTCGACCGACGGCATCAAGTTCATCAATAAAAATAATACAGGGAGCATTCCGCCGCCCCTGATCAAAAAGATCCCGTACACGACTGGCTCCGACTCCGACAAACATTTCGACAAAATCGGAACCCGACATAGAGAAAAACGGAACTTTGGCTTCTCCCGCCACCGCTTTGGCCAGCAATGTTTTTCCGGTTCCCGGAGGACCGACCAGCAAAATTCCCTTCGGAATTTTGGCACCGAGTTTGATAAATTTCTGTTTGTTTTTCAGAAAATCCACCACCTCGGCCAAATCCGATTTTGCCTCCGCCTGTCCGGCAACATCTTTGAACCTGACTTTGACTTCTCCCTCACCGTATCGACGGGCTGTGCTTCGGCCGAAATTCATTCCCTTACCGCTGCCGCCGTAAGATCCTCTCATCATGACGATAAAGAAAATCAGCAAAAGAAGCATCGGGAAAAAACTCAGAAAAATTTGAAGTAAATTCGAATCGCTGATTTTACCGTCGTAAGGAATTCCCTTTTCACGGAGTACCGATAACAGCTGTTCATCGAAATACGGAATCAGTGTTTTGTATTCAACCGAAGGATCACTTGTCAGAGAATATCGGATTTCTTTGTCATCAATAATGCTGACCGAGGCTACCTCTCCGGCATTTAAGCGTTCGATAAATTGAGAATATTTTCTTGTTTCAATAATCCGACTGTCTTTCGCAAAGACAAGATAAAGCGCAAATCCGACAATTATCACCAAAAAAATCAGAGCAAACCGGTTCGGTTTAAAAAAATTGGAATCATTTTTTCGTATCTGACCACCTTTCCGGTCTTGATTTTTGTTATCACCCATATTCATTCCTTATTGCTTATATAATAGTTAAAAAAGCGAATTTTTTCAAGCGTCGTCAATTTTTTTGTCAGTCTTATTCCGTTTTTAAAAACAGCCAGCAATCCGGATCTGTCACCTATACAGCAATCCGGAACAAACAGTCCGCAGGGAGACGGTATCAGCCCGTTTCTGCTGTCACCGTACCGCAGCGACCGAAAAACAACAGGGAACCGCACTTCATCCGCTGCCGCACTGAAAACGGCTCTTTCCGAGACTGTATCGGAATTCTCTACCGTCAATTTACCTCCGGGAAACGAATATTCTCCCGGTGCACTGATATCGATACAAAAATCGGTTTTTACCCGGCTGTATCCCACACGGGAAAAACGAAAGGAAAAAGCGTCTGTCCGTACATGAATTCCTCGATAAAATTTCTCCCCGTACCCGGCTGTTTTTAGCTCGGTCAGAAAATCATAAGAAATACGCCGGTCTTCGTTTTTGTCGAGAAGATACTGAATGGCATAACGCAATGACCCGGTTTTAATATATTCATTACATTTTTCCCATTTCTCTTTTTCAATAATCACCGAATCCCGGTCGACTGTCAGCGGATAGGATTCGTTTTTCGAAAGAGTTCCGTCGGCTTCCTTCATTTTATGAATCAGACGATTCAGACCTGCCTCACAGCCGGGAATTTCTTTTCGAAGAAAAGGTAAAATAAGATGACGGTATCGGTTTCGCAATACAGACAAATCCGTATTGGTTGAATCATTAATCCACGTTATTTGCTTACCGGCTAAATATTCCGCTAACAGATCGGAAGGAACAGTCAGCAGAGGCCGTAAATAAAAGCGGTTCTTGGAGGGGATCCCTTTCAATCCGGATACCCCGGCTCCTTCAAAAAAACGGGAAACAACTGTCTCGAAATTGTCATCGCGATGGTGAGCCGTCAAAAACCAGTCGGCAATTCCCCGACTGTGAAGGAATTCGAAAATACGGTATCGTTCCGTTCTGGCAGCTTCCTCCAAGGAACGGTTATTCCGGCCGGCAATATTACGAATGTATCCTTCCGGAATCGTTTCGACGAAAAGCGGTATTTTTTCGGATGAACAAAAATCACGTACATGTGATTCTTCGAAATTGCATTCGCGAACCGGCCGAAGATTGTGTCGGATATATACCGCCTTTAACAAAAACGGTCTCTCATCGGATAACTCTTTCATCAGCTTTAAAAGCGATGTCGAATCTTTTCCGCCCGAATAACAAACGGCAAAAGCAGTCTTTTCGGAAAGAGGAATCTTTTCTTCGTAAAAAAAATTAACGAGTATCTGTTTAAGGCGCTCTGAGAGAGTTAATTTCATGACATGCTTTGTCGTATTGTCCGTTAAAAAGATAAGCAAGTGCCGGTATGGCTTTGTGAAATAAATCGGACAGACAAGTTTCTTCCTCGGCTGTTAAGGTCGCCAAAACATGGGAAACCGTATCCCGACCTGCCGTTTCGGGACGACCGACTCCGACATACAGGCGGTAGAACGATTGCCCTACATAAGAAAAAATTGATTTCAATCCGTTGTGTCCGGCCGATGATCCCCCTTTTTTTAACCGCAGTGTTCCCAAAGGCAAATCCATATTATCGACAATAACCAGTAAGCGGTCATTGTCGATTCCGTAAGAACGGAAAAGGTTGGGAAAAACTTTTCCGCTGAGATTCATAAATGTTTCGGGCTTAACCAGAATAATTCCGGAACCGTCAGGTCCAACGCCTTCTCCTATACTCATCGAATCGAAAACTTTCCGTCTCAAATCAATTCCGTAAGAAGATGAAAGACTGTCGATAAAAAGAAAACCCGCATTATGACGGGTTTTCTCATAGCGACGGCCCGGATTTCCCAGACCGGCAACCAAAAATTTCACGATTTTTCTCCGAAATTATCAGTTAGGCGTTTTCGGCAGAAGTTCCTTCCGCGGCAGCCTCGGCAGGTGTATCTTCAACAGAAGACATGGCCGATTTACCGTAAACCTGGGCAATAACTTCGTCCGGTGCATTCAGAAACTTAATTTCATCATATCCGGTAATTTCGCTGACATGGAAAGAAGAATCAATTTCCATAGCCGAAACATCAATTGTGATTTCCGAAGGAAGATGACGCGGAAAACATGTAATACGCAATTCATTCAGCAACTGTTCCATAACACCGCCGTCGGCTTCTCCTTTCGAACGACCGGACAACTTTACCGGAACTTTAGTTGTAATTTCAACACCTTTGTGAACCTGGATAAAATCAAGATGTGTGATTTTACGGGTAGCGGGATCGAACTGATAATCTTTAATTAAGACTGTCGGTTCGTCGTTATTCAACTCCAAAGAAATCATGATATTCTCGGAAATATGATTGAATTTTTTGTTAAATTCGGCTGCAGAGACCGAAACCATGACCGGCTGATCGCCATGTCCGTAAACGACGCCGGGAATCATCCCCTGATTACGCAATTGAGCCAGTGCGCATTTTCCTGTTTTTTCACGTTTGACAGCTTTCAGTGTTACTTTATCCATAAGACATAAACCTCGAAAAATTAAAATTTGGGCCGGAAGGATTCGAACCTACGAATGACGGAACCAAAACCCGTTGCCTTACCTCTTGGCGACGACCCAAATTTCGGTTAGTATTACTTTATCCGATATCCCGAAAAAAATCAAGACTTTTGTAATCTAATTTTTTCTATAAAAGACTTTCGACGGTCGAGTCCGTTCCGTCATCAAAATCGTCTTCATCAGCTTCGATACTGTCGCTGTCATCGGCTTTGTCGTAAGCATCCAAAATGACATCTTTCATTTGATTGCGAAAATCGGAATGAATCGGATGTGCGACATCCTTATACTCTCCGTTTTTCGTACGACGGCTCGGCATAGCTATAAATGCACCGTTTTTTCCTTCGATCACTTTCACATTATGAATTACAAAAGCATTGTCAAATGTGACCGTTACGTAAGCTTTTAATTTGCCGTCACTTTTAATTTTGCGCACACGAACATCTGTAATTTTCATAACCAGCTCCTCCGCTTCAAACTTTCTTTGCATTTCTATTTTAATCCGAACTGTACGGATTATACAAGAAAAAAATTCTTTTTTTGAATATTTTTTTCATTAAAACCGTGGAAGAATCGGTTTCGTTCTTGTTTATTTTCAAATAAAGCATATAATGAACTGCCGCTGCCAGACAAATTCCAAAACGGAGGCCGAAGATTTCGGACAGCTGTCGCGGCATCATGCATTTCGGGCACATTTCTTTCCAAAACCGGAAGAAAGTCGTTATCGTACGGCCACTGCGAAACGGGCATGTAAAATGCGGCAATTTCATCTTCCGGGTTACGGAAAACCTTTTTCACGGCACCGGCTTCGTCAAGCATATGATAAGCGGCTGCGGTCGAACTGAAATAATCGGGTAACAGTAAAACACCGTATGTCTTCTTTCGTCCCGGAATCGGACGGACCGACTCTCCTCTTCCGGAAACGAAAGCAGCGCTTCCCGAGAGAAAAAACGGAACGTCACTGCCTATTTCCGCAGCCGCTTCAGCCAACTGACTGTCATCGGCTTTCCGATATTTTCGATTCAGAGCCGTCAGGACGGCAGCCGCATCGGATGACCCGCCACCCAAACCTCCGCCGGCCGGTATACGTTTCCGGCAATATACCGTAACAGACAACTCCGGATAAAACCGTTTTCGGTAAAGAGAGACCGCTTTTACCATGGAATTGGATTCATCGGCAGGAAGCCGATTCATAAAAACCCGAATTCGTTTTTTACCGAAACGGTGAAATCGGATGAGAAGTGTGTCATGCAGCGATATTTTGACAAAAACAGACGATAAGGGATGAAAACCGTCAGAACGTTTTTCTCCTACTTCCAGTGATAAATTAAGTTTTGCGTAAGCAGGTAAAACAGAAACGAACATAAATTATTATCTCATAAAATTTCCGGGATGGAAAGCAAAAAAAACAAAAACAGGTTGACAAATCATATTGAGTCGATTTAAAGTAAATTTTGTCGGCATGCCGACGTGGAGGAAAAATGCCTGATTTTGATGACGATTTGGATTACGATCAGTTCGATGATGACGAAGAACCCCGTTTTCAGTCACTCGAAGATCTTCGCGAAGAAGAAGATGATGAAGATTTCCTGGATGATGACGATGACGATTATGAGGACCGCTTCCCGTACCGCAACACGATACTGGACGATTATGTCGATGATGACGAAGAATTAGATGAAGATGATGAGACCGGCCGACGTCATTTCGATGAAGACATGTATGATTCTCTCGGTGATGACGAAGATGATTTTTAATCAGCCTTCCGATTCTTTTTTCCCGTATAAATCTTCCAAATTATAAAAACCGCGTGAATCTTTGTCCATCAAATTAATAACAAAGATTCCGCAATCCCAGTAAAACCATTTATCGGCATTCACGGGACGGCTGACAGGTTGAATTCCGTTAGTCTGCATCCATTCTTCCAAATGACGTGCAACGCCGTTTAAATGGTTTCGACTGGTGTAAGTCGCAATAACGGCAAAATCGGCAAACCAGTTCCGGTTTGCCATATGAAACACCCGGCAATCCAAACATTTATTTTCATTAAGCAGATCTAAAATTTCTTCAGATAAATCAGCGACACGTTTTTCCATCAAAATCTTTTCCTAAAATAATAATATAATGCGGCAACAGGATTTCGGACTCACTCTGATTGACAGGATCGTCAATTGTCCGAAAATTGGTACAGCCGATAACATCGCCAAGCAGTTTTAAAATTTCGCTGTTTCCGACGCAGTCGACGATTTCGGTTTTTTCGACATCCGTATTTTCGTTATTTCTGATATTTATGATATTGTATCCGAAACTTTTATACAACTCGCCGGTCTGCCTGGCCAATCCGTTTACGGACGTACCGTTTAAAATTTCAAGATTGATATTGAGAAGATTGTCCCGGGAAAGCTCGGGATTGGAAATAGCATTATTGATATTTCTGACCAGATTTTTAAGAGCGGAACCGTTTTGCTGCGGGAAAAAAACTTCCGTATCGTCGTTGAGTTTTTCCAATTTTCCGTACGTTAATTTGTAATCCGTTAAATCTTTCTTTAAAAGTTTCATTTCTCCCAAAAATGAATTGAAAGATGAGCGATCCCAATCGGTTTTCATCAGCGAATGCAGTTTTTTGAAAATATGTCTGTTAAAAGCATCCGATTGAATTCCAAGCTGACAGTAAAAATCGTTTACGAACGCCATGACTTCGTTTTGCAAATCGCTTTCCATACAGTCTGACAAATAAAAAGGTGTTTTAAATCCGTCAATTTTATAACTGCCGAGCGGAATGGAATAAATCATATTATCCTCACCGGGAATATCTTTCGGATTCATGACAAATACTTCGATACCGCCCAGCAAATCGACGAGACGTCCGAGATCCCGAATTTCCATATCGACGGTAAAATTAATTTTATCATTGATCAGATTTTCAACCGCTTCCCTGTAGGCTGCCGGATGTCCCGGTTTGTAAACACTGTCAATCCGGTCGATTCGTTTCAGTTTGGGAATCAGTTCCCCGGAATTGGAAGGAATATCGAGGAAACTGGCCCGATGTGTCAGAGGACTGTAAAACATAATGTTTGAAAAAACAATTTCTTTTGTTTTTTCGTCATGAACCACGGTTAAAACCGAAAAAGATTCGTTTTTATTGACCAGATCACTGACATCATCGGAATGCAGAAGAGCATAAAGGACAATGATTCCGATAATAAAAAGAAGAATAATAAATCCAAGCAGAAAAAAACTTCGATCCCATTTTTTTAAAATATTTTTCATTGTTTTTTGCTCCTCAAAAATTCTCTTAGTTTTTCCGTATCCTCATGAAGTGAACGTCCCGTTTCCGCAAAATAACGCGACGTTTTTTCAATGACTGCTTCCGTCGCTTTATCCAAAGACAAATGTCCGATTATTTCCCGAAATTCGTTGTCAATAAAGTGTCTGTCCCGGGAAATATAATCGGCAATAAACAAAATTTGAGCGGTTTTGTCCATTCCGGGAAAACCCAATGTATGATACCGTATTGCTTCCAAAACATCAAGGTCGCGGATAAAAAAATCCGTGCGGGCAATTTCCGCACCGATAAAACTGTGAAGCAAAACTGCCGGATGCCGGTATCGATCGGAAATCTTTAACAAATCGGCCCGTCTGAACCATTCCTCTTCCGAAAATTCACGGGCAATATCGTGTAAAACGGCAGCCGAATAGGCTTTTACGGGATCAATACCGTGAATACCGGCCAGTCTGACGGCCTGAGCCGCTACGGCAAGCGAATGAGTAAACCGCTTTACCGAAAGACGGCGGGCAACTTCGTTTGTTATTTCGGAAAGAGTCACCGGTAAAGTCCCTCCCTTTCGATAATATCGGCAACAGCCGGCGGAAGTCCCGGAACCGAAGCGGCCGGCGTGCCCGCTTTGATACGGTTTCGGATGTCGCTGCTGGCATAGGGAATCGGCGGAATATCGAGAAAATCAACTGTAAAACCGGGCGGAATCACAGGTAAACCTGACGCCTCGTTCCGTCTGAAAATCAGAAAAACAGTTTCACGCTGCAAACGATCGGCGGCTTTCCACATCGGCAGACCGGTCAGAATGTCATCGCCGCCGATCCAGGATACCCGAGCCCCGGGGTAAAAACCTTTGATGAAATCTATTGTATCGATTGAATACGAAACACCGCCCCGCTCTGTTTCCCACGTACAAACTTCAAATGGGAAATCGTACCGCGTTCGAAGAACGGCGCGGATCATTTCGATACGTAAAGACGCCGGAACAGGTGTTTCGTTTTGTTTAAAAGGAGAACAGGCTGCCGGTACAAAAAAAAAGCGGTCGAAGCGGTATTTCCGACATGCTGCTGCGGCAATCGTCAAATGCCCTTCATGAATCGGATTAAACGATCCGCCGAACAGAGCAATTTTCATGTCGATGCCTCGGAAAGCTTCAAAAACTCGAGAGCGATTTCTTCCATTCCCGCATGTGAAAAGGCAGAAAGCGGAAAAACCGCTTCATTCGAAAGCATTGTTTTCAGCTGTTTAAAGGTTTCATCCGATTCGGGCAGGTCCATTTTGGAAACAATAATAATCCTCGGTTTGTCGGCAAGTCCGGCTCCGTAAGTTTCCAATTCGTTTAATAATAACGGAAAGGCCTTTAAAGCATCGGGATCGGAGCCGTCAATTAAAAAAGCCAAAGCTTTGGTCCTCGACAGGTGTTTTAAAAAACGCAATCCGAGCCCGGCACCGTTTCCGGCGCCTTCTATGATACCGGGAATATCTGCCAGTACAATCGACTGCCCGTGCATCGACATAACGCCGAGATTGGGGATTTTTGTCGTAAAAGGATACGGTGCAATTTCGGGATGTGCATTGGTTAAAATATTCAAAAGACTTGATTTGCCCGCATTCGGAAAGCCGACAAAGCCGATATCCGCAATTAAATTGATTTCGACCCGGATACGTCGCTCTTCACCCGGTTTGCCGCTTTGCGCATACCGGGGCGCCTGTTTCACGGAGGATTTGAAGTTCCAATTTCCTTTTCCGCCGATACCGCCCCGTAAAAAAACAAAATCTTCCCGGGAATCGGATAAATCAGCCAGCAATTCTCCCGTATCGTCGTCTTTAATCACGGTCCCGGGCGGAACTTCGATAACGGCGGGAGCCCCGTCTTTACCGAAACAGCGACCGCCTTTTCCCGGCTCGCCGTTACCTGCCCGGTATGCATGTTTCATGGTTAAATGAGAAAGTGTTTTTAAATTATGTCGGACTCGAAAAATAACATCGCCTCCCCGTCCGCCGTCACCGCCGTCGGGACCGCCTTTGGGAACAAATTTCTCGCGATGAAAAGAAACGGCACCGGCCCCGCCGTTTCCCGAGGAAACAACGAGACTGGTTTCGTCAATGAAGCCCCGCACGGAAAACTCCGTGCCTATTCGGCAATAATATTGATGTAATGCCGTCCGGCGCGTTTTTTAAATTCGACGACTCCGTCGACGGTTGCAAAAATCGTAAAATCTTTACCGAGTCCCGCGCAGACTCCGGGATGGAACTGTGTGCCGCGCTGTCGGACAATGATTTCACCGGCCTTCACCGTTTGTCCGCCGAATCGTTTGACACCCAACCGTTTAGACTGAGAATCGCGTCCGTTTTTCGAGCTTCCGCCCCCTTTTTTATGTGCCATAAATGTACCCCTCTATTTTACAAATACCGCAAATCCAGTGCTTTCGGATATTCATCCGCAATCGAACGAACACCCAAAAGAAAAAATTCGCAGACATTTTCCCATGATTTCCGATCATTTTCGGGGATTTCCCCGACTGTCAGAACAATATGACCCCTTTCCGGAGTTTTAACCGCACTCTGCCATTCCGGACGGGATTTTAAATATAAAATCAACGTTCCGATGAACGCCGAAACCGCCGCGCAAACGGGATCTCCCGATTCCCGCATCATTCCGGCATGACCCTTCGCCGTTAATATTTCGATCAGCCGACCGTTCCGCAGTTTTACGGAAAGAGAAATCATCAGCCGACGACTTCTTCGACTTTCACAAATGTATAAGCCTGGCGATGACCGATTGTGCGCATATAACCTTTGCGTTTTTTGAATTTAACGGTCGTCACTTTTTTGTCTTTTTTCAAATCCTGAACGGTAACGACAACTTTGGCGTTCTTCACGTAGGGCTGACCCACGGAAACGCGGTCTCCGTCGCTGACAAGCAGAACGGAATCGAATTCCACTTTGGCACCTGTTTCGCCATCCAGTTTATCGACTTTCAAAACCGCATCTTTTTCGGCTTTATACTGTTTACCCTTTATTTCAACCAATGCGTACATATCTAACCCTCTGAAATAAATTATCAATCATATATAGCATGTTTAACGGAAAAAGACAAGTGGTTTTGTCTACATCTTTTTTAAATACGGGATTCCGACCAGATAAAAGGCTTTTTTCATTACTTCAAGTACGGAACGGCACAACATCAGCCGCGCCAAGCCCGTCTCACGGTCGTCGTAATTCAGAACCGGATAGTCGTGATAAAACTGACTGAATGTTTTGGCCAAATCGTAGAGATAAGCCGTCAGAACGGAAGGATTCATCTCTTGGGAAGCTTTCGAAACCTGATCCGGATACGAAAGAATCATTTTTATCAGTTTGCGTTCGCCGTCCGTTCCCAATTTTTCGGGTCGGAAATCAATTCCCGAAAAATCGTTTTTACGTTCTTCAAATTTTCCGAGAATGCTGGTGATCCGAGTGGCCATGTACTGCAGATACGGTCCCGTTTCGCCGTTAAACGACAGCGATTCTTTGGGATTAAAAATCATATCTTTTGTCGGAGATTTCGAAAGTAAGAAGTAATTGAGAGCTCCGAGGGCAATTTTTTGCGCCGTATCTTCAATGTCTTTGACTCCGGAACTTTTCTCTTTTGATTCCATTTCTGTTTTGGCCATCTGAGCCAGTTCATTCAGAAGATCATCGGCATCGACAACCGTTCCCTCGCGGCTTTTCATCTTGCCTTCCGGAAGATTGACCATACCGTAAGAAAGGTGAAAAAGATTATCGGCCCATTCATAGCCAAGCTTGCGAAGAACGTAAAACAAAACTTTAAAATGATACTGCTGCTCACTGGCAACAACGTAAATCAGCTGTTGAAACGGCCAGTCATTGTGACGGGAAACAGCCGTCCCCAAATCCTGCGTAATGTAGAGACTTGTACCGTCGGCACGTAACAGTACTTTTTTATCCAAACCGATTTCGGTCAAATCGACCCAAACGGAACCGTCGCTTTCTTTATAAAAAATACCGTCATTTAAACCGCGTAAAATATCGTTTTTTCCTTTCAGATAAGTTTCGCTCTCAAAATAAAACCGGTCGAAAGAAACATCGGTGCGGCGGTACGTTTCTTTTATGCCGGAAACAGCCCACTCGTTCATCCGCTTCCATAAAGCCCGTACTTCTTCGTCACCGTTTTCCCAATCAATCAGCATCTGACGAACCCGCTCCATTGCCGTCGGATCCGTCTTGGACCATTGGTCGAATTTGACATAGTAGTCACCGACAAACCGGTCGCTTTTCACACCGGCCTCTTCCGGCGTTATGCCGTTCCCGAATTCCTTGTAAGCCAGCATCGACTTGCAGATGTGAACACCGCGGTCATTAATCAGATTGACTTTACAGACATCGGCACCGGCCGCTTTCAAAATGCGGGAAACGCTTTCGCCGAGAGAATCGTTTCGCATATGCCCGAGGTGAAGCGGTTTGTTCGTATTGGGACAGGAAAATTCAATCATGATTTTCTGCCCGGCTCTGTCGGCGACGATTCCGAATGCGGGGTCATCGGCACTTGCGGCAGCCCGAAGAGCCAGTTCGTTTAAATTATAAAAAAGGTTGATATACGGACCGGCAGCAACGGCCCGGTAACCGGAAGCTGCTTCGACAGCGGGAGCCGCCGCCGCGGCAATTTCAACGGGGCTTTTTCGCAGCTGTTTGGCGTAAACAAACATCGGA
>JAXEIF010000006.1:0-8121 GCA_034120015.1 Spirochaetia bacterium | reverse complement strand
CTTTGGTCATGGCGGCAATATTTTTTCCGTAACGGGCCACCGCATCATACATCGGAACAGTTCCGAGCATAATCGGCAGTTTTTCGACCAGCTGCCGACGGAAAGCCTGAGTATCCCCGAATGTCGATAAATCCATCACCGCGTCGGCATTGAATTTGAGTGCCAAATCGGCTTTCCGCATCTCCATTTCACGGTTGCACACATCTTCGGAAACGCCCAAATTGACATTAATTTTGGTTTTCAATCCCCTTCCGACTCCGCGGGCTTTCAGATTTTTGTGATTACGGTTGGCCGGAACGGCAATTTCCCCCGACGCGATTCGTTCGATTAACAGATCTTTGGCAATCGATTCGTATTGAAAAACATCTTCCATCTGGGGCGTCCAGACTCCTTTTTTGGCTGCATCCATTTGTGTCGTGTAATTCATTGATTTCTCCCGTATTCTTCGATTTTCCGATTCAACGCTGCTACCATCGCCTTCATATTGTCCGCTCCGACAATTTCGGAGACGAGAGCGATATGTTTAACCGGATATTTTAAAACTTCGTCGATATTATTCAATTTGATTCCGCCGATAGCCACATACGGCAGTGTCACGTTTTGCGAAACATAATTTAAATAATCGAGACCGACAGGCGCACAAACATCATCCTTTGTGAATGTCTGAAAGATCGGACCGCATCCGATGTAATCGATATCGCAGCGCATCGCGACCTGTGCCTGATCCGGATTATGGGTCGAAAGCCCGATGACAGCGGTATCGCCCATAATGCGCCGCACATCTTCCGGATTCCAGTCATCCTGTCCGATATGAACTCCGTCGGCTTCGCACAAAAGAGCCAAATCGGGATGGTCGTTGACAATAAAAACGACGCCGGCATCGGCTGTTATTTTGCGGATTTCTTTAGCCTCGGCCGCTTTTTCTTTCATGGTCCGGTATTTCTCGCGGTATTGAATAACCCGAATTCCGGCATCAATCATCTCCCGTACCGACCTGACGTTTCCCTTTCCGTTGGAAAACTTTTCGGCCGTTATCCCGTACAATCCCTCCGGAAGCCGCCGCAAAACAGCCGCCGTCACCTTTTTTTCCAGTGTGTACGAGCGGAAACGCAGTGCTTCGGCTTTTTTCGCCTCTTCGTAAAACCCGTTTCCCTTCAGCGACTCTTCCAAAACCCGCAGTGCCTCCTGAATCCGCTTACTGTTGGCCGCAATCACCGACGTCAGCCCGCAACGCCCGTCATCGGCGGCGGTTCGGCTGACCGGCACTCCGACATCGGCCTCCGAATCGCGGGAAGAAATCAGCTGCGCCATCCGCGGCGCAAACAGCGTCCGCAAATCGTGACGCAGTAAACGGCATTCCCGTGTCAGGTCCTCCCGGTTCAAATCGAAACGAACCGTATCCTCGAGAACGCGGACGCCTTCGCAGGCACGATTCACATTGGCATCTGTTTTTCGGTAATCCATACTATTCCTTTTCAAATCTTTTCAGTATTTCGTTTGCCATTAAAGCGGCAATCATCATCACTTTCGGACCGCGCGGCGGCTGCCGGTCCGTATCGCTGCTTCCGTCACCGAAGAGCACCAGCCGGCCGCCGATCACTGTGCGGGCGACCGATTCGGTGGAAAGACCGCCGATTCCGTTGGCACCGACCGCAAAGCGTCCGTCGGGAAGGAAGGTTTCGGCGAACCAGCGTTTTGCTTCTTTGTTATCGAAACCTTCCGCCAGTACCGTACAGCCGGCAAAAATCTCCCGCGCCCGCTGCGGCGTCAGTTTTTCGTTATACAGCGACAGCTGCAAAGAAGGCTCTATGCGTCGCAGGTTCTCGGCAAGCGCACCGGTTTTCGGCTGCCCCAGCTGATCATGAAAAAAAAACTGCCGGTTCAGATTGCTTTCGCCGACCGTATCGAAATCGGCCAGCACAAAACGCCGGAAACCGGAACGAACCAGAAGCATCGCGGTATTGCCGCCGATGCCCCCGCAACCGGCAATCCCGATCACTGCTTCGCTTTTTCTCATACCAGCTGCCACCAGTCTTTATAAACAGGCGTGAAGCCCTCTTCCTTCAGCATCGCAGCAACCTCTTCGACACTTCTTTCGTCGCTGATTTCAAACTGCCCGTCGGAAGGATTATCTCCGCTGTAACCGCCGACATCGGTTTTACTGCCGCCGGACATTTTGGTAATCCCCAAACCGACAATGTGATTGCGGAATTCGGGAGCTTCCCGTGTCGAAACATTCAGACCGACCCGCGGCAAAAAGAGACGGAACGCCACCATCAGCTTCACAAAATCGGTATCATCGACAATTTTGGTAATCGGAAACGTTTCGGGAGCCTTCTTGATACGGGGAACGGAAAGCGCGACTTCCGTATCCGGATAATGATGCAGCAGATAAGAAGCGTGCATCGCCGAAAAAAAACCGTCTCTCATCGGATTTCCGAGACCGAAAAGCGCTCCGATCCCGATCACTCTCAGTCCGGCTTTTGCCCCCCGCTCCGGTGTATCCAGGCGGAAACGGTAATCTTTTTTCGGCCCGTAAAGATGAAGCCGGTCATAAACCGCCTCATCGTACGTTTCCTGATAAATTGTCAGTCCGTCGACCCCGATCTCTTTCAATTCGGCATACTGCTCATAGGTCAGCGGATAGACTTCCACCGAAACCGAATCGAAATATTTTTTCAAAATGATTGCCGACTCTTTGAGATAGGCAAAATCGGATTTTCCCGGAGCCTCTCCTGTCAGCATCAAAATGTGACGTACCTGCGATTTGGAGATTTCCGCCGCTTCCTTTTCGATCTCGTCAGGCGTCAGCTGCCGCCGCTTGATTTTGTTCAGGCTCGAGAATCCGCAGTAAACGCAGCCGTTACAGCAGTAATTGGCCAGATAAATCGGCTGATAAAGACTGATCACCCGGCCGAAATAATGACGGGTCAGTTTTTGAGCAAAAACAGCCATTTCTTCGAGATGTTCGTCTCCTTTGGGAGAGAGGAAATTCAGAAGATCGAATTCGGTACACCGCTCTTCTTCGGCATGACGCATCGATTTTCGAAACATCTCTTCGGTGACACCCGCAAAATAGTCTTCGAAATCAAAATCGCGATACTGTTCGATAACGGAATAAAATGACATTTCAGTCCTCTTTCTTTCGCAGAAAACCGGTCAGCGGGCTGGAAGCAACCGCATAACGGGATTCCTCTGCCAGATGTGACAAATAAGCCATACGTCCGGCCTTCACTGCCAGCGAAAAGGCTTCACCCATACCGACAGGGTCGTCGGCCGCGGAAATGGCGGTATTAACCAGACAGGCCGCCGCTCCCATTTCCATGGCCTCGGCAGCCTGCGAGGGACGGCCGATACCGGCATCGACAATCACCGGCAACGTGGTGTTTTCCATAATCATTTCGATAAACGGCCGGCTCAAAATTCCGCGGTTGCTGCCGATCGGAGAACCGAGAGGCATAACTGCCGCCGCGCCCGCATCCTCCAGCCGTCTGGCCGCCACAAAATCGGGCATCATGTACGGTAAAACAACAAAGCCTTCTTTGGCCAGAATTTCGGTTGCCTTTGTTGTTTCCGCATTATCCGGCATCAGATAGCGGGAATCGTTGATAATCTCGATTTTAATAAAATTCCCGCAACCGGCCTCGCGTGCGATGCGGGCAATTTTCACCGCCTCTTCGCAGTTCCGGGCCCCCGACGTATTTGGCAGCAGCGTCACACTCTTCGGAATAAAATTAAGAATATTTTCCTGAGGAAATTTGAAATCGACCCGACGCAACGCAACCGTAATCATCTGCGATCCGCTGGCTTCAAGCATCGGTATAATATCTTCATTGCGGGCGAATTTTCCCGTTCCCGTAAACAGCCGGTTTGTAAAAACTTTTCCGCCCAAAATCAGTTCATCACGATCCATTTTTCAGCCTCCCGAAACAAAACGAACCGCTTCAACGCTGTCACCTTCCTTTAAAATAACGGAAGCTCTTTTTTCGACCGGAACGACGGTATCGTTGACCAGAATCACGAATTCACCCTCCGCCTCCAGCTCTTCGGCAATAAACTCGGCAACGGTCATTTCCCGTTCCAAATCAAACGGTTCGTCATTCACCAAAATTGTCATATTGATTTTCCCTCCGTAAAAAAAACGCACCCGGATACAGGTGCGCTTTGCGGTTACTTTCCCTTCGCCGGCATTACCCGATTCAGGTTCAAAGAGTTGGCGTCAGCCTCTCAGCCGCCATGCGGCACCCCCAGTCCGATTCTTCCGGTCAAAACCGGATTTTATGTTAAATAAAAAAGGATCGCTGACAGAAAGCGACCCTTTTCCGTCCGACTACTCGGTCTTCATGCAGGATTTCAGACACTTCATGCAGACTTTGATTTTCTGCGGTTTTCCTCCGATATCGGCCGTTACCTTAATCAGATTCGGTCTGAATACTCTCTTTGTTTTGACACCGATATGCTGTCCGGCTCCGCCTTTCTTTTTCGGCTGTCCTTTTCGGGGAACATTATTTCCCGCTACCGTTCCTTTTCCGCAAATTTCACATCTTCTGGCCATATCTATCCACCTGATTATTGTATTCGACTGTAAATGATTTTTTTTAAAATACCAGAAATCGTGATTTTTGTAAAGAGTTACGAATAAATAAATTGCTTTTTTTCCTCATTTTTGTTACTTTTAATTATGTTCCAGCTGATTCTTCCGATGCCCCCTTACTGGGAGGCCGAGACACAGCAGATTGCGTTCGCTCTTTTTTCCGCATCGGGCGATTTCACCGCGGTGCAGGCGCTTTTTTGGCTTGCCGTCGCCGATCTGCCCGGGAAACCGACAGCACCGCCCCCCTTCAGAGCCTTTTTCCGCCTGACGGAAATTCTCAACCGCCGCGGACGCCTGATTCTCCGTTTTGAAACGGAATGCGCGCTGCCGCCCCTCACACGCAGCGAACCTGCGGCCGACGGAGAAATACAAACGCAGACAGCCGAAATCGATCTGGGACCGATGCCGCTCCCTTCCGAAACCGCCGTTTATGATCGGCTGATGAAACTGAGCCGGAGACGGATTAAAACGACTCCCTGTTTTCTGCAGACCGTCTGTTACATTCCCGGAGAAAAAAGCGAGACCCTCTTCTTTCGCTGACATGATTTTGCGGAATACTTTACATTTTTTTCCGATTTAAGTAAGATATGTCCATGAAAATCACCATTATGGGGCTCGGCCTCAACGGCGGCGGTCTGGCTTCCGCTCTCTATTTCGCCAAACGCGGCGACGATGTCACTGTAACCGATTTACGCGACGAAACAATTTTGGCTCCGGCAATGGAACGGTTGAAAGAATATCCGATTCGTTACATTCTGAAGGAACACCGGATTGAAGATTTCAGGGATGCCGACTGCGTTATTAAAAATCCTGCCGTTAAATGGGATTCTCCTTATCTTAAAGCCGCAAAAAACATTGAAACGGATATCACTGTTTTTTTAAGACAGACAAAAAATCCCGTTACAGCCGTCACCGGCAGCAAGGGAAAATCGACGACTGTCTCGGCTTTACATCATATTCTGAAGGAATGCGGAAAAAATCCTCATCTCGGAGGTAATATTACGGTCTCTCCCCTGACCTTTATCAATGAGGCAATTGCCGACCCGCAGTCTCCGGTCATTTTGGAACTCTCTTCCTGGCAGCTGGCCGATATCCGTGAAATCGAAAAAAGAACGAATTCGATTCTTTTAAAACCGCAAACCGCAGTCATTACCAATATTCTTCATGATCATCAGAACGCTTATGCCTGCTTCGAGGATTACATCGCCGATAAAGCATTTATTTACCGAAATCAGTCGGGTGACGATAAACTGATTGTTCCGTCCGATGACTACGGACGCCGCTTTGCTGCCGAGGCACATGCGCAGATCTTTTTTTCGGGAGAAATCGAAGATGCGATTCTTCCCGAAACGCTGAAGGTTCCCGGAAATCATTCCCGAATCAATATTCGCACGGCCGCCCAAATCGCAATCTGGTACGGCTGTGATTCCGAAGCGGTCAGACAGGCCGCAGCCGGTTTTACCGGAGTCCCATTCCGCCTCGAAAACCGGGGAACTGTCGGGAATGTCACTTTTTACAACGATTCGGCGGCCACCATGCCGGATGCCATGCTGGCTGCCTGCCGCAGCTTTTCCTGCCCCGTTTACCTGATTACCGGCGGAACGGATAAAAATCTGATTCTCGATCCGTTCGGTGAAATTCCCGACAATGTCAGACACATCTCTCTGCTCTACGGAAGCGCTACCCTCAAAGCATTGGAAACAACCGGGCTGAAAAACCGCGTCTGTAGCGGTCCGTTTCATTCCATGAAAGAGGCTTTTTCCGATGCGTGGCAGGCTGCTTCCCGAGCCGAAGAACCGTCCGTTCTGCTTCTTTCTCCGGGAGGATCTTCTTTCGAACTTTTTTTGAACGAATTCGATCGCGGCCGGCAGTTTAACACCGAAATCCTCATGCTGAATGAGTAATAAGCTCTGTTTAAGTTTGTTTCATTTTTTTCTGTTTTGATTAGAATAGATGTATGAGAATTTCCGAAATTATCAGCTATAATATCAAAGCAAGAAGAAAAGAACTCAAAATTTCACAATCGTCTCTTGCCGAAAAAACCGATTTATCGCCGGGTATGATTGCCGGTATCGAAATTTGCAAAGTGACGCCGTCAATGGAATCACTGGATAAAATTGCCGTCGCACTGCACCTTAAACCATATCAGCTGCTAATGGATGACGAAGATAAAAAACCATTTAACAAACGGGAATTCCGGGACGAAGTCGAAACTATTCTTAAACAGGAAATGAACCGATTCGAAGCAGCCTTTACAGACCGGCTTTGGCATTTCGGAAACGATTAAAATTTTTTTCGCAGACGTTTATAATAAAACTGCCGCCCCTTTTCAACAACACGAAACAGACGGTAAAGTCCCGGTTTGACGGGGGCATCGTAAACACCGCAGCGGTGAATCAGCGTACCGCCGAATCCGGTTTTGAAACGGTACAAACCGTACATCGGATGATGCGGATCGTTTGCAGGCGGAATGCCGTAAAAGTCATAACTGCCGCAGCCGACCTCCCGCGCATCGCGAATAGCCTGCCATTGAAGCAGATAAGCCGGCATCAGATTGCGCTTCTCATTTGAGGAAGCGCCGTACAGGTAAATCGCTTTTTCTTTGTAAAACAAAACAATAATACCGGCCAGAAGATCTCCTTCGTGTTCCGCCAGATAAAGACGCAGACAGGGTCGTTTATCTTTTTCTTCGAAAGGAGCTCCCGTCTCCAAAACCCGACGATAGTACGATTCCGAATGAATCGCGATTTTATCGCGTTCGGCCGTAATCCGGTAAAGACGGTACCAGTCCGGTAATTCGTCATTCGCAGCAACACGAACCGTAACACCCGATTTTTCGGCATAGCGGATGTTATATTTGGTTTTTTTATGCATACCGGACAACAACGTTTCGTCATCGGCATTCAAATCAAGCCAAACCGTATCGGGCGGCTGAATATCCGCAGCCGCTTTTTTTAACGGTTTACCGATACCGAAATCAAATCCTGTATCGATGCCGCCTTCGTCTTTCGAAAATACGGTATAAAGAGGGAAATCCCATTTCACCAGAAACAGCGGTTCGCCTGTTTCCTTTTTCCACTGCCGGCTCAATCGATACGCCTTTTCGGACGTAACAGGGGAATGGTTCCAACCGTAAGGAACATAACCGACAGCCGCACCGCGGTACAGAGTCCGTACAAGCAGCAGAATCCGCTCCCCTTCTTCTTCAAAGAAATACGGTCGCCATCCTTCCGCTCTCTTCACCTCTGCCCAAAAAGGGGTCTGAAGAAACGAATCGTATTCCGTTAAAACAGGTCTGTCCATAACCGTCAGCCGACATTTCCGTTACGAATTGTGTCGGTCCGCAACAGCCGGTCTCCTGCCGTCAGACAGACACCCGCCACTTCTACGGAGAAATCTCTGACCGTTATCGGAATCTCAAAGAAACGGTCGATCTTAATTTCTTTCGGAGTCTCTGTCTGCGCCGTTCCATGGGGAAGAACCGGCGTTCCCTCCGGCGCATCGGTTGTCAGTACCTCAAGCTGTTT
>JAXEIF010000005.1:0-157021 GCA_034120015.1 Spirochaetia bacterium | reverse complement strand
CTTATATGCAGACAATTTTCAGAGTACAGACACCGGCAACCATTGCCGGAAAAATGAAAACGGAATGTTTTGTTTTTGACTTTGCCCCCGACAGAACACTGAAAGTCATTGCCGAAACCGTTAAAATCAGTGCCAAAGCCGGGGGAACTTCCGGAAGCGACCGTACTGTTTTGGGCGAGTTTTTAAACTTCTGTCCGATTATCGGTTTTGAAGGCAGCCGGATGCAACACTACAACACGGAAAAAATGTTTGGACAGCTGAAAAAAGCTTATGTGGAACGAGTCGTCCGTAACGGTTTTGAGGATGGTTACCTATACAGCAATGAACTTCTAAAGCTGGATGCTGCCGCTCTGAAAGATTTCGATGATCTGAGTAAAATTATAAAAAGCACAAAAGCACAACCTAAAACCGGAGATATCAATATTAACAGCCTTGGTTTTACCGAAGAAGAATTTGAGCAGTTAGGGGGCACAAAAACACAAAAAGAAAAACGCCCTTTAACACCGGAAGAAGAAGAGCGGCAGAAAAAGCTTGAAGAAGCCAGAAAAAACCGGGAAACGGCTATCAGTATTCTTAGGGGAATCAGTATCCGTATGCCCCTTTTAATTTACGGCGCTGATTTGCAAAAAAAATTGGATGGCAGTGAAGTTGATATTACCATAGATAATTTTACCGATATAGTTGATGATCTTTCATGGAAAGAGTTTATGCCTGCCGGTGTCACAAAAGAAATGTTTGACAAGTTCAAAAAATATTATGATGCGGATATATTCCGGGAATCGGGTGTGCGTATTAGGCAAATGACTCAGGCAGCGGACAGTCTGCGTATCGAAGAACGGATTGAACGTATAAGTACGATTTTTAATACTTTCCGCAATCCCGATAAAGAGACTGTATTAACGCCGTGGCGTGTTGTGAATATGCATTTAACAGAAAGTATTGGCGGTTGGTGTTTCTATGACCAGTCTTACGGAGAGACGATAACAGAACCGCGATTTGTCGAACAACCGGATATTACCAAAAATATCTATAAGAAAAATACCCGTATTCTTGAAATCAACGCTAAAAGCGGACTGTACGCTTTGTATTGTGCCTACAGTATTTATAAAACCCGGGAAAAACTGGAACTGGGACCCAAACATACAAAAGATATGGAGCGGGAACTGTGGGCAAAGGTTTTAAGGGAAAATATTTTTATTATCTGTAAAACACCCATGGCAAAGAGTATAACCCGCCGTACATTGACCGGTTTTACGGGCATTCCGATTAATGCCCATTATTTTGAAGATTTAATTACCCAATTAAAACATAAACCGGAAAATTTTATTACCAAAGTGAAAAAAGCAGCATACTGGAAACAGGAAGGAAACGAAGATATGAAATTTAACGCAGTGGTGGGAAATCCGCCGTATCAGGAAATGGATGGTGGTGCAGGAGCCAGTTCAGTTCCTGTTTACCAATATTTTATAGAAAATGCCGAAAAAATGAATCCTGATTTTATTTCCATGATTATACCAGCTCGGTGGTATGCCGGAGGAAAAGGGTTGGATGATTTTAGATCCAATATGCTTAATAATACTCATGTAAAAAAACTATATGATTTTGCGAATTCGGAGGATTGCTTTCCTACTGTAAATATAGCAGGGGGGCTGTGTTTTTTCCTATGGCAAAGGGATTATATTGGTGATTGTGAAGTTCGGAATTACGGGAATTCATCCGTAATGATACGATCCCTTAATGAATACGATGTGTTCGTACGAAATAATTTTTCTGTGGAAATTATACGAAAAATTGTTCATGATAGTCAATTGAACTTAAATTTATCGGTTAAATCGTACAGCTATTTTTCAGTTCGGAGTTATGAACGTGGAGCAGAGAGCAGAAGTGCGGATGATGATGTTGTATTAGTAACAAGTAAAGGTAACGGTTTTTATCCCCTAAATAAAATAACGGATAGAGAAAATATTATAGACAAATATAAGGTAATTATTACTTATGCTATGTCAGGTGGAAATAAGCCGTCATCAAGTGGAAATTATCAAATTGTATCTTCGCTCCAGGTTTTAGAAAAGAATGAAGTGTGCACGGAAACTTATTTAGTGCTAGGTGTTTTCGATAAGAAGTCAGAAGCTGAGAATATGAAAAAATACATAGCAACAAGATTTTCAAGATTTTTAATGTTGCAAGCTTTAACTTCTATTCATATCACGAAAGATAGTTTTATTTTTGTTCCTCTTCAAGATTTTACTGCGAACAGCGATATTGATTGGACAAAATCTATTATAAATATAGACGGGCAACTGTATAAAAAGTACAACCTGAGTCCGGAAGAAATTGCTTTTATTGAAAGCAAAATTAAAGCGATGGAGTAGGGGGAGGGGTAAATTGATGTTTATTTACTTTTTGTGGGTGCGCTAGTTCTGAGAGGAGGAGCTGAAATGAACCGT
This sequence comes from Spirochaetia bacterium, assembly GCA_034120015.1. GTDB lineage: Bacteria > Spirochaetota > Spirochaetia > JAFGXN01 > JAFGXN01 > CALXOJ01. Next base: position 154,574 of record JAXEIF010000005.1, on the reverse strand, counting down.
AGTAATTATTTTAACTATATAGAAGAAAAATTAAATATATTATCACACCGTATAAAAAGTAGAGGTAAAATAAATCTATTAGATTTAAATATTTATTCAGAGACATTTTTTGCTGAACTTATGAATCATTTATTGGGGTATGAATTAAAAAATATCAACGTAACTAAACAGAATACAGAGGGAATAGATTTAGTTGATAATAAAAATAAAATTATTGTTCAAGTGTCGGCAACTGTGACAAAGCAAAAGATTGAAAACTCCTTAAAGAAAGAAATTTTACGAACATATACTGGATATACCTTTAATTTTGTTGCTATTTCGGGAGATGCGAATAAATTAAGAGCACAAACATTTGCAAATCCATATAAAGTTATTTTTTCACCATTGAGTGATATATATGATATCCAGTCATTGTTAAATATTGTTTTGACCATGCAGATTAGTGAGCAAAGAAGATTGTATGAATTTCTAAAAAATGAGTTAGGTAGTTCTACTGATATCGTTAAGGTTGATTCTAATTTGGCGTCTATTATCAATATATTATCGCAGGAAGATTTATCAGTTAGAGGTGATTCCCCAGAAATAAATTCATTTGAAATACTAAGAAAAATAGAATTTAATGATTTATTGACTGTCCAGACTACTATAGATGATTATAAAATTTATTATACCCGATTAGACGAAAAATATAGAGAATTTGATAAGCAAGGTATAAATAAGAGTCTTTCGGTTTTGGCAGCTATCAGAAACCAGTATGTTAAATTATTAGGGAAAAATATAGAGCCATATGAGATGTTTTTTTCTATTATAGACAATTTAATTGAGGTGATAAAGGATAGTAAAAATTATGTGGAAATTCCTTATGAGGAATTGGAAATGTGTGTCTCTATTTTAGTTGTGGATGCATTTATTCGGTGTAAGATATTTAAGAATCCAGAGGGGTATAATCATGTTGCTACCTGACAATATGCATCCTGAATTGAGTATATATTATAATGGATCTCTCGTTCTTGGAGAATTGAAAAAATTAGATAATCGGTCAATTACGGATTTGTATAAAAAAGTGAAGATAAACAATGATATGTCCTTTTCAACTTTTATGTTATGTCTTGATTGGCTATATTTAATTGAAGCTGTTAAAATAAACAAAAGGGGGTATATTCAATTATGTTTATAAAAAAGCTTATAATATCAAGCCCTTCTGAGATTATTCGTGAAATCAATTTTTCTGCCGGACTTAATCTTATTATTGACGATACCCCGATTGAAGATGCAAAATCAACGGGAAACAATGTTGGGAAAACGACTGTTTTAAAATTGATAGATTTTTGTTTGGGAGCTAAAGGGAATATAATCTATACAGATACTGAAAACAGAAAGGAAACTTATGATGCTGTAAAAAGCTTTCTGGTCGATGAAGAGATAGAAATTACGCTGATTTTAACTGAAAATTTGAATGACCCCAATGCAAAGCAATTGAAAATTCAGAGAAATTTTTTGCAGCGCACCAATGTCATTAGAAAAATTAATGGGGTAGCTGTTTCCGATAAGGAGTTTGAAAATGAATTGGAAAAAAATATTTTGCCGGATAAAAAAGTTGGAAAACCTACTTTTAGACAAATTATATCACGCAATATCCGTTATAGGGATGATAGTATAAATAATACTTTAAAAACATTAAATCAATTTACTTCAGATGTAGAATACGAAACATTATACTTATATTTATTAGGGTGTAGTTTTGATGAAGGAGTAAAGAAACAGGAGCTAGTTGTCCAATTTAATCAAGAAAAGGTATTCAAAGAACGTTTAGAGAAAAGACAGACAAGAACAACCTGTGAAATAGCATTAGACTTGCTTGAAGAAGAGATAAGAGTTCTTAATAAAAAAAAGTCTTCTTTCAATTTGAATGAAACATTCGAACAGGATTTAGAAAAGCTTAATATGGTTAAATATAACATTAATAAAACCAGTGCATTAATCAGCAAACTTAAAATCCGTAAAGATTTAATAGAAGAAGCGTTAATAAATTTAAAGCAAAGTATTTCACATATAGATTTGCACCAATTGAGGTTAATATATGAAGAAGTTAGAATTAATATTTCAGGTGTCCAAAGGACTTTTGAAGATTTAGTCGCATTTCATAATAATATGGTGATAGAAAAAGAAAAGTATATTTCTCAGGATTTACCGGGGTTAATAAAAAAGTTGGAAGATTTACAGAGAGATTTATCATTGCTTTTAGAACAAGAAAAAGAATTAACGGATAAAGTTGCCAAAGGAGATTCTTTTAAAGAATTAGAAAAAATAATTTCTGAGTTAAATGAGAAATACAAACTGAAAGGAGAGTATGAAAGCATAATTTTACAATTAAATGAAGTTGAAGAAAATATAGATAAACTTAATAAGCAAATTGACAACATAGATAATTATCTATTTTCTGTGGATTTTGAAATGCAGTTAAAGGATCAGGTAAAAAAGTTTAATAGAATATTTTCTTCTATTTCGCAAGAATTGTATGGAGAACAATATGCGATTACATTTAATAAAGAGACAAACAGAAACGGACAACAATGTTATAAGTTTAAAGCGTTTAATGCTAATATGAGTACTGGAAAAAAACAAGGTGAAATTTTATGTTTTGATATGGCTTATTTATTGTTTGCTGACAAGGAAGGTATTCAGTGCTTACATTTTTTGCTTAACGATAAAAAAGAACTAATGCATGATAATCAGCTAATTAAAGTTGCTGATTTTGTACAAAACAAAAATATTCAGTTAGTAATTTCTATTTTGAAGGATAAATTACCGGAGGTGGTATTGAATAAAGCACATATTGCAGTAGAACTTTCACAACAAGAAAAGTTGTTTAAAATTGAAAATGAATATAATAGATAGAGCTTTTTCTGATCTTAAGGGATGGACGCAAGATTACATTAGATACATTTACAACTAGATAAAATCTAAAAATTTGACTGTATATTTAGGAGGTCGGGGATTTATGATAAGTAAAATTAGTATTAAGAATTTGTTTGGACGGTTTGACTATGATATAATAGCAAAATCGGGTGGGAGGGATTACCATAATTACCGGTCCAAACGGATTTGGAAAATCAACTGTTCTTCAAATAATAAATGCTTTAAGCAAAGGTAATATTGCATATTTTGCCAAACTTGATTTTTCTTCACTAGAGGTCGAATTCAATGGTAATAATAAAACCAAAATTAATAAAACAAAGCAAAAAATAGCAATTGATGATATTGATTTAGACGAAAAAATGATTGAGTTTTTTCAATCTGATATTAGGATGCCATGGATACAACCTATCCAAGGTGGATTTCTTGATCGTCGTACAGAAGCGTTTATATCTGAAGATGAATTTTTTTATCGGATGTTTTTAGATCGTAATAGTCGCTATCTAAATGGGTTGTTAGGCAAACTCGAAGGAAATAAAATAAAACAGGTTAAGAAAAAGCTGGACAGTATAAGAGAGTGGTGTGGAGATGTTCGATTCATTACAGATCAAAGATTAATTCAAACCAAAATTAGCCGCTCCGAAAAACCCCAAGTAGTAGATGTTATTCAGGAGCTGCCACAACGTTTGAAGACTGAGATAACTCGAGTTTCAGAAGAGTATTCTCGCGTAGCCAATAATCTTGATAGTACCTATCCGAAACGTCTTTTTGCGGCAAAGGATGGAATCGAAAATAAATCAGAATATGAAACTTATCTCGAGGATGTAAATAAAAAATTTGAAAAATTAAGTAATTATAATCTTGTGGATATGTCTATTATTGATGAGGCTTACAATCAAAAATATTCGACTGCGTTAAAAATATATTTTGATGATTTTGCTAAAAAATATAAAGTTTTTCAGGATTTAATAGCAAAACTCGATCTTTTTACCAAAATAATTAATAATCGGCTTACTTTTAAACAGATACGAATTACACGTGATGAAGGTTTTCAAGTTGTTGATGAAGATAATCCTCAAAAAGTTTTACAGCTAAGTCAATTATCATCTGGAGAGAAGCAGGAAATTGTTTTGTTTTATGAATTGATTTTTGATACAAAAAAAGGACTTCTGTTGCTAATAGATGAACCAGAGATTTCTCTGCATATTGCTTGGCAAAAGCAATTTTTGGATGATTTAGTAAAGGTATCAGAGCAAACAGCAGTGCAGGTGATCGTTGCAACACACTCTCCGCAGATTATCAGTAAATATTTAGATATACAAGTAGATTTAGGTGAATTATATGGGAACCAACTCTATACGTAGCAATCTGAATAAAGAGGATATTATTGCAACTATTAAGTTGATGCTATCTGCAGATTTAAAAAAACAAAAGATAGTTGTTGTAGTTGAAGGAGAAGATGACATTATTTTTCTTAAAAGTAAATTTCAACCCAATGTTGACATATATGAATCTTATTCAGGAAAATGTGGTGTAAAGGAAATTGTAACTCATTTTTCTAATAATAGAGTTATTGGAATTTGTGATAGAGACTATGATCAACAAGGCTGGTGCCCTCAACTTTTTTGTTATGATTTTTCTTGCATAGAAATGATGTTGATCTCTAATGATGTTGTTTTTGCTCAATTATGCAACACGTATTACGATGGAGAGCTTATGTCTAACGAAGTAAGGTTTAAACTCCTGTCAGACCTCATGTGGTTATCTTGTTGTAGAAAGGTGAGTGCAGAGAAAGGATGGAACATTAGATTTAATGGGATTTCTATACAAAAGGCTTTTAATCGAGAGACAAAAAAACTAGATATCTCTGATCTCGTTTCTCAATTATCAAAGAGTAACTTAGGTTTTAAGGAAGATCAAGAAAGATTACAGGTAATAAATGTAGAATGTGATAAAGATTACCTAATAGAGGAATATTTTTTTATAACTCAAGGTCATGACTTTTTGCATTATTTTCATGCATTTTGTATATCGCTATATCATACAAAGCAAAAATTGCCAGGAGTGAATGAGTTGTTTCGCAGTTTAGTATGTGCATACAGAAAAGAAGATTTTATGAATTCTACGTTGTATCGAGAGCTTTATGAGTATGAAATAGCAAATGCATTGACAGTATTACAAAAGTGATAATTATTGTATTCTTGAAAAATAATAGGTTCATTATATTGGATGTGTGTCAGTATCAGCTGGAAAAGAGAGGAATTACAAGATATAAGTAAAACAATTTCAACGTCATTGAAATTGTTTTATACAGAGGAAGAGAATTTATCAAATTTAAAAATTCAAATTATCTGAGTTAAAAAATAAATAGAACACTGATGGAGCAATGCAAGAAAAATAATCATATTTATCGATACCGAAAATGTTTTCACAAATGTTGCTTTCGGTGTCGATTCTTATTTATCAAAACATGGTGATGTTTTGTATCAATTAATTTTTCTTGCAGTTGTCTCTTCCACACAGAAATTATCCCAATTTTTGTAAGGAGTTTCTATGGAATCGGAAAAGAAGTATGACGATCGTTTTAAATCGATTGACGGTTTGGAATGGCTGCCGTGGGTCGGTAAAAACTACGATAAGACTGGAGTCCTCATTATTGCCGAATCTCATTACGGAGGAGACACGGAATTTGAAGCGGACGGATCGGCTAAACCCGATAAAGAGTTCACAAGAAGGTTTGTAATTCGACATGCAGACGGCGTGAATATGTGGAAAATGCCGAATAATCTGATGCGAGCTGTTTGGGAAGGAGATTGTCGCGTCGGAAATCGAAAAATATTTTGGGAAAATGTTGCCTTCTATAATCATGTCCAGAAACTGATGAAACTGGCGACATGGCAGAGACCTTCCGATGAAGATTTCAGAAATGGATGGGACGTTTTCCCCGAAGTGGTCAAAATTCTGAAACCGGATTACTGCCTCTTTGTCGGTCTTCAAGCTTTCAAATCGTTCGGCGACAAGATGCAGGAGAAAGGATTGTCATTTGAAGGGGAAGGTTTCGAGAAGATAAACCGAGTCTGGCCCAGACGCTATACGTTAACGGTTGACGGCCATAAAACGGAGATAACGGGGATTAAACACACTTCCAGATATTTTTCATGGAAAAAATGGTACGATTTTTTGTATGAAAACTGGACACCGTTGAAACGGTGCTGTCCCAAACCTCAATAATCACCCGAAGGCCGGAACTTTCCGGCCTTTGTTGTTTTCGGGTGCCTGATATGACCGGACGGGAAGCGGCTGACCGCCCCGCCCGGGGGGAATGTTATTTGAAAAAGCGCAGCTGGTCTTTGCTTAAAGGGGTGAAACGGTTCTGTTCGGAAGCGGGAACCCGTGTCCAGGTCAGCGTTTTTCCGAAAAGACCGGCGCCGTCTATCGTAGCTTTGATGTTCAGCCGGTTGCCGTCGTCGGACAGCGATGCTTTGGCGTAGTAGATTTTGCCCGATTCCGGATTGTAAATCTTACCGCCTTTCCAGCTGTCTTTCGAAAAAGCGAGATCAAAGAGGTAGACCAGCCCTTTGAGCGGCAAACCGCGCATTTGCGGATCGGGGTTGTTGTCGTCGTTGAGACCGGCATCGCCCTCTTTGTAACCGAAAGAATAGGCGTAAAAAAGCCCGTTTTCCTCAAAAATTTCGACCACCGGAATCCGGCCTGCACTGTCTTCCTGACCGTACCAGAGCCCGGTAATGTCGCCCGCGTCCCGGGCAAACAGCCCGACCGATAAAAACATCATCAGTAAAATCACGGTTTTCTTCATTATAAATGCATCTCCCTTTATGCCGGATCTTTTTCCGTCGGACACACCATCTTCTGTCCGAAGACCCGAAAAATTATACCACGAATCGGGAAGGCGGACAAGTCCCGCTTTACGGAACGTCTCCGGAATCGATACACGGTTGAAAAAATCGGCGAAATGTGTACAATCGGGAGTAAGGAGTCGTCATGAATTTTTACGAAAAACTGGAAGCGCAGTGCCGCGCGAAAAACTCTCTCTTGTGTGTCGGTCTGGATCCCGTGGTGAAGGGAACCGATGTGTATACCGAAATTGTCGGTAAAAACCGCAAGATTATCGAAGAAACAGCCGACTACTGTGTCTGCTACAAACCGAATATTGCGTTTTACGAAGCCTACGGCGAAGAGGGAATGAAAGCGCTGCGGGCGACTCTCGATCTGATTCCGAAAGAAATTCCGGTGCTGCTGGACGCCAAACGCGGTGATATCGGCAACACCGCTCAGGCTTATGCCAAGGCGGCATTCGACGTTCTCGGCGCCGATGCGGTCACCTTAAGCCCGTACATGGGCTTTACTTCGGCCGTGCCGTTTCTGAAATACGAAGGCAAAGGCTTTTTCGAGCTGTGCCGCACCTCCAACCCGGGGGCGGAGCGGATTCAAAAGCTGACGGCAGCCGAAACCGGCGAGCCGCTGTTTGTGACCGTGGCGAAGGAAGTCTGTTCCTGGTCGCCGCAAATCGGGCTGGTGGTGGCCGGAAACGACCCCGAATCGCTGGCGGCGGTGCGCCGCGAACTGCCCGATGTGTGGTTTCTGGCGCCGGGTATCGGCGCGCAGGGCGGTTCGATGTACGACGCGGTGCGCGCGTCGCTGCGCAGCGACGGCCTGGGCGTTTTGCCGGTCGTGGTGCGCGCCATCTGCGAAGCCCCCGATATCCGCAAAGCGGCGGCCGACTTTTGCGACGAACTCAACCGCGCCCGCGAAGCGGTTCTCAAAGAAGGGAAAACGGCGGCACCCGATATGCTGAAACAGCAGCTGTTAAAAGGGCTTATCGACACCGAATGTTTCCGCCTCGGCGAGTTTGTTCTCAAAAGCGGAATCAAGTCGCCGTTTTATATCGACCTGCGCCGCACCTCTTCCGATCCGCAGCTGATGAAAACGGTCGGAAAAGCGTACGCCCGGCTGATCCGCGCTTTGCCGCAGCAGTTTGACCGGGTGGCCGGCATTCCCGTGGCGGCGGTTTCGCTGGCGACGGCCGCATCGATGGAAACCGGCATTCCGATGATTTATCCGCGCATCAACAAAAAAGAGCACGGCACCGGCAATCTGATTGAGGGCAACTTTAAACCGGGCGAACGGGTTGTGCTGCTCGACGATCTGATTACCACCGGCAAGAGCAAAATCGAAGCCATCGAGATTCTGCGCGAAGCGGGACTGATTGTCGAAGACCTGGTCGTTCTTCTGGAGAGAGGAGAGCAGGGACGACGCGATATGGAAGCCGCCGGCGTGAGACTGCACTCGTTCTTCCCCGTCGAAGATCTCTTCGATATGTGCCGCGAGCTGGGCATTATCGATGAAAACGGCTACAAAGAGCTTCTGGCCTTCGTTCACGGTAACTGAACAAAAAAGAAAAAACTTGCATTTTCCGCGTGATACCGTATACTGTTAGAGAGGGTGACTATGACGTTTAAAGATTTAATCGAAAAAAACAAATGCAGAGTCTTTCATCTGGAACCGGAACTGGAAAATCAGAAGGTGATCAATGTGATTGCCGGCGATCTGATGAGCGAAGTTCTGGTCGAGGACGAAGAAAATCTTCTGCTGATAACCTCTCTCAACAGCGAACAGGTTCTCAATACCGCCAATATTGTCGATGCGTCGTGCGTGCTTCTGGTCAACGGCAAAACGCCGCAGGCGCCGATGATCAAAATGGCGGAAAATTTCGGCATCTCTCTTTTGTCGACCGACCTGCCGATGTTCGAGGCGTGTAAGTCCATCGAAAACTGATGAGAACCATTCCGTTCTCGGAAGGCGATTCGCCGCTTGTCCTTGTCGACCTGATTCATAGCACCCGTGTCAGGGACGTGGTTCAAAGCAGCTACTGCACCGCACGCAAAACCGATACCCTTTACGATATTCAGGTAATGATGAAAGAACGCCATGTCGGCGGTGTACTGATTACCGACAAAACCGGCCGGCGGCTTTTGGGCATTCTGACCGTTGCCAACATTATGAAAGCGTTTGAGGCCGGCACCATTCAGGAGACGGCCGAACATCACATGACCAAAACGGTGGTGACGCTCGACGGCGAAATGCCGCTGTCGTTTGCCGTCGAAATGTTCGATAAATATTCGTTTAACATGCTGCCGGTTCTCAACGACGAGAAACTGATTGCCGGAGTCATTACGCCGCGCGATATCATCATGTATCTGCTGTCGAGCATGAACGAGGAGGTGGCGAAGTTGGAAGAGAGTGTCAAACAGGCGCAGTCGTTAATCGATAAAACTGCCGGGGCCGACCTCGACGGCTTTGCGCAGAACAAGAGCCGCGTTTTGCGCTATGTCACCATCCGCAACGATTTTAACACCGCCGGAAAAATTTCCAACGAAATCAAAACGGTGCTGAAGGAGATGGGCATCGACAAAAAAATTATCCGCCGTATTTCCGTGGCCGCCTACGAACTGGAAATCAACCAGGTGGTTCACTCCTACGGCGGCGAAATGATTTTTATCATTACGCCCGAAAAGGTGGAGATTCTGGCGCACGATAAAGGCCCCGGCATCGAGGATGTCGATAAGGCGATGCAGGAAGGCTTTTCCACGGCGACCGACTGGGTGCGTTCGCTCGGCTTCGGAGCGGGAATGGGGCTGCCGAACTCCAAACGGGTTTCCGATCTGTTTATCATCAATTCGGCGAAAGGGCAGCCGACCGATGTGCGGGCGGTCATTTTTCTCGATGAAAAGAAGAAGGAGGAAGAGAATCGTGAAAGTCTCTGATCTGAAAACCAAATTGGCTTACGAAGAGGTGTGTGCGGGCAATCCCGATGCCGATATCCGCGCCGGCTATACATCCGATCTGCTGAGCGATGTGATGGGGAACGCTCTCGACGATTCGGTGCTGGTGACGATTCAGGCACATAAAAACACGGTGGCGGTGGCCACGCTGGCCGGGATTGCGGCGGTGGTGATTTGCAATAACCGCGAGGTGCCGGCCGATATGGCCGAAGCGGCCGCCGACGAAGAGGTGGCGGTTTACCGGACAACCAAAAATCAGTTCACCGTTTCGTGCGAAATCGGAGCGCTGCTGGACTAGTTGAGTCAAAACGGAATCGTTTCGTGAAAGCCGATCTTCATATCCATTCCTGTTTGAGTCCCTGCGGAGACTGGGAGATGTCGCCTCTCGCCATTGCGGCGCGCGGCATAGAGGAAGGGTTGGATATGATGGCGCTTTCCGATCATAATGCGGTCGGCAATCTGCCGGCTTTTTTTTGTGCCTGCGAAGCAGCCGGCATTGTCCCCGTCGGCGGCATCGAGGTGACCTCCGAAGAAGAGGCGCACGTGCTCTGCCTCTTTCCCGATTTGGAAAAAGCAACGGAGTTCGGATCCTGGATTCACGATCATCTGCCCGATATTCCCAACGACCCCGAACAGTTCGGCGATCAGGTGGCGGTCGACGAAAACGAAGAGGTGCTTTACGAAGAACCGAAGCTGCTGATTTCGGCAGTTTCGCTCAATCTGGACGAGATTCTGGCAAAAACACACGCGATGGGCGGACTCTATATTCCGGCTCATGTCGACAAACCCCGTTTCAGTCTGACGTCGCAGCTCGGCTTTATTCCGAAAATGGATTACGATGCGCTGGAGGTGGCCGATTTCAAGGCGCGGCTGCTGGTGAAAAAGGCGGTGAAAATCGGCAATTCCGATGCCCATTACCTGTCGGATGTCGGCAAACGGTTTACCGTTTACGAGACGGAAGAGGCATCGTTCGAGGCGTTGCGTGACTGCCTTCACCGCGGTGCGCTGCTGCCGGGCAGCCGTCCCTACCGCTTTTAACCGCAGTGCGCTGCCGTCGTAATCGAATCGGCGGCCCTTTTACCGTGAGGCAGTCGCCGGTTTACCGTCCGGCGCCGGAATCCGCTTTCCCGGAAGAAGCAGCGGCGGAATCGTTATCGGAGGCGGCCGGTTCGGAAAAGCAGCCCTGCGCGCAGCCGGCGCATTCCGGCGGCACAAAACCGGCGACGACGGCAGTGACGGTCGGACGGAAGCGTCCGCTTTTTTTGAGAAGCCACAGAACGGCGGTCATTGCGGCCGCGGCCGCGGACAGTCCCGCGGTGACGGCGGCCGCAACGGCGTTCGGAAACAACGCGGTTACGCCGAGGTAGACCGCCAAAAAAATCAGCAGCGGCAGAATAAAAATCAGAAACGAAGAGAGAATCGAGCGGCCGGTCGGCAGCAGAAGCCGGACCGCGTCGCCCGGTTTGAGAGTGAGGCCTTCGGCAATGTCGGCTTCAAACTCGTGCGGTTTCGGGGCAAAGATCCGGCTGCCGCCGCAGCCGCCCGGCTTCGGCATGCGCAGAAACGCGCGGCGGCCGTCGACGGAAACGACGTAAGCGGTGGTCAGCATTCTTCGGCCTCGCGGTCGCTGCTCTCGGCCTCGGCAACCGTGACCGGTTTGCGGATGATTTCGGCCGAAAGACAGCGGTTGCCGTCGATTTCGAAAAGAGCTCCCTGAATCTCGGTGCCGGCGGCGGTTTCGCGGGAGCGGGCGGGAATCCCGGTTAAAAACTTGTCGATTTCGGTTTTCGGCAGAAAGCCGCCGACCGACTGAAGACTGCCGCAGCGGCCGGTGTCGGTAATGCGTCCGGTGCCTTTCGGCAAAATATCGGCATCGGCGGTCAGCGCTTTCGAGTGGGTGCCGGCGACGACGGCCGCTTTCCCGTCGAGGAAATGGGCCATGGCCTGCTTTTCGGCCGTTGTGGCGGCATGAAATTCGACCAGAATCGTATCGTTGTCTTTCAGTTTTTCGAGAAGATAATTCATCGTATGAAACGGATTGTTGAGATGAATGCGGGTAAAACCGTTTTGTCCCAGCAGCGAAATGACGGCGATCTTCTGTCCGTTGATTTCCGTCAGCCGGTAACCGCGTCCCGGAACTTCGGGCGGAAAATTGGCGGGGCGCAGCAGAAACGCCGACTTGCCCATCAGCTCCGTCAGATCTTTCTTGAAAAATCCCTTTTCGCCGACCGTCACGACATCGACGCCCAGTTTGCGCAGATAGAGAGCATGGTTTTTTCCCAAACCGAAACCGCCGGTGGTTCCTTCCGCATTGGCGACCACCAGATCGATCTTCTCTTCCTGCCGGAACGCGGGCAGAAACTTTTTGACCGCCGTCAGACCGGCGCGGCCGACGATCTCTCCCAAAAACAACACTTTCAAGGACAAAACGGACTCCTTCTCTTGATAGGAATTTCTTATCTGTAGTATAATACAAACGCCCATGAAAATCAATTTACCGGACGCGGGAATCGCGTCCGTTGTTCTGATCCTGATTCTGACAGCCGCTTTTTTTCTCTACCGCCCGGACAGTTCGCCCCGTTATCTGCTGATTACGACGGCCGACGGAACGGAAGTGTATCCGCTCGATAAAAACCGTGTCTGGGAACGGACGGACGAAAAGGGAACGGTTCGGGTGGAGATTCGCGACGGAACGGCTGCTTTTACGGATTCGTACTGTTCGGGACGCGACTGTATCCGTACCGGAAACATCGTGGGGCGAAGCGGGTTTGCCGCCTGTCTGCCGGCACGGGTGCGGATCGAAACCGCGGGAGGAGGCGAAAATGCCGATGCGACCGCTTACTGACCGGGCTGCACGGCGGCGTGCCGCGATTTTTACCGCCGCTTTTTCCGTTTATCTGGGAGCGGTCGAGGCGGTTCTTCCGCATCCGGTTCCGTTTTTACATTACGGGTTGGGCAACATTCCGCTGCTGATTGCCGTACCGCAGCTGCCTTTCGGCTGGTTTCTGGCGGCGGTTGCCGTCAAACTGCTCGGGCAGGGGCTGATCGGCGGACTGCTGCTTTCGCCGCTGATGGCGGTTTCCGCAGCCGGGTCGCTGACGGCCGCTTTGGCGATGAAGGGTTTTTACCGCCTTTTCGGCCGCTTCTGTACGCTGACCGGGGTCAGTGTTCTGTCGGCCTTTGTGTCCGACGCGGTGCGGCTGGCGGCGGCGGCTCTTTTTCTCGGATCGGCCGGGGCCGCGACGGTAGCGCTGCCTTTTTTTCTCTGCGGCTGGGGCTGTTCTTTACTGACGGGGGAGGTCGCCCGCCGGATGCTGCCGCACTGTCCGTTGGCAGATGTACCGGCGGCCGAAGGCGGTGCGTTGCGGCGGCCGGCGGAAACCCGGATTTCCGTACGGAACCGGTTTGTTTCCGTTCTGCGGCCTGTGCCGTTTGCGGCGGCTGTTGCGGGAGCGCTGTCCGGTAACGCGGCGGTTTGTCTGCTGCTGTTTGCGGGGATTGCGGTAACGGCGGCGGTCTGCCGGCTGCGCAACCGGTGGGGGATGACGGCGGCCGCATTCATCTGCATTGTTCTGTTTGCGTTGATGGCACCGGACGGAAAGCTGCTGGCGGAATGGGGACCGTTGCGGGTAACGGCCGGTGCGCTCGAAACCGGTTTGTACCGGGCCGCATCGTTTTGTGCGCTGGTTTTGGCGTCGCGGTTGGCACTGATGCGCGGTGTGCCCGCTTTTGTGAGGCGGTTTCGGGCGGCGGGCGAGTTTTTTGTCTATTTCGAGGCGTTTTGGGCGCTTTCCGCCGATGCCGGGCGTGTCTTATCCCGTCCGTATCTGCGGGAGGTGGCGGCGGTTTTGGAAGCCCGGGCTGTCAGCGCGGAAGCGGAAGCGTCGAGACGGTAAACGGGCTGTCGGCGGTCGGGGTAAAGGCGTCGGCCAGGTTGGCGGAAACAATCAGCCGGTTATCCCGGGTCATCCACACCGCGCCGACATCGGGATTGCACCGCAGCCATTCGATTCCTTTTTTTTCTCCCATTACGAAGAGGGCGGTTGAAAGGGCGTCGGTTTCGGCGCCGCTGCGTTGCGAGACGACGGTGACCGAACGCAGTCCGCTGTCGGCCGGTTTCCCGGTCGCCGGGTCGAGAATGTGGTGGTACTTAATGCCGTTTTCGTAAAAGAATTTCTGGTAATCGCCCGAGGTGGAAAGGCTCCAATCTCCCGAAAGGGTGAGGGTGCCGGCAGTCGGGGTGCCGGTAACGAGCGGCGATTGTATCGAAATCAGCCACGGTTTGCCGTCCGGTTTGGAGCCGACGGTTTGGATGTTGCCGCCGAAGTTGATAAGAACCGTTGCGCCCGCATCGATACAGATTTTTTTAACCGCATCCGAAGCGAATCCTTTGCCGACGGCGCCGAAATCGAAGGCGCTCTGCCGGCTTTTCAGGGTGACGGTGTGCCGTTCGGGGTCAAAAGCAACAGCCGAAAGCCGTGCGGCCGGCAGCAGGCGGGCAATTTCTTCGTCTGCCGGCAACCGCGGTGCTTCGCCGGAAAAGCCCCACAATGCGGTCAGCCGTCCCAAAACCGGGGAAAAAGCGCCGTCGGTTTCGGCGGCGGTTTTCAGCGAAACCGCAATCAGGTTGCCGAGAATCGGGGAAACCGTCTGCTGCCGGCCGGCGTTGACAGCCGACACTTCGCTTTGCGGGTCGGTGGCACCGATATGTTTTTCGATTTTTCCGACTGTATCGAAACAGTGGTCGGGGAGAGTCGCTTCACAGCGACTGTAAAACCGGATCGTACAGAGCGTTCCCATCAGCCATTCGCTGCGTTCCGTTATACGGGGCGTACAGGCGGACAGCAGAAACGGGAGAATCAGAAAAGCCTTTTTTTTCATTTTACGAAGCGTAATGATCGGTGGCTTTGTCAATTTCAATCAGAGTCTGCCGCGAGCAGTTCAATTCGTCAATCATCGATTCGACGGTTGAATTTAAGTGAGCGGTCATCTCTTTTTCGGATGTCAGAAGCTGCTGCATACGGTCGGAAAGATCGAGTATCAGTGTAATGGTTTCTTCAACATTAATAGCCGCTTCTTTTTGAGTCTGGAATTGGGTTTTAATATTGCGCACGGAAGTGACGACCGATTCGATAGCGGTCAGTGTGTCGCGGGCTGCTTCTTCTTCCTCGTACATGGCATTGGAAATCGTCGCAATCAGATCGCTGTTTTCATTAATGCCTTTCTGAATATCGGAGAAAGTTTTGATGATGCTGGCGATGGTCTGGGTACCGATTTGAATCCATTCCGACATTTCGTTGATGTGGTTTTCGATTTTTTTGGCACTCTTTGTCGAGGCGTCGGCAAGAGCCCGGACGCTTTGGGCAACCAGGGCAAATCCGCTTCCGGAAGCACCGGCGTGAGCGGCTTCGATGGAAGCGTTCATCGAAAGCAGGTTTGTCTGACTGGCAATTCGCTGAATAACGGACAGAATCTCGGAAACCGACTGGGCCGCGTCCCGAATTTCTTCGATTGCTTTTCCGGCTTCGTCAATCGCCTTGTTTCCGGTAATACTGTAGTTTTTCAGTTTATCCGACAGTTGTGTCGCTGTCTGAATTGTCTGTATAATGAGGGCAATCGAGGAAGACATTTGTCCGATGGCATCGGATGTCTGACTGACCAATTCTTCCTGAGTCTGAATTTGCTCTTCCATCATTTTGGCTATGCTGTTCAGATTATGGACATTTTTGTCTGTACGGGAAAGATAGGCAATCTGGGAATTGGATTCCGCCGATACGCCCGACGCTTCCGCGATTTCCGACAGAGGGGACTGCGTTTCCGCATAAATGGCTCCGGTTTCGATAAGAGACCGGTTCAGGTTATCCGTTTTTGATTTGAATTCGGCAGCCATGGTTTGCGTATTTTCCATCAGCAGGTTAATGCTTTCGTATAAGTCGCCGAATTCATCGAGGGTGACAATATTCATTTGCGGGTTGGAGCGACCGTCGGATTGGGCGATTTCGTTCAGCATCATCAGGGTTCGTCCGACTTTCCGGTGCTGCAGATTTCCGAAAACCCGCAGAAAGAGTATCATCAATATCAGGATCAGAATTCCGGATGCAATACCGGTCAGCGCAAACATGGAGACATCGGCCTCCGCCGGGTTACGGACAGCCCTTTCGGTAAAAAAGGCACTCGCGGAAAGTGTGAACGTGGCTGTTATCAGGAAAACCTGTACGAGTCCGAACATCAGGACAAAACCGAAACTGAAGTTCCTTTTGATATTCAGATGGGAGTATTTTTTTATCAGCGAAACTTCCGGTAATTTTTCGATTCCCGTGCGGAAAAAATAGAGTGTCAGAAAAAGGGAAATTCCTCCCAGAATCAGCGAAATGACGATGTCCAGAACAGTCCGAAAAATGAAAATCGAAGAGGTGTATTCTTTCTGTATAAAAAAGAGTCCGGTCAGACGGGGACCAACAAGCATCATAAAGACGGTCAGGCAGACTGTCAGCGAAAGTCCCTTCATGCATTTAATGAAAACCATCAGTTTCAGATCGTCGGGAACAGTGTCGTCTGCGGATAAAATTTTTTCAAGCCTGCCGGAAAAAACAAAAGCCGGTACCGCCAGCAGAATAAATCCCGATACGGCAATTGTCAGACTCTGAATCAGATGCGTCCACGGGAAAACATTAACGGTGCGGAAAAATGCAAACAGGAAGCTGAATTCGTTAAAAAGGTAAATAAAAATCAGAAGAGGGGCAACAGAGCGGAAGTAAAGCAGTGTGATTTTGGGTTTGTTCATTGGAGATCCTCCTGTCGGGAATCATTCTGAAAAATTTGGATGGATTGCAGCATATCGGCAGCGGTCGACCGGTCCGTCTCGATGTTGACAATCGCTTTGCGGGCTCTGTCGGAAACCGTTTCCAGTTCTTTCTGCTGTTTTTCGATGGTGGTTCCGATGCGGTCCGCCAGTTCCACAATTTCATTCATGATTTTTTTGGCATTTTGCGTATACTGATTCTGTTTTTCGGCAAAAGAGGAAATCTGTTCAACCGATTTAACAATCGCAAAAGTCGATTCCAGTGTGCTTTGTGTCGATTTCTGCTGGGAAGTCATGCTGTCCGTAATCCGGTTCATCAGTTCGAAGTTTTCGCCGATTCCGTTGACTATATCATTGAAAGCATTCCCGGCCGCCGTAATGGCTTCGACACCGTGATTGACTTTTTCGATCATGATTTCGATATGAGCTTCGATTTCCTTGGCGTTTCGGTTAGACAGACTGGAAAGCGACCGGACTTCATCCGCAACGATGGCGAATCCGCGGCCGCTATCTCCGGCATGAGCCGCTTCGATGGAAGCGTTCATGGACAGCAGGTTGGTCTGTTTGGCAATTTTCTGAATCGACTGCAAAATCTGTTGAATATCCAACGAGGATGTCTGAATGGCTTTAATCGTGTCGTTTGTCCTGATCAGTGTCTGATGCCCGGCTTCGCTGCTTTCTTTCAGCATTGTAGAGACAATATTGGCCTGTCGGGCCATTTCGGCAATGGAAGAGACGGCGGAACTGATTTCCGAGACGGATGCCGAACTCTGCTGGATAGACTGATTCTGATGCGAGACCTGCCGGATCATATCCGTGGCTCCCGAAACCAGAGAATTGACTTCGGTTTCGGTCAGATCAATCACTTCTTTTTGACTGAGCGAAGATTCGCGGATCTGATTCAGCGATTCGGAAATAGTATTGATTGTTTCTATGGCACCAGAACCCTTTTGTGTCAGTTTTTCTTTTTCCTCGATAATTAAAAGCGATTCTTTTTTCAGAAAAGCCAGCGAGTTTTGAAGACGGTTCATGAAATTATTGATTTTATCCTCGAGTTCGATCATGTCCGTCGTAAAACAGAAAGAAAGTCGCGGCGTAAAGTTTCGGGTGGTTTTGCGTTCGAGTACCCACTTTGACATTTTCCCCGTCTGTCTGCGGATGTCCAGGCAGAGAGTAAAGACCGGAATGCACGTCAAAATAAGGGCCGTTAACGTTCCGAAAGCGGCCTGCCCCATGTAATAGAGATATCCGTTTGATAAATCAGAAGATTCCTTTAAAGGAATAAAGAAGGCAACAGCCGACAGAGGAGTAACCCAAATCAGAAGTGTACCGGCGAGGAAAAAGCGGTGCAGCCATTTCAGGGATGATCGGAATCCGTTCTTTTCTGTCGAATTCTGCGGATCGAAAGAATTATGATAGCGGCAGATTTTCGAAATATGATACGAATTGGTGTAAAACATCAGAATGCCGGTCAGACAGGCAAGAATGGTCAGAGACGGAAAACGGACTCCGTTATTATTGTGTGATGCCGTGAAGATTTCGGCGGCAATCGCAAAAACCGGATACAGTATCAGGTGCATGAGCGCCGTAAACCGGGTCAGCAGCAGGCGGTATTCGGTGTGCCGTTTTTGTTTGTCGGCGGAGGTATTTTTTTTCGCGGAAAATTTTAACGTGGCGGGGAGCAGCAGAAGAATGCCTGCGGTGCAAACGGCTGCCGTAAAAATCAGAGATTTGACCCAAAAAGAAACGGATCCGTTAACCGTGATTGTTTCGTACAGACTGCCGAAAAAAGAATAGAAAGATGTTCCCAACAACGATGTCAGTACAAAATGGACAATGAATTTCAGGTATATACTCATGAAAATACTTCCTCTCTCTTCTATCGGAAAGAAAAAGTATATAATTTACAGAAAAGAAAAAAAGAAAAGCCACTCATGGGATTTGAACCCACGACCTACGCATTACGAGTGCGTTGCTCTACCCCTGAGCTAAAGTGGCGCAGTTGACTTATTATTTCCGATATTTCGGGAAATGTCAAGGGGTGTTTTTGATTGCAGTTTGTGCTTTCCTGTGATATAATTCGAAACATGAATAAAATTGCCGGTAAAGTCGATTCCTTTTTTTGTATCGGAGAGCGCGGTTCTTCTTTTTCGAGAGAGATCATCGGGGGAATCACCACTTTTTTGACGATGTCTTATATTCTGGCTGTCAATCCGATGATTTTGGGCGGTCCGGAAGGCCCGGGGGCGACTGCTGTTTTTACGGCAACCGTTTTGTCGGCGGTAATTGCAACCGTGTTTATGGCGCTGGCGGCCAATCTTCCGATTGCGCTGGCTTCGGGAATGGGGATCAATGCTTTTTTTGCGCAAACCGTTGTTCTCGGTATGGGATACAGTTGGGAAACAGCGCTGACGGCTGTTTTTCTGGAAGGGATTGTCTTTATCCTTCTTTCTTTTTTCCGGATTCGGGAGATGATTGCGGCCTCGCTTCCCTCTAATCTGAAGCGGGCGATTGCCGTCGGTATCGGTCTGTTTATCACTTTGGTCGGACTATCCAATGCGGGTGTTGTGACATCCGGAAACGGAGCCGTTTTGGCCATGGGAGAAGCAAACGGAACCTTTTGGACAACCGTTATCGGTTTGGCGGTAACGCTGTCGCTTTATGCGTTGAAAATTCCCGGCAGTCTTTTAATCGGTATTTTTGTAACGGCGGTTGCCGGCATTCCGCTGCATGCAACCGTTATTCCGGAGCATTTCAGTCCGGTTTCCGTGCCAAAAGCACCGCTTTTGTTTGCATTTGATTTTTCGGGTATTTTGTCGTTCGAATTTTTTGTTGTTTTCGTGACATTTCTGTTTGTCGATATGTTCGACACTGTCGGTACTTTTGTCGGAGTGGCTCAGGAAACGGGTCTTGCCGGTAAGGACGGTTCCGTTCCGAAAATCAGGCAGGCTTTTTTGGCCGATGCCGTCGGAACCGTTTGCGGTGCGGCGCTCGGAACATCGACCGTGACCAGTTTTATGGAAAGTACGGCCGGTATTGCGGCGGGGGCGCGGACCGGTTTGGCATCTTTGGTAACAGCTGTACTTTTTCTGGCAGCGCTTTTTTTCGGACCTCTGTTTTTGCTGGTGCCGGCGGCGGCGGTGGCGCCAGCACTGGTGTTTGTCGGCTTTCTGATGATCAAAGGCGTCAGGGCCATCGATTTCGATGATCCGACAGAGGGTATTCCGTCGTTTTTGTGCCTGGCGGCGATTCCGTTTACTTACAGTATCGCACAGGGGATTGTTTGGGGTGTGCTTTCGTACGTCCTTCTGAAAATCGTCTCGGGGCGGGTAAAAGAAGTTTCACCCCTGACATGGGGTTTGGCAGCTTTCTTTCTGGCATACACCCTGGTAAAAAGTTTTTCGCTATGACCGCAAAGGCGTTTCTGACGAAAGTCGAAAAGGCATACCCCCTGACGTTTCAGGAAAAAAGACTGTTGGAGCAGATGTCCGGTGATTTGGAGCAGTGGGACGAAGATCCCGCCCGGTTTTGGCATCCCGAGGCGGCCGGAAAAACAACCGGGAAAGCGGCGGTCAAAAAAATCATTGCCGATTTTACGGCGGCGTATAATGCCGTCCGCGGTGCGGAGAAAATTTACGGCAATCCTCCGCCTTTTACCGCGGCTGTTCCCGAATGTGTTGCGGAACGGCGTGCCGAAAAAATTGCCGGACGCTGTCCCGTGTATTCACCCAAAACGCGATGCTGCGGTCTTTTAACGCTGGATGCGGTTATGCAGTGCGGGTTTGACTGCACCTACTGCTCGATTCAGTCGTTTTATCACGGTAACCGGGTTGTGTTCCGCGCCGACCTGAAAGAACGGCTGGCGGAATGGGAGCGGGAGCTGGATCCGAACGAATGGTATCATATCGGCACGGGGCAGTCGTCCGATTCGCTGATGTGGGGCGACCGGGAAGGGGTTCTGGACGCGGTTGTCGGCTTTGCCGCCCGCAATCCGCGGGTGCTGCTCGAACTGAAAACGAAAAGCAGCCGTGTAGCGGAGTTGTGCCGGATGAATGTGCCGCCGAATTTGTTTGCGACATGGAGTCTGAATACGCAAACGGTCATTGCCAACGAAGAGCGTCTGACAGCCGATCTGACGGCGCGGTTGGAGGCGGCCCGGCGTGCAGCGGATGCCGGCATCCGGGTCGGGTTTCATTTTCATCCGATTGTTTATTACCGCGGATGGCAGGACGAATACGCCGCGGTGGTTCGCCGTTTAACGGAGCTTTTTTCTCCGGAAGAAACGGTAACGGTTTCCATGGGAACGCTCACCTTTATCCGTCCTGTGATGAGGCAAATCCGGGAGCGGGGATTGCGGACGAAAATCCTTCAAATGGAAACCGAAGAAATTGCCGGAAAATTTTCGTATCCTTATGAACGTAAGAAGGAGCTGTTCCGGACGGTTTACGGAAGTTTTCCGTCATCATGGAAAGAATCGGTTTTCTTCTATCTTTGTATGGAAGATGTCCGGTTGTGGAATGATGTTTTCGGGTACGAATACGAAAGCAATGAAGCTTTCGAAGCGGCGATGAAAAAGGCTTATGCCGAAAAGTTGTGGGGGGATATTTATGGGGGAAGTAAAGGTTAAAATTGCCAAGCGCGGACCGTTTCAGGTCGAATTGAAACTGGAATATCCGATTGCACGTAAAAAGAAAATCGATACCAACACGTACGATTTCACGGGTTATTTCTTCATTCCGTCGCAGTTGGGAATCAATTCCTCCACTTATTCCTCCGAAGATTTTTTCGAAGATTATTTTTCTTATACCCGTTTCAGTATTCTCGATTTTTCTCTCGACGACCTGCTTAATCACCACATCAAAACCAATCCGCTTTGGAGGATTGATTCGCTGATTTCCGATTACCATTTCGAGAAACCGCAGAACAGAGAAGCGATTATTTACGAACTGAAAACATTCTATAACATTTTTCATGATCGGATGGATATACTGAAATCGGAATTCCGGAAGCTGAAGCACAAGGTCGATGAAGAGGATTATCATCCGATTGAGATTTTTCAAAATTACCGGGATAAAATCGGTAAGGTCTTTGATGAATTTCATAAATATCACGATTTCTTTTATGATGACCGTCAGGATGAAGAGCTGAGGTGGAGTTATCGCTGGGTCGATGAGGGTGTTTATCTGGATTACGAAAAATGGCTCTGGTACGTTTACGATACGGCACTCATCGGACGGGAAGAGGAGCTGGTTGAAATTTGTGCGGCGGAAATACGCGCGAATATCGATTACAGGAAAGAACAGGAATATCTTCATTATACATATAAATATAACAACAAAAAAAATGAATCCTTCATTTTTCGCGAACACAGTATCCGAAAGTGGGCGGAGCTGAATCTTCATATGTCGCGAACCGATTCGCGAAACCCGAAACAGGTCAGTCTGCTGCTGATTTCCATTTCGACGGGAATAGCAATGTTTATTTTTCTTCTATTAACATTGCTGATTGTTAACAAGTTTATGAATCAGCCGGCTTTGTGGATTCTCAGCGGTGTTCTGGCGTATGTTTTGCGTGATCAGATTAAGGACAATCTGAAAGAATATTCAAAAAAAATGTCCCCGATTTTTGCGGCCGACCGGGAGCAGTATCTGATTGATCCGAAAAGCCGCAAACGAAGCGGCTTCAGCCGCGAGTGGATGTCTTTTACCCGCATGGATCGTTTGCCGGCGCCGATTAAAGAGTTGCGGGAGCGGGATAAAAACAAACTCGATAAATATCTGCTTTCCGAAAATATTGTCCGTTTCGAAAAACGGACAATATTTAAGAGCCGCCGTCTGACACAGAATCATCCGAGGCTTCCCAGTGTAACGGATATTCTTCGGTTTGATTTGCGGCGGTGTTTTCACAAAATGGATACCGCCGTCGAGGATTTATGTGTTTTGAACGAAGAAAACCGGCTCGAAACGGTGCAGGCGCAACGGGTTTACCATATCGGGCTGATTTTATCGATCACCGAAAAGGACAGCGGTACAAAGACACCCGTATACAGTGATTACCGTTACCGGATAGTCGCTTCCGGGGATGAAATCCTCAGAATCGAACGGGTGAAAGGGTGAGAAGTTGACATGCGTTCTTCCTTGTGGTAATGTAAAAAAGTGCCGGACGGCATGCGGAGGGTTGTGTGACTGATACGAAAATTCCTTTATTGTTTGCTCACAGGGGCGGAAAAACAGATGCTCCCGAAAATACATTGGCGGCTTTTCGCTGGGTTTTGGAAAATAAAATTCCGGCAATCGAATTGGATGTTCACCGCTGTGCAACGGGAGAGCTTGTTGTGATTCACGACTTTCATACAAAGCGCATTTGCGGAACCGATTACAGTGTCGAGGAAACGCCTTTTATCGTATTGCGGTCGCTTGATGCCGGATCGTCATTCGATGCCCGTTTTGCGGGAGAGAAAATTCCTCTCTTCGAGGAAGTGATTGATTTGCTTGGGGATCGTGTTTTTTACGATATCGAAATCAAAACGCCTCTTTTTTTCGGAGATAAAAAACTGGTTGATGATGTATTGAAAATGGTTCGGGAAAAAGGCATCGCTCATTGCAGTATGATTTCATCTTTTAATCCGTTTGTCGTACGCCGTGCCCGGAAAAAAGGATTTCCGCTGACGGCCGTGATTTTTGCCGAAGACGATGATGTTCCGTATATTTATAAACGGGGACAGGGGTGGTACATCGCCCGTTCGACGCATCTGAAACCGGGACGGCAGCTGATTGAATCGGGACGGATGTGTAAAGGTCTGAAAAAACGGAATCTGCCGGTTATGACCTGGACGGTCAATGATGCCAGGGAAGCATTGCGGTTGAAAAACAGCGGTGTGGTCGGAATTTGTACAAACTGTCCTTTAACGCTGAGGGATGCGGGGATATACTGATGAAAAAAACCGGTATTTTCTTTTTTCTGCTGCTGTCTTTATCGGGAGGTGTTTTGTACGCTTTGGATGATGACAGTGAAATTGTCGAATTTACGGTCGATGAGAACGGAAATTTTACCGGTGATTTTTTGTTCCCGGATGAAACGATGCCCGGAAAGAGTGAACCGGCTGCGACATCCGAGTCGCTTCCGCAGGAAAACAGGAAAGTCAAGGCCCGGACTTCTCTGACAGTCAGTCTTTTTTATCCGTTTTATATGGGAACGGGAGTCGATTTTGTCGAGGATTATGCTTTCGACCCCAATTACGGCGGAACACCCGTTGCCTCAAAACTGAACGGCGGTGTTGATATAGAATTGCGTTGGGTGCTGTTGGATTATCTTCTTGTCGGCGGCGGCTTTTCGTGGGGCGGGACGTTCCTGTTTGACGATACAAATAATTTTTTGGAAACCAGCAATTCATCGATGAAGGTTCTCACCTTACGGGCCCTTATCGGAGGCATTTATCCTTTGGCTTCGTGGGTTTCTTTTTTCGGCGGCGTGCAGGGAGGATTTCTTCAGCTGCTTGAATCGGGATATCTGAAAGCCATTAATGCGCAGTATGACGAAATCGCGCTGCCGTGCGGTATGATAGCACCGTTTGTCGGTTTTGATTTTATCCTGCAGGGTGGGTTTTCGATTTCTCTGAAAGCCGACTTTACTGCCGGCTTTTCTTCTGAGAATAATCTGCTCAACAGAAATCGTGTGGAAACCGTAATGTATCCGGGAATTTATCTCGGTTTCGGAATGATGTTTTAAATCTGCAGTATGGGTAAAGAATCACCTGTCTGTATCGGTCGGATAATTATGAATTTACAGGCGCAGACGCGTGATGAGGCAGTATCCGAACTGGTGTCGCTTTTTTGCCGTACGGAGGGGCGGCCCGACGAACAGAAAATTATTGAGGCTGTTTCGGAACGTGAACGCAGGGCTTCGACCGGTATCGGGTGGGGGGTGGCGGTCCCTCATGCACGGATAGCACAGTTGGATCGGATTGTTGTCTGTATAGGTTATTCCTGCCGGGGAATCGATTTTTCTTCGCCGGACGGCTCCCTTTCCCGGGTGGTCATTCTGATTTTATCTCCCGAAACGGATTTTTCGGGGCATCTCCGTTTTCTGGCAGATTTAAGCGGATGTCTCAGTCTGGTCCGCTGGCGCCGGCGTCTGCTCGGTGCATCGACGCCGGAAGAGGTCGTTGCGGTGTTTCAAGGAGGATATTATGGAAATAACTGAATCGGATCGGCGTTTTTTGCTGGATATGTTTGTTTCACTGGTAAAAACGCCGAGTATGTCGTCGCCCGAATCCGATTCCAAGCCGACGACCGAGGCGCAGATTTTGCTTTTGGAGAGATTGTCCGGACTTTTATCTTCGTGGGGACTTTCTCCTGTTTTGCATGAAAACGGCTATCTGACACTTTTTTTTCCGGCATCCGGGGGAAAAGAGAACGTTGTTCCGTTCGGATTTTTGGCTCATATCGATACTTCTCCCGATTGCAGCGGATTTGATGTATCGCCGCGGATTGTACGCCATTACCGCGGCGGCATCGTCCGTTTGGAAAACGGAACCGTTCTTTCTCCCGAGGAATTTCCCGATCTTCTCCGGTTTAAAGGAGATGATCTGATTACTTCGACAGGTGAGACGTTATTGGGAGCGGATGATAAGGCGGGTGTTGCAATTCTTCTCGGAATGATACGGAAAATTGTCACGGAACAGCCCGCTCACGGTCCTTTGTATTTTATGCTGACAACCGATGAAGAGGTCGGGCGGGGAATGGAAAATCCGCCTTTGGATGCTTTTTCCCCGAAGTACGCTTTTACATTCGACGGGGGGACGCTGGGGGAAGTCGAATACGAATGTTTTCATGCCGTTTCCGTTACTTTTTCCGTTGCGGGAAAAGTCATTCATTTGGGGCAGGCGAAAGGGAAGCTGGTGAACGCAGTCGATGTGGCGGCCTCTCTGATTGCGGCTCTGCCGTTATTCGAAAAGCCCGAAACAACGGAGGGAAAAGAAGGTTATTACTGTCCGACGGCTGTCAGCGGTGAAATCGAAAAATCATCGGTTACCGTCATTTTGCGAGATTTTGACGGAGAAGAAATGGAGAAACGGATTGCGTTTCTGAAGAATCTGGCGGTAGAGACGGAACGCCGGTATCCGGGGTGTTGTATCGACGTAAAAGTTGCATGGCAGTATCGGAATATGAAGTCGTTCATTCCTGCCGAACTGGTCGGTTTTCTTTTGGAAACCATGAAGGAAACCGGTATCGAACCGCGGATTGAATCGGTGCGCGGCGGTACGGACGGTGCGCGGTTGAGCGAATTGGGTATTCCGTGTCCGAACCTGTTTGCCGGCGGACACAATTTTCACAGCAGATGTGAATGGCTTGCCCTTTCCGCTTTCTATAAAGCATTCGAACTCGGAACGGCGCTGATCGAAAAAGCCGAATCTTTATAAAATCGAAAACTTAGCGGAAAATTATGTTGATTTTTTCTTTTTTTGTGCTATATTATAGGTTGTGAAAAAAGCAGCCTTTTTGTTTTTTGTAATATTCGGACTCTTTGTTTCGTGTGGAGAAATGACACCGGTTGAAGAAACCGCATCGCGGAATGCCGGATTTGTTTCTCTTAAAACCTTCGAAGAAGGACGAATTCTGAAAGCAGGGGGAGCTGTTGATTATGCATTGTCTTTTGCGGAAGATACGACAGATATTGTCTCTTTTCGTATCGATATTATCGATATGAATCTAGGCGAAGCGGTGTATTCGGGAACACCGGTCCGGTTTCGTGAAACGACAGCCGCTGCCGGTTCGCAGACTTCCGGTTCCGTTTCTTCCGATGCGGAAGAAAATGTCGGGACAGTCGAGGAAAACGACGGCAGGGACGAAACAGAAAAAGCGGATAATCCGGATTCGGATGATGAGGCGGATTATAAGGGAACGTTTCAAATTCCGGAAACGCTTTCCGACGGATATTATTCGCTTTTGTTTTCGTTCGAGGATGCATCCGGACGGAATGCCGGAACGGTAAACGCTTCTTTTTTTATTTCGTCGATTCGGTTAAAAGTCAATTCTCTCGGGTCTTATCCGGCTATTATTTATCCGGGCGGCGAATCCCTTCTTTATACCGATATAACGGCTCCGGACGGGTTTGATGCGGATGTGGTCTGGTATTGTAACGGGGTAGAGATTTACCGGACGCGGTTAAAAAATATGTCTCCCGCGGTGAAGTGGCGTGCGCCCGCGGATAAAACAGCGGTTGAGATGTCTGTCGGTATTTATCCCTGCGATCCTCCCGCCGGTGAAGCTTTTTCTTTCAGACCGCCCGTTGCATTGACTTCGACGATTTTTATTTCGGCCAATCAGTCCAGCGAAAGCAGTGATTTTCGTCCAGATTCCGAATATGATATGCTGTTTCATTTTCGCGGGGAAATGAACGATTATTCTCCCTATGCAAAAAACAGAAAAATTACGGTAAAGGGAAATCCGCAGCTGGCTTTTGATACAAACGTATTCGGTTATTCGTTTGCCGACGGAGCGGCAATCGAAATTGTTTCCGATGACGAATCGGTTTTGGGGTATGACGGTTCCCGGTTTGTTTCTTCTGCTGTCGATTTTCGGTTAAATCTGAAATCGGATGCGGCGGGAAAAATTTTCTCGGTTAAAGACGATGCCGGACAGCCCGTCTTTTCTCTGTCAAAAAACGGAACCAGACTGCAGTTAACAACGGAGCTTTCCACAGGCCCGTTTGTTCAGGCTTTAAACCTTTCCGATTACACATTAACGGATTTGAACCGTCTGAGTTTCGTTGTTTTTCAGAATGCCGCTTCCGGACAGTTTTCTTTTGTTTGGGGACTTGACGGGTATTCTGTTTCCGGAAGTGTTTTCGGACATGAAACTTTAAGACGGTTGACGGGACGGACGTTTGTAATCGGCGGTGAAGACGGTTATACGGGAGTGATTGATGAATTCGGCATTTTCCGTATTGATGAACCTCTTTCCGGGTCCCTTTTTAACGAAGCGGTGAAGAAAAAATTCGGAGAGGCGTGTCTGTTTGCCGATGATTTTGTCGGTACATCGACAGTTTCGTCTTACAAAAAATATCCGATAATGCGGCCGATTGGGTATGTTACGGTATCTGCCGGAGAGGTGCTCGAAACGGCGGCCTATGCGGTTCCCGAGAATCAGTTTTCGGTTCAGGTAGCTGTTGCCGGGGAAAACTTTGCGGGCGGATCTGTTGATGTCAAAACGGTGATGCCCGATCAAAATCGGGAATGGCTGTCCGAAACGGTAGCCGTGTCTTTGAATTTGTCTGACGGTTGTTTTTCGACGGCCGAAGGAGATTCTTTTTTTGAAGCGGACGGTTCGGCTTACGGTTTGTACAGGATGGATTTCCGGATGACGGCGAACGGCTGGGTTTGTCTGTTTGCGGGAGAAACTTTTCGCGTGAATATTCCGGACGGAGCGTCGGTTGCTGTATCGGTGTCTGCCGGCGAGGGTGAGTCGGTGTCGATAGACAGCCTGGCACTTCTCGGAAACCTCTCGGGACAGGCTGACGTTTACAAAACTCCCGTAACGTTAGTAAAAAAACAGTAAACGGGAGGAATTCGTGCCGATTTCCCTTCGAAAAGGATCTCTGGTCGTTTTATTGCTCTCGCTTTCCGCTTTTTCTCTTTTCTCTCAAACTCTTTATTTATCATATGATGAAGAATTAAAAGATTCGGACCGGATTTTTGAGACAGCCGAATACCGGCGCGGGAAAATAAAGGATCTGGTTCTTCTCGATCTGCCGTTTTTGCTGAATACACAAAAATTTGAAGAAACCGGTGTTCCCGAAGAAAAAAAAGAAGCTTTTTTCAAATTGCTGCAATCCCGTATCGACAGAGAAGAAAACGAATCGGAAGAGTCCGGAAAGCGTGACGGCGAACCCGCATCGGATGACAAAACCGAAAACGAAGACAATGTATTATTGCCCGAAGGGGATAATTCTCAAACGGAGGCGGAAGCCCCGTTGTCGCAGAAGTCCGATGTGCCTGAGACTCCGGAGGTAAGCGAAACGGAAGAAGAACGCCCCGAACTGAATGCGGAGCCGGTTGACCCGCTCTTTCCTCTGCTGGGAATCGGTCAGGCAACAGCCGACGATGCTTTTGTTTATATAAAAATGAAAAAAGCAAATATCCGTGAGCTGACGGATCAACGGCTCTTTGCGGAGATCTCGTTTGATTTTTATCTGGCATACGAAAATCGCCTTGCGGTTTATTATTCGGAAATTCGGGCTGTCGGATTGGCGGAAACAGAGGAAGCGGTTCGGGATGAGGTTATGAGCATGCTTCATATTTCGTATAAGTCTGTTTTAAATACAATTTTCGGCAAAGCAGGCGGTCCGTACATTGTCAATTTTATCAACGAAAAGAAAGTTGTCATTGCACACGGTCGCAGGCAGGGGGCTTTCCCCGGTTCGTTTTACCGGATAATGAGGCATAAGATTGATGAAAAAGGACAAATCGGAGAACGGATTATCGGCAGACTGTATGTCGAGAAATGTGAAGAGGATTACAGTTTTTGCCGCATTCTTTATTCAACGGAACGTGTTGTTCCGGGAGACGGAATACAGAAGATTCCCGGGGTCGGTGTTCATCAGTCATTCGGATACGGATTGCTGATTTCGTCACTGGCAGTTTCCGAAACACAGTCAGATTTTTATGTCAATCATCTGTTAAACAGCCGCTGGGTTGTCAATCGGGAGATGCCGATTGCAAAACCGGCGTTCGGATTCGAGATTTTGGCGGGATCCCGTGACCAGATTGATACGGTGGGGATGATGAAATCTCCGGTGATCGGGAATTTTTATGTAGGAATGCAGGTCGATCGTTTTTTTAACCGGTTTTCGTTTTCTCCGTTTATCGATTTGGGAATCGGGTTTACGGCAAATACAGCGGAAAATAAAGCCCCTCTGACATGGTTTACGTGTAAGGCCGGAGCCCGGTTTGTCTGGTTTTTCTACGAGCAGATCGGAATTTATCTCGAGGGCGGTTATATTTCCTGGTTGGGAATTCCCGGAAAAGAAGCCGTGTATGAAGATTCGCAATATATTTATTACGCTCCGAATGATTATACCGGAGGATTCGGCGGCGTCGGTTTTACTTTTATGTATTAAGAGGTCGGAATTATGAGACGAAAACAGATTGCAAAAAAACTGGCGTCAAAAGGTATTTCGGTTGTCGAGAACGAATTTTCGGTTGTTCTGTTCGGAGAGACGGATTCATGGTCTGAAAAGGTCTGGGCCGGCGCATTGGCAGCCCGATTAGGTACCAAGCCGGTCGTGAACCGGATACTGTGCCGAAACGGTGAAGAGCCGGCAGGACTGACGTTGCCGCCGGTTATCGATCAAAGTGAAGAAGGAAAAGAATACGATGTTGCCGTGATCGGCGGTGGCGTTGTCGGAGCGGCTGTTCTGAGGGAGCTTTCGAAGTGGAACGTGAAGGCCGTTTTGCTGGAAAAGGAGTGTGATCTGGCCTTTCATGCTTCCGGTCGGAATGACGGAATGATTCATCCCGGTTTTGCGGCAAAGCCCGGTTCAAAAAAAGCCTTTTACAATGCTCGCGGAAACGCAATGTATACACAGCTGACACGGGAGCTGAAGGTGCCGTTTTTCAGACCGGGGTCCATGATCCTGTTGGCAAATCCTCTGTACCGGCTGGCCGTACCTTATATGTTGAGACGGGCCCGAAAGAACGGTGTGCCCGGTTGCCGTTATCTGTCCAAAAGAGAGCTGTATCGTGAAGAGCCGAATCTTGTTTGCGATGCCGCAGGGGGATTCCTGATGCCGACATCGGGGCAGCTGTCGCCTCAAAAACTGGTATGTGCTTTGGCCGAAAACGCGGTGAATAACGGAGCTGCCGTTCGGTTGGAGACAGCCGCGGTTGATTTTCGACTGGAAGCCGGCAGAATTACCCGAATTGTGACTAACAGAGGAACAATCGGTGTGCGGGCTGTTATCAATGCGGCCGGCGGCTGGGCCGATATTGTCGCAGCGAAAGCCTGCGATCCGCTTTATACACTGCATTTTCGTAAGGGAGAAGATCTGATTCTCGATAAAAAAGCGTCTGCTTTTATCCGCCGTATTTACGCGATGCCGCGGCTGTCTCAGTTAAAAAGCAAATCGAAAGGCGGCGGTCTGGTGCCGACAGTCGAGGGGAATGTTCTGGTCGGACCGACGGCTCATGAAGTCTGTTCACGCGATGATTACTCGACAGCCCGGGATGATATTGTCGAATTGGGAAAACATATCCGTCTCAACGGAAAACTTTCCGAACGTCAGATTATTACGTATTTCGGCGGAGTCCGCGCCTGTACCTATGATGAAGATTTTATTGTCCGTCCGTCGGAAAGGGTTCCCAACCTGTTTCATCTGGCGGGGATTCAGTCGCCGGGGCTGGCAAGTGCGCCCGCATTGGCGGAAGAGGCAGTCCGTTGGGTTATCGGCTACCTGTCTGCCGAAAAACCGGTTGAACCGAATCCGACGTTTAATCCGATTCGGGAAGACAAACGGTATGATTACGATTTAATGAATGATGAAGAAAAAGATGCATTTATAAAGAAAAATCCTCTTTACGGGAAAATTGTCTGTCGCTGCGAGCAGGTTTCCGAAGGCGAAATTCGTGATGTGCTTCGTTCGCCGGTGCCGCCGACGACGCTTGACGGTATCCGTCACCGGGCACGGGCTATGACGGGGCGGTGTCACGGTGGATTTTGTACTCCGAAAATTGTCCGCATTATGACGGATGAAATGCGTTGCGCAGCGGTAGGAATTGTTAAGAAGAATCGTTTTTCTCCGCTGTTTTTCGGCGATACGAAGGAGGAAAAATGAGATACGGTGAGTGTGATGTGGCTGTTATCGGCGGCGGTCCTGCCGGGCTGGCAGCGGCAACGGCTGCCGCTGCCGGCGGTGTTTCGGTCTGTCTTTTCGAACGTGAAGAAAAGGTCGGCGGAATTCTGAAGCAGTGCATTCATGACGGTTTCGGGCTGATTCGCTACGGTGAAAAACTGTCGGGGCCGGAATATGCTTACCGCGAATATGAACGTTTTCGCAGGAGCGGTGCTTTATTGCGTCTCGAAACTTTTTTGACGGCGGTTGAAAAAAATGCAGACGGATTTTTGATGACACTGACGGATGCGGAAGGTATTCTGAAATACCGTGCAAAATCACTGATTGCAGCCTGCGGTTGTCGGGAGAGAACGGATCGCCAGGTGATGATACAGGGGCCACGGCCGGCCGGAATTTTTACGGCCGGTCAGGCACAGGCCTATATTAATACGGACGGGCATATGCCGGCGCGCCGTTGCGTGATCCTGGGCAGCGGTGACATCGGTTTGATTATGGCACGACGCCTGACCCTGGAAGGGGCGGAGGTTGTCGGAGTGTATGAAATCAAATATGAGCCTGCCGGACTCAGTCGGAATATCGCGCAATGCCTGACCGATTTCTCGATTCCTCTTCATCTGGGATGTACTGTATCGCGTGTGGTCGGACAAAATCGTGTCGAGGGCGTTTATACGGTGAAAACGGACAAAAATCTGATGCCGGTTCCCGGAACGGAAGAATATGTTCCGTGTGATACACTTGTGTTGTCGGTCGGTCTGATTCCCGAAAATGATGCGTTTGATTCATTATGCTGGAAAAAAGATTCGGTAACGTCGGGCCCCTGTGTCGATTCGTGCGGTATGACATCCGTTCCCGGAGTTTTCTCCTGCGGTAATTCGCTTCATGTCTGCGATTTGGTTGATTACGTGTCCGAAAGCGGCGAATCGGCGGGCAGGGCTGCCGCTGACTGGGTGCGCAGCGGCGGCGGGCTTCAATCGGTAACGGCTTCGGCCGGTTCCTGTATCGGTTCTCTTGTTCCGCAATCGGTTGCATTGCAGAGAGGAGCTGCCGGTGTAGACTTCTTTTTCCGTAGCCGGGAAACGCTTTCGTTCTGCCGTTTGTCGGTGACGGCAGACGGGAAAGAAATTTTCAGCCGCCGTTATGAAACCGTGCGGCCGCCGGAAATGGAAAAGGTAACACTTTCGAAATCACTGCTGCCGGAGAATGTCTCTTCGCTTGTTTTTTCGATTTTGCCTGATGAGACCGGTGCCGCAGTACCCGATTTTTTCGGGTGTAAAATCACTGACGAAACGGTATGTATCGAGTGTCCGCGCGGTTGCCGGCTGCGGATCGGCCGCCGTGAAGACGGATCGGTTGCCGTTTTCGGCAACAGCTGTCCGAAGGGAAAAGCGTACGGGGAAAAGGAGACGGAAAATCCGCACCGCGTTCTGACAACAACCGTGAAGACTGTCTTTGCGCACTGTCCCCGGTTAGCGGTGCGTACCGACGGGGGAATTCCGCGGGATCTCCTGAAGGAAGCAGCGCGTATGACGTCCGGAATAACGGTCGGAAACCCTGTTGTTCCCGGTGATATACTGGTCGAAAATTTCGGCGGGTGGGGAGTGAATCTCATCGCCGCATCCGAATGTCATCCGTAAGGAGGTTTTTATGAGTCGAGAAAAAGAATATTTGCCGCCATGGTCCGATGAGGCTCCCGAAGCAGGCAGCTACCGTTCCGTTTTTAAGTGGGGCGATCCGTCCGGGTTTAAACATCCAAACCGCAAACTTTACCGTTACATGAAGGAGCAGTTCCGGCTTTCCGACGACGATTTTCGTGTGCGCGTTAAGGAAGGACGGGAACCGGTGACTCTTTCCGGAATGCCGTCGCGTCTCGATTCTGTGCACCGTGCCGCTTTGGCTGCGATTGTCGGCGAAGAAAATGCAGCCGATGACGATTACAGTCGTGTTTTTTACTCGATCGGAAAAACGCAGGAAGAAGCCTTTGAGTTGAGAGACGGTGTTGTGAAGCATGCGGCCGATCTGATTCTTCATCCCCGTCATACGGACGATGTGGTCGGGATTGTCCGTTACTGTGATGATCACCGGATTCCTCTTTATGTCTACGGAGGCGGTTCTTCCGTCAATTTCGGATTTCGACCGATGGCGGGCGGTGTTATGGTTGTGATGAATACTCATATGAACCGCCTGCTGGAAGTGAACGAGTTGAATAAGACAGCAACAGTTGAGGCCGGAATGTTCGGACCCGCCTACGAATCGGCTTTAAATCGGGCCAAAGAGCTTTTCGGTACAAAGCGGAACTACACAAACGGTCACTTCCCCCAGTCGTTTGAATATTCCAGCGTCGGCGGTTGGGTTGCAACACTCGGTTCGGGACAGGAATCATCATACTACGGCGATGCTTACAATTTGGTAATGGGCGTAGAGATGGTCACGCCGCGCGGAGTGATTAACACGCATGTTTATCCGGCAACGGCGACGGGTCCGAAAGTCCTTGATATGATTAAGGGTAGCGAAGGAACGTACGGCATTATCACGCGTCTGACAATGAAAATTTTTTATTTGAGTGACGGGACAAAGTACGGCGGGTCTTATGTTTTTAAAGACTGGGAGACGGCGGTAACGGTTTGCCGGGAAATTTCCCAGGGAGAATTCGGCTTTCCGGGTGTTCTTCGGATTTCCGATGAGGAAGAGACCGATATGGGACTGCGGCTTTACGGCGTTGCCGGAACACCTCTCGATACAATGATGAAGCTGTTCGGATTCAGAGAAATGAAACGCTGTCTGATGCTTTTTCGTACATGCGGCGAAAAACATTTTTCCAAAAATGTTTACCGTCAGATCAAAAAAATCTGCCGCCGTCACGGCGGACTGCCGCTGACATCATACCCGGTTAAAAAATGGGATCACGGCCGTTATCTCGATCCCTACCTGAGAGAAGATTTAAACGATTTCGGGATGGTGTTGGATACAACCGAATGCGGTGTGACATGGGAAAATCTGCATCGGGTTCACGCCGAAGTGCGTCGTTTTGTTAAAAGCCGTCCTTTGACAGGTTGTCTGACGCATGCGTCTCATTTCTATCCCGAAGGAACCAATCTTTATTTTATCTTTTTCTGTAAAGTGAAAGATATGGAAGATTACATTTCTCTTCAGAACGGGATTTTTGAAGCTATTCAGAGAGCGGGCGGTTCGCTTTCCCATCATCACGGTGTCGGCAGAATGATTGCCCCGTGGCTGGAAGAACATCTCGGAAAAACCGAAACGGATGTTCTGAAACTGCTGAAAAATCATTTTGATCCGAACGGTATTATGAATCCGGGAGGACAGATGGGGTTGGATTACCGGCCCGGCGATTTGAGCGGACGCGACTGGCGGGGGATTCGCCGTTAAGTCTCTGCTTGACAAAAAAATGTTTTCCCTGTATAATCGGAAAAATAAAGGAGATAAGTATGTCTAAAGCCAATCGAGGAAAAGGAACTTTCGAAAGATATAACCGCGGAAAAGGTGTCTGTCCCGTGTGCGGCCGAACCAATATCAAGGCAACCTACGAGGTGGAAGCCGGAGAGAAAAAGGTAACCGTCTGTAAGCAGTGTAAAGCCGGACTGGCTCACGGTAAGCTTCAGGAAAAAGTGGCAGCACTTTAAAAATCGTAAGCAAAAATAAACCCGACCGTACGGTCGGGTTTATTTTTGCCCGGAAGTTACAATTTTAATTATATATTAAATTCTTTACACCGATGAAAATTCGTTGTACCATAAAGCAAATAATATAACAGGAGAAGTTATGAAGCGCATAGGGGTAGGTGTTTTTTTGCTGATGTTTTTCTCGGTGTATTTGTTTGCACAGGATGCCGGGGCAGAGACCGGATCCGATACGCCGACGGTTGAAGTTGCTGATTCTTCGGAGGAACCTGCAACCGACGAGGTGATTCGGATTTTCGAGGGTGAAAAAAAACTGAAAGGTGTAAAAGTTTATGAGAACCGCATTTATCGGGATGATTTACGCGGTGTTTTCGGAAACTATATAGCGTCTGCTCTGATTGCCGGTGACATCAAAGGTGATTTACCCAAAAAATTCATTACGAATGAAGATGTCGTTGCTGCTATGGAAAAACTCAGAGAGAAAGACGAAATCGAATCGGTTGATTTTTATTATACATTTGATGATAAGGACAGGGTGACAATTCATGTAACGCTTATCGACAACCCCGGATTTCAGGAATTTGAGGGCAATATCAGACTGGCCCGTGTCGATTTTTATTGCCGGAATAACTTTTTCGTGAATCGACGGGCATTGGGGGATGCTGTCAATCTGAAGAAGAATGAAGAATATGATGAAAAACAAATTAAAGAGGCTGTGGCCCGCATAGACGGATTGCGTGTATACAACAATATTTTATGGGGATTAAGAGAGGAGAAAAAAGACAAAAACGGAGTTCCTTCTTATGCGCTTCAGATTATTGTTTCCGAATATCCCGGAAGTAAGGATGTCCGTGAGCAAGAATTTGTTGTTTCTCAAATCCGCTTCCTGGGAAACTGGTATACAAAGGAATGGGTTTATATTCGCGAACTTGATTTCAAAGAAGGTGATGTGGTTAATGTGAACCAGTTGGATGCCGCGGCTCAGAAATTAATGAATTTGGGAGTATGTACATCTGTTGACTGGGGAATTCTTTACGACGAAAGCGGAAATGCCATTCTTGTATTCAATACCCGCGATAAATTAACTCTTTTGCCCAGCTTTGACTTTGCCTTCGGATCCGATCAGCTGCGTCTGGGGGTCGGCTTTTGGGATAAAAACTTTTTGGGCACCAAATCAATGATTGTATTTGAGTTTAAATTAAAAGATTTGATGCCGGTTTTCAGTTTGTCGCTCAATGTGCCGAAAGTGGCAAATACTTATTTCAATATCGACATGGCTTTAAGTTATGACTCGACGAATAAGTATACAAAAACAAGAAAAGTCGAAGGCAGTGCAATCGAAATTCGGGAAAAGGGATATCGCGAAGACGTTGTCAACGCATCGTTCGGCGGCAGTTATTCTTTGGAACTGGCAGATAAAAAACAGATTATGTGGTACCAGGAATTCGGTGCCTCAGTCGGTTATCAGTTTGTTCAATCGAAAAAAGAACAGGCCACAAATTATTTGGGAATGCCGGATTCATTTGCGACCGGCTGGTTGAATTTGGATTCGGATTTTCAGTATGATGAAACAAAAATCGGTTCCGGTCATTATATGAACTTCGATCTGTCTTATTCCTTTAATAATTATCGTAATGAAAGAGGGTATCGGACCAAAGGAATCAACTTCTCCATGACAAATTCGATTGGTGTTCCGATTGCTCTGGACGGATACATGAGCAAAAATCAGGATACCGGTCAGGAAATTACCGAAAAAATTTACAATACATTTGAAACCAATTTTACATTCCATTATGTTCCGGTTCATTGGTTTGAATTTAAAGGATATATGGCGACCGGTTATACAACCAGTGATATTGTTGCAAAGCAATTCTATTTTGGAATGCGTTCTCTGGTTCGCAATATTCCGAACGGTATGCAGGGTAGCGGCAAGGGATATTACAGAGGTAATTTCGACGTTTGTTTTACACCATTAATCCCCTATGTCAGCAAGGTCGTTATTTTCGAATTTGCCCTTTTTGCCGATGTCGGTAATTACGGACAGAGTTATCCCGAAATGTGGAAGCAGATACCGATTTGGTCGACCGGTCTGGGTGTCAATGTTTATGTTCCGTTTTTGGAGGGATTGTACCTGGTTATGGATCTTTCCTGGGGTCCCGGAAACGTTCAGCAGAAAGACGGCAAACCATTGTTTAACTTTGCTGTCAGAAAATACTATTAATATCGGAAATGCGGCAGTTGTTCGGTATCCGTTTGGGAGAAAAGAGACGGACATAGAAGAATTGCCCTGTTGCCGACAGGAAGGGGGTAAGAAAGATCGGAATTTAACCCCCTTCCTTCCCGTAAAAACCGATAAAAGATCTTGACTTTGGATAAAGATGTGGGGGTAAGATTATGGCAAAGAATCACCGGTTTCTTGTTTTGTTGTTAATATTTTTCGCGGGCGTACTTTTTGCACAGGAAGAACCTGTCTCTGCCGTGGCTTCGGATACGGTGCCGACGGTAGAGGTTGCCAAACCCTCAGATGAGCCTGCTTCCGATGAGGTGATCCGGACTTTTGAAGGCGAAAAAAAACTGAAAGGAGTAAAAGTTTACGAGAACCGCATTTATCGGGATGATTTACGCGGTATTTTCGGTAATTATATCGCTTCCTGGGTTATTGCGGGAGATATTAAAAAGGGGCTTGACAAAACGATTACCAATGATGACGTTGTTGGACTCATGAACAGTCTCAGAGAAAAAGACGAGATCGAATCGATTGATTTTTATTATACAATAGATGCAAAAGATCAGGTGACGGTTCATGTTGTTTTAATTGATAATCCGGGCTTTCGGGATTTTGAAGGGACCGTAACACTCTGTCGAATTGATTTCTACTGCCGTAATAACTTTTTTGTCAGTCGTCGGGCGCTCGGTGATGCCGTCAGTCTTGATAAAAGAGGAACTTATACGGCCGAAGAAATTAAGGAGGCTGTTTCCCGTATTGACGACCTGTATGTTTTTAATGATATTTCCTGGGGACTCAGAGAGGAAAAAAAGGATAAGGACGGTAATCCTGTTTACGCCCTTCAGATTATTGTTTCCGAATACGGCGGAAGCAAAGAATTGCGTTCGGAAGAGATTACGGTTTCCAAAATTCAGTTTCTCGGTAACTGGTATACGCAAAATTGGGTTTACTTGAGAGAACTTGATTTTAAGGTCGGTGATACCGTATCGGTCGAACAGCTGGATGCGGCGGCACAAAAGCTGATGAATTTGGGAGTCTGTACATCTGTTGACTGGGGGGTTATTTACGATGCCGAAGGTGATGTCATTCTTGTTTTTGTGACAAAAGATAAACTGACCCTGTTGCCGCAGTTTGATTTGGCGTTCGGATCGGATCAGCTGAGACTCGGAATCGGTTTTTGGGACAAAAACTTTCTGGGGACAAAGAGTACGATTAACTTCAAATTTACACTAAAGGATTTGATGCCGACATTCAGTCTGGCTTTTTCGATTCCCAAAATTGCCAATACCTATTTTAATTACGAAATGTCTGTGAGCTACGATTCGACCAATAAGTATACCGAAACGAGAGGAACGGCAGGTGAAGCTGTCGAAAAACGGACAAAGGGTTATCGCGAAGATACCGTAAATACTTACGCAAAAGTCAGTTATTCGCTCGAGTTGCCCGATTTAAGGCAGATTATGTGGTATCAGTCATTTGCTTTTACGGTCGGATATGATTTTATTCAGTCTCAGAAATCCGATTCATCCCGATTTTTGGGTATGCCCGAAAAATTTGCAACCGGTTGGCTGAACCTCGCCGAAGATTTCGAGTATGATGAAGATTATATCGGATTCGGTCATTACATGAATTTTGATTTCGGGTACAGTTTTAACAACTACCGTCGGGACGGCGGCTACCGCGATAAGGGAATTAATTTCAGTATTACCGATACTGTCGGATTGCCGATAGCGCTGGACGGTTATATGACCAAAAACAGGGGAGACGGTTCTTTAATTACCGAAAAAGTGTACAATAAAATTGATACAAATTTTACCTTTCATTATATTCCTGTTCCCTGGTTTGAGTTTAAGGGATATGTTGCCACAGGATATACTACGACCGATATTGTTGCAAAACAGTTCTATTTCGGAAACCGTTCATTGGTCAGAAATATTCCGACCAATATGCAGGGAAGCGGTAAAGGATACTACAGGGGCAATTTTGATGTATGTTTTACACCGCCTATTCCTTATGTCAGCAAAATCGTTATTATCGAGCTGGATCTGTTTGCCGATGTCGGTAATTACGGAAACGACTATAAGAAAATGTGGTCGGAAATTCCTGTCTGGTCGACAGGTATCGGATTTAATATTTATGTGCCGTTCTTTGAAGGTCTCTATTTGGGATTGGATCTTTCCTGGGGACCGAACAATATCAAGGAAAAAGACGGCAAACCGTTGTTTAACTTCGGTGTCAGCAAATTTTACTGATTATTTTGCGGCAGCCTTTCGGCTGCCTTTTTTTACAGGTGGAAACATAAATATGGAAGAATCGACACTGTTTTTTAAATCGACATTTGAGCGCCTGTCGAAAAAAAAGCAGGAAAAAATACGAAATGCAGCCATTAAAATTTTTGCGGAGAACGGCTACACAAACGCAAAAATGAAAATGATTGCCGATGAAGCGGGTATATGCGTCGGATCTCTGTATCAGTATTTCGAAACGAAGGAAGAAGTTTTTTTGGATGCGGTACAGACAATGAAAAAAGATCTTGAGTCGGTCCTTTTGCCTCTGGCAGCCGGAAACGAACCTTTTTTCGAGAAAGTCGAAACCGTTTTAAGAACGCTTCAGCGTTTTTCCTTACGCCATCCGTATGTCAACAAGATTTATAACGAAATGACATCGGAAGGAAATTTTCAGCTTTCCATGCGGATCGCCGAAGAAATCGAGAGCGTTTCGGCATCCTGTTACCGGACTATTATCGAAACTGCAAAGAAACAGGAATCTTTTCCCCAGGCAATTGACGAACGGATATTTGCCTTTTGTCTGGATAATTTATTTATGATGATGCAGTTTTCTTACTCGTGCGAGTATTATAAAGAAAGGAAGAAAATTTACCTGGGGGAAGAAAAAAGCGGTGATAATGAGCTCGTGATTGCGCAAATGATGCGGTTCATCAGGGGCGCCTTTTGTTTTTCCGAATAATTATAAAAAAAAACTTGCAATATAGAGAAATCAGGGGTAAAATACAATAAATGAACCGCAGTTCATTTATTAATTTCTTTTAACAATAGGAGAATGGTTATGTCAAATCGACCCGGTTATGCGATACAGGAGTATCACGACACTCAAAAAGTCATGGATCAGTTGAATGCATTAATTCGTCAGCCGATTCGCGGAATTAAAAAAGAAGCAATGGATAAGTATTTGGAATACTATGAGACTAAATGCCAAAAATCGAAAGCCATGATACAGGAAGCCATGAATTATATTCCGGGCGGAGTTCAGCATAATCTGGCTTTTAATTATCCTTTTCCTCTTGTGTTTACAAAGGCAGAGGGGGCTTATCTGTACGATATTGACGGGAACCGTTATATCGATTTTTTGCAGGCCGGGGGTCCGACAGTGTTGGGGTCGAATCCTCCGAAGATTCGGGAGAAAGTAAAAGAACTGTTGGATACCTGCGGTCCCGCTACCGGATTGTTTCATGAATATGAATTGAAACTGGCAAAATTGGTTTGCGATACTTATCCCGGTGTGGAGTTTTTCCGTGCGCTGAACTCCGGAACAGAGGCGTGTATGGCAGCTGCGAGAATCGCCCGCTGTGCAACGGGACACAAAAATATTGTAAAGATGGGTGGTGCTTATCACGGATGGTCGGATCAGCTTTCTTATGGTTTGCGTGTTCCCGGACGTCGGAGTTTCGGATCTCACGGAATCCCGAAAAACATTTTTAAATATACGCAGGAATTCTTTCCTAACGATATAAAGTCCCTGAAACGTGTTCTGAGAAGAAATGTATTGCGCGGCGGAACAGCGGCTGTTTACATGGAACCGGTCGGACCGGAAAGCGGAACGCGGCCGTTGGACTATGATTTCCCCAAAAAGGTTCAGGCGTTATGTAAAAAATACGGCGCATTGCTGATTTTTGACGAAGTAGTTACGGGATTCCGCCTGGGACCGGACGGAGCACAGGGGTATTTCGGAATTGTGCCCGACCTGACGATTTTCGGAAAAGTTATTGCCGGCGGATATCCTTCGGCGGGAGCCATAGCCGGTCTTAACAAGTGGAGACCTTACCTTGCCGGCGGTCTCGACACGAAAAAAGAAGGAGAGAAGAAAGTTCACAAAGCTCATGTCGGCGGAACTCTGGCAGCGAACCCGCTTTCTTCTTTGGCCGGTTATTATACTGTTAAAGAGATCATCGACTCCAATGCGTGTGAAAAGGCAGGTGCTATGGGGGACCGGTTAACAAAAGGACTTCAGGAACTGATTAAGAAGTATAATCTGCCTTTCGTTGCTTATAATCAGGGATCGATTTGTCATTTGGAAACAGTCGGAACGATGCTGTTTTCCATCAGTCTGTTAAAGTTTTGGAAAATTCCGGGTGTACTGAAGGAAACAACCCGGCGGCAGAAAATGATGCAGAAGATGGGAGCCGCTTACATGGCTGAAGGAATCGTCACTCTTGCCGGAAGCCGGATGTATACATCCGCTGCCGACACGGAAGAAATTATCGACGATGCTTTGGCCCGATTTGAACGTGTCTTCAAAAATATTGCCGAAGGCGAAGAATAGGAGAAAAACGGAAAATGACACCGGAAGAAGCCCGAAAGATCGTTGTCGAAGCCGGAAAGCGTCTGCTGGGAGAAGGCCTTGTCGCCAGGACGTGGGGAAATATCAGTCAGAGAATTGATGACAAACATATAGCCATTACTCCGAGCGGACGTCCTTACGAATCACTGAAACCGGAAGATATTCCGATATTGAATATCGAGGATATGACATGGGATGGTCCGTATAAGCCGTCCGGAGAAAAAAAACTTCATGCGGCCATTTATGCCGACGATGCGAACGTCGGTGCCGTGATTCATACACATCAGACCAACGCCTCGACCTGTGCAGCCGCCCGAAAAACGGTTGCTGTGGCCGAAGAGTTCAAATCCGTGCTCGGAGATGAAATTTTGTGTGCCGCATACGGGCTTCCCGGT
Organism: Spirochaetia bacterium; assembly: GCA_034120015.1. Taxonomy (GTDB): domain Bacteria; phylum Spirochaetota; class Spirochaetia; order JAFGXN01; family JAFGXN01; genus CALXOJ01. The sequence continues at coordinate 112,365 of JAXEIF010000005.1, read as the reverse complement.
TCCAAAAAACTGACAAAAGGAACAGCCGCTGCCGTATTGGGACGTCCCGCGGCTTTCATGGCCAATCACGGAGCTGTCTGCGCGGCGGCCGACATGGATCATGCATTTGAAATTGCGGCCGTCCTCGAAAAAGCGTGTGAAAGATACATTCGGGATTCTTTCCGCCGTGTTTCCGGATCGGAAGTGTGGGATGCCGAAGCGGTGCGAACTCATTATGTAAAGGATCAGAGTGTATGACGGATGCGGTAAAAGAAATAAAACAGTTGACGGAAAAAGGATTGGCGGCACCGGGCGGGGCCGTTGCTGTCCGAAAGGACGGAGTCTGTTATGTTACGGTAAAAGGCGCCGATCTGAAGAATCTGAATGAAACCGATCTGATTGTTGTCCAGGATGATTCGGACGTTTCTACGGATGTTATGCCTGAAGAATATTTTCTTTATTTGGCTGTTTTTGAACGGTTTCCTTCGGTTAATGTGATTTTTCGAACAGCAACCGATTCGATTCTGACGGCTTCAATTGTCGGACGTAAGGTAAAACCGATGTTGGATGATATGGCTCAGATTGTCGGGGTTTCCGTGCGCTGTGTTGATGAGGGTGTTTATACGGATGCCCGTAAGATCGTCAATGCAACATCAGCTCTCAAGGACAGAACTGCGCTTCTTATCCGAAATCAGGGGGCGATCTGTATCGGAGGTACGTTCGATGATGCCGAAGTTTCCGCAATTGTTTTTGAAAAAGGATGTAAAGCGGTGATTGAAACTTCGTTTTTGGGAGGAGGTCATTATATCAATCCGGTTGAGTGTTGGGTGATGCATAAAGTTTATCAGCTGAAGTATTCGAAGCAGGCAAAGAAATAAATCGCTTGTCCGCGGGAAATATTCCTGCGGATTTTTGTAAAAGGGGATGCGAATGAATTATCCTAAACTGTTCGAACCGGGGAAAATCGGTTCTCTGGAAATTAGTAACCGTACGGTTATGACGGCTATGGAAATCGACTTCGGCCGTTTTGACGGACGACTCAGCCGTCTGCAGTCCGATTACTATTACGAAAGAGCGTTGGGAGAAGTCGGACTGATTATAACGGGAATCACCCGTGTCGATTCGCTGACCGGCGTCGGATCTCCTTTGCAGCTCTCGGTTGCCGACAGCGGGAGTGTTAGGTCTCTGAGAAAACTGACAAAACGGATTCATACAACAAATACAAAAATATTCTGCCAGATACATCATCCCGGACGTCAGTCGTATACGGCAATGATTTTAAACTGGCCGATGATTGCTCTCTTTTCCAAGCTGCCCGGATTTCACAAGATTTTCGGTCCGATGGTTTCTTTTTATCGAAAATGGATGACGCTGACATTTGAGCCGTCAGTCGTCAGCGCATCCGATGTGATGTGTCATCACGTTAATCAAAAAGTGCGTGCATTAAAAACGCGCGAAGTGGAAAAGTTGGTACGGAAGTTCGTTAAAGGCGCCGAACGCGTGAAGGCGGCCGGATTTGACGGTGTCGAAATTCATGGTGCACACGGCTATCTGATTCAGCAGTTTTTGTCGCCGCGTACCAATAAGCGAACCGACCGTTACGGCGGATCGTTCGAGAACCGTTTCCGTTTTCTGAAAGAGATTATTACCGGTGTCAGGAAGGCTTGCGGTTCCGATTTTCCGATTTCCGTAAGATTGTCGGTTGATGAATTTTATCAAAACGACACGGGAGATGACCGCGGGATTACATTGCCGCTGGGGATTGAAATTGCAAAGGCAACAGCGGCTTTGGGTGTTGATGTATTAAATATCTCTTCGGCTACCTACGAGACAATCAATTACTGGCTGGAACCTGTTACATTCCAACCCGGATGGAGAGCTTATCTGGCAGAAGCGGTTAAAAAAGAGGTTTCTGTTCCGGTGATTGCGGCGAACCTCATCCGTTCCGCGGAGCAGGCGGAACGGCAGCTGCGGGACGGAGTTCAGGATTTTATCGGAATGGGGCGCCCTTTTTTGTGCGATCCGTATTGGGTTAAGAAAATCAGAGAGGGTAAAGAAGAAGAAATAGTTTCCTGTATCGGTTGTCTTCATTGTTTTGAATCGTTGCTGGCCGGTGCCTGGAAAGGTCTGCCGATGCAATGCGCCCGCAATCCGTTGCTGGGACGGGAAAAACTGTTGCGTACGATAAAACGTGATGGTGAAGGAAAATCGGCGGTGGTTGTCGGTGCCGGTATGGCCGGATTGACGGCGGCCCGCTATCTGTCGCTGCGCGGGTATACGGTCGATGTTTACGAGAAAGAGGCAGCTGCCGGCGGGCAGGTGCTTTTGGCCGAGAAACCGGACGGAAAGAAAGCGCTCGGAAATTGCGTCCGCGAAGAGTTTCGTCATTGCAAAGATGCGGGAGTCCGTTTTCACTTCGATCATGAAATCACTGCGGAAGAAATCGAAAAGCTTCAGCCTGATCGGGTGATTGTCGCGACCGGCTCGCGTCCGTTCATGCCTCCGGTTAAAGGCAAAGATCGCGAAAATTGCTACAGTGTTGACGACATTCTCAATGAAAAGGTTTCCTTTAACGGAAAAACCATTGCCGTAGCGGGTTCCGGATTGACCGGCTTGGAAACGGCGGCATTCCTTGCCGAACGCGGCAACCGGGTGATTGTGGTCGAAATGCAGGACCGCATCGGACCTTCCGCTTATATCCAGAATTTGGAGGATGTCGCGGAACGGCTGAATAAAGCCGGTGCGGAAATGATGGTATCCTGCCGTGTCGAAGAGATTAAAGAATCTTCCGTCGAATTGATACTTTTAAAAGAGGGCATTCGAAAGGAAATCCCGTGCGACGGTGTTGTTTTGGCCGTCGGAAACCGCAGTTGCCGGGATTTGTACGAAGCATTGAAGAAAATCCCGGGACTGAAGGTATCGGCTGTCGGAGATGCGGTTCGTCCGGGTAAAATAGCGGACGCGGTTCGCACCGCATGCGAATCGGCGTTATTTGAACGGTAACGGAGACCGTTATCCGCAGTGATGTTACGGCCGGACCGGTTGGTTTACCGGACAGCCGCCTTCCCGGCCAGTTGGCCGCAGGCGCCTTCAATGTCGCGTCCGCGGCTGCGGCGCAGCGTCATATTGATTCCTTTGGCCGCCGCCGCATCCATAAAACGGTGAACGCGGTTCCCCGACGGGCTTTTGAATTCCAGAGCCGGCGTCGGATTCCACGGGATAAGGTTCACCAACGGCTGATGAAAGCCGTGCAAAAAGCGGCAGAGGTTCTCCAAATCCTTTTCCGAATCGTTAAAACTGTCGATTAAGACGTATTCGAAGGTGATACGCCGCTCGAGTGCCTCCTGATAAAGCAGCAGAGCGCGTTTCAGTTCTTCGAGCGGGTATTTGCGGTTAATCGGCATCAGCCGGGAGCGTTTTTCGTTATCGGGAGCGTTGAGGGAAACGGCCAGTTTCATCGGCATTTTTCCTTCTGCCATGCGCAGGATGCCGGGAACGACACCGCAGGTCGAAACCGTAATTTTCCGTTTACTTAAATTGCAGCAGTCTTTATCGCAGAGAATCCGAACCGCTTTATAGACCTGGTCGAGATTGCAAAGCGGCTCTCCCATTCCCATAAAGACAATGTGGCTGATTAAGCCGTTGCGTTCCCGAATACGGATGAACTCCTCGACGATTTCGGCCGCCGTCAGATTCCGTTTGAGGCCGCCGAGTGCGGTATGACAGAAACGGCATCCCATGGCGCAGCCGACCTGAGTGGAGAGACAGGCGGTGCGGCGCCCCTTATCGGTTGTGAGCGCCACCGTCTCGATGACGGAGTCGTCTGGAAACCGCAGCGCCAGTTTCATCGTACCGTCGGTCGAAACGCGTTCCTTTAAAACTTCGGAAGTGAAAAGTGCTCCTTTTTCGTTGAGAGCGGCTCGCAACGCTTTCGGCAAATCACTCATATCATCGACGGCAACGCCCGCATAAATATTCTTAAAAAGCTGTTTCGCACGAAACGGCGGAGAGAGCTGCCATTCCGTCATCAGTTCTTCGACTGTTTTTCCGACAAGCCCGATCATGAATTGCGTATGGTCCGTAACTTGCTTTCCACCATCGGGTTTGTCATACCCATCGAAAGATAAGAAAGAAGAATCGCTTCGGCATTCGCTTTTTGTCCCATGCAAAGGTAGCAGTCGGCCATTTCGACGTATGCGCGGAAGTGACGCGGCTTTTGCATGCGCAGCTGATTCAGTTTGTTGATTGCCTCGTTGTAGAGCTTCATTTCTTTATAGACAAGGGCAATTCCCAAAACCGCATACATATCGTAATCGATATTCAGAGCTTTTTTGTAATAGGGCATTGCCTTTTCGTATTGTTTGCAGATACGGTATGCATCTCCCAAGCGGGTCAGAATGATTTTGTTGTTCGGATCATTTTTTAAAATGGCATTCCAGTAGTAGATCGATTCCTCGTTTTTTCCCAGTCCGCGACAGCAATCGGCCATTCCGTAGAGTGCGTAAAAGTTTTCCGGCTCAATTTTCAGAGCTTTCTTGAAATAATCGATAGCCAGGTTGAATGTTTTCATTTTACGGTAACAGTTTCCCATCGATGTCAGAACGCGGATTTTTGTTTTCATATCGGAAGTAATACTTAAAATCGTGTTCAGATAGTAAATCGATGTGTCGTAGTCTTTTTCGGTAAAATAGAGACGGGCCAGTCCGATCAGAGCGTATGAATTGGAGGAGTCCAGAGTCAAAACTTTTTCGTAATATCTTTTGGACTGACTGAAATCATTGATTTTCCTGTAAGAATCGGCCAGACTGGTCAGAACCGTAATATTGTTCGGTTCGGTTGCGTAAAAACGTTCCCAAAGTGTTATTGCTTTTGAATACTGGGACATTGCCTTATAACAGTCGGCCATACCGAACAAGGCAAAATTATTGTGATTATTCTCTTCGAGAACGGTTTCATAGTATTTCATTGCCAGAGAAAGATTTTTCAGTTTTCGTTGGGCATCTCCGATACCGACAAGAGCGTAGGCATTTTTCGGTTGAATGACAAGAATCTTTTCGAAGCAGACAATGGCATCATCATAAAGACCGTCATGCAAAAGCTTATAACCGCGCTTGGAAAGATTGGATACTTCTTCTTCCTCCGGACTTTTTGTGTCTTTTTCTTCCGGTGAATGGAGCAGAATCTGATCGCCGATATTTTCTTCTTCCGTCAGCAAATCATTGTCCTCGAAATTTTTCGGAGTTTTAATTGTTTTATTGAGAAGTGTTTTCAGATAGTTTTCCATAAAATCCTCACTTACTGTTGTTTATTTTGTGTCGTTTTCGTTTTCTTTCAGAACAGCCCGAATTACCTGTAAAGCCGACTGAATAAGCGGTTCCGATTTGTCTTTTCGCCCCGAGAGAGTATAAAATTTCAGAGCCGTAATCGGATCGTTCTTTTCTTTATAATAATCACCTACGCGACAGAGCCCGTCACTGTAGCGTGTGGTTAAAAAAATTTTTTTTGCCTGATCGACGGCTCCCCGGTTCAGCAACTGATTTCCTTTTAAATTGAGCCGTGCCTTATCTTCCGCAGGAAGATTCAGATCAGACGTACTGGTTTTAAGAAAACCTTCCCGTGTCAGTTTATCGATTTCGGGTGTGCCGTCGTTCATTCCTCTAATAATCCTTTTGTGGACGGCAGAATCCCGTCCGTTCTCGGTGTCAGAGCCTGCCCCAAAGCCTTGCCGAGAGCTTTAAAAACTGCTTCGGCAAGATGATGGCTGTTCTCGCCGTACAGACCGTTGATATGCAGATTGATTTTTGCATGACACGAAAGGGCCTGGAAAAATTCTTTCAGCAGGCAGACTTCGAATGAGCCGCAATAGACTTGCGGAAACACCGTGTTGTATATCAAATAAGGGCGTCCGCAGAAATCGACCAGAACCGTTGCCGCCGCATCGTCCATCGGAATCGAAGAATGACCGTAGCGGAAAAGCGGAAAATTTTGCCTGTTAATATCGGCAAGGCATTGTCCTACGACGATGCCCGTATCTTCAACCAGGTGATGATTGTCGATATCGGTATCGCCTTCGGCGCTGATTTCCGCATCGAATCCCCCGTGAAAAAAGAGTGCTGTCAGCATGTGATCAAAAAAAGGGACTGTTGTCTTTATCGAGACCTGTCCTGTTCCCGGAAAAGCAATTTTTGCACGGATATCGGTTTCCTTTGTTTTACGTTCGACAGAGGCAGAGGTCATACGTGTTCTCCTTTCAAAAGCGAGACAAGAGCATCGATCTCTTTGTAACGCATTTTGTAGTAGGAAGGATTAACAATCATGTAAACACTGATTTCTTTTAATACATCAATGATTTCAAGATTGTTGGCAGTCAGCGTCGATCCGGTTTCGACAAGGTCGACAATGTAGTCGGTCAGTCCCAATACCGGAGCCAGTTCGACGGAGCCGTTAAGTTTAATAATTTCAATCGGCGTACCGATGCTGTTATAATAGTCGGCCGCAAAACGGGTGAATTTGGAGGCAACTTTCAGTTTCTGTCCCGGTTGCGGTTTGGGTGTACCGATTTTTCCGGCCAGGCACATACGTGTGTTCCCGCAATCAAGGCGCATGACTTTGGTGAAAGTCGTTCCCGATTCGTAAATGACATCGTCACCGCAAATGCCGATTCCGGCTATTCCGTGGCGGACATAAGTCGGCAAATCCGAGTTTTTAACCAGAAAAAATCGGAACTTTTTATCGGCCGTGCAGGCTGTCAGTTTCCGGTCTTCAAATTCAAAACGGATACCGTGTTCGGCAAACATTTTCTGTACCAGTTTCTCAAGACGACCTTTGGGAAGAGCAACCGTAATTTCGTTCGATTCTAACATAATTTAACAATCTCTCCTTTTTCACGCAGCGGTTTTGCCCGAAGGTACAGATCTGCAGGATCGTCTCCCGATAAAGTGCGCGGTTGCGGGGTGACTGCCTCACGTCGCAAACCCGGCAGCGATTCGATTTTCCGCTGCATAAGGGAAAATCCGACGGAAGGACAGGTTTTTCCGAAGTGTTCCATTAATGTGTCATAGCGTCCGCCGCCGGCGATTTCCGTTGCCGCGTATTCGGCATACACACGGAAGACCATGCCTGTGTAGTAATTTCTTTCTCCGATTTCGGATGTATCGATTCGTACGGCAGCATCCGGAAACAGTCCGGATGTTTTCTTACCGAGACCGGCAATATAAAAAGCTTCATCCCGCAACGGTTGTGAGGGTAACGTTTCGGCAAACTGTCCAAATTCATCGGGCGTACCGATAAACGCGAACAGCTGCCGGAAACGTTCTCTCTGCTCTGCCGTGTAATACGGCTCCAACAGGCGGTCGAACAGCTCAAAATTGCGGTCGGCGACGGCGGTCGACAGGTGCATTTTCGGCTCCGGTCGCAGTTCCTGAAAACAGAGATTAAACAGTTTCCGTGAGCCGAGATGGAGAAATGTTTTGATCGGCAAAACGGAGAGCAGCTCTTCGACCAGCAGAAGAATTTCCAGATCGCCTTTTTCTCCTTCCACTCCGAAAATTTCGGCACCCGTCTGAAAAAATTCGTTTTTGGAAATATCGACCCTGTTTTCGTGGCGGAGAATTGTATCCGAGTAGAAAACTCTTAACGGCAGATTTTTTTCTTCAAGCATCACGGAAATTTGCTTGGCAAGAAAAAGAGTCATATCGTTGCGTAACAGCAGCAGGTCGCCCTCCCGGTCTGTCAGCCTGTAAACATCTTCGCTTTTTACATAATCGGAGTAAATATCGTAAAAATCGAAAATAGGGGTCTGTACCGGTAAATATCCCCACAGCATCAGAATATCGGAAAGCCGGTTGCAAATCTGCCGGTGAAGCGCCGCTTCTTCCATACAGAAGCTTTCCGTTCCCTGCGGAGTTTGTAATAATGCTTTATTGTTCTTTCTCATTTTTATCCTCATATCGGTAAAAATAGAGCCGGCTTCGCCCGTATTTACGTTCATCATATAAGAAAAGCCGATCTATCTGTTCGGAAAGTTTTTCTTCCTGCGGAAAATGGATAATGACCCGCCCGCCGTTACTGACTAATCCGCTTTGGGAAAGCTTCAGCAGTGTTTTTTCTTTGCCCGAAAGCGGAAACGGCGGATCCAAATAGACAATATCGTAATGGCCCGTATCGGTTGACAGAAAACGATCCACGGACATCAGTCTCATTTTCCAGTTTTCTTCAATAATGCTCAAATTACGATAAAGCACGTTTTTTTTTATCGGATCCTTTTCAACCGCAACAACAGGGGAGGCACCCCGACCGGCTGCTTCGACAGCCATAATTCCGGATCCCGAAAAGAGATCCAAAAATGCACAGCCGCTTAAATCTCCGAGAATCGAGAAAAGCGATTCCCGCATTCTGTCCATAGCGGGACGGATGACCCCTTTGGGACAGACGATTTGGCGGCGTACATATTTACCTCCGGTGATTCTCATTCAACCTTAAAAATCCAGCCGTCGGGCGGTGTTATTTCTCCGAACTGAATGCCGACCAGCGTATCGTAAAGTTTGCGGGTCACCGGTCCGACTTCTTTTTCGCTGTAAAAGACATGAAGTTTGCCTTTATAGCTGATGCCGCCGATCGGAGTGATAACGGCTGCGGTTCCGCAGGCGCCCGCTTCGGCAAACTCGTCGATTTGGTCGATGAAAACATCCCGTTCGCTGACTTTCATGCCGAAGTGCTTTTCGGCAATTTCCATCAGGGAATATTTGGTAATGCTGGGTAAAATCGAAGGTGATTTCGGAGTTACGAATTCGCCCGATTTTGTAATACCGAAGAAATTGGCGGCACCGACTTCTTCGATTTTGGTATGGGTCGCCGGATCAAGATAAATACAGTCGGCAAATCCCTGTTCCGCGGCCAATTTATGCGGCTGAAGTGATGCCGCGTAATTTCCGCCGACTTTCTGCGATCCGGTTCCGAGCGGAGCGGCCCGGTCGTAATCGGCAATGTTAAAGTTGCACGGTGTCAGTCCGTCTTTAAAGTATGCACCGACGGGAACACAAAAGAGACCGAAAATAAATTCGGGAGCCGGCTTTACGCCGAGATTATGACCGACACCGATCATATAGGGGCGCAGGTAAAGGGTTCCTCCCGTACCGTAAGGCGGAATAAAGTGCTCGTTGGCTTTAACGACCTTTTTACAGGCATCAATAAAGCGTTCTGTAGGGAATTCCGGCATCAGCAGCTTGCGGCAGCTTTCCTGCATCCGTTTGGCATTTCTGTCGGGACGGAACAGGTTTATCGAACCGTCTTTTGCACGGTAAGCTTTCAAACCTTCAAAGCATTCCTGTCCGTAGTGCAGTGCCGTTGACGCCTCGCTGATACGAAGATAGTTGTCTTCCGTCAGAACACCGTCGTCCCAAGCTCCGTTCTTCCACACGGAAATGTAGCGGTAGTCGGTTTTGATATAGGCAAAGCCGAGATGATTCCAATCCAGATTTACATCCTTTCCCATAATAATCCTCTTTTCCTTATTATATAACATTTTGCAAAAAGTTTCCACGAGAAAAAGAAAATTATTGATTAATTCGGGAGGTTTTATCGGGATAAAGCCGGTCGAGCCGGTCTGTAATGTGTTCGAGGATTTTGCTTTCGGCAACGGGATCGGCAATTTTGAATTTCAGCATTCCGGTCTGCCGTTCACCGAAAATTTCACCCGGACCGCGCAGTTTCAAATCTTCTCCGGCTATTTCGAAGCCGTTGTTCGACCGGGCCAGAATTTTCAGCCTGCTTTTGCCTTCTCCGGTCAGATTTTCGTTATCGTAGATCAGAAAGCAGTAAGAGGGAAGAGACGATCGGCCGATTCGTCCGCGCAGCTGGTGCAGGGTTGCCAGTCCGAAGCGTTGGGCATTTTCGATAACCATAACGGTTGCGTTGGGGTTATCGATGCCGACTTCGACAACTGTAGTTGAAACCAGAATATCGATATCTCCTGCCGCAAACCGTTCCATGACGGTCAGTTTTTGTTCTTCGGTCAGCCGGGAGTGAATCAGCGCCACGCGGAAATCGGGAAAAACCTGCATTTGAAGCGCTTCGGCCATTTGAAGACTGTCTTTGAGATCGGAACGACCGTTTTCTTCGATTAAAGGATAAACAAAATAAGCCTGGTGTCCGGCGGTCAGTTCCCTGTGGACAAAATTGTAGACTTTCTGCTCGTTACCCGTGCGGGCCAGATGCGTTTGAATCGGGAGACGTCCCCGGGGCAGGTCTTCAATGGTAGAAACTTCCAGAGAAGCATAAACGGTGCGGGCCAGCGTACCCGGAATCGGGGTTGCGCTCATCATCAGAATGTCGGGCTGTTCACCCTTTGCAAAAAGAGAGGAACGCTGGATAACGCCGAATTTATGCTGTTCGTCTATAATGACCAGTCCCAAGTCGGCAAAAGCGACATCCTGGGAAAAAAGAGCATGTGTTCCGATGATCAGATCGATTTCTCCTTTTCCGAGCATCTGTAAAACATTTTGCCGTGAATCTTTATTCAGACTGCCTGTGAAAAACGAAACAGTGATTCCGACCGGAGTAAAAAGGCGGAATGCTTTTTCGGCATGCTGCCGCGCCAAAAGTTCCGTCGGAACCATCAATGCACACTGTTGTCCCCGTTCGATGACGCCGGCGGCGGCCAAAAAAGCGACAAGCGTCTTTCCGCAGCCGACGTCCCCCTGCAACAGCCGTTCCATAGCGACCGGGGCATTAAGATCGCGGTTAATTTCCGTCAATGCAGTCTGTTGACCGGCTGTCAACGCAAACGGCAGCGATTCAATCAGTTTTTGCTGCAGAGGGGAAACGGCACTGTCGGAAACGGTTTTACGCACAACACGTGCGCGGTTCAGGCGGTGTTCTTTTGCCGCGGCCGCAAAGCGGTAGAGCTCGAAGTACCCGAGTGTCCGTCGGGCTTCTTCGATTTCCGTTTCGGTTTTCGGAAGGTGAATACATCGCAGGGCTTCCGCGTAAGAAAGAAGGGGAAACGGCGACTGCCAATTGGGCGGCAGCCGAAAGGATAAACGGTCGCGGCTGCGTTCGAGAGCCGCACGGACAGCCTTAATAAAAAAAGCCTGCGAGAGACCGGCTGTCAGTGGGTAGACAGGCTGCCATTGGCGGAAAAAGGCCGGGTTTTCGCTGTAAGATTCGAAGTCGGTTAAATTTCCCCGAAACCGACCGGTCTGGACCATAATTTTGGAATAAAAATAAAATTTTTTACCGACAGGAAATGACGGAAGCAGGAATCCGCGGTTGAAAAGCGGAAATTCGCAAAGAGCGCCGGTTTCATCGGCGGCAATAATAATCGAAAGGATTCCGCCGCGCACAGCCACTCTCTCATGAGCGGTCACAGTCGCGACACCCGCTGCCGCATGGCCGCATTGTGCGATCTCGGCAAACGAAAAAAAATGAACGGTGTCTTTATAATCCCGCGGGTAAAATGTCAGTAAGTCACGGAGAGTAAAAATACCCGATTTTGCCAGCAGCGCGGCTTTGCCGGATGCAATTCCCGGTAATGTCGAGACGGGATCGTTCGGCGCTGTCTCTTCGATCAGACTTTCCATACGGAGCTGACGTATTCACGGGTACCGATTTCATCCAGAAAGTCACGGCTGTCCGTAACTCCCATCGAGGCGGGAGCTTTCAAAATATATTCGCCGTTGCCTGACGGAACGTGAAGATAAATCTGATTGGTTCCCGACCGGTTCATCATGATCCGTCTCAAATCCATCAGGTTGTCCTGTGTGTAACGCGGTTTGAATCGGATATGGACTTCGGAGGCGCATGCTTTGTCAGGAATTTTATTTAAATCGATTTCCAGAAAACGGTCGAAAATCAGTTGGGCGCCTCTTTCCTGTCTGTCGAATTTGGCCGAGAACATGATAATGTCGTCGTTTTCGACACTGTCCCACTGTTCGGAACAGGCTCTATAAGTTCTCGGAAAAACGACCCCGTTGACTGTTCCGTCGAAATCCTCGATGGTGAAGGTAATCATATCGTCACCTTTCTGCGTCCGCCGGCGCTGTTTCTGACTGATCATACCGATAACGGTGCAGTTGCGTCCGGTAATGTAGTCCGGAATGTTAACGGTACGGAAGTTTGTGCCGCGTTCCCACAGTGTACGGTACTTTTCGAGCGGATGATGAGAGGCGTAGAATCCCAGGTATTCTTTTTCATATTCGAGAAGCTGTTTTTCACTCCATTCTTTGAAAGGAGCGTATTCGGGTTTTGGTAACGGTGCTTCCTTTTCCAAATCACCGAAGAGACTGGCCTGACCGCCGGAAAAGGCCTCTTTCTGCCGGGCGGCATAAAGCGACATTTTGTCGAGGTTGCCGACCAGTTCGGCACGCGGACGGCTTTCTATACTGTCGAAGGCACCCGAGTAAATCAGAGCGGCTATGACACGGCTGTTGCAGATATGCAGGTCGACTTTTTCCAGAAAATCGATGAAATCGGCAAAAAGTCCCTTTTCGGCACGGATTTTCTGAATATGGTCCGTAACGGCGTCGCCGACACCGCTGATGCCCGAAATGCCGTAAACGATTTTCCCGTCGGCAACCGTAAAATACTTTTCCGAAATATTGATATCGGGAGGAAGAATTTCGATGCCCATTGAACGGGTTTCCGTCAGGTATTCCTGCATTTTTTCTTTGCTGCCGCCGATTTCATTGGTCAGGTTGGCTGCCATAAATTCGGCCGGATAGTGACATTTCAGATAGGCGGTTTTGTATGCCACAACGGAGTAGGCGGCGGCGTGTGATTTGTTGAATCCGTATCCGCTGAATGGTTTAATAATATCTTCGAAAAGAAAGTCGGCATCTTCGGCAGTGATTCCCGTTGTCTCGATGGCGCCTTTAATAAAATCTTTTTTTGTTTTCAGAAGAACATCGATTTTTTTCTTTCCCATAGCCCGGCGCATCAGGTCGGCTGTTCCGAGAGAAAAACCGGCAACCGACTGTCCGATTTTCATAATCTGTTCCTGATAAATCGGAATCATGTTGGTCGGGGTCAGAATGTCGTTGAGTTCTTTGCACCGGCGGCATAATTCTTCCAGACGGCGGAAACTCTCCGCTTTCTGGGGTTTGTCAAAAACCGGTTGTTCCTTGTGTTTGTAGGCAATGTAAACCGGAATCCAGTCAAGAGGACCGGGACGGTAGAGAGCATTTAACGCAATCATGTCTTCGATGGATGTCGGCTTTGCGTCCCGCAAAATTTTTTGCATACCGGCACTTTCAAACTGGAAGACGCAGGAACTTTTTCCTTCGCAGAGCATTTTAAATGTTTCCGGATCATCGTCGGGAATATCGGTTTCCTTAAATTCGGGTTTGGTTTTATTGATAAGCCGGATGCAGTTTTTGATAATTGTCAGCGTTTTGAGCCCGAGGAAGTCCATTTTAACCAGTCCGCAGTCTTCGATAAGATCCATTGTGTACTGTGTGGCAATGACATCGTTTGTCTTCGAGTTGCTGCGGTAGAGAGGAACATATTCGACCAGCGGTTCCTGTCCGATAACCATGCCGCAGGCGTGGGTCGAAACGTTTCTGGCCATATTTTCCAAAACCAGCGATTCTTTAAAAACAACATCCCATTCCCGACTCCACGGCTCGCCGTCTCCTTTATCTTCGTGATTCAGAATCGCCTGGATTTCCCGAATTTCTTTCATGGCAGTAGAAAGAGTCAGTTTGTTTTTTTTGGAAAAAACATCTTCTCCTTTTTCGGAAAGAGTGCGGAAAACTGCCTGGGTGATTTCGTTTCCGTCCTTGCTGTAATAATGGAGCGGCAGTAAATCTTCGGTAATCAGCTGTGTTGCTTTGTTCGATTCGTTAAACGGGATGTTATGAACCCGGGCAACATCCTTAAGAACGGCTTTTGTTTTCAAAGTTCCGAAAGTACAAATAGAGGCAACCCGATCGGCACCGTATTTTTGTCGGACATAATCGATAACCGCTTCGCGGCCTTCGTTGCAGAAGTCGATATCGAAATCCGGCATGCTGACCCGTTCGGGGTTCAAAAAGCGCTCGAACAGCAGATCGTATTTTAACGGATCGATATCGGTAATTTTCATGGCATAGGCAACAATGGAACCGGCGCCGGAACCGCGGCCGGGGCCGACCGGAATCCCGTTCTGTCTCGCATAATTGATAAAATCCCAGACAATCAGAAAGTATCCGGCAAAGCTTTTACCGCCGATATCGAAAATAATACTCAGTTCGTAATCGGCTCTGCTGCGGATTTCTTCGGTGATAACGGGGTATCGTTCCTTTAAACCCTTTTCCGTCAGATAACGTACGTAATCTTCGGCTGTATTAAATCCTTCAGGCAACGGATAGTTTGGCAGAATTCCGCCCGGAAATTCGATTTCCAGATTGCATTTTTCGGCCAGTCTGACGGTGTTTTCAAGCACTTCGGGGTGGTCGGGAAAGAGTGACGCCATTTGCTCCGGTGTTTTGAAGTAGAACTCATGCTGTTTAAATTCGAAGCGGGCCGATTCGGTATCTTTACCCTTTTTCCCCTGTTCGTCGGAGGTTCCCGTTTCCGCACCGCGTTTGAGCTGCCCGGTTCCGATGCAAATCAGCGTGTCCTGTGCGTTGTAGTCATCCGGTTCCACGTAATGAATATCGTTGGTAGCGATGACCGGAATGTCCAATTCCTCGGCCAGACGGAAAATGCTTTCATTGGCCCGCAGCTCTTCTTCGATACCGTGATTCATTACCTCCAGATAAAAATCGCCGTTTCCGAACAGATTTTTGTAAAAAAGAGCCCGTTCTTTTGCTTTTTCGTATTCGTTACGGAGAATCAGTCGCGGAATTTCGCCGGCAATACAGGCCGAACTGCAGATTAAACCTTCGTGATATTTCTTCAGGAGTTCATCGTCGATACGCGGACGGTAATAAAATCCGTCGAGATAGCCGGCAGAGACCAGCTTAATTAAATTCTTATAACCGGTATTGTTTTTGGCCAGAAGAATCATGTGATAATATTTTTCGTCGGCTTTGTGTTCGAATCGGGAAGGGGGATAAATGTAAACTTCGCACCCGACAATCGGTTTAATTCCCGCATTTTTGGCGGCACGATAAAAGTTGATAGCACCGAACATATTTCCGTGATCGGTCAGTGCCAAATGGGACATTCCCAATTCGACGGCTTTGGCGACCAGATTTTTTACGGATGCCGCCCCGTCAAGCAGAGAGTAATCCGAGTGATTATGCAGGTGGATGAATTTTACAGCCATGTTTTCGCCCTCCCGTCGAAACATTTCTTTATTTACCGGTGCGAAATTCTATGATACCTTAATTTTTTAATTTGTCAATATTTATTCGGAGAATACGACTCTGTTGAGCTCCTGTGTCAGCATCAGACGGAAATAATTGACTATCCGTTCCTTTTTGTAAACCGGCAAAAGAGGCAGGCGGGCTTCGATTTTTGCTTCAAAGAAACGGACTTCTTCACGAATCTCGTTCGGTATCAGCGGCATTTTTTTCCCGATAAGCCGGTCTTCGGACTGTTTGATGCGAACAATGTGCCGACCGTCGATGTTAAATGCAAAGTTGATTTTTTCCAAAACCGATCGGTTTTTTCGGGCGACATAGCACATCATAAAATAATCCTGCGTGCGGATAACGCATCCGGGCAGTGTCGAGAAGCCGAAAAGATTAAAACGACCGGTCGGTATTCGGATTTTTGTAATGATTTCATCCGGCTGAAGTCTGACAGTATTGTTTTCGTCGAGAAAGCGTTTGATTTCCATAAAACGGGTTGTCTGACGTGATTTTACTTCCAGAAACGAGTCGAGAATCAGCAGTACAGGCAACAGCAGCAGTTTGCGGTCGGCAACGGCAATATTGCCGCCGATTGTTGCCGTGTTTCGCAGTGCCGGGGTGCCGATTGACTGGATGGCATGTTTGACAATCGGCGGCAGAAAGCGGGCTTCTTTTCGTCGCAGGATTTCTCCGAGTGAGACGGCAGCACCGATTTCGACAAAGCCTTCGTATCGCTTCATCTGCTGTAATTCTTCAACACGGCGCAGGGAAATAATCTGACGGCCGAAAACAGGCATACGTGTCGTTTGTTTTGCCAGAATATCGGTTCCTCCTGCGTAGATAAGCGCATCCGGGTTTTTGCCCAGCAGGTCCAGAGCTTCGCCGAGATGATTCGGAGTGTATACCAGTATGAGTCTGTTACTTTCGGATGATGCGTTCATGTTTCAAACCGGGATTTGTTCCCCGCTCCGTTTTGATAATCTGCTCTGCAACGGACAGTAACAGTGTCGGACTTGTGCATGTGCACTGATTCCCTTTCAGTGCCTGTGTCAGCGAAGAAATATTCGAGATTTCATCGGAATGAATAAATTCGTGAATAGCAAAAATTTTCCCCCAACGGCAGAAGTCGCACGGGTAGTAGCTGTTTTCGGTAAAGGCACGATTGATTCTCTGATATTCCTCTGTCTTCATATAGCCTTCGGCGGTCATGACCGACCGATCTTTCAGTTCGAATGCCAGCAGTGTGCATCCCGATACAATATGGTCATCGAGAAGAATGGAGCAGTTACCGCACGATCCCTGGTAGCAGGAAGCCTTGGTTTTCTGCAGTCCGAAATGTTCCCGCAGCAGATCGATAACTCTTTTTGTTCCGGGAACGTCAACTGTTTTTTTTTCACCGTTAAGAGTGAATGTAATCATCATGTTGCAGCTTCTCCGATATTAAAAATTCTTTCGTTATTGATCGGCATGTCTTTTAAGTCTCTGTTGACAGCCTGCCCGACAGCCGAAAGCAGGGCTGCCGGAATCAGGCTGTAGGCAATTTCGCCGATTCCTTTTTCAAATCCGGTCTCAGAACCTGCAAAAACGATTTCAATTTCGGGGATTCGATCGATCCCCGGATAGTAAAAGAGAGATTCGTTAATCAGGTTTTGGTAACTTTCGTCTTTGGTGGCCCATAAAATGCTTTGAATAACAGCATTTTCGATCTTCTGACGGGCTACTGCTTTGTTGTTGATATAACCGCAGTCGACAATCAGTGTAATTTTTTCGATAATCAATTCCATTGTCAGCAGTTTGACAGAGACTTCCGCAACGGCAGCGCCGCAGGTTGCCGATGTATAGAGATATTTCTTTTTGTTGCGGGTCAGTAAGTCGGAAGATGTCTTTTCAATGGTGATTTTCCGATCTTTTCCGTGGGTTTCCCACATTTCCCGGATTTCTGATGCGCACAGTTTAATAAGCCGGTTAATTGTCGAAATATTGCCGCTGAGAAGTGCCGGTCCGTTTGTTGCGGCTTCATCGGAAAACGAATAGGAAAGGGCTATGTTTTTTACCGGAATCCCCAAAACAGCCGATGCCGACTCTTTCCATATGTCGCGTGTTTCCTGACTGCCCGGGATTGAAGGAACCGTAATTTTGAGTGTTCTCTCGGTGGACCAACTCATACGGACAACCTGATTAAACTGTCCCCGGTTTATATTGAGTCCGTTTGCCTGAAATGCAGTGCTTAATCCGATGCCGTGAATGACGGAGACTGGAAAGGTTGTCGATTTTTTCTTACGCATATGCTCGTATGCGGCATATTTGCGGGTGAAATCACATCGGTTGTTCAGATCGGCCAGTAAAATCGGGAAAATATCTTTCTTTTCCCGATTGATGTTTCTGAAAAATGAATGATTGAGGTTGGCCAGCCGTAATTCAATCGGTGAAATTTCTTTTGTTTTAGCCAGTCTGTTGACAAACATCTCCGTCGCGAAAAAGAATTGCGGCAGGCTGATCCCCGAAAAAAAATCGGTCGGAGGGGCTTTGGACGAACAGGCTTCTCCCCGGATTTTCAAAAAAGGAGATTTGTAAAAATTGCGGGCGCCGAAAGCCGCGGTTTCAATCATTTCTTTGGTAAACGGGAAATAGGCTCCGCAGTAGTAGGTGAACGAGAAATTGAGTGAACGGAATTTCAGGTTGTCTCCGAGCGTGGCATCGATAAAAAAAAGACCGGCAGCCCGTTTCCCCGAATACAGAATGTCTTCTCTTTTCGAAAGGAGCAGTTTGATGCTTTTTCTGAGACGGACAGATGCAAATGCCGCCAGAGCCGCCAGGATGGAAGGTTGCCAGATTTTTCCGTCAAAGGCGGGGCTCGATTTTGCCGGCATCACCATAACTTTGTCACCGGGCAGCTCCGTTATATGCATGACGGCTTCTTTGACGTGCTTCGGCCATTCCGACGAAATAATGACCTTGAGCTTTGAAGGAGCGTAATCGACAAAAACACCTTGCGAATCGGGATAAAAATGTTCCTGAATCGGGGTGTTGAATGAACTCATCAGGGTCGGTTCGGCTGACGGCGGAGAGATCTGATCGGGATCGGTTTCGCAGACAGATGTCTGATAGAGAACGGTTTGTCCGTTCAGATCCGAAAAAACCGATTCGAGCATTTCTTTTTCCCGATATTCGATTTCGACCGACTCCCGGGCGGTTTTCAATTCTTCTTTGGACGGCGCCGTTATCAGAAGGACAGGTTCTCCTCTGTAGTGAATGTCTTTTGCTGCCAGCAGCGGGATTTTCAGCTTATTGACCGTAATAAAGTTTTTATTTTTGAGGTCGGATGCCCGAAAAACGGAAACTCCTTTCGGAAGTTCATTCGGAATTTTAATGCTTAAAATGCGTCCTTCCGTAATCGGTGAACGGAGAAATCCCGCATAAAGCATGTTCTCTTTGCGGATGTCGCTGACATAATCTGGATAATCACCCGAATCGATATTCATTTGAATATATTATACACGGTTCTTTTAAAAACCGCTATTAAATATTTTAATTCTTTTTCCGTCATTCCCGAGAAAAGCGGCAGAGACAGAATTTCATTGTAAGCTTTTGTTGCTTCCGGCAGGTCGGCTGCTGTTTCGGCCGCAACCGAAGCAAAGTATGTCATCAGATGAAGCGGACGGTAATGAACGGAACAGCAGATGCCGGCTTTTTTCAAAGCGTTGTAAACCGCATCACGGCGGCCGTCCCGAATTCGAATGACATAGAGATGAAAAGAAGATTCTTCGTCGAACGGCGGCAGAACAATGCCGGGCAGTCCGCTTAATTCTTTTTGATAGACCGCTGCAATTTTTTGGCGGGCAGCTTTCATGGAAAAGACCCGATCCATTTGCGACAGACCGAGTGCGGCTGCCGCATCAGTCAGATTATACTTGTATCCGCGGCAAACGATGTCGTAGGTAGGGGGGGCATCGGGTGATGAGTACCGGTTCCACACATCGCGATCGATACCGTGCAGTCGGGCTTTGCGGATGAAATCCGCCGCTGTCTTGTCGTGTGTAACGATCATACCGCCTTCTCCGGTGGTCATTGTTTTTGTTGCGTAAAACGAATAAACACCGATGTCTCCGATGGTGCCCTGATAACGGTTACGGCATGTACCGGGAAAGCTGTGGGCGGCATCTTCGATTATTTTGATATTGTGCGGGCGGCAAATTGAAAGAATGGCGTCCATATCGCAGGAGCGGCCGCTGTGGTGGACAGGTATGACCGCTTTTACGCGGGATCCGTATTTTTCGATGGTTGTTTCAATCGAGATCGGGTCGAGATTCAGTGTTCGTGGTTGAATATCGGCAAAAGCCGGAACGGCTCCGCAGTAAAGAACGGCCTCCGCAGTAGCGGCAAAAGTCATGGCGGGGACAATAACGATATCATCTTTTCCGATTCCCAAAGCCAGAAGTGCCAGATGAAGACCGGCTGTTGCCGAGCTGACGGCAAAAGCATACGGCACATCCAGAAATTGGCAAAAGCGTTCCTCAAAACGGGTACAGACGCTGCCGGTTGTAATCCAGCCGCTTTTCAGAACGCGATCAACAGCACGGCGGTCTTTTCGGGAAATATCCGGTTTGGCAAACGGAACGGTTTTAAATTTCCGGCTCATGAGGTAAGTCCTGCAGTGTCGGTGCGTAGCTTTTCAGCAGCGCCCGCAGAAGATGTCGGTTTCGGTAATGCTCTTTTTGTGTATCGCTCAGAAAGCAGATCGGGCGCAGTTTTTCCAAAAAAGACGACAGATCGGGTTTATCGGCGGGGGCACGGTTCAGGCGGCCGATTTTCGGGTACCCGGTCGGAGTCACGGTTTCCGATTCGGTATAAAGCCGTTCGGTCAGTTTTTCACCTTCCCGCAGGCCGGTAACGGTAATGGGAATATCTTTGTACGGTTCGAATCCGTTATAAAGAATCATCTGTTCGGCCAGTTCCCGAATCAGAATCGGATTTCCCATGTCGAGAATATAAGTCTCGCCTCCTTTTCCCATGCCGCCGGCGCGCAAAACGAGGCTGCTGGCTTCCGGAATCGTCATAAAGTAACGGCTGACATCGGGATGGGTGAGAGTGACCGGTCCGCCGGCTTCGATTTGTTTTTTGAAACGGGGAACGATACTGCCGCTGGAAGCCAGAACATTTCCGAATCGGACGACCATAAACTCCGAATGACTGTCATTCGCCTGTAAAATTAAATCTTCGCACAGCTGTTTGGAAACACCGTAAGTGCAGGACGGATCGACTGCCTTGTCCGTGGAAATCAAAACAAATTTTTTGACCGGAAATTTTTTGGCAGCGGCAACCAGATTTTCCGTTCCGAAAACGTTGTTTTTAATGCATTCGACCGGATTTTCTTCCATAATAGGAACGTGTTTGTAGGCCGCACAGTGAAAGATGATATCACAACGGAGCCTTTGAAGCAGCGATTCGATGTGATCTCTGTCCTGTAAATTGCAGACAACCGAAACAACTTTGGCGTCGGCGCCTATGCCGTCCGACTGAAGAAGCTGCAATTCATTTTGAATTTTATACAAATGTTCTTCGCAGTTGTCGAGAAGGTAAAGGCGTTGTGCGCCGCCGTAGAGTAATTGCCGTGTCAGTTCGCTGCCGATACTGCCGCCGGCTCCGGTAATAAGAACACGTTTTCCGTGCAGATAACGAAGGCTTTCCTGTAAAGGAATCGTAACCGGTGTGCGTCCGAGAAGATCTTCGACATTAATATTTCGTGTCAGAATCAGACGCGCATCGCCGCTGATGATTTGCGAAACGGTCGGCAAAAATTTCAGTTCGGGAATACCGCAACGCTGAATCAGGGCATAAATTTCGCGAAAGCGCTGTTTCGGAAGAGAGGGAATCGCCAGAATCACTTCTTCCGCGCTGTTGTCCCGAATGATTTCCTTTGCCCGGGTAATCGGTCCGTAAACGGGAATTCCGTTCCAGTCGGTTCCGATTTTTTCGCTATCGTCATCGATGAAACAAACCGTCTGTCCGAGTACCGGCTTTCGTTCGGTTTCGGCGGCAATTTCCTTTCCCGCACTGCCGGCTCCGATGATAATAATCCGTTTGCGTTCCGGAGCCTGCATCAGAAACCTCTTCGTCGTCTTCCGAATCCCTTTATTTTCAGAGCATTCTTCACCGCTTCGATTTTTTCTCTGTCTTCATTATTCTGCATTGTCATTCCGACAAATGTTTTAAAAAAGACAAAAAACACGGAAAGAAAGATGACGGCTGCGGTAACAAAAATACAGAATTTGCCGCGGGAAGGTCCCGATTTGATCTCCGGCACTTGAGGATATTCCAGAATTTGAAGCGCGGAAATTTCTCCGGACTGTTCCATACGGGCCGCTTCTTGCTGTTGCCGCAAAAGCAGATAAATTTGCTGCCGTAATTCGACTTCCCGTTTCAGAGCCGCATAACGGGCCGACAGATCCTGAAGATTATTCATCGGAATCACATTCATCGAATAACGGCCGGATCCGGTTTCGAATTCTTTCAGAAGTTCTTTTGATTTTTGAATTTCTTTTACTTTCTGAATGACCGTCGGATCGGTTTTCGGGCGGTATTCGGTCAGAAATTCCAATTCCAGTTCCTTGTTCAGAATTTCCTTGCTTGTAGCTGTATAAATGGAAAACTGATTCTGAACCTGAGATTCGAAATTGTAGATGCCGTTGGCTTTTTGAAAAGCAAACAGCTCCTGGTTGGCTTTTGCCAGGTTGGTTTCGGCCTCTTTGATCTGCTCGTTAAAGAAATAGAATTTTTCATCCAGCTGATTTTTATAGAGAGTTTTATAACGGGTTTCGAGAAGCGGTACGGCTTTGGAAAGAACGCGCCATGCCAGCTGGGGGTCGACATCGGTATAACTGAGAGTCATGATCGAAGATTTTTCATCGATTTCAAATTGAAAGGAATTTTTCAGTTTGTTCAGAAGATTGGTTTTTTGAGGGTGCCGGATGTCGTAAATTTCGTAAAAATTGAATTCGGGAGAAGCGGCCAGTTCGAGCAGAAAGGTTTCTCCGAAAAGCAGTCTTTCCAAAAGAACGGTATTGATATTTTGTCCGGGAGAAAGGCTGAGCAATGCTGCCATCGGATTGGTGTTTCCCCCCTGCGAAAACGGATTGTTCTGATTTCTCGTCTGCATAAATACCATTTCGCAGGTCGATGTATAGCGGTCGGGCATCGCCGATTTCCTCGGATCGATTTTTTGGGTAATTGTAGCAAAAGTGAATGCAAAAATCATGGCACAAACAGCGGGAATGATAATCATCCATTTGCCTTTTGCCAAAATCAGAAGAACATCGTACATGGAAATTTTCGTATCCTGTTCCATTCGTACACTCCGGAAAAGATAATGACATTATTATATAGAGAATCGGTAATTTCCACAAGAGAAAAGGATATTTTTTGCTTGAACATTTTTTGCTTCCTGCCGAAAAAAAGAAGAGGGGTCTGAATTTATGAAAAGACAAATCGTTTTGTGTCTGTTTCTTTTTTCCTCATTGTTCGGGTTTACACAGAATACCGAAGTGGAACTGAATTGCCGTGTTTTGACGCCGGAAGAATACGGCGGAAACGGATATATTGTTTCTCACAAGGACTTAATCGACGGAGCCTTTGTCGAGGTGACCAATTTGAGCAATTTAAAAAAATCGACGGCCGTGGTTCGCCGCAATACGGCGGTCGATAAAGAGGGTGTCATTTCGGGTGTTCTGGCTGTGAATCTCGGAGTTCCTTTTAACGGTACAGCTGCTCTTTCCGTCCGTTATATTTCTTTTTTAAACGGCAGTGAAGACATTTTTGTCCCTTTTTATACCGAGTCGGAAATCAATCGGGAGCAGATGGAAGCGGTAATCGCCGAAAAAGAGAAAGAACAGGAAAAGGATTCCCGGGTGCCCGATTCCGTACGGGTTGAGGAAGTCCCGTCTCTGACGACGACTGTCGACACAGTCGTTCCGGTAAAGCCGTCGCCGGATTCGTCGGCACAGCTGCCGATCCCCGAATGGCATGAACCCTCAGAAGAGCGGCTGGTTTTGAACGAGCGTCACGAAACCCCCGAACCGGCTTCATCTTCCGAATGGCATAAAAACAATCTCCCCGATCCGTCTCTTTTTGAGATGAATTATATTGATGATCGTCTGGTGAAAAACGATTCTGCCGCACATCGTGAAACGCCGCTTCCCGAAGTGGAAATCGAGCGTCCCGGTTATATTTACGATCGTACGGAAACTTCTCCCGATGCCGAGTACACGCGTACGGTTGATGAAATTCCGGTTTGGAAACGCGAACTGACGGCGGAATCGTATATGCCGCGGCCCCGGAATGTAACAGTCAGTGTCAACGGACGGGAAATCGGACTGTCGCATTACCCCGAAATCGAAAGTGACTGTTACCGGATCATTGACGATACAACGCAGGTGAAGCGGATTAATGATCTGTTTCGTCTGACCCGAATAGGCTTGCCGGAAACCGTATCGGGAACCGGGGTGGAAGATCCCATTGTGCGGGAAGAAGCGTATACACCCGATGAGGTGGCCGAACCGCGGATTGTTCAAATGAATGTAAAGGAACCCGAATCGGAGCCGCAACCCGAATCGGAGCCGCAACCCGAATCGGAGCCGCAACCCGAATTGGAGCCGCAACCCGAATTGGAGCCGCAACCCGAATTGGAGCCGCAACCCGAATTGGAGCCGCAACCCGAACCGGAACCCGAACCGATTCTCATCGTCGAACCGGAACGCCCCGATTCGCCGTTAATCAGCGGAGCTTTGTATGTACAGACCGGTGCTTTCCGGACGGAGGCGGCTGCTGAGAGTCAGGCTGCAAAATTAAAAGAGCTTTTTCCGACACTGGTTTTTCGCACGGAAACCGACGGAAAGACGACATATAAAGTTGCGGTCGGACCCGTAACTCCCGACGAAATCGGCGTAATTCGTCTTTATTTGAAATCATTCCGGATTACGGATGCTTTCCCGATTATAGGACGGTAAAATGGAAGCAGACCGGCATCTTCGGGAAGAAGCGGAGCGGCTGGCGGAGAATCTTCGGCGTTATCAGTACGAATATTACGTGCTGGGACATCCCTCCGTCAGCGATCGCGAATACGACAGACTGTTCGACCGCCTGGTTGAGTTGGAAAGCGCCTGTCCCGATCTGAAAACAGAAGATTCACCGACGCGGCGTGTCGGATCCGATTTGGAAGCCGATTTTCCCGAAATCCGTCATACCGTTCCGGTTCTCAGTCTCGATAAGGCCTATTCTCCCGATGAGGTGGCTGCGTGGATGAAAAAGCTGCCGGAGGGGAGTCTTTTTTCGGCCGAACAGAAAATCGACGGCATTTCGATTGTTCTCTATTATGAAGAGGGGCGACTGATGCACGCGGTAACGCGGGGCAACGGTTTTGTCGGAAACGATGTGACCGATAATGTAAAAACCATCGGATCGGTCCCCTTGCGCATTCCGTATGAAGGACATTTGGCCGTTCGCGGCGAGATTTATCTGCCGAAGCAGGCGTTCGAACGGATTAACCGGACGCTTGAGGTACCGTTTGCCAATCCCCGCAATCTGACCGCCGGAATTATCCGCCGCAAGCAAAGCCGCGAAGCGGCCGCCGTTCCGCTGGAAATTTTTGTTTACGAAGGATTTTTCGAAGAACCGCTGTCGGATCATGCCGCAGTTTTGGATCGGTTGCAGCAGTACGGGTTTCGCCTGAATCCCCATACACGTTTTTTGACGGCAGGAGGCGACACTTTACGTGCGTTTATTGCGGAGGAAACGGCAACCCGTTTCCTGTTGCCGTATGAAATTGACGGTCTTGTTTTCAAGGTGTCGTCCTTACGGGATCGGGAAACCCTCGGCTACACGGGGCATCATCCGAAATGGGCGATTGCCTACAAATTCGAATCGCCTTCCGGAGAAACGGTTGTCGAACGGATTGATGTTCAGATCGGGCGTACCGGTCGGCTGACTCCCGTTGCCCGTGTGACTCCGGTTGAAATCGGCGGTTCCGTTATTTCGAATGTCACACTGCATAATCAGGATTATATCGATATGCTGGAGTTATCGATCGGAGACAGAGTTCAGGTTTCCAAACGAGGCGATGTGATTCCCGCCGTCGAGCAGGTAATTGAAAAATGCGAAGGAGCTCCGATTTACAGGATGCCGGACCGCTGTCCCGAGTGCGGTACTCCCGTCCTGACAGCGGGGGCTCATCAGTTCTGTCCTTCTTCCGAATGTCCTGCGCGAAAACGGGAACGATTAAAATTCTTTATCGGTCGGGATCAGATGAATATCGAAAATTTGGGCGGAGAGACGATGGACTTTCTGATTGCCAAAGGTTTTATCTCTTCTATAGAAGATATTTATCTCTTTGATTACGACCGGCTGCTTCAATATGACGGTTTCGGCGAAAAGAAGATTGCCCAGATACGACACGGTATCGAAAAAAGCAAAAAGCAGCCGTTTGAAAAGGTTGTGGTTTCTCTGGGTATACCCGAACTGGGGCCGAAAACCGCTTCGCTTTTGATTGACTCGGGACTCGATTCTATCGACTTATGGCTGGATGCGGCCGAAAGACAGCAACGGGATGTTTTTGATTCGGTGAAAGGAATCGGTTCGTCCATTGCCGACTCGGTGATGACGGCTTTGAATCACCCCGAAATGCGTCGTCTGATTGAAGCGTTGAAAAATGTCGGTCTGTCGTTTCGGTCGGAAAAAAAGAAGATTACCGAAAACGCTTATTTTACGGGACGTTCATGGTGCGTAACCGGCAGTTTCGATCATTTTAAACCGCGGGATTTGGCCAAAGCCGAAATCGAGAAGCGGGGAGGCCGGGTTGTGTCGTCGGTATCGGCCAAAACCGATTATCTTCTGGCCGGACACGATGCCGGAAGCAAGTTGGACAAAGCGGTGGCGGCAGGGGTGACCGTTGTCGACGAAAATCGTTTTCTGGCTATGCTGAAGGAGGATCAATGAATCGCTTGTTTTATCTGATATTGTTGACGGGATTACCGTTTTACGGATTTTCTCAGGAAGCAGACGATTGGGGTTTTTGGCAGTCCGAGCCGGAAATCGGCGATTATGTCGGACCGGAGGAAGATTTGTTTCCGGCCGAAAAGGTTGCGGAGACTTCACCGGCGGCATCTTCTTCAATGCCCGAATCGGCTGCCCCGGAAACGCGGGATGAAGCCCCCGTCGAAAACCGCGGTGCGGGGGATCCGTGGGGATTCGGCAACCTGCGCCTCGGTATGTCCATGGCCGACGTCAAAACGGCACTGTCGGAAAGCAAAGATTTTTCCTACCGCCATTTTACCGAGTCGATGCTGCCGTATACGGAACTCCCGGTTTTCGAATGCAAAGGAATCCGTTTTATCGACCGCGCGGTGTTTCAGTTTTATGAAGACCGTCTTTATTCGATGACTGTCTTTTTTAACCGCCGGAAGATCGACTTTTATACATTGTTTACAACTTTAACGGAACAGTACGGTCCTCATTCGGAGCTGAATCCGAGTCGCATTGTATGGGATAACGGCTCTTCGAGAATGACTCTGCTTAAACCGCTGACGCTTTCTTTTTTGGATGCGGCCGTTCACCGGGAACTTCTGGATCAGTCGGAAATCCGTAAAGACAGTGAATATTTTCGGAAGCAGGAGTTTTTGCGTCAGTTCGGAGCGGCCGACCGCAACGGCGATAACGCGGACGCGGTCCCCGAAACCGCGATGCCGGGGGCGGAAAACGCCGTCGCAACGGAGGCTGCCGGTGAAGTTCGCTAAAACAGTCGCCGTTCTGCTTTTTGCATGCCTTGCGGTTGCCTGCCGACAGATGCCGGAAGTCATTATCAACGGGCACCGGTTTGAGGTTGAGCTGGCGGTGACTCCGGCCGAACGCGCGCGCGGGCTGATGTTTCGCGAATCGTTGCCGAAAAACTGCGGTATGCTGTTCGTTTTCGAATCGGAACAACCGCTTTCGTTTTGGATGCAAAACACATCGGTGCCGCTTTCTATTGCTTACATCGGCGACGACGGCATTATTATCGAGATTCTCGACATGGAACCGTTCGATTTAACTTCCGTACCGTCGTCGCGACCGGCCCGCTACGCACTCGAAGTCAACCGCGGTGAGTTTCGCAAAAAAGGGATTCGTCCCGGAAACCGCGTTATTCTTCCGGCGGAAGTGACAAAAACGACGGAAAAAAGCGGTCGATAGCCGTCCGCAGCTGAGCCATCGGCAGTCCGACAACATTTGAATAGGAACCGTTCATCTTTTTAAAAAGCCATTCTCCCGAATTCTGAATTCTGTATCCGCCGGCGGCACCTTTCCATTCGTTCGTATCCAGATACCTTTCTTTCCATTCGGGGGTCAGTGCGGTCATGAAAATCCGCGTCGAGACAGTTTGCGTTATCCGTTTGTCGCCGCATTGCAGCGTAAAACCGGTGACAACGCGGTGGGGGCGTCCGGCCAGTAAATCAAGCATTTCCGCCGCCTGTTCCCTTGATGCCGGTTTTCCGAGCAGCCGTCCGCGTGCGGCCACCAGTGTATCGGCGGCGATAATCAGAATCTCCGGGGAACCGCCGGCCGCTTCGGCGGCGGCTGTCGCCTTCAAACGCGAAAGGCGGGCCGTTTCCCGTTTCGGGTTGCGGCTGCGGAGGGTTTCGTCGGTTTCCGTCGGCCGAATTTCGAAGCGGGGGAACAGTAATGACAGCAGTTGCCTTCTTTGCGGTGAGGCCGACGCCAAAATAATCCGTTTTTCCATAACGGCCTCAGTCGCGGCGGTTGAGAATGCCGGAACGCAGAATCCAATAAAAAAGCTGCAGCAGCGATCCGACGGCGGCGGCCACGTAAGTCAGTGCGGCGGCCGACAGAACCGATTTGACCGTAGCGGCTTCGGTTTCCGTCCGGACGATACCGTCGCGCTGCAGTTCCTTCAAAGCCCGGCGTGAGGCGTCGATTTCTACCGGAACCGTTATAAACGAAAAGAGAAAAACGGTTGCATACAAAATAACACCCGTGAGAGCCAGATAATATCCCAGCGACAAATGACCGGAGGCTGCCTGATAGGCGCTGCCGAGAATTACTCCGATGATGACCATCCACAGCCCTACCGAGGAGCCGATGTTGACGAGCGGGACGATTGCCGACCGGAAGCGCAGCGGTTTATACCCGACGGCGTGCTGAATGGCGTGACCCGTTTCGTGAGCCGCCACCCCGACCGACGAAGCCGAAGTGCCGTCATAAACTTCCGGACTGAGAACCAGCCGCCTGTTGACGGGGTTGTAATGGTCGGTCAGATAACCGCGTCCCCGGATAACGGAAACACCGGTGATTCCGTTTGCGCGCAGAATGCGTTCGGCCGTTTCGGCACCGGAAAGTCCCGAAGAAATTCCGATTCGTTTACCGGCAGCGAATGCGGTTTTGACCTTAAACGATGCTGCGGCGGAAAGAATCAGACAGACTGCCATAATCATCATGTAAAGCGGATCGAAGAACATTTCAAAATCTCCCGATGAGTTTGGTTTCTTCCAATTTACATTGAAAAAAGAGGAAAGTCAAACGGGGTTTTGAATTTTCGGATTTGTACTTGACATTCCAGTCAGGTAAACCGATAATAAAATATGAGTTTTGTCGACATACTGATTATTTTTGTCCCTATTATTATTGTATTGATTATTATTGTTCTTTCTTTTTCCGTTTTTTTCCGTATGGAAAAAGTCTCGACGTCTTCCTCCCGAAATTCCGGAGGAAAACCGAAAGGAGTGAAAGAAGGCGCTCCGCTCCCGAAGAATGCCAAGTCCCAACAGGATTTGGCCAATTACTATTTCGAAATGGGGGATTATGCGAAAGCGGCTCAGATATATGCCATTCTGGTAAACGGTGCCATGGTGAACCGGCGGTTGGACGGATTTCACATTTCTCTGCGTTACGGAATCAGTCTGATGAAAACCGGTCATCTGGATCAGGCGTACAAATATGTGGCGGATGCCTTTTTGATGAACCGTTCCGATTTTACCGCCGCTTCGACGCTCGGCATGATTGAATATATGCGGGGAAATTACGATACCGCCATTATCCGCTTTAAGATTGCCGATCAGCTCCAGCCCCGGGACCGGCAGGTTCGTAAATACATCGGATTGTGTCTTTTCCGATTAAATAAATATAACGAAGCTTATCCTCTGCTGTCGGCCTGTCTCGACTTTGAACCCGATAATCATGAACTGATTTACAGCGTGGCCAAATGCTGCTGTCAGATGGGAAAAAATGAGGAAGCCCTGAAAGCCTTCAATTATCTGAGAAATGATGAAGAATACGGATCTTTGGCCTGCATGGAAGCGGGCGGAATTTATCTTTCCAAAGGGATGAACGACGAAGCATTATCCCTCTTTCAGCAGGCAGCGTCGGCACGGAACCTCGGATACGAGGAATCGATGGAGCTGCAGTATCGGACGGGAATTGCTCATTTGAGAAAGAATGAACTGACGGCAGCCATCAATATTTTTACCGAATTGAGTAAGGTCAAAGCGGATTACAAAGATGTGCGGCTTCTTCTCGAAAAATACGGTGCCATTTCTTCAAATAAAGGACTTTCCGGTTATATGTTTGCGGAAGAAGGCGAGTTCAGTGATATTTGCCGGCGTCTGATTGATTTGATTTTTCCGAAAGCGACAATCAAGATTCTGGAATCTTCTTTTTCGGCAAACCGTTACATGGAAATTTTTGCCAATATCGAAACCGCCAAATGGGAAGACAATGTTCTGCTGCGTTTTTACCGGAGCAATTTTACGATTGATGAAGTGCCGATTCGCGAATTCTATGCAAAAATGAGAGACCGCAAAATCAATCGGGGATTTTGTCTGACAGCGGGAACTTTTTCCGATGCGGCAAAAAGCTTTACGGAGGCCCGGTACATCGATTTAATCGAAGGCTCTCAGCTTGAAGATTTGCTGAAAAAACTGAATTAAATTTTTCTGATGAGAAGCAGGCGGCGTTCGGCCTCGTAAAAAGGATTTTTGATTATTTTGATTTCCGCTGTCGGAAGAGCGACGGCGGAAGTGTTCAGGTCGCCGCGCACAGATTCTTCCGTTCCCTTATACGCGGCAATCAGGCCTCCCGGTTTCGTGATTTTCAACAGCGGTGCGATGAATTCGTCAAACTGTCGGAATGCGCGGAATGTAACCAGATCAAATTCCCTGTTAAGTTCTTTCAAATCGCGGTTTTCGACGGTAACACGGTCGCTTAAGCCGCAGACAGCCGCTGCATAACTCAAAAACGACGCCCGTTTTGCCGAGCGTTCGATTAACGTCATCCGTGTGTTTGTCCAAAAAACGGCAAGAGGAATTCCGGGAATGCCGCAACCCGAACCGACATCCGCGGCCGTTTCCGGTCCGGCGGTGCCCAAAACGGGCAGTCCGGCCAGGGCGTCGAAGAGATGACGGCGCAGAAGTGTTCCCTCGTCAGCCGCGCGCACCAGATTCAGTTTGCGGTTGACGGACTGAAGTTCAGCGGTGTATTGAATCAGCTGCCGGCGTTGCGTTTCGGTCGGATTCAACCCGAAAGCGGCAAATGCCTCATCCCACAACCGGTTCACGGGGTCCTCTTACGCGAAAGCGCCACCATCATGACGGCAATATCGGAAGTGCGGACACCGGAAATCCGTCCCGCCTGGCCGATGGAGAGCGGGCGCACGGTTTTAAATTTTTGCCGCGATTCGGAAGAGAGTCCGTCGACCGCATCGTAATCGAAATCTTCCGGAATGCGCATCTCTTCCATCCGTTTCATCTTTTCGACCTGATCGTTTTGCCGCGAAACGTATCCTTCGTATTTGACATCGAGCTCCGTCTGATTCAGAATGACGGACGGATAGCGGGTCAGTGCCGGTTCCAGAGCCGTGAGATCTTTCATCGTAATTTCGGGTGATTTGAGTGTTTGGAAAAAAGAGCGCCCGGCGTGGCGGATGCCGTCGAGTGATTCGGTTTCCGCTTCTTTCACCTTTCGTTGACGCAGCAGTTCTTTAACTTCGTCGATTTGTTCCGTTTTGCGGCGCAAGCGCTCCATGGCTTCTTTGTTTTGCAATCCGATTTCGTATCCTTTCGGTGTCAGCCGCTGGTCGGCCGTATCATGCCGGAGATTGAGGCGGTATTCGGCTCGCGAGGTGAACATCCTGTACGGTTCTTTCGTGCCGAGTGTGACCAGATCGTCGATTAGGACACCGATGTATGCTTCGAACCGCGTCAGAATCAGCGGCTCTTTGCTGTCGAGTTTCAGAACCGCGTTGATGCCGGCCATCAGCCCCTGTCCGGCTGCTTCTTCGTAACCGGATGTGCCGTTTGTCTGACCGGCCGAAAAAAGTCCGGAAAGGCGGCGTGACTCGAGCGACGGTTTCAGCTGCATCGGATCGATGTAATCATATTCGACCGCGTAAGCCGGCCGGCAGATGCGGATATTTTTTAATCCCGGCAGTGTTTTCAGAAAACGAATCTGAACATCTTCCGGAAGCGATGTCGAAATCCCGTTCAGATACATTTCATCCGAATCCAATCCTTCCGGTTCGATAAAAATCTGATGCCGCTCGCGGTCCGGAAAACGGTGAACTTTGTCTTCAATCGAGGGGCAGTAGCGGGGGCCGGTGCCGACAATTTTTCCGCCGTACAACGGGGAACGGTGCATGTTTTCCGTAATGATGCGGTGGGTTTCGTCGTTTGTATACGTGATGTAACAGTCGACGGAGGGGCGGCTGATCGTGTCGTAGGCAAAGGAGAACGGCTGCATCACCGCGTCCGGCTCCTGCCGTTCCGTTTCGGAGAAATCAATCGACCGCCGTGAAACGCGCGCCGGCGTCCCCGTTTTCAGGCGGCCGACCGTGAAACCGAATTCACGAAGCCATGTCCCGAGTCCTTTGGCCGACGGTTCGCCCAAACGCCCCGATTCGGCCTCGTAATCGCCGATAAAAATTTTGGCTTCCATAAAAGTGCCGGTTGTCATCACGACAGCCTTGGCGCCGATCCGATGACCCCGTTCGGTTGTCACACCTTCAATTTTTTTTCCGTCGCGGGAAACCAGAAAACCGGTCACCGTATCCTGAAAAACAGACAGATGATTCTGATTCTGAACTGTTTGCCGTGCTATTGTATTATAAAGAAATTTGTCGGCCTGGGCTCGCGGAGACTGGACAGCCGGCCCCCGTGTCTGATTCAGAATGCGGAACTGGATCATGGAACGGTCAATGATTTTTGCCATTTCTCCGCCCAAAGCATCGATTTCCCGAACGATATTTCCCTTTGCCAGGCCCCCGACGGCCGGGTTGCATGACAGCTTTCCGATTGTGTCAATGTTCTGCGTAATCAGCAGTGTTTCTTTTCCGAGACGGGCGGCCGCTAACGAAGCTTCGATACCGGCGTGCCCTCCGCCGATGACAATAATGTCGTAATCCATTATTCCTATTATAAATTTTTTAACAAAAATTGCTACATTCCGAAAAAGAAAAGGTGGAAAGAGATCGGGAAATGTGGTATATCTGGAAGAATGAGACAGGGACGGAAAACGAGAACTTTTATAAAATCACATAAACTGGATAATGTTTGCTACGATATTCGCGGCGAAGTTTTGGAAAAAGCGATTCGAATGGAGCGCAACGGAATCAAAATTCTTCGTCTGAACACCGGAAATCCGGGAGCGTTCGGGTTTGATGCGCCGGACGAATTACTTTGCGATATGGTCGAGAATATTCATCATGCGGTCGGATACAGTGACAGTCAGGGAATCTTTCCGGCCCGGAAAGCCATTCAGCAGTATTATCAGACCCGCGGTGTGTTTAATGTCGGAATCGATGATATTTTTATCGGGAACGGGGTCAGTGAACTGATTCAGTTATCGATGCAGGCACTGTTAAATGACGGCGACGAAATTCTGATTCCGTCGCCCGATTACCCTCTGTGGACGGCAGCCGTTACATTGAGCGGAGGAAAGGCCGTGCATTACCGGTGTGACGAAGAATCCGAATGGTATCCCGATATCGATGATATGCGGCAAAAGATTACTTCCCGTACAAAAGGAATTGTGATCATCAACCCCAATAATCCGACGGGGGCCGTTTATCCGCGTGAAATTCTTACCCGTATTGTTGCGTTGGCAGAAGAATTTCATCTGATTTTATTTGCCGATGAGATTTATGAGAAAATACTTTATGACGGCGCAGAGCATATTCCGGCGGCTTCTCTTTCCGATTCGATTATGACGGTGACCTTTAACGGTCTTTCGAAAGCGTACCGCGCTGCCGGATTTCGTGTCGGTTGGATGATGCTTTCCGGTAATCGTGATACGGCGGCAGATTACATAGAAGGACTGCGGATTTTATCCAATATGCGCCTTTGCAGCAATGTGCCCGGCCAGTTTGCTGTTCAGGCCGCTTTGGGCGGTTATCAGAGTATTTATGATTTGACAAAAGAAGGCGGACGGCTGAAAGTGCAGCGGGATATCTGCTATCAGGCCGTGACTTCCATTCCCGGACTTTCCTGTGTGAATGCGAAAGGAGCGATGTATCTTTTCCCTAAAGTCGATATAAAAAAATTCGGAATCACGGATGATAAAAAACTGATTTACGATATTCTGGTCGAAACAAATATTCTTTTTGTGCAGGGAACGGGTTTTAACTGGCCTTCTCCCGATCATTTTCGGATTGTTTTTTTACCGAATCAGTTTGAGCTGGAAGCTTCTTTGGGAAAATTGTCCCGATTTTTCGAAAATTACAGACAGTGATAAAAATGTTTGTAGTGTTTTGGCCGGCTGCGTGTTATAATAAACGGAGGAGAAAAGTATGAGTCATCGTCTGACAGGATTTTTGGTGTTCGGAGTATTGGTTTTTTCACTGGTTTCGTGCGGCTATAATCGCATGCAGGCTCAGGAAGAGGCTGTTTTTCAGGCATGGGGGAATCTGGAGAGTCAGATTCAGCGGCGTGCCGATCTGGTTCCGAATCTGGTTGCGACGGTTAAAGGGGCTGCCGTCATGGAGCAGGAAACACTGACCATGGTGACGGAGGCCCGGGCAAAAGCAACGCAGGTGACACTGACACCTTCGGATTTGTCGAATCAGGCAAAAATGAGTGAGTATGTTTCGTCGCAGCAGGCTCTTTCGTCATCGTTGTCCCGTCTGCTTGTTTCCGTGGAAAAATATCCCGAACTGAAAAGTCTCGCCAATTTTACCGATTTGCAGACTCAGCTGGAAGGAACGGAAAATCGGATTGCGGTTGCCCGCAAAGATTATAATGATGCGGTCGGTACTTTTAACGGAATGATTCGTCAGTTTCCGTACAGTCTGACCAATTCGCTTCTGCTGCATTTGGAACGGAAAGAATATTTTCAGGCTTCCGAAGAAGCAAAAGCCGTGCCTAAGGTGGAATTCTAATCGATGAAGAAACGGCTTTTTGCGGTTTGTCTGCTGTCGGTGACGGTGATGGCGGCAGCGGCATTCGATGTTCCGCATCTGACTTCACCTGTTTACGACGGTGCTGGCTGGTTTTCGCCGGCTGAGGAGCGGCAGTTGGTTGCCCGTTTAACGGAGATGCAGTCGCAGGACGGGTATCAGATTGTTGCGGTCACGGTTCCCGATTTACAGGGGCGGTCGATTGAAGAGTACACGTTGGAAGTCGGACGTCGCAACGGAGTCGGCTCGGCCGGTTCCGATAACGGAATTGTCATTTTGGCTTCCGCTGCGGAGCGGGAAGTCCGGATAGAGGTCGGATACGGCTTGGAAGGAGCGGTTACCGATTTGCAGTGCGGACGGATTATTCGCGAGCAGATGATTCCGCTTTTTCGTCAGGAAAAATATGCCGCCGCTTTTCTGACAGCGGCCGAAACAGTGACCGGGTTGGCGATCGGGGAAGAGGGCGTATTGTCCGAGCCCCAAAGCGGTAGAGGCGATTTCGCAGTCATTGTTTTGATTGTGATTTGGTTTGTGGTTCTGCCGCTTGTATTCGGCGGCTTCGGGGGAGGCTTTTTTATCGGCGGATCCCGCGGAGGCTTCGGCGGTTTCGGCGGCGGACGGGGCGGCTTCGGCGGATTTACCGGCGGAGGCGGCAGTTTCGGCGGAGGCGGGGCTTCGGGCCGGTGGTAGGTATTTATGAAAAATTATGCAAGAAAACTGTTCGGATGTGAAGATGTGGCCAAAATTAAAGAGGCAGTTGCATCCGTCGAGAAAGTGACTTCCGGTGAAGTTCTTCCCGTTGTGCGTTCATACAGCAGCCGTTATCGTCTGTCTGTTTTTAAATGGGTGCTGGTGTGTCAGATTGCTTTTGTAACGGGCTGGGTTACGGTCGGTATTACATTGCGGTCAGGGGTGAGCCGTTACGATCTGCTGATTTTTATCGGAGCTTATCTGCTTCTGACTCTTTTGCTTATACTGTTGCCCGAAATCTTTCCGCCGTTTTTAAGACTGCTGGCCGGGAAGCGTGGAATGGATGAGGCCGTCACATCCTGCGCGGTTCATTCTTTTGTCCGTTACGGTGTTTCGGGGACGGTCAACCGTTCGGGAATTTTGATTTTCATTTCGCTGTTCGAACATCAGATTGTGATTCTGGCTGACAAGGGCATCAATGATAAGGTATCCCCCGATACGTGGAAGAGTGTTTCCGACCGTATTGCGGCAGGTATGAAGCAGGGTCGCCCGGCAGAAGCAGTTGCCGAAGCGGTGGAATCCTGCCGTGCGTTGCTTGCTTCATCCTTTCCTCCGGCGGCCGATAACCAAAACGAATTACCTGACTTTATAATGGAGTAAAATATGAAACGAATTTTCGCGCTCATTTTGAGTTTAATTTCGCTGACCCTTTTTGCCGTTCCGAAAGATGCTGCCGATCGGGAAAAGTATATCGATTTTGAAATTCCCGGACTGATTGATCAGACGGGAACGTTTTCGCCCGAGTTTGTCAATGAGCAGAATCTTCGCATCAAAGAATTTATCCGAACAACAGGAATTCAGTTGCGTGTAATTTACACATCGACAAACGATATTACGGAAGCAACGGGAACTCTTCTGAAAGGAATTGATGATTCCCGCTATGCACTGTTGTGGGTTTGTGTTCGCGATAAAGGAACTTATTATGCGGTCGGAGATGCGCTTTTCGATGTTTATACGACAAAGGCGTGCACATACATAAAAGTCAAGACCGAAAAAGCGTTTCGGAAGAAGAGTGCCGAAAAGGCAATCGAACAATGTATATCGGCTTCGATCAGCTACGGCGAAAGAACCGTTGTCGGGCGGTTTTTTTATGAGTACGGAATTGCGGTTTTTCTGGTACTGATTCTCTGTTTCGGCGTTTCGATGGGAATTGTTGTTAGGAAAAAGAAGACCCGGATTCAGAAATAATGAAACAGTACAGCGGTGTTCTGCCTCACTGTCCGGTTGTGCTGGGAACGTGGCGTTTGAGCGGCTGGATGTGGGGAGGTGCGGACAAACAAACCGCAATCAGAACGATTCACGCCGCTCTCGATAGCGGAATCGACGGAATTGATACGGCTCCGGTTTACGGATTCGGACGTATTGAGGAGTGGATAGGCGAAGCGGTGGCAGGTCGCCGCAACAGGCTGTGTCTGGCTGATAAATGCGGTATGGTGTGGAATACCGATTCGGGGACGCGTGCTTTCGAATCGGACGAAAATGCGGTTGTGCGCGGAGGTCCGTATCGGGTTCGGTTATGGCTGAATCCGGAGTCAATGCGTCGGGAACTGGAAATGTCGCTGAGGCGGCTGAAAACCGACTATATCGATTTATATCAGGTGCACTGGTATGACGGTGTGACGCCGTGGGATGATATAGCGGAAACCCTGATAAAGTTTCGCGAAGAAGGAAAAGTCCGCGAAATCGGTTTGTGTAATGTTTCGACGGAAAAGATGCTGCGCTTTCTGAAAACGGCTCCGGTTGCATCGAATCAGGAACGGTTCAGCCTGTTGGACCGGAAAGCCGAACGGAATAATGCCGCTTTTTGTCATCGCCGGAAAATTGCCTTTTGGGCCTATTCTCCTCTGGCTTCGGGGCTTTTGGCTTCCGAAACGACTGTCGGGAGAGTTTACGCGCAATCCGATTTACGCGCACAGTCGCCGCGATTTGTTCCGCAAAAGCGGGAACGGGCAGCCGCTTTACTGAGGGAGTTGCGGCCGTTTCGCGAAAAATACGGATTGGACTGTGCCGCTTTTGCAATGGCGTGGGCTTTAAATGTCGGCGGTGTTACGCATGTGCTGGCAGGGGCTGCCGATCCCAAACAGGCGGAATCAGCTTTGAGCGCGGTCGGTATTAAAATCGCTGGCGAAGATATGGCTGCAATCGGAAATATTCTCGACCGGTACGAAGCCGATTTTCCGTCGCCAAAACATTAAAAGGAGTGAGAGATGATAACAAACGAATCAGTTTTGAAAGCTTTGAAAAAAACACCGAATTTTCGTTCTTTTCCCGACGAAGGTCTGTTAAAGTTAATTGAAATCGGACAAATCCTGGAATTTAATAAAAAAGACTATATATACAAGGAAATACGAAAAGATGACGGAGACTCTGACTCTGAGGAAAGTTTCTTTATTATAGTCAAAGGTTGTGTAGATGTTTCCATTTGGGAGAACGATCACGAAGTTTATCTGTGTACATTGGGAGAGGGAGAAACCGTCGGTGAAACCGGAATTTTCCCGGGCATGGGACGTGTCGATAATGTCATGCCTGTCGAGGATACAAAAATTCTGGAAATAAAAAAAGAGAATTTCATGAAATTCATGAAAGAATACCAGAGTGCGTCGAATCAGATTCTGCTGATTATGATCAGCTGTCTGATAAAGAAACTGCAGCGTTCCAACCGTGATTTGGCTTTCGAACGGCGGGGTGATATCTCACAAAGTATGATTGACGAACTGATTCAGGATATTACCGAATAAAAGCTTCTCATTTTTCTCAATACGCTGTGTTTTCAGTGATTCACTCAGACAGGCGGTTATGCTGTGGCCGCAAATGATGTCACTTCCGGCAATTTCCGATAACGGAGCCAGCACGAAAGCGCGTTCGAAAAGGCGCGGGTGAGGAATTAATAGAGTATCTGTTTCGATTTTTTCTCCGGAAGACAAAAACAGCAGATCAATGTCGATGATTCTCGGTCCGTTTAAAACGGTTTTGATGCGGCCGAAATCGTCTTCGATCTGTTTTGTATAGCTGTGAAAAATGTCGGTCGGTAAATCGGTTTCGACAAAGCAGCAGAGATTTAAAAAATCGTTCTGATTTTCATAGCCGACCGGTGCGGTAATGTAAGCGCTGCTGATTAATCCCGGTTTGACATGGGGCAGTTGCGAAAGGGACAATAGAGCCCGCTGCATATTGCCTGTTGTATTGCCGATGTTGGTTCCGAGGCTGAGTGCGATTTTATTCATAGGGATACCTTCTGTCGGGGCAGATTGCGGCCGCCGTTAATGCCGCTTCCCGGTTAATTTTGACATCATGAACGCGGAAAATATCGACGCCGGCAGCGACTCCGGCTGCTGTCGTCACCGCTGTGGCGGTTGCCCGTTCTTTCGGTGTACTCCGGAAGAGGCTGTCAAACATCCGTTTGCGGGATGTTCCGAGTAAAAGAGGATAACCGAATGTGTGAAGTTCCTTTAAACGGCGCAGAACTTCAAACGAGTGTTGCGGTTCCATTCCGAAGCCGATGCCCGGATCCAATACGATTTGGTTTTCTTTGACGCCGGCTTTTATGGCAATATTAATCGAAACGGATAAAAAATTCTTGATATCGTCCATGATATCAGAGCCTACCGGATATCCGAAATGGTTGCTCATCAGACAGACGGGGCATCCTGCGGAAGCGGCGACAGATGCCATTTCGGGATCATGCTGAAATCCCCATACATCATTGATCATCCAGGCGCCCCATTCGAGAGCCGTCGCGGCCGTCCGCGCTTTAAATGTGTCGACCGAAACCGGTACGGTCGAAGCGCCCACTGCCTCTTGAACGGCGGAAAGCCGTCGGATTTCCTCTCTGACAGAAACCGGACTGCTTCCCGGTCGGGTCGATTCCGCCCCGATATCAATAATGGCTGCACCTTCGTCCGTCATTCGCGTCCAGTGGTTAAGAGCCTTTTCTCGGTCGGTAAAATCGCTTCCGTCGCTGAACGAATCGGGCGTCAGATTGAGGATTCCCATCATCAGGGGTGTTTCGCCCAGAGAAAGTGAAAACCGGCCGTAAGAGAGTGTTCGATTCATTTCGGATCGTTCGTCAGCATGAGTGCTTCGCGGCGCAGTGCGTCGTCGGACCGGTAAATTCCTCGGGCAGCCAGTGTCATGGTTGAGGATCCCTGTTTTCGGATACCGCGCATGGACATGCAAAGATGCTCGGCTCTGACAGTCACCAAAACTCCGAGCGGATTCAGTTTGTCGACAATCGCATCGGCTATCTGTGCCGTCATATTTTCCTGAATTTGCGGACGGCGGGCTGCCGATTCTACGACACGGGCGATTTTGCTGAGACCGGTAATTTTTCTGTCACGCGGCAGATAAATAACCGAAACCGTTCCGAAAAAGGGAAGCAGATGGTGTTCGCACATTGAATGAAACGGAATTCCGTTTACAGCTACCGGATCATCTCCTTCCGCTTCGAAAAAGATATTTAATGCATCGGCTGCATTTTGAACGGTTCCCGAAAAGATTTCTTCACACATGGCAGAGATGCGCCGTGGTGTGTCTTTCAGACCTTCTCTTTCGGGATTTTCACCGATGGCTTCAAGTATCATCGTCACAGCCGTTTCGATTTTTTTTCTGTCCATTCCTTACATTATCAGAAAAGAAGAAAAGTTTCAAACGAAACCTTTGCATTTTTGATAATTAGCGGTTATAGTGGATTCGAGGTGAAAAATGGCGGAATTATTGGCTCCCGCGGGGAATTGGGAATGCGCCGTAACGGCGTTCGAATCCGGGGCGGATGCGGTCTATGCCGGTTTGTCCCGGTTTAATGCACGTGAACGTAACCGTAATTTTACGTACGAAGAGATGAGTCGCCTGAGCCGGTATACAAAGGATAACGGTAAAAAGTTTTATGTAACAATGAATACTTTGATCAAGGATTCCGAAATCGGAGATCTCGTTGATGAGCTTGAATCTTTGTCCCGACTTGAACCGGATGCACTGATTATTCAGGATCTCGGTGTGCTGAAAATCTGCCGCGATTATTTTCCGGAGTTTCGTCTTCACGCCTCGACGCAAATGGGAATTCATAACAGTGCCGGACTGAGAATGGCTGCCCGACTCGGCATTTCCCGTGTGATATTGGAGCGTCAGCTGCTGTTAAGTGAAATCGCCGGTATGGCCGAAAACCGGCCGACCGAATTGGAAGTTTTTATTCACGGAGCTCTGTGCTGCAGTCTTTCCGGAATGTGTCATTTTTCGTCCGTGCAAGGCGGTTACAGCGGTAATCGCGGAAAATGCAAGCAGCCGTGCAGACGTCTTTACCGTAATGAAGCGGGAGAGATGAGACCCTTTTTTTCTCCCGACGACCTGCAGGGGGTTCCCCTGATTCACGAATTCAAAAAACTCGGAATCGAATCTTTCAAGATAGAAGGCCGCCTTAAACGGGCCGATTATGTCCGTCAGACAGTGACTGCTTATCGCATGCTTTTGGACGGTGATGCCTCCGATAAAAAATTGAGAGACGAGGCAGAGCGGATTCTCAAAGGCGGTGCGGTGCGTCCGTCGGGTATCGGGTTTTATTCCCGCGGCAGTCGAACATCGCTGCTCGGAAAGCCGTCGGTGCAGGCCGGCGAGGCGGCAGCTGAAGCCTTATCGGTTGTCGGAAACCGCTGGAAGGCGCGTGCGCTCACCGAAATACGACGCGGAGATAAACTGCGCCTGCCGGAAAGTACCGGATCGGGAATTGTGACTTTAACACGTATCGAATGCGACGGACGAAGCGTCGCATTCGTTCCCGTCCGTCGGACGTTCACATTTACGGTCGGTTCGGCGGAAAAAGACAACGGAATGTCGTTCCGATCATCCGTAAAAGGACTTTTGTACCGTGTCGGCTCTCAAATCGGCAAATCGGCCGAAGCGTTGGAACGGATGAAGCGGTTCGACGAACGTAAAGCGATACCTTTGACCGCGGTGCTGACGGCCGACGGTTTGCGGGTGTCCGTAACGGGGCATCCCGAAACAGAAAAGCTCTTTTCTTATTGTGCGGAGCCGGCCCGTACGGCGGCTGTCTCGGCAGGCGATTTGGAAATGCTTCTGGCGCATTGCGGCGGAAATGACTGGAAAGCGGGAACTGTTACGGCTTCTGTTTCCGGAAATTTTTTTGTACCGGTATCCGTCAGAAAACAGTGGCGGCGGGAATTGGAAGCGCTGTGGACAGATCCGCCTGTACGGGAAAAGCCGCGGCGTGTGACGGTGACGGCAGATGCGGCCGCATTCGGACGCGTTCGGAAGGAAGATCATCTTGTCACCGTATTCGGAGACTCCCGGACACCTGACGGGAGTCCGGCTCTGCGCAGCGATCCTCTCGATGACATTACAGTCGAAACAGACGAAGCCGTTCTTCCTTTTTTTGTTACCGAACCGGATATTTCCGGTTTTCAGGAGAGAATTGACAAGGCG
Source organism: Spirochaetia bacterium (assembly GCA_034120015.1). Lineage (GTDB taxonomy): Bacteria > Spirochaetota > Spirochaetia > JAFGXN01 > JAFGXN01 > CALXOJ01. The sequence continues at coordinate 70,506 of JAXEIF010000005.1, read as the reverse complement.
GCGGCCGGCGGTATTCGACGGTTCCGGCTGACATCTTTCTTTCAGCTGGCTTTTCGTTATCCGGCAGATGCGGTTTTGACCGCTGCCCATCCGCTTCCGGCCGTTAATGCATTTGCCGCCCGCCTGTTAACGGAAGAAGGTTGTCGCCGTATTCAAATCTGGCCTGAACTGGGAGATGACGAGGCGGCCGGGGCGGCGGCTGCGTTCGGCTGTGCCTGCGAACGCATTGTTTCCGGAGCATTTCCGGTGTTGGTAACACGGGCCTCTGTAGCACCGGGAGATTATGTTTCGGAGGACAAAACGACCGGCGGGTGGTGGCGATGGAGTGTCGTTTACGATTCGTCTTCGGATGCGGCTCTGCTTTATCCGAATGCGGTACTGGCGGGAGTGCCGGTTCCCGGTTGCGGCCGGTATTTCGCCGCAATGAGTTTCGGGAAAAAAAATCATGTTTCTTTTCCCTGCATGAGTTAAAATAAAAACAGATTTTTTTGATATTCTGACATACGGGAGTCGTTTTTGAGTCGTATTAAATATAACGGTCTTTTCAGTCTGATACCGTAGCAAAACTGCGGAAAAAATGCCGGCTGTTTTTATGCTGACCGTTGCGGGAACGATTCTTTTTCGCTCTTTTCTGTCGGGTGGACCGGAAGATCATATACGCAGGCAGATCTGCGACTTTGCCGATATCCGGGAACTCTATTTTCACGGCCGTGTGACGGTTTTACATGATTACATTGAGGCTTTTTCTTCGCAAATCGAACTGATGCGGAATCAGGGGTATACACATCGGGATATCCGAAATGAAATTCGGCGCAGTATTCTGTATGTTCGTTTTCTTTATTCGGAAATCGTTTTTAAGAGCGGCGCCGGGTTCAGGGGCGAATCCTGAAAGATGAAAGCGGCGTCTGTCGCGGAATTGGGGCTGTCTACGATATCGATGAACTGAATTTTCGGAAAGCAGCTCTTTCGGTTGTGCTCGCTTCATACGAATTTAATATTTCGAAAAGCATTATCGGCGGCCCCGATCTGCTTTCTCCTTCGCAATCCGCTTCATTCAGCCGGTTTGTTTCGATGAATTTTCGGTTTATTTGTATAACCGCGAGTCTTTCGAGAAAGCTGTCGATGGATTGAATCGTTTTGTTGTATATCCGAACCGGGTTCCGATGTCAATCGATGCCGACAGAAATCCGGGAATTTCCGTCGGCTGTACCCCTGTTTTGGCCCAGGACACGTTCGAAACATTATACCATCGTGCCGATGCGGCGTTGTATCGTGCAAAATCACATGGAAAAATCGGGTTGTTACCGGTTGTCCGGCGATTTGTTATTGCCGAATTTACGAAATCGTTATAAAATAGATAAAGATGAAAAAGTATTATTTTCCGGTACTGATTTTTTTATTTTTGATTTCCTGTTCCGATTCGGTTTCTTTTTTTTACAACGGAGAAAAGGCCGAATCATCGATTTATGAGATAACAATCGAAAAAAATACCGTTTTCAATATTTTTTCTTTTTTAAGTGCCCGGGGGGAAGATGAAAAGGATCTGACGGGAAAGATTGAGCTGATATCGGGATATTTGGATACCGGAACGGCGGGGCGCTATGCTTTGAAATATCGAATCGCGTATAAAAGAACTGTCAAAGAAATCGAGATTGTTATTTTTGTACGCGATGATCCCGTTTTTCCGACATCCGCATTGCCGGTGATTCAACCGAAAGGTGACAACCCCCTGTCGGTGCCCGGAGGATTGTCATCCGATATCTTTATTGATCCCGGTGCATCTGTCATCGACTCAAACGGCAGATTAATGCCGGATAATTTTCTTTCGAAAACAGCCTATTACTTTGATTTGGAACAAAACGAATTTGTCGAAGTCAAAACAGTCCTGTCGAAAGGTTACGGTGTGTACCGCATCGATTATAACGGATTTGACTATTCGGGAAAGGCCGCTCAAACAGTCAGCCGGCTTGTCTTTTACGGGAACCGATCCGTCCGTTCTGTTGAAATCGAACTGAACCGTTATCCTTTCGGCGATTTATTGCCGGGAACGGCTGCCGATGATGCGGTTTTGTCAGTTGAAGCCGGTGTCGGAAAAACATATCGCGAATGCGGCGGAACCGTCAAATTTATTGAAAACGGAGTGCTGCGCACCGAAACGTGGAGCGGTGATATTTCTTCGGTTTCGGGATTGCACCGTACGAAAATTCCGTCCTTTGATGTTCCGGGAACAAAATCCGTATGTTACTGGTATTCGAAAGACGGAACGGCCGCCGCAATCGAAGCTTTTACCTGTCGGACACTGATGCTGGTCGACAAGCAGCCGCCTGTTTTGACATTGGGAAATCCGTCTGCCGATACACCGTTGCCGGCGGCTTTGACCTGGCAGGAGGCATTCGATGCGGCACCGGAAAATACGTATGAACTGAATGCCGGGCAAAAGTTTGCCGAACCGGCTGATGTCGGAAAACGCTTTCCCCGAATCGATGATAACTGCGACAAAGACCTTTTATGGAGTCGTGTTCAAACCTCTTTTTTTCGGTACAACGAAGACAACAATGAAATCGAATCGATTTCATTGTTTCCCGATCCGGCAGCCCGGCGCGGTGATGTTTATTTTATCCGTTATTCGGCAGCCGACCGCAGCGGTAATTTATGTCATTACTGGCGGAAAGTCGTGATGAAATCGGGGGCTCCCGCCCGGCTGAAATTTTATATCAAAGGAAAGGAAACGAAATCTGTAGTCTACGGTTACTATTCCCGATCTGCCGAAAAATCGTTTCTGCCGACGCCGGAGGGTGTTGACGGAAACGGAGAAGCTCTGCCCGAAAGTGATTACAGAATTGAGATTCGGGGAACGCGTCTGAACGACGGAACTCCCGTAACGGTTCCTTATGACGGCGGCAAAGATCTGGAAGCGCGTCTGACTGAAGCCGGAATTCTTGATATGACTGCTCCCGGTCAATATCCGCTTGATTTTGCCGTCATATATGACGGATTGGAATCGGTAGTGAAGCGCTATGTTTCCGTATTTAATTATGACGGAATCACTGTTTTGTCCGATAAAAGCGATGATGATTTTTCCGGCGAAAAATATACTCTTCGCTGGCAGCATACACAAAAAGATAAAGGATATTCCAATGCCATGATTCTTTACCGGTCGGATTACCGCAACGGAAAAGAATGGGAACGCGTGGGACCTGTGAACGAAAATGAATTTATCACGGTGCCGTACGGGATTTCGTTCTATAAACTGGTGCCGGCCCGTATCAGTGAAGACGGTGAGGTGACGGCCTCACCGGAGGATGCTCCCGAAACCGAAATCATTCAGTTATGTCGTGATTTCCCCGCTGTCGAAAATTTTACGGCTTCCGTGCGTGACTATTCGGACCGGATTGAACTGAATTGGAAACCGACGGAGAATGCCGATTATTATCAAATTTACAGCAGCCGGGATTCTTCTTTTGCCTCATTGGAAAATCTTCTTGCGGAAGTACGGAACGGATATTCTTACACGGTGTGGGAAGGACGGCCGCTGAAGACGGCCTATATGTGGTATTTTCAGATTCGTCCCGTTACGGAAAAATCCGGGCGCGGCTGGAAAACGGATCCGTCCGATGTCAGAGGTAACCTGATTTATTCTGTCGCTACGGCCAAAGCCGGCGGAATGCGGGAGCTTTCCGATTCGGAGTGGCTTAGAGATGTTCTGATTGAAATCGGAGGGCTTCAGAGCAGATTCAATTTGGGTGATGATTCTTTCGGTGAAGGAGGAAAGGTTCCGATCGGCGGAGGCGGCGCTGCTTTTTATTACCGTGTTTGGAATGCCGATTGGCCCGAAAACGATTGGCCGACAAAGAACCGTTCGACGCTGCTGGATTATTTTCATTTTAACGGGGACGGTCGCCGTCTGAAAATATCGGGGGGAATTGCTTATTTGTATCTTTTTACAAAGAGCAAAAAGGATTATTACGTCGGTATTACGGCGAAGGCCGATTCGGTTTCTTTCCCGGAAAAACTGAAAAGGCAGAGTGCGATCACTGTAAAGGGTGATTATCCGGGAACGGTTGATATTCATGCTCTGCTTGATAATTGCTGGGATCGGGCCGCCAGTAACAGCGATACACCTGTTCAAAACAGTGCGGGCGAATCGTTTTTGTTCCGGGGAAACCGCTGGATTTCCGATTGCGACGGACGGACATCCGTCGGCCATTCGTGTCCCAGTTACCGTTTTTATCAGCAGGATTGGTGTGATATACTCGGTTTTTATGAAAACGGACATGCGACATTTTCCCATCGTACGAAAATGTTCCTTTATACGCGTGACGGCGGGACGGAAAAGACGCACGGAATCATTATTGTTCCGTAAAAAATCGTCGGCTTTTTGATAAAAACATTGACAAAGCGGTAAAAACGTGGGATTATAGTTATTAAGGAGACAGTTATGAAAAAATTATTGATTTTCTTGGCGGTTTTTTCAATGATCGGCTGTACGGCCGATTATGTCAAAAGCGAAGGGACTCTGAGTAAAGACACGGTCGTTGTCGAAAGCAGTGAGGTCGTGGCATTTGATGCATCGGCGGGAGAGCTCAAATTGGCAAACGATTACAGCGGAGCCAAATATATTATTGTAAAAAACGGTGAAAATATGCCCGGCGGGCGTCTGCTGGCGGTCGATTCCGTCAGTAACGGGGTTTATCGCGTAAAGGATACCCAATTGGCCAATGCGGTCAAAGATTTAAAATTTAAGTCAACATATCAGCTGAAAGAATCCGATATCGTGTCCGCAAAACCTCTGGCCCGCGGAGTGACATTGGACCCCGAAAATCCGTTTGTGATCGATTTGGGAACCAAACGGATTGCCGATTTTGTCGAAGATTCCGAATCGGCTTACGATGCCGGATTGGATTTGAACGGAAAATTGTACATCGATCCGTATCTCAATTTTGATATCGATATTACCAATTTCGAACTCCAGAAATTTGTGATCGAGCTTGAAGCTTCTTTAAAGGCCGAAATGAATATTGCGTTGTCCGCTTCGGTCAGCTACAGCTCGTATGTTCCTCTGTTCGAATATAATTATAACGTGATTACGGTTATGGCCGGACCTGTCCCTATCATTTTTCAACCGATTATCGAAGTCGGACTCGATGCCAACTTTAATGCCAGCGTTCGGGCAACTCTGATAATTTCCGAAACAATTGCTTTCGGTGCCGGTGCCGTTTATGAAAACGAAAACTGGACAACCAAAAAATATTTTGATGCCGGTCTTCCCGAAGTCGAACCGATTTCCGTCAATGCGAAAGCCAATGCCGGCGTCGGAGTTAACGAAAAGGTCGGAATTATGCTGTACGGTGTTTTGGGGGCCAATCTGCAGGCTCGCGAATTCCTGTCGGCCGATTACACGGGCAATGCCGAAATCGATCTGACAGCGGGTGCCGTCACTTCCGACCAAAATCTGACCCTGAAATTCGGAATGGGTGTCGGTGTGAATATCCGCATCAGCGCATTCAGTATCATTGACAAAGAATTTCAGGTTTGGGGACAGAACTGGACATTCGCCCAGATGGACTGGAACTGCCGGCTTGATTCGGATCCTGTCTGGACCGGTCTGATTCCCGAAGCAATCAATAAATAATTTCTATTGATTAGCGTAAGACTCCTGCCGGGAAAGGCGGGAGTCTTTTTCGTATCCGTATGAAGCGTGTATTTCCTTTTCTGTCGATTATTCTGTTTTTTTCCTGTAAAGTTATTTTCCCCGTATATGAAGTAACCGATTTTTCGGCTGTTCCTCAGGACGGCGCGGTGATTCTCTCTTTTGTGACACCGGATCGCATCGACCCCGATTATCGTTACTTTTATTCTCATGTAACGGTCGAGTACGGTGTTTCGGGTACGGCATTAACGGAATGGAAAGGAGATATCAATCCGGCTGGGACTCTTATAGGGAATTTAAAAAACGGAGTTTATTATACATTTCTGGTAAAAGTTGTCGACAGAAACGGAATTGTCTCGGACGGTGTTTCTTTGGATGTCATGCCGATTGATACGTCAGTTCCTCCTCCCGTTGAGGAACTGACGGTTTCTTCCGGATTTAAAAAAGTGACACTTTTTTGGTATACTCCGGGAGGTTACGATATTGCTTCCGTCCGGATTCAAACGGTTCGACGATCGGACCATTATCCCGTAAAAACGCAAACGGTCGCCGTTAAAGAGTGGTACTATGCCGAAGCCCCGGTAACGGGATTGCAAAATGACACGGAATATCTTTTTTTCGTTTCTGCCGTTAACAGTTTCGGAAATATATCCGAACCTGTATCACTGATCTGTACGCCTGACGGTGATGCACCGGGCGACCCCGAAGATGTCAAAGCGGTTATATTAAACAGTGCGAATCACACGGATTATCCGAAAGGGGGAGCCGTACGCATAGAGTATTTTCTTCCCCGTATAAACAGTATCGAAATTACGGATTACGATTATACGGAAATATTTTATGCAAAACGCGGCTATCTGCCCGACAAGAAAGCGGTGAACAAACCGGAAGGAACTTCTGTCGGCGGATTTTATCGGGAGTCGGTTATCATTGACGGATTGGAAAACGGCATTGAGTACGGCTTTCTTTTGAAAGCTTACGATAAAGCCGGGAATTCGTCGGCGGGAATATTTGTTTATGCCGTACCGTATTCGGATGCCGTACCTGCCGGTTTGAGTCGTCCGCCGCTGGTAAGCCGCTATGCGGAACAGGCTTTGCTGTCGTGGGTGACGCCGGAAGATGTTACCGATGTTTATCTGTATTCATCCGAAAATTCATTTGTCCTGGATCCGGAAAACTTTTCCGTCGGATCATTGCCTGCCGGTGTTCAAAAAATCGATAATCCGATTGATTTGGGAGTTTATCTGGACTATCCGCAGACAACGCCGTTCTATTATATGCTTGTATTGGGGTCCGAGTCTTCGCCTTTCAGTCGCCAATATGCTTTCTGGCCGGAAGATGCGGTTGCTGTCAGGGTCGAAGGCGAATCGGATACCGGAACCGAAACACTCCTGCCGGTCAAAAATCTTTCCGCAGAAAGCCGAAATCAGGCAGTTTGTCTGAAATGGACGGGTAATGTAACCGATGATTCTGTCTACATCGGATTTTTATGGAGTGCCGATGCAGCTGCACTGAAAGCGGAATACGAGAAATTCGACGGATCCGTAATAGGAAAATTCGATATTCCTTCGGTAGCCGGTGCACAGATGCGGGAAATCACGGGTTTGCCGAACAGAACAGAAATGACATTTGCCGTTTTTGCTTATAACGCGGACGGAGTCAAGTCGGCACCTGTTTATATTCAGACAGCAGCAATGCCGACCGCCGGACCTGTCGGAGATCCTCCTGTTTTGCCAGGAGGAACCGGATTGCCGATGTCTATGATTCCGTCCGGAGAATATTTTTCGGGAGCCGACGGGCTCGTTTCCGTACGCGAAATCAAATTAACAAACGATTTTCTGATGTATCGTTTTGAAACCGAATACGAGCTGTGGCGTGTCGTTTATGAATGGGCTGTTGCCCGCGGCTATCGCTTTTATTCGCCGGGAAAAGAGGCAAACGGAGGCTCTTACGGAACAGCGGCGACTCCCGGAGCGGGATTACCTGTTGTCGGAATTTCCTGGTACGATGCGGTTGTCTGGTGTAATGCACTGACGGAATATTATAATTCCGGAAACCCGCCCGAAAAACTGATTCCGGTTTATTTGGTTGCGGGTTCGGTTGAAACCGATCATTACGATCAGGCCGTGAAAAATATTCTGAAAGACATTTCCGGTATGAGTTCTTCGTCGTCACGTGATACGTATGACCGGGTTGTGTTCAACCGTTCGGGAACCGGATTTCGTCTGCCGACGGAGGCCGAATGGGAATATGCAGCCGGGTATATCGACGGAAGCCGTCGGCAGGCCGGTGAAGCATACAGTTGCGGAATTGATTATATTGATGATCAGTATTCCGTCGACAGTAACGGGGAATGGAAATTTACACCGCGGTACAATGTAGCCGGTATTCAGACCGTTCACCGGTATGTCTGGTACGGTTCGACGCCGCGGGTTCCGGATGCTTATAATAACGAAGGTATTTATATCGATACCAGCTCCGGCGGACGGATTCACGGAGAAAAAGATTTGTACATTGTCTCCGACGGTGACCGCGATAATGCGGTCGGTTTGGTTAATATGTCAGGAAATGTTTACGAATGGGTTTGGGACTGGTATGTCTATTTCCCTTATCATGAGGGACAAATCGAATACTGTATCGATCCGTCCGGTCCTGTCGAACCGGCTGCTTTTCGTGTCAGGAGGGGCGGCAGCGCCTACGATAATTTACAGTATGCGCGAATTTGTTTTCGGGGCAATGATGTGCCGACGGGTCACAGAAATGACAGCGGTTTTCGTTTTGTCAGAACGGTCAAATAGAAAACGAATTTCTTCTTCTAAAAATCCGATTGGCACTTGAACGAAACCGAATTTCCTTTTATAATGGATGAAAGTATACTTAGAGGTTTAGCTATGGGAAAAGAAGTCACAATGGACAAGATAGTCTCTTTGTGCAAGAGACGTGGATTTGTGTTTCAGTCGTCCGAGATTTACGGGGGACTTTCTTCCGCATGGGATTACGGTCCGCTCGGTGTCGAATTGAAACGGAATATACAGAATTTCTGGTGGAAGGCGATGACCCGGATGAATGACAATATAGTCGGATTGGATGCGGCCATTATGATGCATCCGAAAGTTTGGGAAGCGTCCGGACACGTCGAAAACTTTTCCGATCCTCTGGTCGACTGTAAAGCGTGTAAAGCCCGTTTCAGAGCCGATCAGATTGATTTAACGGCCCCGTGTCCCAACTGCGGCGGAAAAGGGACTTTTACCGAACCGCGTGATTTTAATCTGATGTTTTCAACCAATCTCGGACCGGTGAAGGACGATAACAGTCGTATTTATTTACGGCCGGAAACGGCGCAGGGAATTTTCGTTAACTTTAAAAATGTTGTTCAGTCCAGCCGGGTTAAAGTTCCGTTCGGAATCGCTCAGGTCGGAAAGGCTTTTCGCAATGAAATTGTTACAAAGAATTTCATTTTCCGTACGTGCGAATTTGAACAGATGGAAATGCAGTTCTTCTGCAAGCCGGGTACGGATGAAGAATGGTTTCAATATTGGAAAAAAGAGAGAATGGACTATTATTCCCGGCTCGGAATTCATCCGGAACATTTGCGCTTTCATCAGCACGGTCCCGATGAATTGGCTCATTACGCCAAGGATGCGTACGATATTCAATTCCTTTTTCCGATGGGATGGCAGGAATTGGAAGGTATTCATTCTCGGACCGATTTCGATTTAAGCCGGCATAACGCTTATTCCGGTAAAAACGAACTGACTTATCTGGACCCGGATACAAATGAACGCTATGTACCGTATGTTATCGAAACGTCTGCGGGTTTGACGCGCAGTGTTCTGATGGTCTTAAGCGATGCTTATGAGGAAGAGGAAATCGAAGCGGGCGATGTACGTACGGTTCTGCATTTTCATCCGGCTGTCGCTCCGATTACGGCGGCGGTACTGCCTCTCGTTAAAAAAGACGGGATCGATGAATTGGCGCGTAAAGTGGAAAACCGTCTCCGTGAAGATTTTAACGTTTTTTATGACCAGAGCGGAGCTATCGGTCGTCGCTACCGTCGTATGGATGAAGTCGGAACCCCGTATTGTGTGACGGTTGATTACGAATCGAAAGAAGACGACTGTGTCACACTTCGTTTCCGTGATTCGATGGAGCAGCGTCGTGTGTCGATTGAGTCTCTGGCACAGGTCATCAGAGATGAAATGAAAAATTACAAGCGTGTTTAACGGAAAAACCCCGCCTAAGCGGGGTTTTTCATTCTGTGCAGATTAAAAATCAGAATATCTTCATTTTCTTCATGAAAAAGGTCAGAGCAGCCGAAACGGCAATGATTCCTCCCGTCAGAATCCAGAATGTGTGAGGAAACCCGGATCCGGGCAAGTCGACATTCATACCGTAAATACCGGAAACAATTGACGGAACGCAAAGAATAATGGTTACTCCGGTTAAAAACTTCATGGTACGGTTCAGCTGGGTATCGGCCAATGTTGCCAATGTTTCGGCAACTCCCGTAATGATGGCGGTATAGGTGCGGGCCATCTCCATAGCCTGTTCGATTTCGATAACAACATCTTCCATCAGATCGTCGGCATCGGGATTGTCTTTAATAAAACTGAAACGTTTTAATTTCAGCATAACCGATTCGTTCGTCTTGATGGAATTGGAAAAATAAACCAAACTCTTTTGAAGACGCAGCATTTTGACAATTTCCTTGTTCGAATAAGAACGAATCATATCTTTTTCGATGATGTTGCTCATTTGATTGATCCGTTTCAGATAGTGCAGAAAATAGGCGGCATTGCGGAAAAGCATTAACAGCAGAAAACGTGTCTGGTTTTGTGTCGTAAAAGCTTTAAATTTGCCGGAGCAGAATGTTTCGATCAAAGCCAGTTTTTTCGTGCAAATCGTGACAATATAATCCTTCATTAAAACAATTCCGAGCGGAATTGTTGAAAAATAGGTGTTTTCGGTTCTGTCTTCAATCGGAACATCAATGATAATCAGTGTATGGTTTTCCTCCAACTCGATGTGAGCCCGCTCTTCTTCGTCGAGAGCTGCTTTTATACTGTCAATGTCAAGTTCGATTTGCGTTGCCAGGGTTTTGACTTCGTTTTCGGTCGGAGCCACTACATTAATCCATGTACCGGCTTCCGGTTCTTCGATATTTTCTATGGTTCGTCCGATTGTTTTAAAAATTTCAACCATTTATATGCCTCCTGAATCTCCGGAGGCAAAAAAATCCCCCGGCTTAAAAATAGCGGAAAAAGTTGTCGCACTTACTGCCGGGGGAATCGTCCATAATCAATCGCTCCTGTCTGGTATGGCTTTATATTATCATAATTTACCCGTGTGTACAAGAAGGTGACGATTATTTTGTTTCGCTTTCCTGTTGTCCCTTTCGTGTAAAGGTCATGACAAGAGCCTTTTCGGCATTACGGAATGAAAGAGTATTGCCGGACAGCGAATATTCTTTCACTTCGCCCAATAAAGTATTAAACCGGTCGGAGAGAATCATCATATCCTCGGGGCCGGCCATCATCGTTGTTCCCATTTTAGAAAAGGAAAGATTGTTTTTTTCCCCGATTGTATAGGTTCCGAAATAGCGGTTGGTACCGTTACTGCCGGCCACGCTGTTGTCTTTTCCGAAAGAGATGTCGGCAGTAAATCCTTCCGGTACGGAAACCAGAGCCGTTCCGTCATTCATGGCAAGGAGTGTCCATTCCGTATTCTCCAGCTTGTTCATGGCAAAAACAAAAAGAACTGTATCGTTTTTGTCTTTAATAATCAGCTGATCTTTTTTGATTTGAAAGTGATCGGTCTTGATTAAGGAAGAAAAGAAATGCTGTTCCAGTTTCATCATATCCGGGGATCCGGCTTTACGTGTGGCTCCGATATTGCTTACAGACAGTTTGTTTTCATCGATTTTTACAAGAGAAAAGAAATTGTTGACAACAGCTGTTCCTGTCGCCTGTGTTTCCGTGAAAGAGACGGTAATCGGAGAATAGGCGTCGGTATCTTTGATCAGTGTTTCCGGCGCAACCAAATCAGATGAATCTTCGGAAATAATTTCAGTCAGTTTCCACGAAGCTCCCGTAATATCGGTTTCGTTCGATGTACAACCGAAAAAAACAAAAAGACTCGCAAGTAAGAATAAACTCCATTTTTTCATAAAAACCTCCATATACAAATATTTTAGCAGAAATAAAAGGAAATTCAACATAAACACGAAAAATTAATCAAAACTTAAATAAAAAAATAAATGATTTACATTCCCGTATGTGTGTGGTATATTAACCGAAGAGGTTTTTATGAAAAGGACAACATTAATATTGATGATAATAGCTGTAGCAGGTTGCAATGTCGATGTCTGGAAAGATCGTGAAGGCGCAGTGGATTTGGCCAAGATTCGGTCTGCAGCGATGGTCAAACCGCATGAACGGCAACTGGCATGGCAACAATTGGAATTGACTGCTTTTTTTCATTTCGGGATTAATACATTTACCGGAAATGAATGGGGAGACGGAAAAGAAAATCCGAAAATGTTTAATCCGACGCAACTTGATTGCCGTCAATGGGTAAAAGCGATTAAGGCTGGTGGTTTTAAGTTGGCCATTTTAACGGCAAAACACCATGACGGATTTTGTCTTTGGCCCTCCGATTATACCGACCACGACGTCGCATCTTCATCCTATAAAAACGGGAAAGGCGATGTGGTGCAGGAATTTGTGGATGCCTGTCGTGCCGAAAATATTAAAATCGGTATTTATCTTTCTCCGTGGGATCGTCATGAAAAGACTTACGGAACAGAGGCTTACAACGAATATTTTAATAATCAAATTATTGAAATATTCGACAAATACGGCCCGGATATTGATGAATTTTGGTTTGACGGTGCTGTAGATTCGGAGATCAAGCAAATGTATGATTGGAATCGGTTTTACAACACAATACGGGAGAAGAATCCTAATTGTGTTATAGCTGTTTGCGGACCGGATGTGCGTTGGGTCGGAAATGAATCAGGACTGGCACGGGAGTCGGAATGGAGTGTTGTTCCCGCTTCTGCTCAGGATCAGAACGAAATTTCATCTTCTTTTGAGGAGGGCGGATTTCATTATACCGAACCGAATAAGGAAATCGAAATGTATCAATATGATTCCTCATCGGAATTTCTGGGAGACCGTGTTTCTGTTTCGGAAGCGGAAAAAACTGTATGGTATCCTGCCGAATGTGATACATCTATTCGTCCCGGCTGGTTTTACCACGAGTCACAGGATATTCAGGTTAAATCACTGTCAACACTGATGGATATTTACTATAAATCAGTCGGGCGTAATTCTGTTTTACTTTTGAATATTCCGCCGGATAAACGTGGATTGCTCCACGAAAAAGACGTGGAAAGACTGAAGGAGTTTGGCGATACCGTTCGGGAAGTGTTTTCCCGTAATATAGCAGTCAATGCTGTGCGAAAGGATTCAACTCCGGAAGGAGCAGATTATCGTATGACGGTTGAACTTGATCTCGGCTCTTCGCAGTATTTTAACCGTCTGAGTATCGGAGAAAACATAGCTAACGGGCAGCGTGTCGAGAAATTTGCACTCGAAGTCTGGAACGGTTATAAATGGAAAGAAGTTGAACGGTCGACAACTATCGGTTACAAACGACTTTTAAAGTTTCCGAGGCAAAAAGCACAAAAAGTTCGGATTCGCATTGAGCAGGCGCGTTTTACGCCGGAGATATCTTCAATAGGTTTGTATAACAGTTTGTGGTATTGAAATAATGGATGCAGCTTTTTTTTCTCATTTGGAAAAAATTCAATTTCTTCCGCTGATATCTTGTGAGCAGGTTGTTGCGGAAAGAGTAGCTGCATTTTTTCTCTCACATGGTATCGATACGGTCGAAATTCCCTTGAGAAGTGATTTTGCTGTATCGACAATCCGATTTCTGAAAGACAGATTTCCAGATCTGACGCTGTTGGCAGGAACGGTTTTAACATCGCATCAGGCAGTTGAGGCTTCCGACGCGGGAGCCTCGGCAATTGTTTCACCTGGTTGGAATGAGGATGTTTACCGCGTTTCTTCTGAACGGTGTCTTCCGTACATTCCGGGAGTGTTTACCGCAACCGAAGTGCAGAATGCTTTTGCTCACGGTTGCCGCTATTTGAAGTTTTTTCCGGCAGCTGCGGTCGGTGTCGGTTATCTGAATGCCCTGGCTTCGCCTTTTTTTTCTTACGGTATCCGCTTTATGCCGACGGGAGGCATCAATCATCAAAATTACCGTTCTTTTTTGGAATTACCGTCTGTTTTCTGCGTTGCTGGATCCGATTTTGAATCTGTTTTTTATAGGGATGACAGTGAATGATGGAAAAACAATATGATTTGGTTGCACTCGGCGAAGTTATGCTACGGCTCGATCCCGGCGATTCGCGAATAGCCCATGCCCGTACTTTTTCCGTTTGGGAAGGAGGCGGTGAATATAATGTTGCGAAGGCATTCGCTTCCTGTTTCGGATTGCGCAGTGCGGTTGTGACTGCGTTGGCCGATAATCCGGTCGGCAGTCTGATCCGTAATTTGATAACCGCCGGAGGAACCGATACACGATGGTTAAAAACCGTGCCGTATGACGGGACGGGAATCGCTGTTCGTAACGGTTTGAATTTTACGGAACGGGGATTCGGTATGCGCGCGCCGTTGGGGTGCAGCGACCGCGGAAACAGCGCCGCTTCCCGTATCTGTCCCGATGATTTTGACTGGGATCAAATTTTTTCGGAAGCGAAAATCTTTCACACAGGGGGGATTTTTGCCTCATTATCCGAATCGACTGCGGCAACGGTTCGTGAATCCGTAGCTGCTGCCCGCAAACGCGGTGTGCCTGTTTCCTTTGATATCAATTACCGCCCCTCGCTGTGGAAAAGTCGGGGCGGACGAGAAGCGGCGGCTGCATTTTTTGAAAAAATAATTCCCGATGTCGATTATCTTTTTGGCAGCGAGGAGGACTATGCGCTGATGGAGGGGCTGCGCACCATTGCGTTTCCCGATGCACTGCGTGCAGTGACTCTCCGTTATCCTCAGTTGAAAGGTGCCGGCGCATCGTGTCGGACGGTGATTTCGACCAGTCATAACCGTTGGCAGTGTTATTATGCCGATGCCGACGGGGTATACAAGTCCCGTGTGTACGACACGGAAATTTTCGACCGCGTCGGCGGCGGGGACGGTTTCGTTTCCGGGTTTCTGGCGGCTGTTTGCGGCGGTCAGGATGCTCAGACCGCGGTCGAATGGGGTGCTGCACACGGAGCGCTTGTGATGTCGACTCCGGGAGATACGTCGATGGCAACGGCTGCAGAAGTCTCGGCTCTTGCGGCAGGCTGTGAACGTCGTATCCGTCGGTAATATCCGTGAATGGTTGTTTATGCGATAGCGGATCGCAATAGGAGGTATATATGAATCGTTTTTTCGGATTCGGAGAAGACTATTTTAATGAATTCGGTAAATTTCACGCCTTTACACCCGAGCACTTTTTAATGCTGGCCGGATGCCTGCTGCTTTGGATTGTTGTGCCGCTGGCGATGAAGAACCGGAATGACAGAGCTCAGGCTGTCTTCAGGATCTGTCTGGCATTCTTTATGATGAGTGCGGAGTCATCCTGGTATATCTGGTACGGAATCCAGCATGGTCTGGATGTAAAAATCAGTCTTCCGCTTCAGTTGTGCAGTTTTGCCCTTTATTCTTCGCTTTTTCTGCTTTTCACAGGGAGACAGATATTCTTTGAAATGTCTTATTTCCTCGGACTGGGAGGAGCCCTTCAGGCACTGATTACACCGAATTTGGAATATCACTTTCCTCATGTCCGGTGGTATCATTTTACGGTGATTCATTTTACTTTGATTCTGGTACCGCTCTATTTTATTATTGTACACGGATATCGGATTACCTGGAAATCTCTGTTAAGAGCGATGGGAATTTCAACACTTCTGATGCTCTTTGTCATGCTGATGAACCGCATTCTCGGTGCCAATTACATGTTTATAAACGGACAGCCGGAGTTTCCGTCCATGATTGATTTGTTTGTCAATGTTTTCGGCCCCTGGCCTTATTATATTGCGGGAATGCTTCTTTTGGCTTTTTTTATATTTATTATTTTGTACCTTCCTTTCGGAGAACAGCAGTTGACGGCATTGATTAAAGCCAAACGAAAAGAATCCGGCAGTCTGCGGTAACCGGTATGCTTCTCGGATCCTTTATCTTTCTTCTGTTTTTATCGGCTTTTTTTTCGGCGACCGAGACGGCATTTACATCTCTTTCTTTCGTTACCGTAAAAATGATGGGAGAAAGCAAGTCATTGCCGTCCCGTTTGGTAGCCCGTCTGATGAAAAGGCAGGATCTGCTTCTCGGAACAATCCTTCTCGGGAATAACCTCGTCAATATTGCCGCAACATCGATTGCAACGGCGTATACGATTGCCCGTTTCAGCGATGCGGCGGTAACGATAGCGACATTGGCGGTAACCGTTATTGTTCTGATTTTCGGAGAAGTGACTCCGAAGCAGGTTGCCCTGGCGCATAACGAATTTTTTGCGAAAGCGGCAGCTTTTCCGATGTCGGTTCTGATTCCTTTATTCAGTCCGTTTGTTTACTCCGTCATGATTTTCAGCAAGGTCATTACACGGCTGATATCATGGAATAAAGCAAAAAAGCCGGTTTCATTGGAGGCTATCCTCCATATGGTTTCTCTGGCTGAAGATGTCGGTGTGGTCGAAGAGTACGAAAACGATATGGTCAAAATGATTTTCCGTCTGAATGATATTCCCGTTTCATCGATTATGACACATCGGACAGAAGTTTTCAGTTTGGATGCCGAAATGACAATCGGCGCGGCAAGACAGGTTTTAAAAGAATCTCCGACCTTTTCCCGTATTCCGATTTACGATAAGGACAGCGAAAATATACGCGGCATTGTTCTGGCAAGAGATATTTTAACGGGAGAATATCCGGATTTAAAGTTAAAATCGATAGAATATAATCCGATTTTTGTTTCCGAAACAAAAAAGGTCAGTGAACTGTTTGCGATATTTAAAATCAAAAAACTGAAAATGGCAGTGGTGCTGGATGAGTATGGCGGTTTGGCCGGAATCGTGACACAGGAAGATGTCGTTGAAGAAATTACCGGTGAGTTGTACGATGAAGATGAAGACAGAGCGCAAAGCCGTTTAATCAGACTGGATGAAAATACCTATCTGCTGAACGGTGATTTACCAATCGATATCTTTTCCGGAGAAGTTGATGCGGATTTGGTACCTTCCCGCTACAGTCAGACAATGGCCGGTTATATCTTTGAGACACTCGGAAAAATTCCCTTAGAGGGAGAATCGGTTTTTATCCCCAACGGAAAGCTGACCGTCAGAAAAATGGACGGAAACCAAATCGTTCAAATACTTTTTAAAAAAGTGAAAAAAACAGTTGACAACTTAAATAAATAACTTTATACTAATTATAATTTTTAATACGGAGGACATCCATGGAATTGAAAGGATCCAAAACAGAAAAAAATTTAATGACGGCTTTTGCCGGTGAATCTCAGGCTCGTAATAAGTATACTTATTACGCCGGCAAGGCAAAAAAAGAAGGGTATGAGCAGATTGCGGCTATTTTTCAGGAAACAGCCGATAACGAAAAAGAACATGCCAAGATTTGGTTTAAACTCCTTCACGGCGGTGCTGTCGGGTCGACAATCGACAATTTGAAAGATGCTGCAGCAGGCGAAAATTATGAGTGGACAGATATGTATGCCACGTTCGCCAAAGAAGCAAAGGAAGAAGGTTTTGATCAGATTGCTTTCCTTTTCGAATCGGTTGCCAAAATCGAAAAAGAACACGAAGAGCGCTACAGAGCTTTGCTGAAAAATGTCGAAACCAATTCCGTATTCAAGAAAACGGAAAAAACGGTTTGGATTTGCCGCAACTGCGGTCACATTTACGACGGAGCCGAAGCTCCGCAAAAATGTCCGGTTTGCGACCATCCGCAGGCTTATTTCCAGCTGAGAGTGATCTCTTACTGAGATTTCCCTCAAAAATAAAAAAGCTGCCGTTAAGGCAGCTTTTTTTAAAGGTCCAAATACATTGCGGTTTCGTCGCAGTGCTCGAGTTTGGGACATTCCAAACATTCCCGCCACATCTTTCGCGGAAACTGATCTTTGTCCGTCACCGAAAATCCGATTTTTTTGAAGAATTCCACCTGATAGGTGAGGGCAATGACTTTGGGAAATCCCAATTGTTTTGCCTTTTCAATCAGGGAGCGGCAAAGCATACTGCCGATTCCCTGCCCCTGAAACTCATCGGCAACCGCCAATGCCATAATTTCGGCCATATCGGTCCATAGCGGAGTCAGGGCAGCGCAGGCAACGACCGTTTTCTCCGCATTTTCGACTACGGAAAAATTATTAAGCATCGTGATAATTTTGTATTTGCTTCGGGGCAGCATCAATCCGACTTGCGCATGATCGTTTGTCAGATGAAAAATCGCATTGACATCATGGACCGTTGCCGTACGTACCTGATAACTCATCTTTTTTTCCTTATTTTTTCTTTTTGGCGTTTTTGCGGACATGAGCCACAACTTTTGTCGGAAGACCGAACAGGTTGATAAAACCGCCCGCATCCTTGTGGTTGTATGAGGATTCTCCGAAAGAAGCCAATTCTTCGCTGTAAATCGAATAGGGAGATGTTCTGCCGACAACAATAATATTTCCCTTATAGAGAGCGACAGTGACCGAACCGGTCGTGTATTCGCAGGCGCTGGCCATGAAGGCTTCCAATGCTTCGCGGGCCGGGGAGTACCATTTCCCGGTGTAGAGCAGTTCCGCGTAGTTAATCGACAGATGTTGTTTAAGACTCAATGTATCGGCATCGAGTGTCAGCATTTCCAGTTCTTTCAACGCGGCGTACAGAATGGTTCCCGCAGGCGTTTCATAGACACCGCGGCTTTTCATTCCGACTGTGCGGCTTTCGACAAGGTCGGCTCTGCCGATTCCGTTTTCACCGCCGAGTTTGTTTAAGGTCATGATAATATCGGTTCCGGACATTTTCTTTCCGTTGATACCGACCGGAATCCCTTTTTCAAAGTCGATTGTGATTTCCGTTTCTTTATCCGGAGCTGCTTTCGGAGAAACAGTCAGTTGAAACAGTGTCTCCTGAGGTCTGTTGGCAGGATCTTCGAGGTCGGCACCTTCGTGACTCATGTGCCACATATTCCAGTCGCGGGAGTAAATGTTTTTCTTTGTGATGTTTCCGAGCGGGACATTGTGAGCCTGTGCATAATCGATAGCCTGTTCGCGGCTGTGAATATCCCAAATTCGCCACGGAGCGATAATGGTCAGTTCGGGAGCAATGGCCTTGAATGTCAGTTCGAAACGAACCTGGTCGTTTCCTTTTCCGGTACAGCCGTGACAAATCGCATCGGCTTTTTCTTTCAGCGCAATTTCGGCAATGTGTTTTGCCTGCAACGGACGGGCGATGGAGGTTCCGAGCATATATTTGCCTTCGTAAATCGCTCCGGCGCGGGTCATCGGGAAAATCAAATCCTGAGCCAGCTCTTCTTTAATATCGAGAATGTAAAGTTTGGAAGCACCGGAAGCAGTAGCTTTTTCTTTCATTGCCTCCCAATCTTCTTTTTGCCCGACATCGGTACAGACGCCGATGATTTCGGCATTATTGTAGTTTTCCTTCAGCCATGGAATGATAATGGATGTATCCAAACCGCCGGAATAAGCCAAAACAATTTTTTTGATTTCTTTTGCCATAACAATCTCCTTTGAAGATGTATAATTATTTTTATCTCTAAATAAATATACATTTTTTCTTGTATTTCATCAAGTCCTTTTCCGGCTCCGAAAGCAAAAAGAGCGGGTTTCGAAGCCGATTTGTGTCGCGTCGTAATATTTTTGTCACGCAATCACGGAAAGAACTTTTGCAATAATTCCGACACCTTCGTCGATTTCATTCTTTGTAATAACAAGAGGCGGAACCAGTCTTAGCACATCGGTGCCGGCGCGTAACAAAATCAGGCCGTTGCTTTCACATTCTCGAATGACCTCTGCCGGACTGATATCTTTCAGAACCAGTCCCTGAATCAAACCGAGGCCTCTGGCTCCCGAAACGATTTCGGGAAAGCGGTTTTGCAATTCGCAAAGCCGGCTGTGCAGATAGTCTCCTTTTTCTTTGATTTCGTCGAGAAAAGAAGGATTCAGAAGAACATCCAGCATGTGATTGGCTACGGAACAGCAGACCGGGTTTCCTCCGAATGTCGATCCGTGGTCGCCCGGATGAATGACATCGTTGATTTTCTTTTTGACCAGTGTCGCTCCGAGAGGAAGACCTCCGGCAATGGGTTTTCCCAATGTGATAATATCGGGATTCAGTCCGCAAGCCGACGATGCGAACGGGTATCCGGTTCGCCCCAAACCGGCCTGAATTTCATCGGCAATCAGGACAATGTCATATCGGGCGCACAGCTCGTTCAGTTTTGCTGCAAATTCCGGTGTCATAATATGGATTCCGCCTTCACCCTGAACCGGTTCGACAATCACGGCTGCAAATGAATCGTTTAAAGCCGCTTCGAGAGAGGCAATATCGTTAAAAACAGCCGTGTGACATTCGGGCAGCAGCGGCCGGTACGACTTCTGGTATTTCTCGTTCGGAGTAACGGAGAGCGTTCCCGCCGTGCGTCCGTGAAAAGCGGATTCGAAACTGAGATAGGCGACGGCACGATCGCCTTTCCGGGCCTTGGAATAAATACGGGCAAATTTCAGAGCCGCTTCGTTGGCTTCGGTTCCGCTGTTTCCGAAAAAAACAGCATCATAACCGGATGCTGCTGTCAGTTTTTGGGCCAGCGCCAGTGTCGGTACCGTTGAAAAGAGGTTGGAGCAGTGAACGATTTTTTCCGCCTGCCGGCTCATAATTTCTGCCAAATCTTTCCGACCGTATCCGAGCGCGTTGACGGCAATACCTGCAGCCATATCAAGATATCGGTTGCCCTTAATATCGTAAAGATAACAACCTTCACCGCGGTCAAATACCAAAAAACGATCCGCGTAATTGCGGCAAAGCGGGGGATTGACACTGTACGCATCCTGATTGTTCATATCGTTCTCCTGTTGTATTAAAGTCTGATGGAAGTTCCTTTTTCACCCGATTCCAGCCGCTGTAAATCTTTCGGGTTTTCGTATCCGCCGATAATAACGGTACCGACGCCCTCTCCGACCGCTTTGAGTGCGGATTTGACTTTGGGAATCATGCCTCCGGAAATAACTCCCGCGTTTATTTCGTCGGCAATCGAGGTGCCGTTTAAGGCGGGTATGACCGCATCGTTTTTCAGCACGCCGGGAATATCGGAAATGTAAATCAGACGATCCGCCTTTAAAGCAACCGCAAGAGCCAGAGCCGCTTCGTCCGCGTTGATATTCAACGGAGCGCCGTCGGCCGTCATGGATGTGGTGGCGATAATCGGCAGATAGCCGTTTTCGGTCAGCAGAGAGAGTAAACCGGTGTCGGTGCCGGTAATTTTGCCGGTGCATGAGCCGGCGGCAACGGCCGTGCCGGTAAAGAGTTTTCCGTCGGAGCCGCTTAATCCGACACCCTTTAATCCTGCCCGGGCGGCCATTCGTACCAGTTCTTTGTTGATTTTACCGGCCAGAACGGCATCGACAACAGCCATTTCTTCCGGAGAGGTAAAACGGACACCGTTAACAAATTTTGACTCGATTCCGAACCGTGCGGCTGCCGAGGTCACTTCCGCACCGCCTCCGTGAACCAAAATATACGAAGTGTCTGTGCCGGAAGCCATATCATTCAGAAGATTGATGATTTTTTCTTTTTCGGAGGCAACACGGCCTCCGATCTTAACAACGGCAATTCCCATTACAGTTCTCCGAAAAGATTCAAACCGGCGGTTTCCCGGAAGCCGAAGCGGACATTCATATTTTGAACGGCCTGTCCCGATGCTCCCTTCATCAGATTGTCGATAACCGACATAAAAATAACCTGTTTTCCGAAAATCCGCCATCCGATATCGCACCGGTTGGATCCCAAAACATCTGCGGTTTCGGGGATGCGGCCGCTGCCTACGATGTTGATAAACGGCGAGTTTTTGTAGAAACGGGACAGTGTCGATTCAATCATGTCGTCTGTCAGTTCCTTTTTAAAGGAGACAAAGGAAGTCACAGCCATTCCTCTTTTTAACGGAACAAGGTGAGGAGTGAAAAAGATATCTGTTCCCGGACGGGCTTTATTCAGTTCCTGTTCGATTTCCTGCGTGTGCCGGTGAAGTTTTCCCGGATTGTAAGCGCCGCAGTTTTCATCGCGCTGGCAGTACATCAGATTTTCTTTTAAGTTTTTCCCCGCACCTGAGATGCCGGAAAGAGCGTTGACGACAATCGGTCCCGTATGCCTGAATTTTTTCAAAACGGGATAGAGCGGCAGTGTCGTACAGGTCGGATAACAGCCGGGATTGGCAATCAGAGACGCTTTTTTGATTTCCTTTTTATAAACTTCGACCAAACCGAAAACCGCCTGATCGAGCAGATCGGGGCGGGGCGGTTCCTGTCCGTATGCTTCTTTAAAAATATTCCGGTCTTTGATACGGAAATCGGCCGAGAGGTCGATAACAACCGAATCGTTAAAGAACGGCGCGCAGACTTCCGCACTTTTGAGGTGAGGCAGTGCCGCGAAAACAACTTCCGGTTTCATTTCCGCAGCTGCGTTGACCGAGACATAGCGGAAATCGGTCTCCGCCGTTTTTTTCATCGGTTTGCCGATGGCTGCATCCGTATCCGTTACGGGAGTTCCCGCTTTTGTCGAGGAAACGGGAATCACTGTCTTGATTTTCGGGTGATTTTCCAACAGACGTAATAAAATTTGTCCGGTATAACCGGAAGCTCCGATAATTGCTGCTTTCATTCCGACTCCTTATCCGGATTTGTACCGGAGAGATTTGATAAAATATCCGATTTACGGGATTCGTCACTCATAACGAAAAAAATTGTATCGTCACCGGCGATGGTTCCCAAAATATCGGGAATATTCAGTTTGTCGATAGCCAAAGCCACGCTGTCGGCATGACCGGACTGTGTTTTTATGACGCCGATATTGCCCGAGAAGTGAACGGAAATTAATCCTCTTGCAATATCTCGTAAATATTCTTTTTTGTGGGCCGTCGATTCATGATGTTCGTTTATAACATACCGGTAACCGTATGTATCGGCAACTTTGGCGACTTTCAGCTGTTTTAAATCACGGGAAAGGGTCGCCTGTGTCAGTGAAATTCCTTCCTGCTGAAGCTTTGTCAGTAAATCGTCCTGAGATTCGATGCGTTCGCATGAGATGAGGTCTTTTATAAGCTGCAAGCGATAATTTTTATTTAACATTACGTATAAATATACACCATTTTGACGGAATTGGCAATCGTTTTTTCCCGAAGAAATGGAAAGCTCTTTTTTTTAAAGAGAATATATGATAAAATATCGCGGACGGAGGTTGTTCGTGCAAAAGATTTTATGTATCTGTTTTTATCTTTTTGTGACGATAGCGGTTTTTTCGGGAACACGCTTCGAATATGAGTGGGTCGGTTTTTCGGCACCCCAGTCTGTATGCTCTTACGGCCGGTATTTGTTTATTTCGAATATGGGGAGCGGCGATCAAAACAGTAACGACGGATACGTTTCAAAACTGACATCTAAGGGAGAAATTGTCGATAAATACTGGGTTTCGGGATTGAAAGCTCCCCGCGGAATGAGTGTTTTAAATAACCGTCTTTATGTTGCGGACAGCGGGTTTATTCGCGGATTTAATCTGCTGACACGAAAAGAAGAATTTACACTTGAGATGCCGGAAACGGATATGCTGACGGATATCGAGCCGTTGCGGGACGGCGTTTCTTTTGCGGTGTCGGATGCCAAAAACGGATTAATTTACAGGGTTTACTTTAACGGCGATTATTATTCTCTAATATTGGAGCCGATTGAGGGTGTTTCGGGACTTTTCTTTAAATCCGGAAATCTCTATTTTTGTGCGGCCGCTACGGAAAACGGAAAACCGCTCAGCCGGGTAGGATATCTGAAAATCCGGATTTCGAAAAATGAGGTTATACCTTATTTTGTCGGTGCTGCTGCCGGGCGCTTCAGGGGAATTGCTGTTGAAGACAAATCGATATTTGTTACCGATTACGGAACGGATGAGATTCCGGGACGTGTATTCTGTTTTGATACCGACGAAAATATGATGTACCCGATATGGGATCGGGATTTGAATCTGCCCGGAGATTTTCTCATGGACGGAGACGATATTTGGGTGCCGACGGCAGGCGACGGAAAAATTAAATATATTTCCGATATACATTAAAAAGGGAACCGTCAGGTTCCCTTTTTTCAGTTGTTAATCATGTCCCGGATGCGGTCGGCAGCAAGAAATCCTACCGATTCCTTAACGACAGATCCGTTTTTAAAAAATTTCAGTGACGGAATCGAAGAAACACCGTAGCTGATTGCCAGCTCCCGTTCGTTGTCAACGTTGACTTTGCCGATTTTCACTTTTCCGTTATATTCGGCAGCCAAATCTTCGATAACCGGTCCGAGCATCTTACAGGGACCGCACCAGGGTGCCCAGAAATCGACCAGTACGGGAATGTCCGATTTCAAAACTTCCGCATCGAAATTTTCACTTGTAAATTCAATTGCCATTTTTTATCTCCGTATTCTTGATAATATTAGTATAATAAAAATTTGATAAAAAGGCAAATCGTTTATTCCGTTTCTCCTGTTTTTTCGCTTTCAAATTCGACTTCCTTTTCGGAAACGCTGCGGGTCTGATTGCCGATTACCGGTTTGAATTCGACATGTTCGGCAACGATTTTAATCCGGCTTTTCGGATTTCCGTTTTCATCATTCCAGCGATCCTGCTTCAGTCTGCCCACAATACGAACACCACGTCCCTTTGTCAGCAGGCTTCCGCATGACTGGGCAGTCGAAGCCCATGATTCAATATCAAAATAGGAGACTTCTTTTTGCAGTTCATCGTTTTGTTTAAAAAAACGGTTCGTTGCGACCGAAAAAAGACAGACGGGAGTTCCGTTGGGTGTCGATTTGAGAACGGGATCCTTAATCAGATTACCTTCGATTAAAATGGAATTTAAATTGTTCATAAAACCTCCTGCGGATGAAACATCCGTAATTAATAATGGTCGAAAAGAACAAATTCGATTCTTTTCGATAAAATTTTTAAAAATATTCTTTGTCGGTGTTCGGTTCACCGAACGAAGCTGTGCTCGTGGCGCCGATAAACCATGAGAAACGGGAGCCGGAAGGGGTATCGGGGCGTCGGTTAATGGTCCGTGTCGATGTCGATTTTGTCGGATTGAAACATTCTTCCGGGCGCGGTGTTTCGGATGACCACTGCCAGCCGCCGGCTTCCGTGATTTCCGTTACATTGGTTAAAAACGATGCACTGCCGAAACCGTTATACGCGGTGTCCGATGCCGTTGTGCGGTTCGAGTACAAAAACGCCTCGATTAACGTGCCGTTCGGCGTATCGTAGAGGGCCAGCGCCCCGTTGGTGCCCGAAAGGCCGCTGCCGCCTTCAACCCAAAAATCGCGCGCATTCGGATGTGACAGTTTCCCGCCCGATTCGTCCAACGCACCGGTTTCCTGAACCTCCGTTGCCAGTCCTTCCGGTTTGAAATGAACCAAAATCATTTCGCCGGCTTTGACTTCCGCATTCGGAAAAATAAACAGCGACTTGTAGTCGGAGGGCGAACCGTGGTAGAGACAGAGTCCCGCAAGATTTCCCTCGGAAAGAGAGAGAATTTCCACCATATCTGGTCGGGTCGAACTGCCGTTGACGCAGATTTCGTTCAGCTGCAGTCTGGGAATTCGGGAATTGAATCCGTAAAAGGCCCACATCAGCGTTGTCGTGTTGCCGGAAGCATCGGCTACAGTCAGATCAATGACATATTCCTTTCCCGGAATCTGCGTTTCGGCTGTTTCAATAAGAATGATTCCCTCTTCGGGGTACGACACCTTTTGAACCGTTAAGCCGCTGCTGATGACCGGTTTTGCATCGAGAACGGTGCACGCTTTGTCGAAACGCAACCGGATGCTTTTGGCACCCGTTACGGATGCCTCGGTAAAGCGGGGCGGGGAAAAATCAAGCGGGCCGGTTTTCTTCCCGATTGATAAGGGAATACAGGAAATAAGAAAAAGCGAAAAACAAAAAAGAGCGGTGTGTTTCATAAAAGACCTCCGTATCAGATAATGTCCGGAATGAATCTTTTTGAAAAAAGACCGCTCTTTTTTTTAAAGAATCGAAAAAATTACAGAAGTTTCAGCAGTTTTTCTTTGCCGATTGTGTACATGAAGTTGATCAGCCGGGGGCCTTTGTCTTTTCCGATCAGGGTTCGGTACATCAGGGTGAAAAAATCGGCGGAAGCGACATTGTTTTCCTGCATCGAAGCGTAAATGAGCTCGCCGAACGTTTTTTCGTCGCTTGATTCCATTTTTTCGGCAACCAGGCGGCGGACGTCGGCCAGCACCCGTGTGCACGCCTCGTCGGCCTGCGGTTTTTCCTCATCCGCGGTGCGCAGCGAAAAACGGAACTCTTCCGGCGCAAACCGGGTAATCCAGTTCCATGCGCAGCGGCATTTCTGCTCCAGCCGCGGTTTTTGGGACGGTTTCAAATCCGGCAGGGTTGCCAGCACCGCTTCGATGTTGCCGTCGTGAATCTGCAGCAGGTTGCACAAATGGCGCATCGGAATCTGGTAGGGGCATTCTGCGGGAACGTCGCCGACCTGGGAAAGACGGTAAATGCGGTCGCTTTTGGCTTTTTTTGCCGCCTCTTTCGGTGTCGGGTTTTCGGTGAAGAAGAGCCGCTCGCACGATTCGTAATCCTCGTAAATCTTTAATACGTCCAAATCGAACGAAATGGCAAACTCGGTGTTCGGCCGGGTTCCCGCAAACAGGTAACGGGTAATTTCCGGTGTGTAGACTTCGAGAACATCGTCCAGACCGATGACATCGCCGCCAGACGAGGAAATTTTTCCGCCGCGTCCTTTGATCGAAATAAAATCGTACTGAAACGTGACCGGCGGCTGCCAGCCGAAAACGGCGACCGTTTTTTTGGCGGTATCGAAACTGCCGCCTTCGGAGTGGTGGTCTTTTCCTGCCGGTTCGAAATCAACTTTTTCGTACGCCCACCGCATCGGCCAGTCGATACGCCACGGCAGCTTAGCCGCTTTTGTTTTTCTCAAATCAATCGTTTCGTCGGCACCGCAGGAGGAGCAGGTGTAATGAATCGACCATTCTCCGTCGTAGCCGGTCACCTGAGTCGTATCGCGGTTGCACTTTTCGCAGAAGACGGAAACGGGCAGCCAGTCTTCGGGAAGCGGCGTTGTCCGGTGTTCATCCAGAATCGCTTTCAGTTCGTCTTTCCGGTCGAGGGCGGTTTTGATGCCCTGTGCGTAGTCGGCGTTACGGTATTTGGAAGCCTGATAAATAAATTCCGGCTCGACACCGACGATCGGCAACAGTTTTTCGAGGGTTTTTTCGTTGTATTGGGCATAGCTTTCGTATTGTCCGTAAACATCGGGAACCAGCGTAATCGGCTGTCTCAAATACGATTCGAGAAGCTCCTGCTGCGGCATGTTTTTGGGAACTTTTCGGAAAACATCGTAATCATCCCACGAATACAAAAAGCGTACATTTTTTCCTTTTTCTCTTAAAGCCTGAACCGTCAGAGCAACGGAAATGATTTCGCGGAAATTACCGATATGAACCGTTCCCGACGGTGTGATGCCTGATGCGCAAACATAAAGATCTTTGTCGCCTTTTTCGCGAATGATTTTGTCGGCCGTGATATCGGCCCAGTGAAATGAATCTGCCATGATGCGATTATAACTTTGTCGGAAGCGAAAGTCAAGAGA
Organism: Spirochaetia bacterium; assembly: GCA_034120015.1. Lineage (GTDB taxonomy): Bacteria > Spirochaetota > Spirochaetia > JAFGXN01 > JAFGXN01 > CALXOJ01. The sequence continues at coordinate 42,904 of JAXEIF010000005.1, read as the reverse complement.
CGGGAAGGGCGGCGGGCGCCTTTCCCGATTGAAGAAGCTGCCGTTTTCGGCAGTGTGTGATTATCGGTCCGAAGAAAGAATCTCCAGATTGCCGTTGAGGCGAACCGATTCGCCCCGTTTCAGATCGATATCGACCGTTTTGCCGGCGTAGCGAACCGTTAACGGTTTCCCGGCATCGGATCGGATAACGGCTTCGTTCATTTTTCCTTTTTTCCAGGAAGCGGAAACCGTGAACCCGCCGGCGGCTTTAAAACCGTCGAACCGGCCGTTTTTGATTGCGGAAGGAAGAGCAGGCAGAAGATGTATTTCTCCGTTGTGACTTTGCAAAACCCATTCGATAAAAGCGGAAACAATGCCGAAATTCCCGTCGATCTGAAACGGCGGATGGGCATCCCACAAATTCCGGTAAAAGCCTCCTCCCGAAAGAGCTACTCCGGATCGTTCGGTGAACCGTACGAAATTCCGCAGCAGCTTATACGAATGATCTCCGTCTCCCAAACGGGCATAAAAATTCATTTTCCACGCCATCGACCATCCGGTGGCTTTGTCACCGCGGGCTTTCAGTGTGACGGCGGCAGCTTTCGCCGTCTCGGGTGTCGTAATCGGAGAGATTTGTGTTCCCGGATGCAGAGCATAGAGATGCGAGATATGGCGGTGTTTATCTGTTTTTGAGTCGATATCTTCGGTCCATTCCTGAAGCTGTCCCCATCGTCCGATTTTCAGCGGCGGAATCCGGCTGACAATGCTCCGCCATATTTCCCGTTCGGTATTGTCTGTACCGAGGATTTCGGAAGCGGTAATTGCGGTGTTCAGAATTTCGAAAGCGATTTCAAAATCCATTGTTGCACCGGCGGAAATCGTACCGTGTTCCGGCGAATAAGAGGGGCAGGAGATCAGATTGCCGTTTTTATCTGTTGTCAGCCAATCGGCCCAAAATTGTGCGGCTCCTTTGACCGTCGGATAGACCTCTTTCAGAAAAGCGGTATCCTGCGTATAAAGGTAGTGATCCCACAAATGACGGCAGAGCCAGGCGGCCGCGCCCGGGAAATGTCCCCAGACAATTCCCCATCCGGGCTGCGTTTCTCCGAAAGGGTTATTGCTGGTGTGGCAGACCCATCCGCCGGTTCCGTAATAGTGACGGGCGGTGATTTCTCCCGGTTGAACCAGTGTCGGAATGTAGTCGAGCAGCGGTTTGTGAATTTCTCCCAAATGAAGCGGTTCCGCCGGCCAGTAAGCCATCTGAAGATTGATATTGGTATGGTAATCGCTGCTCCAGGGAGGTGCCGTATATGCGTTCCAGACGCCCTGCAGGTTGAGCGGAAGCGATCCTTCGCGGGAGGAGGCAATCAGCAGATACTTTCCGTAGTTGAAAAGCAGTTCCAAAAACATCGGGTCGCGGTTTCTGCGGAACTGTTTCAGCCGTTTGTCGGTCGGAACATCCGTCAACGTTTCATCGCTGTCCGTCAAACGCAGTGCGGTGCGTTCAAACAGTCCGGTATAATCGCGGATGTGATTTCGGTAAACCCGGGTTTCGCCTTTCGCAAACGCTTCGCGGGCAAAGGCGTCGGCGACCGGCAACGGATTCCGGCCGCTTGTGTAGCGGGGATATTCGTTGGCGTAATCGGTGGCGGCGGCAAAAAAGAGAACGGCCCGATCGGCTCCGCGGACGGCCGCCGATTTTCCGTCGGTACCGACCGTGCCGTTGACGGCTTTTATGTAAATGACGGCGGCATATTTCATGCCGTTGTTGTTTAAAATACCTTCGACCGTCATTTTGGCCGTATCGTCGCCGAGACGTTCGACGGCGACTGTTTCGGTGCGGCCTGTGCGGACATTCGGGTTGAGGCAGACGAATTCGTTTTTATAGGTGTCGTAATAGTTTTTTGTTTCGTTGACGGTTTCCCACTGCAGGTTGAAAGCAACCGATTGCGGACGGTCCGCAGAGAACGAAAAGACGATGCTTTTATCCGGGTAAGAGGCAAAAGCGTTCCGCGTATATTCGACCCCGTTTTGCGAGAAAGAAACGGTGTGTACCGCGTTTCCGGTATCGAGTTTGCGGATATAAGAGCCTTTCTGCCGTTTAATTCCCGGAAAACGGATATCCAGCGTTCCGAGCGGCTGATAAGCGCCTTTTCCCGTGCCATTGCCGGTCAGATATTTTTCGGCAAGACGGTGCGCCTCTCCGTATTTTCCTTCTTCAACCGCTTTACGAATTTCCGGCAGGGCAAAAGCGCCTTTATTCGGATCGGGTTTCCCGTATCCGTCCCATTCTCCCGGACCGCCTTCCCATAATGTTTTTTCGTTCAGAACAATACGTTCGTTTTCGATACCTCCGAAGAGGGAGGCGCCCATCCAGCCGTTACCGATCGGCAGAGATTCCTGTTCCCAGTTTTCTGCGGGCGAAGTGTAGAAAAGAACTCTGTTTCCCGGTTCGGCTGCCGATGCATCTGTCGGAAGAGATGAGAGAAATATCAGCAGACTGAAAAGAATGCGGGATCTGTCTGTCATTTTACCGATTCCCCAACATCTTCAAGCCAGAGAGCTGTCATCCAAATCTGTTTGGGTGAGTTTTTGACAGCCCTGACTTCAATCACATTGACACCTTTTTTCAGTTGAACCCGCACCGGTTCGCGGCGCCAGTAGAGTTCTTCGGCGGTCCAGGGGACTTCCTGTACCGGGTGATCCCATGTCTGGACAATATCGTGCCGGTAGGCGCCCGGCTGTTGCCACCGGGGCGGCTCGACGGGATTCCCGTTTAAAGTAATCGTACTGCCGTAGCGATCCCATTTTCCTTTCGGGGGAACACCGCCGTAAAAACGGTGTGCACGGCCGGGTACATCAAACCCGGCATGAAGCAGCACTTCGCGGTCGGTTTCGCTTTCGATTTCCAAACGGCAGACCGCTGCCTGCCGTTTTCGGGCATTCGGAAAATAATCGCTTAAAAGCAGCGAAACACCTCTGGCTTCGACCGTCGTACCGTCTGGCCCTGTCAGCTGCCAAACCTGATCGGACTGTCTGGGGTAAATAAACCCGGCACCGACATCTCCGAAGTAAAGATTCTTATGGGCTATCAGACGGTTTTCGAACTCGGCAAAAGCGCGAAGCGCGTCCGAACCGGACGGAGGCAGGATCTGTTTGTAACGCTGGCTGCCGGTCGGATTTCCGTTCCAAAAAATCTCGGCTGCCGTGATTCCCGAACTGTAAACCGGGTTGTTCAGCAAAACATCTTTTTCGTCGGATATCGCTACATCGTTCCAGTTACAGACAATCGCTCCCAGTTCCGTATCGGAACCGGTAGGCGCTTCGCACGGTTGTTTGAAATAAATGGCCTGAATCACATTGAAAAAATCGAGAGTATTGGTGTAAAGCCCGCTCGAATCGATGTTGCGGTAACCGGGCTGTTGAGCCTTTTCAAACCAGGTGTGCTCGATGACATCGGGAGAGGATTTGATTCCCGGATTCCAGACCATACCTGTACGTCCGTTTTCTTTCAGTTTGGCTTCTACCAACGGCATAAATTCGTCGATAACGGGAGCACGGACTTCGTCGGCTCCGACGTGAATAACCGGTGCCATTTCGACCGGAATTTCATCGCAGAATTCCTGAATCAGATCGAGACAGATTTGCGTTCCTTTTTGCGATCCCATCGAAAAACCGAACGCTTTCGGAAAGAATTTGCTGTGTCCGGGCATGTCCAGTTCCACAATCACCTGAACGCCGAGATCGTTGCTGAAAGAAATCAGATCGCGGATTTCGTCGTAAGTATAGAATTCGGTACTGCGGTACATTGTTTTCGGATCGTTTAAAACAGGGTATTTTTTGCATTCGACCCGCCAGCCCGGATTGTCGGTAATGTGCCAGTGGAATGTGTTGAGTTTGTAAGCGGCCAGACGGCGGATTTGTTCTTTCAGAGAGGCGATGCTTTGAAAGTTCCTTCCGGTATCGTGGTGAAAACCGCGGACGGAGAAGGCCGGGTAGTCGCGGATAGTGCAGGCCGGCACCGGCTTGCGGCCGTTTTCGGTCAGCTGATTCAGGGTCAAATCCGCGTATCGAAGCCCTTTTTCCCCGTTGGCTTTGATTTCGATGCGGCCGTCGGCAACGGTCAGTAAATAGGCTTCGGGAGAGGAACTGAACGATAGTGTTTCGATTTTGCGGGTCACGGTGCATCGTTCGAGAATCCATTCTCCGGTACCCCATGTCGTTTGACGCGGAAAAGGGATCAGCGCCCGTGGTGCCGATTCGGCTGCCGTCAGATCAATCGGCGGAAGATAGTCCGTATCGTCGGTGCGGGAAACAGACTCCTGAACGTCGACGGACAGGCACGACGATAAAAGCAGTGATGAAATTAAAAATAATGTACGTATTTTCATAAAATGTATTTTAATAGTTGCTATTGTAAAATACAAGTATTAAATTTCACATGTGCGAAAAATGAGATTTGGAAAATAAAAATTTTTTTTTGTTTGCAAACGGCGAAAACTTCTTTTATAATGTTAATATAATTTAAATAAAAGGAGATTAATTGTATGAAAAAGCTTTGTTTTTTATTTTTGGCAACATTGCTGACAGTGGGATGTCCTCCACCTACACCTACACCGGGAGGAGACGGGAATGGTGGCGGGAACAGCACAGCTCCAGAAGTTCAAATTTCTTTCAGTCAGGCTGAAATGATACTATGGAAGAATACTTCTTCGCGGTTGGCTGTCAATGTTGTAACCAAAGCATCGGAAAAAGGATATACGCTAACCTCTTCGAATGAGGATATTGTTAAAATTTCTTTACAGACGGATGGAAATCCTGTGATTACAGCCAGGAATCTGCCCGGTACGGTGACTCTTACGGCTGTCAGTAAAGCGGATAAGTCGGCAAAAGCAACCTGTACGGTTACTGTACCTGACGGCATTCAGGAAGTTGTACATCGTGGAGGAAAAGGCTTTCGTCTGCTTTCTCTGTTTGATTTTGAAACAACAGGTTTGAAAGGAACATGGACATATAAAGACGGAACTGAGGCCAAATTTTCCCGCGAATTCAGCGACGGATCTTTAAAGATTACGACTATTTCCGGCGCCGATTCCACCGAAGCCAATTATTCGCTTGATCTGCAGGAAGGTCTTGTTGCCGGACTGGCACTGTCTGGCAAGAACGTTGCTTATGCCGAAGTGATTGCTCAGGTGAGCGCCGGTGCCGATACGGGGGTTGCAATGGGACTCGGCAGTGCGGATATGGCCGGAGATAACAATTCCCGCGGTTGGGCGAATGAATTCATTGATACCAGTGATTCTGTTTGGAAATCCCGTCTGGCAAACAGTAGGGGAAATGCCTATACGATTGAAACAGGAAAAGACCATGCTTTCGGGATTTCCTTTCTCGACGGATCCAATTTGACAGCCTATACGGACGGAATTGAAAACAACAGTAAAGCAGCGGGAGACTATGCGATTCCCAATGACGGGAGTGTTTATTATCTTTATTTCGGAAAAACAGGTAACAGCAGCACGACTGTTACGGTTTCTGTGGATACGGTTGCCTTCTATTACTATGATGACTCGATGGAAGTGATTCAGGTTGATGAGGAAGGTAACATTATCGAAACGGTTACGCCTCCTGCCCCCGGTATGATTCCGGCACGGATTGCGGTTGACGGAAAAATCTTAAAACTGACTCACTACGACTCGTTTGACAGTATGGATGTTTTGAAGGAAAACTGGGATATCGGTAATCCGGGGATTGAACGTCCCGAAATCGGAAATGAGGGAATCGCATCTCCGACATTGGTGACTTTTGATGACGGGATTAAAGGTTATTCCGGTGACCGTTACAAGCAGCCTTACTGGTCGCCGAAAGCGGTCGATATTCAAAACGGAGAATTGTTAATAAAAGTCTTCTTTGATAAGACGATTCAGAATAAAAATGTGAACAATGGTCAGGAAGGATGGGTCCCCGGAAGTGGTGGCACATATGATACAACAGGATACGGCTTGGCCGGCGCTATCCATTCCAAGCGACAGTTTCCGAGCGGACTGTTTATCACCAAAATTAAACATTCATGGGGAAATCGTTCAGCAAAAACCAATGCACATTGGGATGCCTGGTGGGCCGAAAGCAACAACCCGTTCAGCCGTGCTTACGGCGAAAAAGAGCTGTTTATGCCGGAAGGAGGGGAAAGCAGAATCCGTCGGGCAAAAAATATAACGACTTCCGATGAGTATACCGATGTTCCGACCTCCGATCGCGGGTTAAACGGTCAGCAGGTATATGAGTACGATATGTATGAATGGGTCGGTAACAATCAGAGTCAGTGGCAGGTGCTTCATTCCTGGGCCTGGTACGGCGGATACCCGGGTTGGGAAGACCGCTATGAGACCCGCGGGGGCGATAACAATTACTGGTCGACTTCGGATAATCTGAGAGGAAGAGACAATAACGGAATTTCCGGAACATTCAGCAATAACTATTTGGATGGCGGACAGGCTTCTTCGGGAGACTGGTTTTATCTGGCGATGCTGGTCACCCCCGAAAAGGTGGTGATGTGGAACTTCCCGAAAACCTGGAATTGGGATTTTTCCCAGTCCGGAACACGAAAGAGTCAGATGAACAAAACGACAGGTGCTTTCGGAAACTCCGGTGTGACGGCACCGTTCATGAATGCCGACACCTATGCGCCGATTCAGGTCAAATATTCATCCGAGCTGGGAGACTGGCAGAATATGCATAACCTTATTTATAATGAAAAAGATCGGCTGACCCCGGAGAATCCCGATATCATGCATGCCGAATTCTTTGCGTTCTATGCCTGGGATACGGGCAAGTATACATCGGTGGAGACTGATGTAGCTGAATAAATATATTCTGAACATACTTGTATGGAGCGGAAAGGCAACTTTCCACTCTTTTCATTTTAAATGAATTGAGATAAATTTAAATTAATTTTATAAATTGAAAAAATCATTGTACAATATTTATGGAGAGGAGAAAGTTTATGAAGAAAGGTTTGCTTTTTATTCTTGCGGTATTATTTTCGGTAGGATGTCCACCTCCCGGTCCGTCCGTGGATCAAGGAGGCGGAAGTGGCGGTAATAAGGATGTTGCGGTTGAAATTTCTTTCGGTCAGAGCAAAATGACGTTATGGAAAAATACTGCTTCCCGCATTGCGGTTACTGTAAACACGACCGCCGCAGAAAAGGGATTTATCCTGCAATCGTCCGACAAAGAGATTGTGGATGTGGTTCAAAAAGGCAATGTGACTGTTCTTGTTGCCGGCAATACTGCCGGAACAGTTGAGTTGAAGGCAATCAGTAAAGCAAATTCGAAAGCACAGGCAACGTGCTCGGTCGAGGTTCCGGAAGGTGTTCAGGAAGTGGTTCATCGTAACGGAAAAGGCTATCGTATTGCTTCACTGTTTGATTTTTCGAAAACCGGTGTGGGAAAAGAATGGACGCAACATCAAGATTGTCCCAATGACGCCGTTTTTGAAGTAGACTCAGAAAAGGGAGAGCTGACTTTTAAAACGCCCGGTAATGCGGCAGTGACGGGCGGCGTCAGCTATCCGTTAACTATTGCCGAGGCACTTTATCCGGGAGTAGAGGCCGGCAAAACTTTAGGATATGTGGAAATAACCGCATCTCTCAGTAATAACGGATTAAATACGGCTATCGGTTGCGGTTTGGGAACAGTGGATGCTGCTCAAACTGATACAAATCCAATTAATCAAAATCAAAAACGCGGATGGGCCAATGAATTTTTTAACAACTGGGATGCTTCGATCAAAGCCAGATTGAAAGGAGGTCGAAGTCCAAAAGGTTTTTCAGTTGAACCGAATACGTATCATACTTACGGGATGATTTTTGAAAAAAATCTATTGATGTCTTTTTTTGACGCTACTTCGATCTATTCGGTTACAAATCCCGATAATTTCGAGATTCCTTCTCAAGAAACTTATTGGCTCTATTTCGGAACGGAAGATAACAATGCAAATCAGTCTGTTACCGTTACTGTCGATCATGTTGCATTTTACTATTTAGACGAATCAATCGAAGTGATTGAGTTCGACGAAAACGGAGATATCATTGAAACCGTTACGCCGCCCGCACCCGGCATGATTCCCGCAAAAGTCGCTGTCGAAGGAAAGGTTCTCAGTCTGACATATTACGATCCGTTTGACTCTATGGAGACACTGGAGGCCGATTGGGATATCGGAAACCCCGGAATTCAGCGTCCTGAGATCGGTAATATGGGACTTGAATTGAGCGGTCCGAAAACGTTCGGACCGGACGGCATTCGGGGGTACGAAAATGACCGCTATAAACAGCCGTACTGGTCTCCTAAGGCCGTTCGTATTAAGGACGGTTGCCTTTGGATTGATGTTTTTTACGATAAAACGATCCCCAACAAAAATATTTCGACAACAACAGACAGTACGACCGAACCGGCCGGCGATAGCTTTATCCCAAATAAGGGAGCGAATCAGGAATCCGGATACGGATTGGCGGGAGCCGTACACTCGAAGCGGCAGTTTCCGAGTGGATTGTTTGTTACTAAAATCCGTCATGATTTCTCCGGACGGGACAGTAAAAACGCCAGCCATTGGGATGCCTGGTGGGCGGAAAGCAATAATCCGTTTTCGAAAGAATACGGCAACAAAACGCTGTTTATGCCGCCGGGAGCCGCTGCGGGGATAAATCAAATTGCAAAATACAAATTCAACAATGAGAATAATTTGCATTCCAATGCAGCCGCCCGCGGATTGAACGGGCAACAGGTCTACGAATATGATATGTATGAGTGGGTTTCAAACGATAATACACAGTGGATGGTTACGCATATGTGGTCGTGGTACGGCGGATACCCGGGGTGGGACGACCGTATGAGTCAGGGGGCGACTTACGGCGGCGGTAGTGACGGAAATTATTATATAACAAATGATTTCAGAAAAAATGATAAGGAAGGAGCTGTAGGGCGGATTTATCATTCTTATCAGGATGCCGGACAGGCTCGCAGTCAGGATTGGTTTTATTTGGCAATGCTGGTGACTTCCGACGGACTGGTTCGAATGTATAATTTCCCGTCCGATTGGAATTGGAATTTTAACGATATTCCGACTTCGTCTGCCCGTGAAGTTTTTTATAAAGGTTGTTTCGGTAATGCCGAGTGTCCGACGCCGTTCCCTGCCGATGAATGGGCTCCGATTCAGGTGAAATATTCGTCCGAACTGGGACAATGGAATAATAATCACGATTTGATTTATGATGCCAGAGACACATTGACCGAAGAGAAGCCCGATTCAACGGTAGCCGAATTTTTTGCCTTCTATGCATGGGATACAGGCGGTAAGTACCCGGCAATCGGGAATGATGTGAATGATTAAAGGATGAACCGGCCGGAAACTTCCGGACGGATAGATCAGTCGGGAAAATCTTTCTTGACAAACAGATAAATGCGTGAGACAATAAAATATATTTAATTTATTAGGAGAGTTTTATGAAGAAAAAATTCTTATTGTTGCCGCTGGCAGCGGCTGCGCTGACGGCTTGTCCTTCGGGAGAGATTTCTTCTTTACAGGCAAAATCCTCATTAAAGGAAGTGACGATTGATGCATCGGCTTTGGATGTGAAATACAAAAATTTGAAGCTGACCCGTACGTATTCGGATGAGTTTACCGATTGGCAGTCGTTTCAGGAAGATTGGGATATCGGAAATCCCGGATATAACAAACCGGAAGTCGGAAACATGGGCTACGAGAAACCCGAAGAAGTTAAATTTGATGACGGATTAATGGGGTATAAAAATGACCGGTTTAAACAGCCGTATTGGTCGCCGAAAGCCGTCACCTTGAAAGACGGATTTTTGGTCATCGGAACGATGTATGATCAGAATCTTCCGGTTTACGATAAAGACGGCAAGAAGGTCCGTGACGGATATGCTTTGTCGGGAGCGATTCATTCCCGCAGGCAGTTCCCTTACGGCTATTTTGAAACCCGGATTCTGATGGATAAAGAAACAGCCACTCACTGGGACGCCTGGTGGGCGGAAAGTAACAATCCGTTCAGTCGCGCATACGGTGAAAAGAAGCTGTTTACACCGACGGATAACATGTTATCGGAGATGGGGCTTTCGTTAAAGATAGCCGATAAAAAGCAGAAAACCGATAAATATTCGGAAAATAATCGGGCGCCCCAGGAGTGGCAGGGGTTCAACGGTCAGCAGGTTTACGAGTACGACATGTATGAATGGGTTGAGGTTGCAACCGGATCGCAGTGGCAGGCCGAACACTGCTGGGACTGGTATGGCGGTTATCCGGGTATCGAAGAACTGAAAAAAGGAGGTACGCCGCCTTCATCGGATAAGTTCGGAACTGTACACGATATGAAAACCATTGACGGCTTGCGGGCCAATGACGGCTACGGTGCGGTCGGAAATATGTCGATTCAGCCTAAATTAAAAGAAAAAACGTACTTCACATTGGCCATGTTCTGGGCTCCCGAAGGGTTTATTATGTGGTTTGACGGTCAGCAGAAATTGGTACGAAAAGCCGATACAGCGGTGAAAAGTTGGCTGTCAAAAGCCAATGAGAAAGCAAAATTGGCCAATGATGCCTTTAATCCGATCCAGATTAAATACAGTACCGAAATCGGACAGTGGAATAATGATCATGAACTGTTTTTAAAAGAGTATATGCCGGACGGAACCAAAGCTATCAAACCGTATGATGTAATGTATGCCGATTATTTCGCATTCTATGCTTTAGAGTCTGATTCAGCGAAATGGTATGGCGGTCGGACAGATTTTGCGACAACTGCTCCGTAACACTTTACCTACGTCTTTACCGCGTCTTCGGACGCGGTTTTTTTGTATCGTTTACCGTTTATTGCCTGATGATGCGGTACATCTTCGTAGCAGATGAATTGGGGGAAAACGGTTATTTTTACCGTTGATGAAAGTCCCTTAAACGGATTTCCAGTTTTCCGATAAAAATCTGTTTATTCTTGTAAAGGCTGCCGATAGTGCGTTTGAACAGCGCTTTACTCATCCCGAGGAGCGATTCGATTTCCGCAGGAGTGCTGGCATCCGAGAGCGGAAGACGTCCGCCGGCTTTTTCCAGAGTTTCCAGTATTGTTTTTTCGGCTGCCGAGCGAGATTCCCGGTATCCCTGGGGAAACAGGCTTAAGTCGATTTTTCCGTCATCACGAACTTTTTTGATGTAGGCACGGCGCCTGTCGCCGACATGAAAAGCTTTGCCTGCATGCGTTTGATACAGCAGTCCTGCGTGACGGTTATTAATGATCACGGATGCTCCCAGTTTTGTTATGCGGTAAATCAGGATTTCCACTTCCTGATTCGGTTCGTAAGCGCCGTCTGCCTTATCAAGATAATCTTCAATGTAGCAGTCGCCGATCGTTGTGTCATCGTCATAATTGGGAATCAGACGTACGATAATTTTTTCCCCTTTTTCATATTCATCGTGATCGATATTGCGGTTGGGAATAAACAGGTCTTTCGGAATCCCCCAGTCGGCAAAAATACCGAATTTCTCAATACTTTTAATTGTGAGAGCGGCAAACTCGCCGCGAAGACCGTTAGGGTGTTTTTCGGTTGCCCGAAGCGAATCCCGATTGTTGTAGACGAAAACCTCGATTTCCTTTCCTTTTTGAAAAAGAGGACGGGAGTCGGAGGCCGGTAAAAGGACATCCTGTGTTCCGTCCGTTAAAAGAATGCCTTTTGATATTTTTTTCTTCATTTGAAGACGATGATAGGAGTCTGCACTGATCAAATTTGTTTCCTTTACGCTATTATAACCGATTCAGCCGTTTTAGGGAATGTGTTTAAAAGAAAAACCCCGCCGAAGCGGGGTCGTTTGGAGATTGTTTCGATTAGTTGGACGCTTTATAGTAGCGGATTTTGGAAATTTCTGCCGTATAGTTCGGACAGTCGGCTGCTCCGAAGATAAATTCGAAATAGGTCGGTATATTCTCTGTCCATGATTGAGGTGCCGACGCAGCATTTCCGCCGTCAAAACTATTCTTATTAACGTAGGCCGTTGTTCGATCTGAATAGATTCGTATTTTTGAAGGTGTTTTATCGGGAAATAAAATTCCGAATTTATGAATATCGCCTTGAGAAGGGAGTGAAATTCCTGATCCGGCATGAAATTTTTGTGTTTTTCCGTTACTGCGCCATTCACCACCGTAAGACAGAAACCATCCGTTCGGATTATTGTTGTTATAATGAACAAGTTCATAACTGATGATATTGTTGTGGTTCAGAACGACCCAGAATCCAGGGGTGCCCGACGGCTGTGAAGTTTTCAGTTCAACCTCGATATAACTGTATTCGGAGATCGGAAGCACATCTGCGGGCGGAGTCCAGATTAAGCGTGAATTGGCTCCGGCTCCGTCAGCCTCATCCATATAACTGCTACCGGAAGAACCGCTGCCGCCTTTTTGCGTTAAAATACCTGTCTCTGAATCGACACTGTAAAGTATTGTCGATGTCGGCCATTTCTGTTCGAAAGTTCCTTCGCGGAAATCGACTTCGCGGTCGAGTGTGTAGGTTTGCGAATCGACTGTAATCGATGCATTGCTGTTTCCGTTGTATCCGACCGTTACAGTTGTGTGTGCCGGGTCATTGATCTGAACGGTGCCCGCTACGACTGCTTCGACCCAAATGTTGATTGTTTCTCCATTTGTTGCAGATGTAACATGATGAGATGTTTCTGTTAATGTGGCAGTTGCTTCTGCCGGTTTGGCGGTGTCAGTTGTGCAATAAAGTTTATATTCCGTTGCATTTTCTACTGCATCCCAGTAAATGGTGTAACGGGCATCACCGGTGAATGCCCGCAAATTTTCGACAACCGGTGCCGGAACGGGAGGCGCTTCGTCCCCGCTGACGGTAACGGCTTTTGTTTTCATCAGTCCGTCGTAAATTTCGGCATGAATTTCAGCTGATTCCGTATCGCTGTTCGAGGTGACCAGTCCGTTTTTATCGACCGGGAAGGCGTCCGGATTGGAACTGACCCATTTGATAATCTCGGGAGCAACTGAAACACCGGAAGGTTCCCACTTCAGTGTCAGCTGTTTTGACGTTGTATTGGGAATAGTGTAATCGTCTTCAGGAAGAGGCGCTATCGAAACGGACGTATAGGGCACAACGGTCACGGTTGCGCTCGCTTTTTTTGTTCCGGCAGCGGCTGTAACTGTTGCCGTTCCTTCGGAAACGCCCGATACAACCCCTTTATTGCTGACGGAGGCAACGCCCATATTGTCGGAGGAAAAGGTGACCGGAAATCCTTCCGGTTTGACAGTAGCCGTGACGGTCATTGTCAGTCCGGGGGCCAGGTAGGCCTGCGGTGTCGTCAATGTCAGAGAGGTGGCGTCTGCCGATTCTTCCGGTCCGGGACATCCGAAAAACAGAGCCGAAGCGGTTAATACGCCTAAAAACAGTAATGATTTCTTTTTCATAGATTTCTCCTTTTATTATTTTTTTATTTGAGGGAATTTATCATTGTTGTCATGAGCGTTTATCATAATTTGTTTCATCGACGCAATAATATTGGGGTAAAGAGTGGCGACATTATCAGCCTCTCCGGGATCATCGCCCAAATGGTAAAGTTCGATATTCCCTTCGCCTGCTTTGGCCGAAGTTGTTACTCCGAAGTTCAAAATCGCTTTCCAGTCACCGCTGCGGACTCCCTGCCGGGGGCCGCCGCCTTCCGAAGCCGTATTGCCGACAAATTCCCAATAAAGATAGGGGTGTTCTTTCTGGTTGACGGTATCGCCCATTAATGTCGGAAGAAAAGAGAGTCCGTCGGTTTTTGTTTTTTGCGATAAATCGGTTCCCAATATTTGAGCCATCGTCGCCATAATGTCATACCCGGCCATGATATGCAGGCTTTCGGCAGGTTTGATTGTTCCGTTCCATGATGCGATAAACGGAACTTTAACACCTCCTTCGTACAAAGCGCGTTTAATGCCGCGAAGCCGTTCATTGCCGAAACGTCCGGCGCTTTCAAAAAAATTCGGATCGGCGCCGTATTCGTCGGCAGGTCCGTTGTCACTGGAAAAAAGAATCAGGGTATTGTTCAGTTTTCCTGCTGCCTCAACCTGATCGATAATCTTTCCGACAGTCAGATCCACGCGGTGCATCATAATCGCATACCGTTTCATATCATCCGAAGCTTTACTCCACCATTCGGCGGTTGTGTAAGGATGATAATTCGCATCGTTGAGTTTCCCGTCCGGGATTTGCAGAGCGCCGTGCGGAATGGTGTAGGTGCAAAACAGAAAAAACGGTGTGGACTCCGCGAGGTATGTTGTCAGATATTCGGCTGTTTTCTTTTCGAATTCATCGTGAAGCCACACATTTCCGGTCATCCCTGTGTTGTCCTTGAATTCAACCTTTGAATCGTCTTCCCAAACGTGATCGGGAAAGTAGGAATGCGCCATCCGCTGGCAAAGGTGTCCGTAATAATGATCAAATCCTTTGTTCAGTGGAGAGCTGTTGTTTATCGGCATTCCCATACCCCATTTTCCGACCAGGGCGGTGTTGTAGCCGTTCTCTTTGAATAACTGTGCCAGAGTATATTCCGAATCGGGGAGTCCTTCCTGGCCTTCTTTGGTGACGGTTGCGGGATCCAACCCGACTCCGGCGCCCAGTTCGAGATTACCGCGAATGGCACTGTGTCCGGTCGTCTTACCGGTAAACAGTGCACAGCGGGATGAGGCACTGACCGGGGCACCGGCGTAATTGTTGACAAAGCGGATACCGTTCTTTGCCAGACTGTCAATATTGGGCGTTTGAAAATTCTTCTGCCCGTAACAGCTGATATCGCCGTGGCCGGCATCGTCAAGAAGAATAAAAATAACGTTCGGCTTTTCGCTGATACCGTATTCGGATGCGGTTTTGACCGCCTTTTGGTCGTTTCCGGTTCCCGGCATTGTCAGTTGGTCGGGATAAATCGGTTTGCGTTCTTCGGGACAGCCGGCAACGGCCAAAGCCGCTGCCCCCATTCCCATTGATGTTAAAACAGTTCTGTAAAATTTCATTTCTGTACCCATTCCTTTGTCAGTTTGGCTTGTGTTTCAGCGAATTCTGTGACATTATCCATATCGGTAATCGCCGTTAAAGGAACACCGCTGTTTTCGTCTCCGATGTTCGGATTGAGCATATCGTCTTCCGCTGCGTAGTAGGCGAAGTATTCGATATCCATAGCATCGTAATTTTCAGGGTTATTTCGGAAAGCTGTTGTAATTTGATAAAAATTATCGTCCCACTGCCCCGGTTCAACCGTAAATTTCACCTGAACGGGATTAAACTCGTCGTTCGGCCACGGTTGTCTATTATCTTCTTCCGTTATGTTGGGGTCAAACATATCTCCGGTCTGTTTGGAGCGGGAATATTTGGGAGAAGAAAAATTATTTTCACCGTGAGCGTTATAGTAAAAAGCAATTTTGCTGTCATTGTACAGCGCTGTGAGAGTAAAAGAGGGTGTTTTATTGACGGCTGCCGAATAGGTAGTGGAGTATCCGCCTACTTTCCCCTGGTTGCGTGCAACGTCTCCGACATACCACTTTTTGTCTACGCCACTCAGAGAACCTGTTTGGTTTCCCGGGAAACCTCTCATCCAGTGCCAGGTGTGGATCACGTTATTCTGTCCGGTACCGTTGACCCACTCGTAAGCGTCCAGTTCGTAGCGCTGCTCGCCGTTGTACCATCGTCCGATTTTGTCTACCCGTTTTGCAGCGGTAAATCCCCAGTCGGGTATAGAGCTGTCTGTTTTTAGAGTGTATTGAGACTGATAGAGAATCGGATTCGATACAGCAGTATTTCCGTGCTGAATGTTTGAAGCTTTGTTATCGAAGAACCCCTCACCGCGGGATGACTCTGCCACCTGTTTGCGAAGGGCTTTCGGGAGATTGAGGAGTTTTTCGCCGTAGGCTTTGGAGAAGGGCTGATTGGTGTCGAGCCAGTAAGCGTCCCAGTGGGAATCGCTGTCACGTTTCTGAGTCCATCTGGCGTGAAAAACGCCGTGAGGGAAAAGCCGTTTGGAGTGAAGTGCTCCGGCAACGCCGATTTGGGCTTCCGTGTCGTATTTAGCCAGCAGACGTGCTTTTCCGTCTTCGATGTAAGTGGCTTTCGGTGACCATGTCGGTTGTTTTTGCCATTCATCGGCGTATCCGTGGAACTGTCCGTCAGGAGCTTTGAAGTAGGTCGGGTCGAGATTGTTGTTGCCGATTTCCGGCGCATTGTGTCCCGGATTGCCTATATCCCAGTTGGCTTCCAGAATGGCTTGATTGTCGAAAGCGTCAAAATAGACCAGTTTATAGGTTTTTCCGTCAACGGTCAGAGTTGCCGGAATTGTTTCCATGACAAGAACATCAATTGTAAGATCTTTTGATTTTTTCTCGGAATCTGTTTCCTGAAATGTTGCTGTCAGAGTTACCTTTTGGCTGTCCAAACCGCGGGTAACGGTTGCCGTACTGCCGTTAACGGAAATGGCGGCGTCATCGGAAGATGTCCATGTAACGGTTCCCGCGCCGTGACCGGATTCGGCATCGAATGATGTTTTTAGGGTAAAGTTATCGCGAATACGCCACAGGTAATCTTTTCCGCTGTTACCGAGGGTAATATAGTCGGTTAAGGAATCGGGTGTCCATGAATAGCCTTCGCTTGATGTCAAAATGATCAGATCAAAAGTCTTTGTGACAGACTCAAAGCCTTCTTTTGTAAAAACAGCTTCGGCAGTTGCGCTTTGACGATCGTTTGTCAGGGTAACCGAGACCCGACCTGTCGATTCGTCGTAAACAAGATCTGGCGATTCCGTGGTGAAATTCCATGACACTGTTTCTCCGTACTTGCCGGTTGTCTGCGAGAGTGTAAAACTGCTTGTAACGGCATCGATAGTATCCAGTTTTTCATCAAAGAGAATCAGTTCGGAAACGGGCATCGAGCCGAGAGTCCGTTTTAAGACGACCGTAAAAGGAAAGGCTTTGCTTTGACCGTCTTTTGTGAGTGTTGCTGTCAGAACAGCTTCTTGTGTCGGAGAGTAGACGTTGTACCAGTTGACGGAAATTGTATTTCCTGTAACGGTCATTGATGAAGGAACTTTAACAGTCATTTTCATTCCGTTTTTTTCCGTTTGAAAAGTGAACGGTTTTGTTACCGAACCGGAAGTATCTCCTTCCGCAAAAACAAAAAAATCGGCAACTTTAATGCCGGTAAAAATATCCGAATCCGTTTCCGGCTGCGGACATCCTGTGAAGAGGAGAAAAAAAATAATCCCCCCTGTTAGAAATTTTTTCATACCAAACTCCTTTAAATATTTATTATATTATATTTGGAATTCGGGGGGGGGGGTGATTTTAATTATAAATTATAATTTAATAACGGTAGACATTTTTAAATTTTCCTTTTCGCATAAAGAATCCTATCAGCCGGCTCAGGTATTTGATCGGAAAATAATTGGCGCGTAAATCCATCAATTCGATGAGATTACCGTCGGGATCGCGAAAGAAAAACCAATCGGCTCCGTCATCGCGTTGGGGCTCGTTGAGAATTTCGACATCGGTCCGTCCGCTCAGCTTTCTGTACCACTTTTTAATATTTTTGACGTCGAGTGTAAAGTGGTGTGTTCCGGGACGATTCCAGCAGTGTTCGAACGGTGCTGTTTCCGAAAATTCGAAAATTTCAACAAGACCTCCTCCGGGCGCAATCAGAAAACCGAACCGGACGCTCACCCCGTCCGGCAGGTTATATAATTTTTTCATTGCGCTCATTCTTTCGGCATTCAAACCGCCTTTGGAGATAAGAGAAAGACCGAAAACTTCGTGATACCATTTTACGGCTTTTTCAAAATTTTTAACGGTAATACCGACATGATTGAAACCTCTGACTTTCACGGAACCTCCTATTTTACCATGCTGCCGACGAGAAGCATAAAGTCACCCAGCTGGGCTCCGAATTCGGGACCGCCGACCATAATCAGTCTCTGCTGTATGGTTGCTTCTATCATATCATCTGTTTCCTGCAGAATTCCCAGTGCGCTTTTCGGCGAGTCGAATTTCATTGTAAAAAAAGGCATACTTTTTGTATATTCGCCTCTCCTGGCTTTTGTTTTTCCCTTTTTGACGCGGAGGTAAGCTGCCAGTTCCGGTTCGCCTTCAACGGCCCATGCGTAAATTCGGTCGGGGCTGACAGCCGCCCATGCTGAAACATCGGGATGCCCCAGTTTGTTCAGAATGCTGATGCCGCGGGACAGCAGATAAAACATACATTTAACCAGCAGTTTTTGGTCGCAGTCTTTTTTCGGAGCCGTTTTTGCACCGAGGAGTCCGGACATGGTTAAAAGCAGTTTCATAAAATTGAGAAAAACGGGAAATCGTTTTATTGCCCCTTTCATTTTGGGAAGAGGAAAGAGTTTTCCCTTGAAAAATCCGCAAAGATGTTCGGGAGATTTGAATTCCAGTTCGATGTCCGGAGATTCTTCCGAAACGCCCTTTTTCGGAGTGCAGTCCGCGTTTTCAAAAATATAGTGGATGGCCATTTTCCCTTCCGCCGTTTTACAGCTGATTTGGGCAATCGCCTTTTTGGACTGCCAGCCTTTCTGCAGTGCCGGACGGTCTTCCAAAATGGTTTTCAGAAGAGGGCAGACCGCATAAAGAAAAAGATTGGTCGAGAAAAGGGTTTCCTGTTCTTTTGTAATTGCAGCAGCCATTCCGTCCTCCTAGAAATCGTCGTCATCCCAGTCGTCGTCTTCTTCAATCCGAACACCCATGATTTCATGAGCGGTTTTGACAATACCGTTCGAGTCGTATCCGTATTCGGACATCAAATCTTCATGGAGTCCGATAATGGAGTAGGTATCGGGAACCCCCAGTTTTCTCATGACGCAGGCTTTGCCCAGTTCGGTAACGGTTTCGGCAACGGCGCTTCCCAGTCCTCCGATAATATTATGGTCTTCAACGGTAATGATTCGTTTTGTGTCGATAACCGCTTTTTCGATTGCTGCTTTGTCAATCGGTTTAATGGTGTGCATGTTCAGAACACGGGCGCGGATGCCGTCGGCTTCCAGCTCTTTGGCGGCAGCGATCGCACGCGCGACACAGGCTCCGCAGGCAATGATGGTCAAATCGGTTCCTTCCGCCATTTGTACCGCCTTGCCCAACTGAAATCCGTAATCGGTACTTTTAAAAACCGGCATATCGTAACCGCGGTTGATGCGGATGTAAAACGGACCGTCGTTTTCGTAGGCGGCGATGACCGCATTGACCGTTTCCATCCCGTCGGCCGGAACGATAACGCGGCAGTTGGCCATCGTTCTCATAATTCCGATATCTTCCGTACAGTGATGAGTGCTTCCTGCCTGTCCGAACGAGAGACCCGCATGGGTTGCAATCACTTTTACATTCATATTCTGATAGCAGACATCGGTGTGAAACTGGTCCAGTGCTCTCATTGAGGCAAAAATCGCAAATGTCGAGGCGAAAGGAATCAATCCTGTTTCGGCCATACCTGCGGCAACGCCGATCATATTCTGCTCGGCAATACCGAGGTTAAAAATCCGTTCGGGAAAATCTTTTGCCAAAGCTCCTATTTTTGTCGATTTGGCAAGGTCGGCGGACAGACCGACAACCCGTTTGTCCTTTGCTGCCAAATCGCAAAGAACCTTTCCGTAATATTCCGCGGTGGACATTTTTTCCGCGTCAAGCATTGTATAGTTTAAGTTAGCCATCCGTTTCCTCCTAGTTTTTCAATCGGCTGTCGTGATATTCGTCAATCTGCTTTTTGTACCGCTCGCCTGTCTCGGCATTGACACTGGCGTAATGATACTGATAGTTATCCTGAATATCGGCAACACCGCAGCCTTTCAGTGTGTCGGCAATAATGGCCACCGGTTTGTCTTTTGCGTTGAGAGCGTACTCGATTGCGTCGGCAAGAGCATACATATCGTGACCGTCAACAATTTTAACGTCGAATCCGAAAGCGGTCCATTTATCCGCAAACGGTTCCAGATTCATGACATCTTCGGTGCGTCCGTCAATCATACATTTGTTGCGGTCAATAATGGTAATGACATTGGTCGCTTTGTAATGGGTCACAGCCATAGCGGCTTCCCAAACGGATCCTTCGTCGCACTCTCCGTCGCCCAGAAGGCAGTACGTTTTAAAGTTTTTGTTCTGCAGCCGTCCGCCGAGAGCCATACCGAGAGCGATGGAAAGACCGTGTCCGAGCGATCCTGTTGAGGCATCCAATCCGACAACCTTGTTTCTGTCCAGATGCATACCCAGTTTACTGAATGTATGGTTATAGGTTTTCAGAAGTTCCTTATCAAAAAATCCTTTGTCGGCCAGAACGGGGGCGAACCCGACGCCGATGTGTCCTTTGCTGAGGATGAATCGGTCGCGATCTTCCCAACGGGGATTTTTCACATCGATATTCATGTACTTGTAATACAAAATGGTCAGAATATCGACCGAGCTCAGTGCTCCTCCGATGTGTCCTCCGTTTGCCCACATCACCGTATCGATTGTCAGTTTACGTAATTCCCTTGCTTTGTTTTCGAGAGCAAGGTATTCTTCTTTAGTCAGTCCCATTTTTTTCTCCTTGGAATATATCTTTAGTTATCAGTTGACTTTATCGGGGTGCAGCCTGGCTACGACCGCAAAAGCTTCGTCCGCTATTTCGATGGTTTTTTTGATGTCGGCATCCGTCAGCGAGGCGTTCATAAAATGGTTATGATGGCTGACGAAAAATACGCCGCGTTTGACGCATTCGGCACAGAAATCCTGCATCATTTCCGTTGTCGGATCGTTTGTAATGCGCATAAAAGGCATCGATTCGACACCGGAGAATTTCATATCGATTCCGTGTGCATGACCGGCATCAATCATTCCGGAAGCAAATTTTTTCCCTTTTTCGATCAGCAGATTGGCAATATCGATTTTTTTCATTTCGGTAATACAGGCGATTGCCGCTGCCATTGGAACGGCGCTCGACCAGTAGCTGCCCGTGAAAAAAACCGATCCGGCCGCCGATTTCAGACTGTCGATTCCGACAACAGCCGAGATATTGTATCCGTTGGCGAGAGCTTTGCAGTAGCAGGCCAGGTCGGGTTTGAAGCCGAAATATTTGGCGCTTCCTTCGACGTGAAGACGGAAACCGCAGCGGACATCATCGACAATCAGGACAATTCCGTTTTTCGTGCAGATTTCCCGGATCTTTTGCCAGTAGCCGGGCACCGGTAATGCGTTGTCGGCAAAAATGCGGTGGTCGTACGGTGTGGCAATAAAGCAGGCGATCGAGTCTTTATGCTCGGCTACCGTTTTTTCAAAGGCTTCGGCATCGTTCCAGGGAATGATAATGACATCCTGTAAATCGGCTTTTGTAATTCCGTTGGCACCTTCAGCCTGAGTCCACGGTGCGACGCCGTGGTAACCGCCCTGAATACGTACGATTTTATTGCGGCCTGTCGCCGCTTTGGCGGTCAGAACTGCGAAAGCGGTCGCGTCTCCGCCGTTTTTCAGAAAAAATGCCCAATCGGCAATTTCAATGGTATTGCACAGCAATTCGGCCAAATCAACCTGTGCTTTGGCCGGCAAGGCCATACAGTTTCCTTTCTTCAGCTGTTCGTTGGCAGCTTTGTCGACGATATCGTTATTGTACCCCAAAATATTCGGTCCGTAGGCGCACATATAGTCGATATATTTGTTGCCGTCGATGCTCCAGAAGTAGGAGTCTTTAACGCGGTCGACATAAAACGGATAGGCGTTGGCGGGAATAAACTGAGACTGAACCGGTCCCAAATGACCGGGGATTCCTGTCGGAATATAGCGGACTGCTCTTTTAAAAAGTTCCAGTGATTTGCTGTTTGAATATGTTTCTTTCATGCCGTTCTCCTTATGCCAAATATCCGCTGACCAGTTCCAGAATCGGGTTCATATACTCGACCATCGGGATAAATCCTTTCATGAGAAGATCTCCCGTCGCCAAAGCGACATAGGTGTCGGTTTTCCCGGAAAGAATTCCCTGTGCCGCTTCAATGTCTTTGAAAACCAGCCGGGCATTCGATTTTTCGGCGAAACCCTTGTGTGCCGTAAGACGCCCGTTTTTGGCCGTAATGTAAAGACCCGTTTTATCGCCGATTGAAGCCTGAATGATGCCGTCGGGGATATGTTTCGCATTCAGAATTCCTTTCGGATCGTGATTTCCGATTTGAGCCAGCGCCGAGAACGCGGTGTAGAATGTCATTTCGGTGCTTTTGGCAAAATAATCGGTGTCGGATAGCAGGTTTTCCGTCGGCTTCAGATAATACGCCAGCCGATCCGCTATTTTTTTGAACGGTCCCGTCAGAAAGCCTATTTTTGTCAGTCCTTTCAGAGGTATGGGATTGGCTTTCCCGTCAATCATTTTGTTGAAATGTTCGGGTGAGGTAAAGAAAAGAAGAATATTTGAAGGGTGAAATCCCTCTTTCATTTCCGCCTGTCCGTTTTTAAAAGTGAGTTGCCCGCTCGGTCCGTTTTTGACCTTGAACTGAACGGACAGGTTTTTTCCTTCAACGGCTTTTTTGCATTCTTCGTCGTTGGTGACCAGATATTCGATATTACGCAGAACGCCGAAAAGATTGCAATATGCCAGCACTTTCTGATTTTTCATAGCCGACTCCTGTTTCTGGTGTAAGATATTCTCTGTATACATTATACAATGCGGCAGATAAAAGTACAGTTTTTTTTTCATTTAATTTGAGAAAACGGCTGTATTTGTAAAATAAATAAAAAGCAGCTGAAAAAAATTAAAAAGCGTATGACTGACGGCCAGCAGGTGGATATTTTTCAGGGCAAAAAACCATAGCCCCAAAACCAGTCCGATTACAAAAACGGAGGCGGTTGCCGTCCACCCCTGGTACAGATGCCCCGAGGCAAACAGTACGGCCGAAATCATCAGGGCGGCCGCCATCGGGATGCGATGCCGTGTCAGGTATGTCAGCAGATACGAACGAAAATAGAGCTCTTCCGTATACCCGGTCAGAAGAAACATCAGAAATGCCGGTAGAAGCATAATGCTGTTTGTAATCGAAAACGGCATCGTTTCCTGCGCAGAAGGATAACCCCAACCGAACATCCTCGGCAGCAGAACGGCAGCAATCTGAACGGCAAACAGAGAAGCCAAAACGACAACCGGCATCAGAATATCGAGCGGAGTTTCCGGTTTGCGGAAGCCGAAGTCGGAAAATGTCACTCCTTCCTGCCTGCGGATAAGCCAGAGGAGAAACAGAAATTGAGGCAATGCGACGGCATAATAGGTCAGATAGAGATAGGGATTATCGAAATCGATTTTCCCCGCACCGATTTGCTGTTGCAGAATGGTCGGAAAATAAAGCACAAAATAAATCAGAAACGGTTCGACCGCACGGAAAAAAAATTCCTTTTTTTCGGAAATCATAAGTCAGTTTAACAGATTTTTTTCATTAATCAAAGTATGTTTGAAAAAAAATTCCGAAGGGAAATTTATCTTTTGCTTCCGGCTCCGGCGGCTGTCATTCCGCTCGTTGTCGCGGCCGCACATCCGGTTCCGGAAAAGCTGCTTTCGTTGTGGTGTCTCCTTTTTTGTGTATCTCTCCTGTTTGTCCCGGCGGTATTTTTTTTGCCGTGTTTGAAAGTCGGCGCTGCCGGAAAACGGCTGCTGTTTTGCACCTGTATCGGATTTTCGGTGGCAGCTGTTTTTACGGTCAGATTCGCTTCATCCCGTGATACGTTCGGCGCCGATCCCCGACGGATGACGGAATGGAGCGGCGTTTTGACGGCAGACAGCCGGCGGATGGATTACGGTCGTACCGGGTATAATGTCCGTTGCCGGGAGGCTTCCGGCGGAGGGGTGACCGTCTCGGTTGACTGCAATATGTTCTTTGCCGTAAAAGAAGGTCCGAAACTGCGAAAAGGGCAGCCGGCAGTTTTTAAAGGTGTGTACCGCGGGAACTATTTTCGCGTCGAATCGGTTGCGGCCGACGGCGTGCTGCCGCCGCTGTGGGCGTTTCGCGCACGAATTTTGGAGCGTCTGACGGAAACATTTTTTATAGAAGAAACAGTTTCGGGAGCTTTTTTTGAGGCTCTTTTTTCGGGTGACCGGGATGACTTAAATTCGGTTATGACGGAAGTTTTCCGCAAATCGGGATGTCTTCATCTGATTGCGCTCTCGGGAATGCATCTGGGAATTTTGGTGGCTCTGTGTCGGATGACGGCGGGGCGTATTTTTTCCGAAAAATATCTGAACGCGTTGCTGATACCGTTGCTCGGATTTTATGTTATTCTGACCGGCAGTGCGCCGTCTTTAAAACGGGCTTATGTTATGTTTGTGATTTCCGCTTTCGGAGGATTTTTCGGGGTGAGGCTGCCGCCGGGAGATGTTCTCTGTGTGACATTAATGGTAAATGCTCTGCTTTATCCTCAGGAAGTTCTGCATCCCGGTATGCGGCTTTCGTTTGCGGCCGTCTTCGGAATTGTCTTTTTTTCCCGGCGGTTGCAGACGTCATTGTGCCGCTGTCTGCCGAAAGCCGCGGCGGCGCCGTTGGCGGTTTCTTATGCGGCTCAGATAGGAGTTGCGCCGTTTCTGTTTGCTGCGGACGGGGTGAATCCGGCAGGAATTTTGGCGTCGATTGCAGCATCGCCGCTGCTGGCTTTGTTTATGTATATCCGGTTTTCGGCATCGGCGGTCGCGTTGGCAGGAACCGATGCTGCCGCTTTGGGGATTGCACGTTTGTCTGATTTTGTTTGCGATATGGTTGTCTTTCCGCTTGTTTTTTTTGCCGGAGTCCCGACTTTACCGTTTTTGCCGTACGGTTTTCTTTTTTTTGTTCCGTTTGCGGTCATTGTTTGTGCCGAATGGTCGTCGGTGTTTTTGCGGCGGTTGTTTTTTATTCGGAAAAAAGATAAAGTGAAACAGGAAGGAGTTTCATGTGATTGATTATACATCGGTAGCGCAAATTAAGGAGATTCTCGGTCTGTTTCGGCTTTCGATGCAGAAAAAATTCGGACAGAATTTTCTGATCGGCGATCGTTACAGAAAGATGATTTTTTCGGAACTGCAAACGGAAACGGTGCGCACCGCATGGGAAATCGGTCCCGGACTCGGTTCTCTGACGGCGCTGTTTCCTCCGGAAAAGAATCTGACTCTTTTCGAAATCGATTACGGCTTTATCCGTTTTCTGGAAACCGAATTCCCTGATCGGAAAATCGTTCCGGGGGATTTTGTCAAAACCTTTTCCGCTTTTACCGAAACGAACGGTCTGCCCGATTTGATTTACGGCAATCTTCCGTACTGTTCCGCCGCCGCCATGATCGGCTGTCTGATTGAAAAAGCGGTCCTGCCTCCGAGAATGGTGTTCATGGTTCAGAAAGAGGCCGCCCGGCGGATGAAGGCTCTTCCCGGTTCCAAGGATTATTCGTCGTTTTCACTGCTCTGCGCTCTCGATTACGATGTCAAAACCGTTTTCGACGTCCCCGCCGACTGCTTTTTCCCGCAACCCGATGTCGTCTCGACGGTCGTTGTCATGACCCGTCACGACAGAAACAGAAATCTCAACCGTCGGCTTTATCTGCTTTTGGCTTCCGAAATGTTTAAATCTCGTCGGAAAACGCTGAAAAACAATTTAGCGTCGGCGAAGGGCCGTTTTCCCGACGGGACTCTCGAAGAGGCGTTCGGGGGGTGCGGAATAAAAATGAGCGATCGCGGTGAAGAAATTTCGCCGACGTTGTTAAGCCGTATTGTTTCCCTGCTGCCCGGAGGTGTCGTAACGGATTTCGGAAAAAAAGAAAATGAAAACTCTTTACTTTCTGATTGAGTTTTTGTAAATTGAAATCAACAAACCGAACTTAAATTTTATTTGAGGGATAGAAAAATGGCAAAACAACTGCAATTCAATGAAGAAGCCCGTAAGTCTCTTTTGGCGGGTGTCGAAAAGATTTCAAGCGCCGTAAAAGTCACATTGGGACCGAAAGGCCGCACCGTTCTGTTGGATAAAAAATTCGGAGCCCCGACCGTTACAAAAGACGGCGTTTCCGTTGCAAAAGAAATCGAGCTGGAAGATCCGTTCGAAAATATGGGAGCCCAGTTGCTGAAAGAAGTGGCCAGCAAGACCAATGATGTTGCCGGAGACGGAACAACAACGGCAACAGTTTTGGCTTATGCTATTACAAAAGAAGGGATGAAAAGCGTCGCTGCCGGTATTAACCCGATGGGTATCAAACGCGGTATCGACCGTGCCGTCGAATTGGCTGTTAAGAAAATCAACTCGACTTCGAAAAAAATCAAATCAAAAGACGAAATTACCCAGGTGGCAACGGTTTCCGCCAATAACGACCGTGTTATCGGAGAAGAAATTGCCAACGCAATGGATCGTGTCGGAAAAGACGGTGTGATTACCGTTGAAGAAAGCAAAACAATCGAAACGACGGTTGATTTTGTCGAAGGAATGCAGTTTGACCGCGGTTATCTGTCGCCTTACTTTGCTTCCAATTCGGAAAACATGACTGTTGTCATGAATAATCCGTTTATTCTGATTTATGAGAAAAAAATCTCCGCAATGAAAGACCTGCTTCCGATTCTGGAGAAGGTGGCTCAATCGGGTCGTCCGATTCTGATTATTGCCGAAGATGTCGAAGGTGAGGCTCTGGCGACGCTGGTTGTCAACAGTCTGCGCGGAACGCTGAACGCGGTTGCCGTTAAAGCACCCGGTTTCGGGGACAGAAGAAAAGCAATGCTGGAAGATATCGCTGTTTTGACGGGCGGACAGGTCATTTCCGAAGATCTCGGCATGAAGCTCGAGTCGACCGATTTGTCCCAACTCGGTTCCGCAAAAACTGTCAAAGTGGAAAAAGAAAACACAACAATTATTAACGGTTCCGGTGACGCAAAAGCGCTGAAAGAAAGAATTGCTTTAATCCGCAATCAGATCGGGGAAACCACTTCCGATTACGATCGCGAAAAACTGCAGGAGAGACTGGCAAAACTTTCCGGCGGAGTCGCTGTTATCAATATCGGTGCGGCAACCGAAGTGGAAATGAAAGAGAAAAAGCACAGAGTCGAGGATGCTTTGGCGGCGACCCGTGCCGCTGTTGAGGAAGGTGTTGTTCCCGGCGGCGGTGTGATGCTTATGAAGTGTGTTGCCGCATTGGAAAAGGAAAACCTTTCCGATTATTCCGAAGAAGAAAAAGTCGGATTCCGGATTGTTACCAAAGCTTTGGCCGAACCGGCCCGTCAGATTGCCGTCAATGCCGGTGTCGACGGATCGATTATTGTTGACCGCATCAAATCGAGCAAAGACGGTTTCGGGTATAATGCCGCCAACGACGAATGGGTGGATATGTTTGTTGCCGGTATTATCGACCCGGCGAAAGTGACCCGAATCGCGTTGCAGAATGCGGCATCGGTTGCATCACTGATTCTGACAACCGAATGTGCCGTTACCGATATTCCGGCGCCCGAACCTGCGGCTCCGATGAATCCCGGTATGGGCGGTATGATGTAAGGGGTTGATCCCGATAAACGGGCACTGCAGCGGTCTTTTCCGAATCGGAAACAGGCAAAGGCGCAGTGCCTTTTTTTATAAAACAGGATAAGGCGGTATATATGTTAGAAAACAGTCAGCTTCCCGTTTTGGCGGTGACAGCCGGTGACCCGGCCGGTATCGGTCCGGAAATTGCGATTCGGGCGGCCGTCGACCGGCGGTTGCGGCGGCAGGCGAGGATGGTTCTGGTCGGAGCCCGTCCGGTTTGGGAAAAAACCGCGGTGTCTTTGGGTGTCCGCTTGCGTTTGCGTCCGTTTGATGTCAGCCGAAGGAGACCGCTGCGTTCGTCGGTGATCGAATATGCCGACTGTCCCGATCCGGGGGAATGGCAATGGGGGACTGTCTCGGCCGCGGGCGGCTCGGCAGCGTATGATGCCGTCGAAAAATCCGTTCGTCTGGTCGAAAAGGGATTCTGTGACGCGGTGGTGACGGCACCTCTGAACAAAGAGTCGCTGCGCGCGGCGGGCGTGCCGTATATCGGTCACACCGAAATCTTCGCGGGGCTCACCGGATCGGAAAATCCGTTAACGGTTTTTCTGACCGGCAAGCTGTGTGTCTTTTTTTATACACGGCACCTGCCGCTTTCGAAGGTACCGGCGACTCTGGAAACCGGGGCGCTGTGCCGGTTTATCGGGCGCTGTCGGGATGTTCTGCGGCAGTGGGGCGTTGAACGGCCGCAGATTGCGGTGGCCGGTTTCAATCCGCATTGCGGTGAACACGGTCTGCTCGGCGATGAAGAGATGACGGCGGTCGCACCGGCGGTGGAGGCTGCCGTTGCGGAAGGTATCGACGCGGTCGGTCCGGTCGGAGCCGATTCGGTCTTTGCTCAGGCGGCAGAGGGGAAATTCGATGCCGTTGTATCACTTTATCATGATCAGGGACATATCGCCTGTAAAACGCTGGATTTTCATCGAACAGTCTCCGTCACAGCCGGGCTGCCGTTTCTGCGCGTTTCCGTCGATCATGGTACCGCATTCGATATTGCAGGGAAAGGGTGCGCCGATGCAACCGGAATGAAGGAGGCGATTTCCGCGGCAGCGCGCATGGTGCTTCGTCCGGCAGGAAACGAAAAAAAGAATTGTCATTTAAAATGAATTATGTTAAATTGATATATATGAAGAAAGAAGATTTTATTTTTACGGTCGGTTCTTACGATAATGTTGTCATTGTCGATAAAACGCTGAAACGCAAATACAAAACAAAAACTTCCCGGCAGCTGGCAGATTTGGGGTTGTATAAACCGGCTTTTTGTGCCGCTTTTTTCGATCGCGAGGCAGGTATCGGGTCGGGGCAGTCTGATTTGGAGTATCTTCTGTCCGTTATCAACAAAAACGAATCATGCCATTATGCTTCCGTTGATGTTTTGAACCGGCTTTTCGGTGTTTTCTCCGTGCCTCAAAATGTGAAGGTCAAATTGATATAAGACAGAGTGTCTTGACAACCTCACTGTTCTGTGTTATTTTCTTATAATCAGTTGAAATTTAATTTTTTCAGAGGTTAATTATGGAACAGTTAACGTGGTCGCCGCTTTTGCTTGAGTCGGATATTATACATGAACCCAATGCAAACCGGACTCAGGAAGTCCCGGCCGATGGCGGAACTCAGACAACGGCAGCATCGCCGTTTGCCAATCAGAGTTTTCTCTTTATGATGGTGATTTTTCTGCTGGTTCTCTATTTTTTCATGATTCGTCCGCAGAGCAAAAAGCAGAAAGAAACACAACGAATGCTGGCATCGCTGGAAAAGGGCGATCGCGTGATGACATCGAGCGGTATTTTCGGAACAATCGATACCGTTAAAGAGACATCGTTCATTTTAAAACTGAACGATAACGTCAAAGTCGAGTTTGCCAAATACGCGGTCACACAGGTTTTGGAAAAGAAAAATCCGGTTCCTCAGCCGGAAACGAAAAAATCGATTTTTTCCGGATTCCGGAAGAAAAAAACGGAAACGGAGGCTTCTGCCGAAAAAACCGCTTCCGGAGATCAGGATATTCAAAAATAAATAAGGTGTGGAGAGAAAAATGAGTAAAACATCAAGATTTTTGATTTTCTTGTTGGTTTGCGTAATTGCCGTTCTTTTCCTGATGCCGACCGTTCGCTGGTATACGGACTGGGGTGTTACACAGGAAGAAAAAGATCTGGCAGTCTTGCCCGGTCAGGATGTCCGTAATTACGCCACAACGGAAGCGGAGAAGAAGTGGAACGAATTTCGTGAGTTATCCCGAACGACGCCCGATGCGGTGATTGCGGAAAAGTATGAATTCCTGATTCCGGTTGCAAAACAGAATCTGAAAAAAATGAAAGAAAAAAAGCCTGCGGAATGGACCTATCTGAATACCGTTCAGTATGCATTCCCGAATATGACCGAAGGCGAAGCCAAAGCTCTGTTTATTCAAACAGATGCCGTTGCATTGGTAAAACGCATTCAGGATGTCCGAAACCTGCGCGAAAGTGCTTTGAAGCTCGGTCTGGATTTGAACGGCGGTATCAGTTTTATGCTGAAAGCCGATGTCGACTGGGAGAAAGTGACTCAGGGCGACGATCCTGTCATGGATGCGATGGACGTTATTTACGACCGTGTCGATGCGTTTAAAGTCTCCGAGCCTTCCGTAAGAAAGGTCGGTAACGACCGTATTCTTGTCGAATTGCCCGGCGCCCGCGACTCGGAACGTATCAAGACTTTCCTTATGGGAAAAGGAAGTTTAAATTTCCATATCGTCGATGCAAATCAGACTGCAGCCTTCCGCTCCTATCTGATGGATACATTCGGAACAACCAAAAGCGGTTTTGATACCAATGATGAAGCGGCGCAGGCGGCTTTGGTTGATAAAGGAATTGTCAATCCCGGTTACAAAGTCATGGGGCTTTACGATAAAGACGTTTACGGCGAAGACGAGTTGCAGGATTATCTGGTTGTTACGGCGGTTCCCGATTTCAGCGGTGTTTATTTGAGTGATGTCGCCCGTGCGCAGGATCAATACGGAAAACCGGCGGTTTCGTTCCGCATCGGAACGGAAGGTGAAGATTCCGACGGTAAATCTTTTAATCCTCAGGTTCGGTTTGCCGATCTGACCGAAGCCAACAAAGGCAAAACGATGGTAATTGCTCTGGATGAAAAAATCAAAGCGGCGGCTACCATTTCCGGAAGAATTGCCGGCGGTAACGTTCAGATTTCCGGAAGCTTTACCGGAGAAGAAGCCGAAAATCTGAGAAAACTGCTGAAAACCGGAGTTTTGCCCGTCGAATTGCAGGTCGAGGAAATTCAGGAAGTGAATGCTTCGCTGGGGCAGGATGCGATTCAGGCAGGGATTTGGGCGCTTTCAATCGGATTTATTTCCGTTTTTATCTTTATGCTGCTGTATTACCGCGGAGGCGGGTTCATTGCCGATGTTGCCCTTTTCCTTGATTTGGTCTTTATTTTTGCCATTCTGGCAAAATTGGGTTTTACAATGACTCTGACCAGTCTGGCGGGTATTATTCTTTCGATCGGTATGTCGGTCGATGCCAACGTTATTATTTTTGAACGTATGCGTGAAGAGCAGCGAGCCGGAAAATCGGCTGTTGCCGGTTTAAAAGCCGGATATGACAAAGCCCTTTGGGCTCTGATTGATGCAAACGTAACGACTCTGATTGCCGCTCTGGTTCTCTCTGTTCTGGGTACCGGTGCGATTCAGGGGTTCGCCTATACTCTGGCAATCGGTGTTGTCTGTTCCATGTTTACGGCAATTTTTGTAACTCGGCTGATTTTTGATTTCTGTTACGAAACACTTAAAATGAAACGAATTCAGGTTATGTGGGGAGGCAAAAAATATGAAAACAATTAGATTTACCCGTTACCGGTTTCTGACTGCCGGGTTGTCTCTCTTTTGCATGGTTTTCGGTTTATTGTTTACGGTGTTTTATCACCGCGGATTGAATACAGGTGTCGATTTCAACCCCGGTGTGAGCATCCAGTTTTCCGTGAAACTTCCTGAAGCCATTACCGAAGAAAATGCCGCTGCCGGCGAAGTAAAGACCATTTCCGTTATTCGCGGACTGCTGGCTCCGTACGAAGCTCAGATTCAGGAAATTCCCAATCAGGATCCGCTGACACGGGAATATCGGGTGCGGTTATCTCAGGTCAGTCTGCGTAAGCCGGTAAAGGCAGCCGAGGGAATTGATCCCGCCGACGTAATGACGGCGGAAGAGGCAGCCGAATTGAATTCTCTCCAGAGGCTGGCCTATCAGGCCGCTGTCGGTGACGGGGATTTTGCCGAAATTGCCGCTTCCGAACTGGAAAAAGTTGTGGAATCGGAATTCGGTCCCGATTCGGTCGAAATCAAACAAAAGGCCAGTGTGACTCCGTCGCGTGCGGCAACGTTGACCATGACGGCGGTTTGGGTTGTTGTTGCGGCGATGGCGTTGGTTCTGATTTATATCTGGTTTCGTTTTAAGCTGGCTTTTGCCGTCGGAGCGATTGTCGCCGTTTTTCATGATGTTATTATGATGATGGTTTTTATCGGTGTTTTTCAGGTGGAATTTACATCGGTTACAATCGCTGCGATTTTGACCATTATCGGTTATTCGCTGAACGACACAATCGTTGTTTTCGACCGTATCCGTGAAAGTATGGAGTTGAATCCCAATCTCCCGTTGCGTTCCCGTATCGATATTTCAGTGACGCAGACACTTTCCCGAACCATTATTACTTCGCTGACAACACTGTTTACCGTAGTGGCGTTGTATGTGTTTGCTTCCGATACAAGTGATATCAAAAACTTTGCGCTGAACGTTATCGTCGGTATCCTGTGCGGAACCTATTCCACAATTTTTATTGCCGCTCCGTTTTATTATTGGACAGAGCTGGCCATTTCTGCCGTAAAGCGCCGCAAATCCGAAAAAAAATACGGTAAAAAAGCGGTTGCTGCTGCTGCGGTTTCCGATAATATTGAGGAATCGGGAACTTCGGGCGGCGAAATCGAAATTCCGATGCTGGAACGTAAGATTCGGGGAAAAAAACGAAGACATTAATTTATTGAAATAAAAGGCCGATAAGAAATTATCGGTCTTTTATTTTTTCGGAGCGGAGCTCAAATGAAAATTCGTTTAATATCGGATGTTTATCAAAACGCACCCGTAAGTATTATTAAAAAAGCCAAAATTTTACAAGTTTGTTTTATTGCTACCGTTTTTGCCTTTATTCCGGCAGCGTTTCAGATGTTTTCGGCGGGGAATATCGGGTTATTTGTTCTGGATTTGATTCTTGTCATAGCGGCAGTTATCGGTGCTGTATTATTGTGGAACGGATATTATAAATTCAGTTGGTTTCTGTGTAATTTTATAGTCGGATCACTGGCCGTTTCCCGGATTATTGTCTGGCCTTTTTCATATTATACGGTTTTATACGGACTCTTTATGGCCTGTGTGATGGTTCAGTTCGGTGTTCAGCATCTGACATCGCGTTGGAATATTATTCTGTTTCATATCTTTCTGTATGCCGTTGTTTTGGGGACGCTTGTCGGAATTTCGCTGCCTTATGCACTTGCCAATAACAATCTCTTTTTAATGTTTGATATGTTTTTCGGCAGTTTCTGTATTTTTGTTTTTTCCGATGTACTGTTCTTTGTCGGTTGGCGCGCCGATAACGAGTTGAATCGAGAGCTGGTCGGTAAAGAAGGAGAGCTGAGACAGAATATTGAACGTATCTCGGCTATTGTCGATAAAGTCTCTTCCGGCGCCGATATAGGAAACAGATTGACGGAAACCTCCCATGCTATTTCCGAAAGTCTTCAGGCAATGGAAAGCTGTAAAAACGAAACCCGACAGGGGCAGAAGTCTCTTGAAGACAGGATAAATGATATCTACAGTCTGCAAAATCAGATAGCGGAGGCAAATGAAGGCGTTAAAATCAGAATCAATAATCAGGCTGCCGCATTCGAACAGACAACGGCAGCCATCACCGAAATGTCGTCTTCGATTGAAACAATGTCCGGTAATGCCACCGAGAAAATGGGGCAGCTGATGGAAATTTCGACAGCAGTCAAAACAGGAATCGAACAGTTGGAAGGGTCGGCCCGTATTTTTGAAGAAATTATCGAATCGATTAATCGGATGAGCGAAATTGTCGGCGTCATCGAAGATATTTCGGAGAGAACCAATCTGTTGGCAATGAATGCGTCTATTGAGTCGGTACATGCCGGAGAAGCCGGAAAAGGATTTTCCATCGTTGCCCAGTCGATTCGCGATCTTTCCGAAGAAACCTCGCGCAATTCAAAGATTATTTCCAAAATGATCAAAACCAATATTGCCGCGGTCAAAAATGCCGTATCCGTCAACTCCGAATCGTCTGCGAAAATCCGCGGAATCGGAACGGATTTGCTGACGATTTCCGCTTCATTGAACGAAATCAGCAACGGATTGTCCGAACTGGCAAAAGGAACGGTGGAAATCAATAACGCCGTTTATCATGTCGTGGATTTGAAAAAGGAAGTTGATTTGTCGACGGAAAAAATGAACCGCATTATAGATGAAGAAAATTCCGCCGTCAATGTCATGAAAGATGTTGTTTCCGAAATCGATGACAGTATGATCAATCTGGAAAACGAGCTTTCGCATATTCGTAATCAGTCGGATCTGCTGCTGGATATCGGTGCCTCCAACGAAAACCTGATAAAAGAAATGAAAGCCAGTATTTCCGGGTTTTAATCCCCGGGGAATTTCGATTCAATCTTATTTTTTCTTTTTCGGCGTCCGATATAGAAAAAGAGAAAGTCCGGCAGGATTGTCGGGGTTGTTTCGAATAGAATATCCGAATGATCATTTTAGAAAGGAGCTGTCAATGAGATTACGACTGATATCAAATTACTACGATAAAGAGACGATCGATGTACGGATAAAAACGAATATCCTGCAGGTGATTTTTATCATCATGGGGTTTGCCCTGATGGGCGGGGTCATAAAAAATCTGTTTTTTTTGAATAATATTCCGATGGCCGTGTTCGAAATTCTGCTGATAGTAACGACCGTATTCGTTATTATGCTGCAGTATCGGGGGCTGTATAAGCTGGGGTGGTCGTATGCGGTCGCCACAGGATTTCTGATTGCTTTTCCGCTTATATTTTCCAGAGAGGCCAGTATTATCGATGCCACTTATACGATGTTCTGCTTCAGTATTATTCTGCTTTTACTCGGAAATTTTGCGGTCAGCAAGTGGTCGTTTATCCTGGCAACGGTTGTAATATACGGCGGTATTGTTCTTGTAATGGTAATGCGGGCTGTTCCTGTCGGAATCGCAACCGGTACATTGCCGGAACTTATGGATGTTTTTTATTCGATGATTATTCTGCTGATTCTGGCAAACGTTTTGTCGGTTACGGCCTGGTGGTCGAACCGTATATTGGTTGCGGGATTGTCTGCCCGGGAGCAGGATGTAAAAAATAAAATGAAAACACTGACCGGATGGGTTCATTCGCTTTCCGATAATATGGACATCGGCAGTCAGCTGAACGTCAGTGCGGAAACAATTTCGCGTAATTTGCAGGAAATGGGGCACTTGACGACGGCGTCACGGGAAAACCAGGACGTAGTCAAAGAACGTATTGACCGGATATCCGCTTTCCAGGCACAGATTATCGAAGCAAACGAAGGTGTCAAAACGCGCATCAACAATCAGGCGGTCGCATTTGAGCAGACGACGGCAGCCATTGCCCAGATGTCATCTTCGATTGAGAATATGTCTGCTTCCGCGAACGAAAAAATCGAGAAACTGTCGGTCGTATCGACAACCGTTCAGGAAGGTATTGACAGACTGGAAGCTTCCGTTCAGATTTTCGGCGGAATTATCGATTCCATCAACCGGATGAGTGAAATTGTCGGAGTTATCGAGGACATTTCCGAGCGGACAAATCTTCTGGCGATGAACGCATCAATTGAGTCGGTTCATGCGGGAGAAGCCGGTAAAGGATTTTCGATTGTAGCCCAGTCGATTCGGGATTTGTCGGAGGAGACATCCAAAAACTCCAAGATCATCAGTGCCATGATTAAAAAGAACATTCAGGATGTAAAAGATGCCGTAACGGCCAATACCGATTCATCGGATAACATCAAAGCAATCGGCAGGGAGATCGTAAACATCTCTTCCTCACTGTCGGAAATTAATCAGGGACTGATGGAATTGTCACAGGGGACAGGCGAGATAAACAAAGCGGTATATCACGTTGTCGATCTGAAAAAAGAAGTCGATATTTCGACAGAAAGAATGAGTGCCATTATCAGCGAAGAAAACAAGGCAATGGAAGAAGTCCGAAATGCAATCGATATTATAGGAAGCGGTATCAATGCGATTGATTCCGGATTAAATGCTGTCCGGGCGGAATCCGATCAGCTGGTTGAAATCGGGAAAACGAATGAAAATGCGTTGGCGGCTCTTCAGGAAAAGGCAGTCGAATATTAAATTGCGGACCGGCAGATTAGCCGGTCTTTTTTTGAGGTGAAAATGAAAGTCGAACAGGCAGAAGTGATGGGATTTTGTATGGGGGTGCAGCGTGCGGTCGAAAAAGCCGAGGCAACGGCCGATACGGCGAACGGACGCAGGGTTTATACGTACGGACCGCTGATACACAATCCGTTAGTGATCGGCCGCCTCGAAACGCGGGGTGTTTCCGTTCTGGATCCGGAGAAGCCGCTGCCGCCCGAACCCGGTGTGGTGGTGATACGTGCACACGGGGTGCCGCCCGCTGTTCGCAGAGAGCTGACCAGGGCAGGATGGGAAATCGTTGATGCAACCTGTCCGCGGGTGCTCGGATCGCAGAAAATCGCGGAGGCAGCATCGCAACGGGGTGAAATGGTCATCGTTGTCGGAGACCGGAATCACGGAGAAGTCAGAGCCATTGCCGGGTGTGCGCAGTCTGTTGCCGTGATTCAGGATCGAAGCGATTTGGATTCGCTGCAGCCGGCAGCCGTCTGTACGGTTATTGCTCAGACAACCATAAAAAAGCAGGAATACGAGGATATTGTCGCGCTGCTGGAAAAAACATTTCCCGATTGCGAGTTTAAAACAAATAAAACGATTTGTCCCGCGACGGGAGAGCGGCAGGAAGCATTGGTGCAGCTGTTGGAGCGGTGCGATGCGGTAGTGGTTATCGGCGGGAAAAACAGCGCCAATACGGTGCGACTGGCCGACACGGCAAGACGTGCCGGAAAACAGGTTTGGCAGATCGAGTCTGCCGATGATTTGACTGCGAAAATGGGGCAATTCGGAACGGTCGGTGTGACGGCCGGTGCGTCGACTCCCCGTGATGTCATCGATAAAGTTATCGCCGCGCTTGAAAGAATGAATGACTGAAATTAACATCAAAATGCTTGACACCAATCGGAAATAAAGGTAAATTTATCAAAAGGATGAAAAATATGAATGAAGAACGTCTGGCAACCATACGCCACTCTTTTGCACATGTGATGGCAGAAGCCGTTTTACAGATATTTCCCGAAGCCAAAACAGCAATCGGACCGGCTATCCAAAACGGATTTTACTATGATTTTGATTTACCGAGAACGTTGCTTCCCGAGGATCTGGATGAGATTGCCTCCCGCATGGAAAATATTATAAAAAAAGGAGGCGAATTCCGGAAAACGGTCGTTTCCCGGGAAGAAGCATTGACCCGTTTTGCGAACCAACCGTTTAAAACCGAATTGATTCGCGATCTGCCCGAGGACGCCGAGATTTCTCTTTACACACAGGGGGAATTTACCGATCTGTGCCGCGGTCCCCACGTCGAAAATTTAAAGGAACTGAATTTTAAGGCTTTCAAGCTGACCGGAACGGCCGGTGCTTACTGGCGCGGCGACGAGAAGCGTCCGATGCTGCAGCGTATTTACGGTCTTGCCTTTGCCGATCCCAAAGATTTGCGTGCCCATCTCAATCAGTTGGCCGAGGCCGAAAAACGGGATCACCGCAAACTGGGAAAAGAGCTGGATCTTTTTTCGCTGCACGAAGAGGCCGGCCCCGGACTGGTTTACTGGCATCCGAAAGGAGCCCGCATCCGTCTGACGATCGAGAATTTCTGGCGCGACCGTCATTATCAAAACGGATATGAAATGCTTTATACGCCTCATGTCGGAAAATCGTGGCTGTGGCAGACATCGGGACACCTTGATTTTTACAAAGAAGGAATGTATCCCAAAATGGAAATGGACAATCTCGACTATTATGTCAAACCGATGAACTGTCCGTTTCATATCATGATTTACAACAACAGCAAGCACAGCTACCGTGAGCTGCCGTGCCGCTGGGCGGAGCTGGGAACCGTTTACCGATACGAAAAAGCGGGGGCTTTGCACGGTCTGTTGCGTGTTCGCGGATTTACGCAGGATGATGCCCATATTATCTGCCGTCCCGACCAGGTCGAGTCGGAAATTCGCGAGGTTCTGCGCTTTTCGCTGGAAATGCTGCGGGCATTCGGATTCAGTGAGTTTAAAGCGTACATTTCGACCAAACCGGAAAAATCGGTCGGTGACGAAAAAGACTGGGAGCTGGCAACCCGTTCTCTCGAAAAGGCGGTGGAAGCCGAAAAACTCGAATACGACGTCGATGCCGGCGGCGGTGCATTTTACGGACCGAAAATCGACCTGAAAATCAAAGATGCGCTCGGCCGCGAATGGCAGCTGTCGACCATTCAGTTCGACTTTAATCTGCCGACCCGGTTCGATATGACTTATACTGAAAAAGACGGCAGCGAACAGAGACCGTTTATGATTCACCGCGCCCTGTTGGGATCGATCGAACGGTTCTTCGGAATTCTGATTGAACACTATGCCGGAGCATTCCCGTTCTGGCTGTCGCCGGTTCAGATTAAAGTGATTCCCGTTGCCGAGGCGTTCGATGATTATGCCGCGGAAATTGCCGGTCAGCTGAAAGCCGCCGGATTCCGTGCCGAAACCGATTTAAGCGACGACCGGATGAATGCCAAAATCCGCAATGCCCAGAAGAGTAAAATTCCGTGCATGCTGATTCTCGGCGACAAAGAAAAAGAGAGCGGAACGGTCAGTATCCGCTACCGTGACGGACGGCAGATCAACGGGATCGCCGTACGGGACCTGATTGACGAACTGAATGCCGCGGTTGCGGAAAAACGGTAGGAGGGCTTATGAATCTGCCGACGAAGATCACCGTTGTCCGGATTATTCTGACGCCGCTGTTTTTTGTCTTTTTTCTGCTGCCGGAGTGGGTGCTGTACTGGTTCTATGATTCTCTGAGTGAAGAGTCGCTGTTCGTTTTGAATATCATTTCCGTGGCGGCGGTCTGGATTTTTCTGATTCTGGCCGAGCTTTCCGATGCGGCCGACGGGTTTATCGCACGCCGGTATCACATGGTCACCGACTTGGGAAAGCTGATGGATCCTTTTTCGGATGTGCTGATCCGCATTACTTATTTTGTCTGTTTTGCGGTTTCCGGACTGATGCCGGTCTGGATTCTGATGGTGATTCTTTACCGGGAGCTGGCTCAGATGTTTGTCCGGATGCTGTCCGTCAAAGACGGAACGGTGATTCCCGCCAATCTTTGGGGAAAAATGAAAGCGATTCTTTATGCCGTCGTTTCGATTGCCGGACTGGCGGCCGAGAGCGTTTTCCGGTTTGTGCCCGATTTGGACGCGGCGGTCTCCGAATACATCGGAACCGGTTTGACGGTTCTGTTTACGGCGGCGGCTGTTGTCAGCGTGGCTTCCTTTCTGACTTATCTGATTCCGTTCTTAAAGACGCAATCTGCGGATTGAATTTTCAATGATATGAAAAACCTTCCGGGTATCGGCTCGGAAGGTTTTTTTTATTTTCTGTCCGATTGACAAAAAAAAATATCCCGTTAAAATCGATTCGGAGGCAAAGGGGGATGAAGATCACTGCTTTTATCATTGCGGCAGTTATGTCGTGTCTGACATGGGCATGTGTTTACGAAATCGATAAACCGCTTCCCGAATGCGATTTATCGGTTGCTGCCGTCAATCTGACGGAGAAAAACGATTCGTACGATGAGGCTATTGCGGAAATAACGGCGGTCGGCGCCGATGTCGTAATGCTGAGCGGATTCGGAGAGGGGTGGGAGACGATCGGAGCCCGTTTTGAGGAAAAGGGATATGCGGTTTCATTTCATACGGAAGTGTTTGAAAGAGAAGTGTTTCGGCTCGCCTTTCTTGTCAAAAAAGAAATCGAAGTCGGGGAGACGGTCGCCTGCGGAGAGGCGTATATCAACGGATATCCCGGGCAGAATGCCAAGTTGGGGATTCTGCGATTGAATATCAACGGTCATTCCGTTACCCTGCTGACGATGAATCCGGTCCGTTACGACAAGTTTGTTTCCGGTCTGTTGGACAGGATTTCCGACGGGCGATTCGTTTATGAAAACAGAGACCCGGATGTTAAAATCGACGGTGAACCGGTCATTTGGGGCGGAGATTTCGGATTTCTGCCGTCATCCCGCCTGTATCAAGAATTCGGTCAGTCGGGGCTGACGGATGCGCATACGGCCGATGATCACCGTTACAACATGACGGAAAATAACAGTGTCCGTACCGACTATCTGTTCTGCTCGAAAACAATCCGGCCTTCCTTTTCGGGAACGTTTCGGGTTTCCGGGTCGAATCACCGGGGTGTTGTTGCCGGGTTTTCTTTTCAATAATAAAAAACGCCCTTTCGGGGCGTTTTTTGCTGTTGCCGACGGGTTGTCGAACGGTGCTATTCTTCGTTTTCTTCCGTTTCGGCGGGAATCAGGGTTACTTCGGCGAGGCCGATTCGTCTGTCCCGAATTTCGGTGACGCGGATTTTCATCCGATCCGTTTCGACTTCGAAAGAGGTGTTGTCTTCGGGAATCGTTCCGGTCAGTCCGATAATATAACCGCTGAAGGTTTCGTAATCATCGGTCGGCAGTTCGAGTTTCAGGGCTTCCGCAACTTCTTCCAGCGGGGCGCCTCCGGTAATGATCCACTGATTTTCGCCTGTGTTGCGGATATCGGCCCCGGCTTCGGCTTCCGTTTCGCCGAAATTGCCCGCCAGTGATGCCAGCAGGTCGGTCATGGTCAGAATGCCGTACATACCGCCGTATTCGTCAAGCACGACGGCAAAAGAGTGACGGCCGCGTTTCATGCTGCGAAACAAATCATCCGCCTTGACGGAGTCGGGAACGAAAAAGGGCTTGTGCACCGCGTTTTTCATAACCGATTTGCGGCTGCGGTCGGCAAGACGAAAATAATCTTTTTCATCAAGAATACCCAAAATATCGTCGGAATTTTCCCCGTAAACGGGAAATCGTCTGTAAGGATTTTCGGTAATTATCTTTTCCCATTCTTCTTCCGATTCGGACAGAGGGAGCATCACGGCAGCCGTTCTGTGAACACATAATTCGCCGGCCGTCAGGTCGTCGAATTCGAAAGCATTCTTAATGAGTTCTTTGGCGTCATCGTCAATTGTACCTTTCTCGCTGCCGGCATCGACCATCAGACGGATTTCTTCTTCTGTGATCGGATCTTCGTCAGCGTTCGGATCCATTCGAAACAGTCTGAGAACCAGATTGGTCGAAAGCGTCAGCAGCATGACCAGAGGTGCAAAGAGCTTCGAAATCAGCCAAAGAGGGCGTGCAAGAATAAGCGAAATGGTTTCCGGTTTTTTCATGGCCAGACGTTTGGGGACCAGTTCTCCGAAAATCAGTGTAAAATAAGAAAGAATGAGTGTAATGACGATAACGGAGAGTGTATGCAGCGTCGATTCCGAGAGCGGCAGGTTATACGGTGTCAGTTTTTTAACAATCGGTTCGGCAAAATTATCGGCGGCAAAAGCACTCCCGAGAAAGCCGGCCAGGGTGATGGCGACTTGAATCGTGGCCAGGAATCGGGCCGGGTTTTTGACCTTTAATTTGTAAAGGCATTTGGCGTTGCGGTTTCCTTTGTCTTTCAGTTTTGACAGTTTGGCCGCATTGGTGGAAATGACGGCAATTTCCGCACAGGCGAAAACAGCGTTCAACAGAATTAAAACAACCTGTAAAATAAGAGAACCGGATATCGATGGATCGTCCAAAAAAATCTCCTGCAATAAAATAATATCAAAATATAACGACATTACAGGAAAAGAGCAAGGAAGGATTGTTTTTTTCATGAAAAATTAATTGCATTTTTGATTGGACTCTCACATCCTGCGATAGCGTATCATATAAATAAACATTAAGGAGACAAAAATAAAAAAATTATCGTATCTTATTCTTTTGCTGTTTTTTTCGGGTTCGCTTTTCGCGGAGGATGTGCTTTGGCCGGAATATGCCGAATGTAAGCTTTCGTTTCTGAGTATGATTTCTCCCGCAGGAAATCGGACGATCGGAGAATTATTGGATCGGGATGCATTGATTACGCCGGGAAAAAACGGCGGGTCTGTCCGTACGGAGATGGCGATTAAACCCGGGAATCCCGAGTATTTGG
The DNA here is from genome assembly GCA_034120015.1 of Spirochaetia bacterium. Lineage (GTDB taxonomy): Bacteria > Spirochaetota > Spirochaetia > JAFGXN01 > JAFGXN01 > CALXOJ01. The sequence continues at coordinate 917 of JAXEIF010000005.1, read as the reverse complement.
ATGACGGTCTTGTTGTCGAGTTCGAATATTACAATAATAATCGTTTGATGATGAAAGGCGGTGCGGCTCTCGATTTTGCCGTCGATGAGCAAACGGTCGAGCTGAAAGCAAGCTGGTTTGAGGAAGTCGGCGGAGAAGAAATGTTTTCGGAAAATGACGGTGATCCGACATCGATGGGGGAGACATACGGAATTTTTTTGAGTATGATTCAAAAATTTTTTGACCATAACTTTTCTGTTTTCTGATAAGGCACTTTCGCGTCACGATTTATTGAAAAAAATAAAAATAATTTTCTGTCGGTGTTGACAAAAAGAGAGGAAAGGAGTATATTGGGCAAACAAGACGGGAAAGACTCGGGAGCCTGAAGGAGGGCTGAGAGAGGACCGTCACTGATCATAGTGAATAAAAAGGGATGGAGAAAAGTTGTTTGTGCGAGAGGTATCGGAAGAGATACCGTCAATGACAAATTGAAAAGGAAAACTTTTTGATTATTTAAGGTATTAACGGCGCGAGCCGTTGGTATAGAAATAATGGAGAGTTTGATCCTGGCTCAGAACGAACGCTGGCGGCGCGTTTTAAGCATGCAAGTCGAATGGGAAGGAGAGCTTGCTCTTCGGAACATGGCGGACTGGTGAGTAACACGTGGGTGACCTGTCTTGAAGTTGGGGATACACCATGGAAACATGGGATAATACCGAATACGAGGATGAGATTGGAGACTTATTCTGAAAGGGGCGAATGCCCTGCTTTGAGAGGGGCCTGCGGCTCATTAGCTTGTTGGTGGGGTAAAGGCCTACCAAGGCGACGATGAGTATCCGGCCTGAGAGGGTGGACGGACACACTGGGACTGAGATACGGCCCAGACTCCTACGGGAGGCAGCAGCTAAGAATCTTCCGCAATGGACGAAAGTCTGACG
>JAXEIF010000004.1:0-77506 GCA_034120015.1 Spirochaetia bacterium | reverse complement strand
GTCTTGTCTGCCGTCCATGGGGATGTCATCTATCAGCTCAATCAAATCCCTGACCGCTTTTGACCGTGCCAAGTCTGTATCTCCCAATTTTGAAAGACCTGTTTCCAGCGTAGTAAAAACACCTTCAAAAACTTTTTTATGGCTTTCATTGATGAACTCTGAAAAAGCCCTAAGTGCTGTGGTTACATTCCCGATACCAAAGTCACTGCCCATCTTTATCCACGTAGAAAAAAGATTTTCATAGGCAATAAAATAACCCAAATTCCGTTGAATACTTTTTACAGTTTCGGTATCTTCCCTTTTTAATTCAGGTAAATACTCATCCGTCCAGTCGTTTTCTTTTAAGTATTTCACCTCTTTTTCGGAAAGGAATTTATGGAAAATAAATCCCAAAATGTAGTCTTTATACTCGTTGGCTTCGATTTTGGAACGCATATTATTTGCCGATTCCCAAATTTTAGCTGCCAGTTGCTGTTTGTTCATGGTTTACTCCAAAATAAGATTCGTCCGCTGTTTTACAGGAATTCGTGCACCGGAAAAGCAGGACATCACATTATTGTTTCGGTTATTATACCACAAAACTGCCGGCGGCAAAAGCACAAACCGGCAAACGGGGGATTTTTCGCAAAGGGACGGAAGAAAAGAAACCCGTTTCGGCCGGAGCGCTCCCCTTCAGAAAAGGGCGGCGGCACCGGTCGGCGGAAGCGGCGGGCTTAGGAAAAGCAGTCGAAAGAGCCGGCAGGCAACGGCCGCACGGAAACTTTGCCCGTTTTCAGATAACGGATGCCTTCGACGGCGGCGGCCGCGGCGGAAGTGGTGGTCGTATACGGGATTTTCTGACGGACGGCTTCGCTTCGAATCATCCGGTCGCCCTTTTGGGAAAAGCCGCCCAGCGGCGTGTTGATCAGCAGTTCGAAACGCCCCATCGCCATGTGGTCGGTGATGTGGGGATGACCTTCGTGAACCTTCAGAATCGTTTCGCAGAAGATGCCCTTTTCGAACAGGAACGCGGCCGTTCCGCGGGTGGCGGCGATTTTAAACCCGAGCGACTTGAGCGATTTGACAATCGGCAGAATCGTTTCGCGGTCTTTTTTGTGCACGGAAACAAAAACGCGTCCCCGTTTCGGCAGGCGGTTGCCGGCCGCCGCCTGCGCTTTGGCGTAAGCTTCGCCGAAGGTGACGCCGGTACCGATAACCTCGCCGGTACTTTTCATTTCCGGCCCCAGCAGCGGATCGATGCCGGTAAAGCGGTCGAAACTGAAAACCGCCTCTTTCACCGCCCAACCGGTCACGCAGTGCCCCATACCGAATCCGTTTGTCGTCAGACCCTGCGTTTCGAGATCTTCGCCTTCCCAGATGCCGACGGCGGCATCGACCAGATTGACGCCCGTGGCTTTCGAGATGAACGGAACGGTCCGGCTGGCGCGCGGATTGACTTCCAGAACGTAAAGTTTCTCTCCCTGCGAGGCAAACTGAATGTTGAGAAAGCCGACGGTTCCGGTTTTGAGGGCAATCCGTACGGTGACATCGCGGATGGCATCGAGAATCACCGGTTCCGATTTATACGGAGGAAAGACGCAGGCGCTGTCGCCCGAATGGACGCCGGCGGCTTCGATGTGCTGCATAATGCCGGCAATGTAGACGTTTTTGCCGTCGCAGAGGGCGTCCACATCGTATTCGAAAGCATCTTCCAGAAACTGGTCGACCAGAAGCGGTTTGTCGGGGCCGTAACCGCTGACGTGGCTCAACGCTTCGTCCAGCTCTTCCCGGGTGAAAGCGATGAACATCGACCGTCCGCCGATAACGAACGACGGCCGCAGCAGAACGGGGTACCCGATTTCCTCCGCCGCCGCAATGACCTCTTCGGGTGTGGCGGCCGTCCGGTTGCGCGGCTGCAGAGCGCCGGTTTCCCGCACCAGCTGCGAAAAGAGGCCGCGGTCTTCGGCGGCGTAAATGTTTTTCACCGAGGTTCCGACGATTTCGGCGCCGGCCGCTTCCAGTTCGGCGGCCATGTTCAGCGGTGTCTGCCCGCCCAGCTGCACCAGAACGCGGTTGACCTTTTCCTTGCGCATGATTTCTTTGACATGTTCGGGCATCAGCGGCTCGATGTAAAGGCGGTCGGAAATGTTAAAGTCGGTCGAAACGGTTTCGGGGTTGGAATTGACCAGGATGGTTTTGACACCCCGTTTGCGGTAAGCCAGCGCCGCCAGCGTACAGCCGGTATCAAACTCCAGCCCCTGCCCGATCCGGTTGGGGCCGCTGGCCGGAATGATGACCGCTTTTTCGGCGGTTGTGCCGAGCGGTTTTCCTTCGTCGCTTTCGCCGTAGCCGGAATAAAAATAGGGGGTTTCGGCCGCAAATTCGCCGGCGCAGGTGTCGACCGAATGGTAAACCGCATGAATGTTTTCTTTGCGGCGCCACTCTTCGACGGCCGCCGCCGTCATTCCCGTTAAGCGGGCCACCGCCGTATCGGACATGCCGGCCTGTTTGGCCCGCAGCAGCAGAGCGGGCGTCAACGGCTGTGCGGCAATTTTCGCTTCCAGGGCGGCATATTCGGCGATTTCGTGCAGAAACCACGGATCGTAGCCGGTCAGCCGGTTAATCTCTTCCAGAGCCCCCGCCCCTTCCCTTTTGATTTTCGTAAAGGCGGCAAAAAGCCGTTGCGGGTGGAGTGTCGAGAGAATTCCGGTCAGCTGCCGGTCATCGACCGGCAGTTCCGTCAGCCCTTCGTATTTTCTTTCGATGGAGCGGTACGCTTTGTTCAGTGCTTCGATAAAGGTTCGTCCGAGAGCCAGTGATTCGCCGACGCTTTTCATCTGCGTTCCGAGCTCTTTGTATCCGGTCGGGAATTTTTCGGTTTCGAAACGGGGCACTTTGACCGCTACATAATCGAGCACAGGTTCGAAGCAGGAGACGGTTTTGCCGGTCACTTCATTGAGAATCTCATCGAGAGTCAGTCCGACCGCCAGCTTGGCAGCACACCGGGCAATCGGAAAGCCGGTCGCTTTACTGGCCAGCGCCGAGGAACGGGAAACCCGCGGATTCATTTCGATAACGACAATCCGGCCGCTTCGGGGATCGACACCGAACTGCACATTGGAACCGCCGCAGTCGACACCGACTGCCCGCAAAATATCAATCGATGCTTTGCGGATGGTCTGATATTCGCGGTCGCTCAATGTCTGCACGGGCGCCACCGTCACCGAGTCGCCGGTATGAATGCCCATCGGATCGATATTTTCGATGGAGCAGATGATGACAGCATTGTCGGCTTTGTCTCTCATCACTTCCATTTCGATCTCTTTCCAGCCGATGAGCGATTCCTCAATCAGTGCTTCGTGAGCGGGACTCTCTTCCAGTGCTCTTTCGACCTTGGATGAAAACTCCTCTTCGTTGTGCGCAATCGAACCGCCGCGGCCGCCGAGCGTAAAGCTGGGGCGGATAATCAGCGGAAAGCCGGTTTTTTCGGCAAACCGTTCCGCTTCCGAAACCGAATGAACGACTGTCGAATGCGGCAGATCGAGACCGATTTTTCTGACCACCCGTTTAAACTGTCCCCGGTCTTCCGCCAGTCGAATCGAACGGATGCCGGCACCGATCAGTTCGATTCCGTATTTTTCGATGATGCCGGCTTTATCGAGCTCGAGCGCCAGATTGAGCGCCGTCTGTCCGCCCATGGTCGGCAGGATGGCGTCGGGGCGTTCTTTAATAATGATTTCTTCCATGTAAGAAGTTTCCAGCGGTTCGGTATAAACGGCGTCGGCCAGTCCCGGCGTGGTCATGACAGTCGCCGGATTCGGGTTCACCAGAACAACCCGGTAGCCTTCTTCTTTCAGCGCTTTCACCGCCTGAACGCCCGAGTAATCAAACTCGCACGCCTGTCCGATGACAATCGGTCCGGAGCCGATAATCAGAATGGTCTGTAAATCTTTTCTTGCGGGCATTATTGTACCTCCCCGATTTTATCCAAAAATGCGTCGAAGATCCACGAGGAATCGGTCGGTCCGGGGCACGCTTCGGGGTGAAACTGCACACACATGACCGGCAGTGTTTTGTGAATCAGCCCTTCGACCGTGCCGTCGTTGGCGTTGCGGCACCAGACGGACATCTCTTTCGGCAATGTTTTTTCGTCAACCGCAAAACCGTGGTTCTGGCTGGTCACAAAAACGCGGCCGGTTCTTTCATCCCGTACCGGATGATTGAGGCCGTGATGACCGAACTTCATTTTATAGGTTGAGGCGCCCGAAGCCAGCGCAATCAGCTGGTGGCCGAGACAGATGCCGAAAACCGGTTTTTTCCCCAACAGGCTGCGGACGGTTTCGATGACAGAGGTTAAAACGCCCGGGTCGCCGGGACCGTTGGAAATCAGAACCGCATCGGGGTCGGTTTCGAGAATAGTTTGCGCCGTCGAGAACGACGGGAAAAGGGTGACCCGGCAGCCGCGGTCGCGCAGTTCGCGAACGATGTTGCCTTTGATGCCGCAGTCGAGAACGGCGATGCGGTACCGTTCACCGCGTCTGACAACCCGTTCGACGGTTTTGCCTGCCTGCCGCGGATGACGGCGGATGCGCCGGCAGCCGACTTCGCCGATCAGATTACGGCCCGCCATCGACGGAGCCGATAAAAAAAACTCCCTTATCAGCTCCTTTTCGGAAGCCGACAGGGGAGTTTCGTCATGGGCAACAATGATGCCGTTCAAGCTGCCGCCGTCGCGCAGCATCAGTGTCAGCGTCCGTGTATCGATACCCTCGATACCGGTCACTCCCGATTCCGACAGGTACGAATCAAACGAAATGCGTCCGGCCGGAACGGGACCTTTGTACAGTTTTTTAACGGCGAAACCGGCCGCCTTGACCTTTTTGCGGTGCGACGGCTCGGCCGCCGACTCGGACCACACTTCTTCGACACCGTAATTTCCGATATGCGGATAGGTAAACAGAACAATCTGTCCGGTGTAGGAAGGGTCGGTCGCCGTTTCGACATAACCGCTCATTCCGGTATTAAAAATCAGTTCTCCCGAAAAGGAGACGGAAGCCGTTTTCAGTTCGGAAACGGCGGGCGGAACGGCCCCGAAAGAGGTGCCGTAAAACGTGATTCCGTTTTCACAGATCAGCATGGCAGGAACGGAAGGCATAAATCCTCCTTAAATGAATAAATAACCTGAAAGATGTATATTTATACATCATGTCTCAAAAAAATAAATCCTTCCGGATTTTTGCAGTTCCTAGGGGAGTCGAACCCCTGTTTTAAGAATGAGAATCTCACGTCCTGACCACTAGACGAAGGAACCATATACTGGCCGAGAAGGATTCGAACCCTCACAAACAGAACCAGAATCTGTGGTGCTAACCGTTACACTATCGGCCAATTTTTCTTTTTATAACAATTTCCGCGTTCCTTGTCAAGTCAAATCTTTCTAAATTTTTCATTTTGATTGAAACCTTTGCCGAATCATGCTAATATAGGTAAAAACAAAGGGGCGTATATGGCAAAGAAAGAACAATGGGGGTCCCGGCTCGGATTTCTTCTGTCCGCCGTCGGTTCGGCGGTCGGTCTCGGCAATATCTGGCGCTTCCCCTATCAGGCATACGAAAACGGCGGCGGTGCTTTTCTGATTCCCTATTTTATTGCCGCTTTAACGGCCGGTATTCCGCTGATTATTTTCGAATTTGCCATCGGTCACCGGATGCGTTCCAGTCTGCCGACAATTTTCCAGCGTCTTTCGAAACGGCGCGGATACCGCAACTGGGAATGGATCGGCTGGTTTCAGCCGCTGCTGGCCATTTTTATTGCCACCTTTTATGCCGTGATTCTTTCCTGGGTTTTCTATTATATCGGCCTTTCGTTTACAAACGGATGGGGCAGCAACTGCGAAACCTTCTTTTTCGATGAGTTTCTCCAGACATCGCCCTCGCCTTTCGCTTTCGGGCAAATCAATCCGGTTATCCTCCTTCTGACGGCGCTCATCTGGTTTCTGATCTGGATTATTGTTTTCCGCGGTATCCGCAAAGGCATCGAACTGGCGGGAAAGATTTTCATGCCGGTGCTGGCCGTTCTGATGCTGATTCTGATGTTTCATCAGATTTTTCAGCCGGGCGCCGCCATCGGTCTCGATGCGCTCTTTAAGCCCGATTTCAAACGTCTGTCCGACATCAATCTGTGGATTCGCGCTTACGGACAGGTCTTTTTCTCCATGAGTCTCGGCGTCGGGACCATGATTACCTACGCTTCGTATCTGCCGAAAGAAAGCGATATCGTTAACAACGCCTTTCTGACGGGACTGCTCGACTGTGCGTTCAGCCTGGTCAGCGGGATTATGATCTTTGCCACGCTCGGTTCGATGGCGCTGATGCAGAACGCCACGATTCAGGATGTGGTTCAGGGAGGCCCCTCTCTCACGTTTGTGACGATTCCGCAGGTTCTCAACCGCATGCCCGCTTCCCATATTTTCGGACCGCTCTTCTTTATTTCGCTGGCCATTGCCGGGCTTTCGTCCATTATTTCGCTCATCGAACCGCTGCTGTCGGCGATGATCGAACGGCTGAAAATCAGCCGCAAAAAAGGTGTGACCGTTATCTGTCTGGCCGGATTTGTTTTCAGCACCCTGTTTACATTCCGCTCCGGCATCCTGACTCTCGATATCGCCGATTTCTTTTCCAGCAACTTCGGTATGCTGACGGGCGGACTGAGCGAGCTGATTCTGGTCTGCTGGATTCTCAAACCCGATTTTCTGGCGGAACATGCCAACCTGACATCGGATTTTAAAGTCGGCACATTCTGGAAACTGTGTGTTTCTTTCCTCACGCCGGTCATTCTGTTCATTATTCTGGCGATGAATATCAGCCAGGCGTTTGCTCCCGCCGGAGAAAATTACGGAGGCTATACGTTTACGGAACTTTTCGTTTTCGGCTGGCTCATGATGGGAATTCTGATTATTCTGTCTCTCATCATTCAAAATCTCTCTTCGAAACGGACGAAAGAGATAATCCGGCATATTTGGGAAGAAATGACTCCCCGCGATAAAGGAGAGAATCAATGAGTCTTTCGGCAATTATTATGATGATCTTTTCGCTCGTCCTTGTTTTGGGCGGCATTACCGTCTGTTCCGTGTTTGCACTTCTTCACAAGACGGAAACAGAAAAACCTATGACCGGTTCGGAGACAGAAAAACATGAATAAAACCGAAAATGTGATGATTGTATTCGGAGGCAACTCTCCGGAACACGAAGTTTCGTTGCGCTCGGCCGCAACGATTTACCGCCATATCGACCGAAACCTGTTTAACCCCATTCCGGTCGGTATGACACGCGACGGCCGCTTTTACCGCATTGCAGCACCGGCAGACGGGGCCGATTTTGTCATTTCGCCCGAAACCTGCCTCGGTGATCCGCTGTCGTTTACCCCGGGAAAACCCGTATGCGTCGGCAACGATGAAATCAATTTTGTTTTTCCGATTGCCCACGGCGCTTACGGTGAGGACGGCCGTCTGCAGGGCTTTCTCGAAATGCTCGGACTGCCGTATGCCGGCTGCCGCACCGTCGGCAGCGCCGTTTGCATGGACAAAGAACTGACCAAGAGACTGTGCGCTGCCGCCGGCATTCCGGTGGTTCCGTTTACGGTACTCCGTTCCGCCGAAGAAGCGGCAGCCGAGGCGGCTGTTTCCCTCGGCTATCCGCTGGTGGTCAAACCGGTCAATGCCGGCTCCAGCCGCGGTGTAACCAAGGTCAAATGCGAATCGGAGTTGAAGGCGGCGGTCGACGAAGCCTTTGCTTTCGATACCAAAGTGCTTCTGGAACAGTGTGTCACGGCGCGGGAGCTCGAATGCGCGGTTATCGGAAACGGCCCTTTTACCGTTTTTCCTCCCGGAGAAGTCGTTTCCACGCACGAATTTTACGATTACGATTCGAAATACAGAGACAGCCTTTCGGCCGATTTACGGCTTCGCGCCGATCTGCCGGAAGAGACCTCCGCTCTGATTCAAAAGTATGCCGGCAAGGCAGCGGAACAGTGCGAAGTCGACGGATTTGCCCGGATCGATTTTTTTCTTGATAAAAACAGCGGTGCCGTTTACCTGAACGAAATCAATACCCTCCCCGGCTTCACATCGGGCAGTCTTTTTCCGCTGATGTGTGCGGAAAACGGGATTCCGATTACGGAGATTATCACAAAAATTATCCGAATGGGACAGGAAGAATCGGCAAAACGGTTTAAATTTGAACCCGTAACTGAATAAGCCCGGTTTTTTTCTCGGACTGCAGGAAAGTATAGGAAAAGCCGATATCGTCCGTTTTAAATATTTTTTCGAGAAAAACAGCCGTCCGGCAGGCGGTCGGAGTATCCGGTTGCGGTTTCAGATATTTCCCGCAAAATTCGGCGTAATCGGACGGTACGGCTTCTTTTTGCGCAAAACGCTGTACTGCGGTGACCAGCATATTCAGACTTTCTCCCGCCAGCATAATGTAAATATCGAGACGTTTGAAAAGATTTCCGCCGACTTTCGCTTCGTCGAGCACCCACAAAACGGATGGCCGTCCGGTTTCGGGCATCGTCGAAAGAAGATTAAAACGGGCTTCCGTCTGCTCCGCTGTTTTCGGTGTCACCGGCTCACCGATATCCCGTAAATTACGGGAAAGTTCTCTGACACGCAGATAAAGCTGTTCTCCGGTGATACGGCATACGGCATCGGCAATCATATCGCATTTTCGAAGAACCTTCAGATATTTCCACAGTTCGTCGGCAACCGATTCGAGATACGCATCCATTGTCCGGTCTTTCGTCATTAACGAAAGACCGAACCAGACCGAATTGACAATATTTTTCAGAAATTTCTTTGCCGAGAGTACGACAATATTCTGTTCCGCAGCGCTCCACTTTTCCTCACTCATCACATGGGGACGAAGCAGTTCGATAATCCGTTCCTGCATTTCGTCAATCGAACAGTGACCGGTAAAATTTTTTCTGAGGAATTCTTCGGGAAGCGGATTGGAAAAAAATTCGTACGTATACCGATCCTCTTTATGAGAGTCCATCCAATGGTCAAAAACCCGGGAATCGGTAACCAGCTTTAACACTTCACCGGCGAACCGTTGATGGAAAATATAATTGATAAAAAGACGGGTCATATCCGGAATCTCTTCCTTTGTCTGTTCAAAGGAAAAATAAGGAATTTCGACTTTCGATACGGCATGCCCCGATAAAAGCGATTTTAAGGTACCGAAATCAAATTGCGGCAGCTGAACTCCGTAATTTCGTTTCTGATCCAACGTTGTAAAAATATCATAACCGCGTTTGGAATTCAAAAAAAGTTCCATTCCCTTCGTGGTTAACGCAAGACTGACGGGATGATCGAATTGTTTTCGTTTTTTGCTGTTCAACATTTTTGCGTCTCTTTATTATCGTATAATATACCGAAAAAATAATCAAGTCCGCACCGATGTCAATTCCGCCATACAAACCGTTGCGGTACGCAGCACTTACCCGGTAAAAAAAAGCCCCGGGATATCCGGGACTTTTTTCGTTACAAACGAAACGGTTTATTTGATTCCGTATTTGGCATTTGCTTCGGCAATCAGTTTGTCGGCATCGGCTTTGGAAATCGGTTCCCAAACCTGAGAACGGCCGAGCCATCCTCTTTTATCAAGGGAACCTCTCATGGTCAGTTTTCCGTTTTCGTAAGTAATTCCGCCGTAGTAGTGGTTTCCGTCGCTCGGATCGATAATATGTCCTTTTTTCCAGACACCTTCGCTGACATATTCCAGTTTATACAGCCACGGAGTGTTCAAAACCGTTCTTTCGGCCGGGTTTTCGGAAAACGGAATGTCATCGTACTTATCGACTTTGGTACAAAGCGTCGCCAGAGTTCTCGGATCTTCATCGGGAATCCAAATCAGTTCGCCGTAAAGTTTGCTGTCGGATCCGACATAAACATTCCAGACACCGGTAACATCACCCGTTTTGTCGTCGACACTTTTCCAGTAACCGACAGCCGGGTCATTCGAGTAGTCCTGGGCAAAAGCAAAGCCTGCAACCACGGACACAATCAAAACAAGGAATAAAAATTTTTTATTCATGTACGACCTCCAAGATTCGGTTTATTGTAGTCCTTCGTGTTTGGGGTTGTCAAGTTTTTTTTTTTGAGTTAAGATTAAATTATGATGAACAATGCCGTTATTCTTTTGGAACCGGAGATTCCCCAGAACACGGGAAATATTGCCCGCACCTGCGCGGCTACCGGAACCGAACTGATTCTGATACGCCCGCTCGGATTCTCGATTGACGAAAAATCGGTCAGACGGGCCGGTCTCGACTACTGGAACAAACTGACCCTTCGTGTTTACGACTCTTTCGGCGAATATATGGCAGACAGTGAGGGCGCCGTCCGATTTTTTCTTTCGACAAAGGCTCCCCGATCATACACCGAAACCGCCTACCCGACCCCGTTCCATCTGATTTTCGGTAAAGAAAGTGCCGGGATTCCCGAAACGATTCTTAACGACCATATCGATTCCTGCTTTCGGATTCCCATGCTGCCGGAAATCCGCAGTCTCAATCTTTCCAACAGCGTCGCGGTTGTTCTCTACGAAGCACTGAGGCAGCACGACTTCGGACCGATGCAGAAAGCGGGGAAACTGCGGTTCAATTCCCGAAATTCGGTCGAAATCCATTGAGTTTTTTTCGTTCCTGCGGTAAAATACGGTATGATTGATTTAAAAGATTTAAAAGCGCGAAAAGCGGAAATCGAAGCCAATATCCGCAACCGTTTCATGAATGTCGATCTCGATGCCGTTATCGGACTGTTCGACCGCAAAAACGAACTGATTCGTCAAATCGAAGGTTTACGCTCGCAACGAAATCAGAATGCCGCCAAAATGAAGGGTAAAGTCACGCCCGAAGAACGGACGGCTCTCATCGAAGAAGGCAAAATATTAAAGGAAAAGATTGCCTCGCTGGAAGACGAATTGTCGGACTGCGAAGCGCGCTTTAAAATCGAATCCCATAAAATTCCGAACTACGCTCATCCCGATGCACCTGTCGGTAAAGAAGACAAAGACAGTCTCGAAATCGAACGGTGCGGAACGATTCCCCAATTTGATTTTCAGCCCAAAGATCATGTTCAGCTCGGCGAAGCGCTGGATATGATCGATTTCGACACCGCCACCAAAGTCACGGGACCCAAATTTTATTATCTGAAAAACGAAGGTGCCCTGCTGGAACTGGCTCTGACGCGCTATGCTATCGATATTCTGACGGCCAAAGGATTCACGCCGGTCATTACTCCGGATTTGGCCAAGGAAGAAATTCTGGAGGGAATCGGTTTTAATCCGCGCGGGAACGAAAGCAATATTTATACGCTGGAAGAAACCGGTACCTGCCTTGTCGGTACTGCCGAAATCACACTCGGCGGATCGCTGGCCGACACGGTCATTGACGGCGAAAAACTGCCGCTGATGATGGCCGGGCTCTCCCACTGTTTCCGCCGTGAAGCCGGTGCGGCCGGTCAGTACTCGAAAGGTCTTTACCGTGTTCACCAGTTTACCAAAGTAGAAATGTTCATTTTCTGCAAACCGGAGGATTCCGACAGCTATCATCAGAAGCTGCTGGAAACCGAAAAAGAGATTTTTTCCGGGTTGGGGATTCCGTTCCGTGTTGTCGATACCTGCACCGGTGATTTGGGCGCTCCCGCTTACCGCAAATTCGATCTCGAAGCGTGGATGCCGGGCCGGGGCGATAACGGTGATTTCGGAGAAATCACTTCGACGTCAAACTGTACCGATTACCAGTCCCGCCGTTTGAATATCAAATACAAAACGGCCGACGGGAAAAAGGAATACGTCCACATGCTCAACGGCACTGCCATTGCCATGTCCCGGGCGATTATCGCCATCATGGAAAATTTCCAGCAGGCAGACGGTTCCATCATCATTCCCGAAAAACTGAGACCGTATACCGGATTTGACCGTATTGCGCCGAAATGCCGCAAATAGAAATTGCCGGCCGGCCGGTCGGATCGGAGGATCCCGTTTTTGTGATTGCCGAAGCGGGAACATCCCATCAGGGATCGCTGAACAAAGCTTTCGAACTGGCGGATGCGGCCCGCGAATCCGGCGCCGACTGTGTTAAATTTCAGTACGTCATTGCCGATGAAATTGTTCACCCGAAAGCGGGTTCCTTTCCTCTGTTAGGACGTCAGGTCGATATTTTCCGCCGCTTTCGGGAACTGGAGCAGCCGCTTTCGTTTTACCGCGAATTAAAGGAGTACTGCGAGCGGACAGGGATTCTTTTTCTCTGTTCTCCGTTCGGTCCCGAAAGTGCCCGTAACCTTTTGACGCTGCAACCGGCTGCGGTGAAAATTGCCTCCCCGGAACTGAACCATTATCCGATGCTGAACTGTTTTTCCGGAACCGGAGTGCCGCTTTTAATTTCCACCGGCGTTTCCACCGTTAAAGATATTACGGCCGCCTTAAAGGCCGTTAATTCGCCTTACGCGCTGCTGCACTGTGTCACACAGTACCCGGCCCTCCCCGAAGAATATAATCTGGATACGATTGCCTATTATACCGACCGATTCGGTTGTGTGTCCGGAGTCTCCGACCACAGCGAAGACCCTCTGCTTGTGCCGGTGACGGCGGCCGCATGCGGAGCATCCGTTATCGAAAAACATCTGACGATTTCCCGCTCCGGCGACGGTTTGGACGACCCCTTTGCCCTGACTCCCGACCGGATGGCGCTGATGGTACACTCTCTGCGTGCACTTTACACTCTCTCCGAAACAGAAAGAATCAAAACAGTCGAATCGGAATTCGGCAAAGATCGGATTCGGATCATACGGGGAAAAAGAAAAAAAGAGCTGACTCCGGGTGAACGGAAAATTTATAAAACGACCAACCGTTCCCTGATTGCCGTTCGTGATATTTATCCCGGAGAGCCTCTGTCTGCCGAAAACTGTGCCCTTTTGCGCAGCGAGCACAACATGGTTCCGGGACTGCCGCCGTCCCGATATGCCGATGCAATGAAAAAAAAAGCTGCCGTCTTTATTCCCGACGGCAGCGCAATACTCACGAATATGTTAAAAAGGTGATAACTTATTTCAGTACGGAAGAAATCCGTTCCAGAACCTTAACCCGGTCCAACGGCTTTACGATATAATTTTTGGCTCCGAGCAGCAGCGATTTTTTGACAAGATCCTGCTTTCCCAAAGCCGAAACCATAATCACTTTGGCATTTTTGTCAAATTCCATGATTTTTTCCAAAGCCGTGACTCCGTCCATATTGGGCATTGTAATATCCATTGTGACCAGATCGATATCCGGATAAAGCTCTTTATATTTATCCAGGCCTTCCTTTCCGTCGGCGGCTGTTGCCGCAACAACAAATCCTTCGGAACTTAAAATCTGGGTTATCTGCTTGGTTACAAACATCGAGTCGTCGACAATCAAAACACGAATCGGTTCACCCGTCGGCTTCAAGCCGCTGGCTTTTCTCGAAACATTAATTCCCGTTAAATCACCTTTTGCAATCACTTGTATCCTCTCCCTTTAATTAAATTCTTTCTCTTATTGCCACATTAATTTCCAACCGACCCTGAGGCAGATCGACGGGAACAATGAGCGCTTCCACACCCGTATTGGCCAATTCCATATTTTCTCCGGAAAACAGAACAGGAGGTGTCAGGTCGAACGAAAAACCCAAATCCTGCAGGCGGGTAACCGCCGTTCCCGTAATCATGTTGGCCAATTCCATGATGGTCGCTTTTACAAGCTCGTCCATTTGTGTTAATTTTTCGCCGTTCATGTCGGAAGCGATTTTCAAAGCTGTTTCTTTTTCCATATCAAAAATAACACGGCCTTCCACATCTCCGGCCAAACCGACCAAAACAGCGACTTCCAAAACAGGTTGCGAAGTATCTTTTAAATACAATTTTCCGCGAACAATATCGACATCCAATACTGTCTTAATCGTGTTAAAAGCAGCTTCGACAAACGGATTGATATATTCAACTCTCATCGATTTCCGTTCTCCTTTTATAAACGTTGATAAATTTTCATCGAACCGGAATAAACCGGACGGAAATCCGACTCGGGAAGTGTCTCGTAATCCGCAACCAGAATATAACCGCCGCTTTCCAATTTCGAACACAATTCCGAAATCACTTTCTTCGATGTATCGTTATTATAAAACGAAGTTTTTCCTTTTGCAACAATAAATTTCATTTTCGGAAAGGGATTTCCGTTCTCGATACTATGATACTCAAAAAGAATCTTTTCCGCAAGAATTTTTTTAAATTTGAACCCGTTTTTTGTTTCTTCGGCAAAATCGATGAGCGGAATTCCGGGATCGATATTTTGAACGGTCAGGTTGGGCCCCATCGATATTTTTAAAAGATCGTCATCCGTTGCCCAAACACGCAAACGCATATTTTCATTTGCCGAAAGCAGAGCTGCCGCCAATGAATACGCTTCATATCCGTAACCGCACCAGGAACACCAGACATTGAAGTTTCCCGAAAAATCAAACGAAAGGGATTTTACCGCATCGAAATATTCGGCCGTCCACAGCGACTCCTCCTGCTCCGTTAAAAACGGCAGCAACTGTGCGTACTCGTTTAATGTCGTCAGCTCGGGTACATGTCCTTTTTCTTCTATATAGCGGGAAAAAACGGAAAAAACCGCATCACGACTCCACGCATTAACGTAGAACCCGCATACGGCAGCCAATCCGGACGCAAACTTTTCAAACAGTTTTTCGATTTCATCCTGTGAAAGCGCATCGGGATTATTGTCTTTTTTTTCTTCGAAAGTCTGAATATTGGCCGTTTCCGCCACGCAACTGCCGGATTCGGGAGATGACCCACCCGATACCGGTGATTCCGTAGCGGAAATTGCGGAAAGATTTTCACCGAAACCGGAGTAGCTCCCTGAGGGAAGACTGCCTCCGCCCGCAGTAAAATTACCGGCAGATTCACCTTCGGCTAACAGAGATACGTTCAGAAGAATATATAAACGATTCTCCAAATGAGCCAGCCCGTTAATATATTTTATGCTGATATCCGAAAAAAGCGGATGGGCTGCCTGAACATCTGCAGTCCGAACCGAACAGACTTTATCGACACGGTCGACAACAACCCCGAGATAATAATCACCGAATTGAAGAACAATCAGATTCTCGACATCTTCATCGGAAGCCGCCTCCTCCTTTTCCGGAATCGGTAAATGAAAAAGCAACCGTAAATCGATGACACTGATAATTTCCCCGCGAAGATTGTAGACACCGCGTACATAATAAGGAGCATTCGGAATATAGGTAAAATCAAGCATTCGGGAAATTTCTTTTACCTGCATAATATCAATTCCGTAATCCTTCCCCGCGAGAGAAAAAGTGATCATTTTCAGTTCGGAAACATCCGTACCGACGGCAGAATCCGCTGTGATTTCCGTATCCCGATTATTCATTGGTAACCTCTTCCGTTTTATAGTCAGCGTCAACAGACAAAGAGTGATTTCGCTCAAGCAGCTGCTGCACATCAATAATCAGAGAAACACTTCCGTCTCCCAATATGGTAGCACCGGCAATACCGAAAGTTTTTGCATACTTGTCTTTCAGAGGCTTGATAACCACATCCTCCTCTCCCAGAAGAGAATCAACGATGAGACCGACTTTCCGGTCTTCGTTTCCGATAATCACCATATACTCGTAAGTCGAATTTTTGCGATCCTCGACAGTCGGTAATCCGAATATGCGGTTCAACCGTAAAATGTAAATCAGTTCGTCACGGATTTTAAAGACTTCACGGCTTTCTATCAGTTTAATCTGCTCTTTCGGAATGCGGTGACTGTCAATAACACTGTTTATAGGAATCACAAATTTCGAATCCGCGCTGCGAATCAGCAGTCCCTGAATAATGGCCAGAGTCAGCGGGAGTCTGATAATGAAAGCCGTACCGACTCCTTTTCGGGAAGAAACCTGAATGGTACCTTTCAGTTTTTCGATTTGTGTCCGGACGACATCCAGCCCGACACCCCGCCCCGAAATCGAAGAAATAGTATCGGAAGTGGAAAATCCCGGCAGAAAAATAAGGTTGTGAACTTCCTGTTCGCTTAACGGTGCATCGGAAGAAATTAAACCTTTTTCGATTGCTTTTTTCCGAACCTTTTCCGCATTAATACCGCCTCCGTCATCACTGACCTCGATGACAATCATGCTGCCCTCGTTACCGGCTTTCATGACGACAGTGCCGGTTTCGGGTTTTCCGAGAGCCGCTCTTGTTTCGGCATCTTCCAAACCGTGATCCAGCGAATTGCGGACGCAGTGAATCAGCGGATCCAGTAAATCTTCCACAATGGATTTGTCGAGCTCGGTGTCCTCGCCCTCCAGAATCAAATCGACTTTCTTATTCAATGAATGGGACAAATCGCGAACCAGACGCGGGAAGCGTGCAAAAAGAGTGGAAATCGGAACCATTCGAATCTGCATAATTCCTTCCTGCAGGCTTCCCGTATTTAACGCCAGCTTCTGTGTCGAATTTTTCAAATCGTCGGCATTTTTCTTAAATTTATCTTCGAAATGGTCGTATCTGTCCAAAAGCTCGGTACACCGCTCGCGTAAAGTGCGGAGCTTTTGCGTCACATTTTCTTCATCCGTTGTCACCGGATAATCATCCAATATATCAAAAAGCGAGAAAACTTCTCTTTCCATTTTTCCGTTTAAAGAACGGAATTCGGTAATTAACTGATGATAAACATCGCTGACCTGATTGATGGTCGATTTATTAATGACCGATTCACTGATCATGTTCAGCAGACTGTCAATTTTTTTTGAATCCACCCGCAGAATCGATGACTGACTCTGTTTTTTTGATCCCTTTTTATCATTGGCAGTTTCCGCGGTCTTTTGGGAGGCATGAGCCTCTGCCGTATCATTTTCATGCTCTGTTTCCGCGGAAGGAACAGAGCCGGCGGCCGGTTTGTTAACGGCAGCGGTTTGTTCTGCAGAAGGAGACATGGAGGCTTCTCTTTTGGCGGCACGGATATTATCCAGAGTTTCTTCCGTCAGAACCGTAATTTCGGAACCGGTTGTCACATCGGAAATGGAGACCAAATCGGTCAGCGACGGAATATCGGCCTGACTGGCTATAAAATAATAAACTTCCGGATGGAAAATATCTTCGTTGAGAGCCTCGAAATCGGGAGTAGTTTTTAATATTGTCCCCTCGTTTTTCAGTGCCGCATAAACCTGAATACCGCCGATGGTATTCATCAAAGCGGATTCGTCGAAAAAGACCCGGATCTGAAACAGCTTTTGTCCGCTTTCCAAAAGTTCCAGAAGTTCCGTCAGCTCATTTTCGTCCAAAACCGGTTCGGACTCTTTTCCGACCTCAGTCGAATCCGTTTTCTGTGATGAATGATCGGAAGATACGGGAGAAGCGGAAACTGCTTCCGTTTCTCCCAGTAAATTATGTAATTTTGTTTTCAGCTCTTCGACACCCTGATCCTGATAAACCGATCCTTCCATGCGGCAGTCTACCATCGACTTGATGACGTCGACGGCAACCAGCAGTGCATCGACAACCGGACGCGAGACCTGACAATGTCCTTCCCGAATCTCGTCAAGAACATCTTCGAGGACATGTGTCAGATCCGCCAGTTCGGTGATGGCGACCGTAGCCGCAGCCCCTTTCAGGGTATGTGCGGCACGGAACAATTCATCGATACAATCTTTGTCCGTTGCATCGTTTTCCAACACCAGAATATTCTGCTCCAGCTGTTCGATCTGAATTCTGGCTTCTTCAAAGAAATCATTCAGCAGTTCTTCGTTGTTCGGATCAAGGTAATCACTCATCTTTTAACCTGCAATCTGGTTTCTTATTTCTGATTCATTCTCTGTTTTTCAATATATTCGAGAGTCATCTGTTCACCGAGACGGGTAAAGTTGTAGTCGCTCATGAATGTATTGTAATCGGAAACAATATTCCAGTAAGCATCGTCGTCGATATCAAGATTTCTCTGGATGACATCTTTGTCGTATTCGACGTCAATCTGCTTGATATAACCGATGAAATCGCCGCCTTCATGCTGAATATCTTTGACGATACGAAGCGCAACCAATTTCCAGCTGCGGTTCAGCATCGGATAAGTCGGTTCTGTTTTCAGATCGCGGTTTTTCACGTTAACAATGTAGTTCGGGTTTTCCCACTCGACTCTTCTCCATCCGGTAAAGTTGAAATCACCGATGGTGTAAACTTTTTCGTTGTAATCGGAGTCACGCAGAACAACCTGCAGTTTGTGAGGATAGTTACGTCCGCAGATAACGGCGGAAATTTTCTTGATGTAGCGCACGTTGTCGATAGCGCCGCGACCGTTCTGGAACATATATTCATCCGTTCCCGGTTTTTTGTAATAAACGGGAATATCAAACGGAGGAACGACATCTGCATAAGCGTAGCGGGTTCCTTTCGGAAAATTGGCACGAATACCCATAACTTTACCCGGATTTTCGACACCCAGTTTTTCGTTACCGAAAATGGTTTCCGCATCGTTGACTTCTACCTCTTTCACCATCGATTTGGCAATTGTGTCGGGGAAAGCTGCCGAAGAATTCAGTTTCACTTTCCACTGTTCGATAGCCAAAGAAACATCAAATTCCGCTCTCTCTTCTTCCGACAACGCATAGGTGGAATAATCGGCCAACTCGATAATAGTTTCCGAATTCTGACCGTCTTCACCGTCTGCCGTCAAAAGCGAGAAATCCAGCAGAGTTGCTTTAAAGGCTTCGCCTTCGACATTCTCTTCCTGAGCCGGAGTATTATCCGCCTGCGCCTCTGTTGTTTCTTCTGTTTCGGACTCGACCGGCGCCTCCTGCGCAAAAGCCAAAGAGCCCGACAAAAAGAAAACGAGAATCAAAAGAAAGAATTTGTTTTTCATAAAAAAACCTCCTACTGTTCTAAATCTTTCTCTTCTATTGATTTATTAACAACAACAGGATCATGCCCGTTGACAGTTACCGTAATTGTATCATATCCGGAAAAATTGTTTCGGATATTGATTTTAACAATTTCGACCGCCCTTTCTATCGGCAGTTGCGTTTTAACGGCATCCGATGACAGATCGATATAAATATCTTCTCCGGAAACGACAACCTGATTGACTTTCGTCGAATACGGAAAAAGCGGATACGGATCCAGGAGCATCGACCCCTGTATCAGCTGCCGAAGCAGTTCTCCGATTCGCTCCCGGGGAGTATCCATCCGCGGTGCCAGTCTGATCTCGCGATAAAGCTCCGTACCTTCTTTATCGGGAAAGAGCAGAATGAATTCCTGCCTTGTCACCGACCGGACAATAAACGGAACCGATGCAATCAAAAACAGCAAAACCGCTGCACCGACCGTCGCCGCACGGAATTTTTTCGAATAGAAAAAACCGCTGTTGCCGATACCGGTTAATTTTTCTTTGATGTTTTCGATTTTCATAACCCTTCCTATTTCTCCACAGCAGCAAAACCGGTCATAAAATCATTGATTCCGGTAAAAATCCCTTCTGCTATTTTATCACAATATTCGCCGTCAGCAAGCATTTTCATTTCTTTCTCGTTGGAAATAAAGCCGACTTCGACCAGAACCGCCGGCATTTTGGCATGCTTGACAACAAACCACTCCTCTTCCTTGATTCCCCGATTGCGCGAAACATCTCCGATACTTCTGTCCATGCCGTCGGAAATCAGTTTGGAAAGCAGCCGGCTTTCCAGTGTAATTTCGTGATCAAACAAATCGGTAATAACGGGCAATACCGCGTCATCGATATCCTGTTTGACTTCTTCCGGAACCACATCCCGCTTCACTTCCTGAGAGAGGAACCAGACTTCAAATCCCGCCGCAGCCGTGCTGATTGACGAATTGACATGAACGGAAACAAACAATACGAGATCGTCTTTTCCGCCCGTGACCCGGTTGGCTATTTCCGTCCGTTCTTCCAAATCGGGATAAATATCCGTTGTCCGCGTCATCACCACCGGGATATCGGGAAAACGGCTTCGAATTTTGTCCTCCAGCCGTAAGGCGATATCCAGCGTCACCTCTTTTTCGGTTAAAGGCGTTTTTCGCCCCGGCAAAAGCACCTTTGCCACGGCTCCGGGATCTTTTCCGCCGTGTCCGGCATCGACGATAATCGCTTTTACCCGAACCGGAGAACGCGACTCCCGACTTCCTTTCAGAAAAGCCCGCACTTCTTTTTCCGCAAGCGGTCCGAAACAAAAACCCTTCCCTTTATTTTTACGGATATAATCAATCGTTTTTTTTTGATTATATTCGATAATCAGAAAATCGCAATCCGGAGAGAATACGATTTTCTTCCCCTCGGCCGACAAAATCATTCCGACCTGCCGCCGTTCGTCCCATAATATATCGGCACCGAATTCCGTCTCGAAATCGGACGAAACCGCTTCCGCCGCGTATGCCGTTATCAGACCGGCATCAGTCAGAAGAAGAACCGTCAGAAGAATGATTCCCGCACCATTTCTCCAATACTTCATTTAATATCCCCAGTTTAAAAAAATGCTGCAGGCTGTCCGCCAGCCAGACCGCACCCTGAACGCCTCCGCGCCTGTAAACACGCCAGAACAAACCGTCCAGAATCAGATTTGCTTTTTTTCCCCCGTTAAAAAGCTCCATACGGCGCAACCGCTTTAAACCGCGCCCGAACGCCGCATCACAATCTTTCTCTTCTATGAATAACGGCTTTTGAGTGTATGAAATCAAGAGGTTACAAAAATTTTCTTCTTTTTTTTTGAAAAAAAATTCGCGTCTGTTTTCCTCCGCAATCTCCGGCACGAAAACACTGCACCCTCTGCCGTAAATTAAATAATCCTCCGTTTGGGGATCTCCAGCCTTCAGCCGAATCAAAATCCGCTCCGCCGCCCGGTCGGCTTCGCGTACCGCCCGACGGCGTGTTCGGGCGGCCGTAATGATATTTCCGCACTTCTCGACGTTGTTGCGGGGAAACCGCACACGGTCGCCGACAGCCGCTCTCATAAAAAGATGCCTGACACAGCGGCGGCGCAAAACCGTTTCGACGCCTTCCACCGCGACGACCTCGCCCGGGACCGACAAAAAGGCCCGCTCCGCCGAACAGCGGTGCCGTTCCCGATGCGGCAGTGCCGGCGGAAGGCCGACCGCCAACCGTAAAGCGGCTGCCGTCACATTGATTCCGGACGCATACGGATAAGTCCACCCCGACATGTAGCCGCCGGAAAGGCGGGCCGCCACCTCGCCGATGACCGCCTTTCGGCGCGCCGGCGAATATTTGACATCGCCTTTGGCCGCACCCGTTGTCAGACCGAGTGCGGCAACGGCCTTGCGAAACTCCGACTCCACCGCCCGGCGCACCTCTGCCGGTGCCGCCGTCGGCATGGTATGCCCCATTTCGATAAAATAAGGGGGGAAAAAAATGTGCCGGTCGGCAAATCCGGTAATCGTTACCTTGCCGTCGCAAACCAACGCATCCAGGCTGAACTCGGGTCCGTCAATATATTCTTCGATAATCGCCTTTCCCGACCGGGAAAAACGCAGCGCTTCCGCGACAGCCCCGGCGAGTTCCGCTTCGTTATCAACGCGGCGGGTGCCCCGCCCGCCCATATTATCGACCGGTTTGACAACCAGCGGAAACGGAGGGCGAGCCGCCGCTGCCGCTTCTCCGACGGAAGCGACCGTCAGAAAGGCCGGCGAAGAGACGCCGTTGCCGGCAAATGCGGCTCTCATGGCCGATTTGTTACTGGCCGCAAAGGCTGCTTCCGGCGCCAGCCCCGGCAGACCGAGCGCCTTCGCCGCCGAAGCAACGTTAAACGAAAAATCGGTTCCCGCGGTAAACACCCCGTCGATGCCGCACTCCGCATGCAGCCGCCGGGCGGCGGAGACAACCGCTTCCGTATCGGAAATATCGACCGTTTCGAAACGGTCGCAAAGCGGCACCGCTTCGGCATGAGGGTTGACATCGAATCCGATGACGGTCCAGTTCCACGCTTTGGCCGTTTCGATTGCCGGACGCTGCATCAGCCCGCAACCGAGAATCAGAATTGTTTTCTTTTCCGGAACCGTTTTTTTCCCGTATCCGCGAAAAGCGAAAGGATAGGCGCCGTCATTTCTTTTTTGCATAAACTTCAAAAGTATCCCCCCATTTCAACAGCCGGAAAACGTGATACAAAAAACGGTAAAGCCGCGGCGGCAGCGACTCCGCACTGCGGTGATTCCAAATCCGTTCCGGATGAATGCCGGTGATACGGATGCGTTCGACACGGAAACCGTACCGCTTCAGAATTTTGCGAACCCCGCGCGGCGTCAGAATTGTATAATGGTCTTCGGGACTTTTTTCCAGAAACTGCCGCAGCGATTTGCGGGCCGACCATCCGCTGCCGTTCGGTGTCGAAAAAGCCAGAATGCCGTCGGACGACAACAGCCGGGAAACTTTTTCCAGCACCGCCCCCGGATGTTCGAAATGTTCGATCACGTACCACATCGTGACCGCGTTAAACTTCAGACCGTTTTCGGGATGATCCTCAAACGGCACCGACAAAACCGGTATTCCGAACTCTTTACGGACATATTCCGCGGCTTCGGTACAAACTTCGCAGCCGGCCGCCTCCCAACCGCGGGCGGCCGCCGCTTTCAGAAACGGCCCGTAAGCACAGCCGACATCCAGCAGCCGAAGGCGGCAGTCACTCTGAACGGTGCGGCGCAACGGTTCAAGGCAGTCGAGACGAACCTCCCCCATTGCGGAAATCGAGTCGAAATCTTCGAGATACGTGCGACCGTACGACTGCCGGTATTCCGAAAAGAAATAGTCCTCCCGGTAACGCTCTTCCGGTTCTTTAAAAAGCAGCTGATAGTAAAGCGAACAGCGGCGGCAGCGGTAAACCGTTCGCGTTTTATCGCGAAACATCACCTTTCCCCGCCGCCCGCAGACGGGACAGACGGGAGAGCCGGTAAAATGCCGTTTTTCGAAAAACTGCCCCAGCGATTCCCGCGGCATTTCGAGAAACGGTCGGGAAACGGACTCCGTCAATTCGGGTTGGGAAAGATACATTTCCAGTACGTCGGTTTTGACCGAGCCGACTCCCGCCTCCGGCAGCCCCGCCTTCAACGTTAACCGGTGATGATATGCTGTCGGATTGATTAAAATGACGGGCACATTCTGAAAAAGCGCTTCGAATGCGGTCAGCCCGAAATGAGTCAGCACCAGATCCCATCCCGTCACGCGAAGCGACAAATCGGGTATACGGGAAACAATTTCAAAACCGGGGTAAGACTCCGCCTTTAATTGCGGAGACAGAAGCGTTATCCGGTATTTTCGATGCCAGCCGGCTGCCTGAAGATAATCGGCTGTTTTTTGCGCCAGGCCCGCACGGTCTTCGCCGCCGAAGGAAACCAGAATCGATTTGATCGTTTTCCGTTTTCTTCTTTTATAGTCTTCACGATTCAAAAAAGCCAAAGAGGCGTAATTGGGTGCCTGCTGTTTCTTTACAGCCGGCAGAATATCGAGCAGGTAGTCGAAACGGGAACGGGCCGCACCACCCTCATCAACACCGATGCGAACCATCTCCTGAGGAAAGCGATCCAACTGCGACCGTGTCGTGCGAAAATTATCAAAGACGACTGCTTTTGCTTCGGACGGAACGGTTCCGATGATCACGGAGGCCCGGCAGTCGTCGAAGAGCGGAAAATAAACCGGGTTGTCGTTCTGTTCCAAATAGACGGCCGAATCGGGCAGCTGATGATGCAGGCGAATCATCCGCTTCAGATGTCCGCTGCCGCACCCTTTTTTGAGCGTCGGAAACAGCAGAATCATAAGTCACCGTCCTGCGGCTGCGATGCAATCAGATGTTTGAGAGAAAAAGTTTCCGGCGTCAGACCGGATGCCCAACAGGCAACGCGGCGGTAATCCTCCTCCGTGTCAACGGTCACCGACAGCCGCGAACGGTAGCCCTCCGGCGGTGCGCCGCCGATAACGGTAAAGGATTCGGGATGGCGGTAGAGATACGGCATCACATGCTCGCGGTCGTACGGATCCGTTGCCGCCGCCTCCGCCGCCAGAAGCGCACCGGTGCGTGCCGCCTCGACGGATGAACCGGTCGGAATCTCCTTTAAAACGGTGTAATCGGCGCCGGCCGCCTCCGCCTGCCGCAGCGTTTCGTCCGCCAGAACCGGAGAAACAAACGGGTTGTCCCCCGTTGCCCGGAGAATCCAATCGGGCCGGTAAAGGCGTGCCGCTTCGGCAAAACGGTTCAGCACGTCTGTTTCGGAGCCGGCAAACAGTTCGAAGCCGCAACGTTCGGCATAAGGCCGCAACGTTTCGGCATCTGCCGTGCAGGTCAGCAGAACGTAACAGTCCGCCTGCACCTGCTTCAGCCGCCGCATGCTCCATTCCACCAACGGAATGCCTTCGAGCGGCAACAGGGCTTTTCCCGGCAGCCGCACGGAATTGAGTCGTGTCTGCAGGAAAACAGCCCTCATTGTCCGATTTCTCCCCATTCGGCAATTCCCTCGGACAGCGTTTTCCGGTAAAGTGTCCGGTAACGGTCAAGCAGACGGTTCGCCTGGCGGCATTCCGCAACGGTCCGGCTCCAGTCGCGACCGGCAAAGCGGAAAAAGTAGGAAATAAATGAAATATACGGAATATAAAACCGGTCTTTTTTCTTTTGAACAAACTGATTTTTTAAAACAAAAAGCAGATAATCGGAATCGAAACATTCGCGATGCGGTTCGATTTCCGTATCGTAGTGAACCAGAAAATAGGGATGAAGCCGGACCGTTTTTCCGAACATCAGCAGCCGGGCGCCGAAATCAATCAGCTGCCAAAACGGATTGCGGAACGAATTGTCGTAACCGCCGACAGCAAAAAACGATTCACGATGATAACAGCCGGTAAAATCGAACGGGTAAAAAGTACGTCCTCCGCTGGCGGCATTTCCGTATGCTTTAACCCGCAGCTTCCGCTTCAAAACCGACGGCACCATCATCGTCGGTATCGGGCTCTGCTCTCTCATATCCTTGAGAAACGGAACATAAATGACGGGATCGTTTTCTTCCGGGGCTTCGGACGGCAGCGTCATCTCTTTATCGAGAATCTGATCGTTCCAAAGCACATAAAACCATTCGTCGGTCAGGAGCGAAGCGGCCAGATCAATCTGTTCCCCCGGTGTCAGCTCTTTTTGAGGAATGAGGAAGCGGAACTGATCCGATCCTTTCATGAGGTCGTAAATTTCGGGAGAACTCCCGGGTGGTTCGACGGAAATGACCGAATCGAAATGCTGAAAAAAGCGTCTGGACAGCAGTGCCGCTTTATCGATGCGGGCACCGCGGTTCAGTAAAATCAGCGAAACGTTTTTCTCTTTTCGGGGACGGCAGTTTCCCCACAACGTGTAATCGGCAGAAAGCGGTTTGTCAGAAATGGAATGTATAATACTCATCGCATCCTCCGCAGATTCCGTGATAATGTCCTTCCGTCTGTTCTTCGTACTGACGGCGGATCGATTCGAAAATCGTCTCCCGACTGTCGGTAAACAGATTGCCGCGGACAACCGTCCGGGTCAAATCGTCGGCGCACATCGGCACCGTACCGTCGGCCAAAACCGGCAGCTCCCGCTTGAGGTGCCAGCACGGGTAGCGCAGCAGCGGCGAAAGATCGACCGCTTTCATTTCCGGCACCAGCCCGCCATAAGTGTCGTGTTTCTGAATAATCACACCGGATGTTTTGGCACTCCAAACGCGGTAAAAGCGGTCCACCGTTTCTTCATACCCTTTCAGACGGAGCGCCTGCACATAAACGCAGCCGGGAAAGGCCGCCGTCATTTTTTCGGCAAAAGCATTGGCCTCTTCGAAGCCGTCGCCGCGCAACGCCCGATACTCCTGCGCATCGGCCGCATCCAGCAGCACAATCCAGACCAGCCGTCCGTTGCCTTTGCTGGTCAGTTCTTCGACACGGGCAGTGTCCCAGCGCAGCCCCGCCGTTTCGATTAAAACGGTCGATGCCTGTGACGCCAGCGCCGCTTCGATCATTTCGTATACGCGGCTGTGACAGACCGGGTCGCCGTTCATCGAAAGGGAAACGGCAAAGGTGCCGCTGATTTCCGCCGCCGTCTCAAGCAGCTGCCGGAAACGTTCCGGCGGCATCTCGGTACCGCTGCCCGCCGCGGCCGACAGCTCTTTCGGCAGGTAAACCGGCGACTGAACACGGGCATCGACAATCTGCACGGGGTAGAAGGCGGGCGCCGTTAAAAGCAGCTTTTCGTTTGCATTGATAAAGGCCTCGGTCACAGATCCGTTTGCGGCGGCCGCCAGCCGGCGCAGCAGCTGCAGCCGGCGAAACGAATCGGCATACAATGACAGCCGCAGCCGGCGGTTGTCGTGCGGCGCAATCACCACGGAAATATCGTAATCGTTAATCTGTTTTTCAAAATACGGGAACAGCGAACGGTGCGGCAGCGGCGCTTCTTTGTTGAGCCCCGCCAGAACCGGCAGCAGATCGGTTTCGACCGTTTCGGGACATAATCCCGAAGGAAACCCTTCGCCGTAGGTAAAATCGGCCGCCGTTTCGACATGTTCGTTCATGGTTTTGCGCATCAGTTCCGGATCGGCAAACGGCGCATCGCCGCAGACACGCAGCAGCGCATCATATCCGGCACAAACGGTTTCCAACGCGGCAAACCAGGACTCTGCATCGCCGGCCGCAACCTCTTGCGTCCGAATCCCGTCGCCGTACGAGGCCGCTTCGCCGGGGCGCACCAGGCGCACGATATCCGCCTCCTCCTTCAGAGAAAGCACCGCATCGGCGCACAGCTGTTCGGCACTGCGACCCTCAAAAACCGACTCACGCGCAAACCGGTTGTCTGATAAACTGTCAATGACGGCAATCCATTTCATAATCGTCTCTTTTACAGCATATCAGAAAACGGGGAAAAAAGAAACTCTTTTTGCGGAAAGAATTTCGGACTCCCCTCCGGACTGTCCGCAAAAAAGCAAAACCGGACGGCTTTTCGGCAACGGTTCCAATCACATCCCGTAAAAAAACCTCCACTGTATATAGCGCAGTGAAGGCCTCTGTTTTTTGTCAAAAAAGAAATTTTTTATTTATAAATGTCGTGATATAACGACGTTCCCAAAGTAACGGGAAACTCTCTCTCCTCTTCACAATATTTCTTCAGTATTTTGTATCCTTTAACAATTGTTTGATCCGATAAATCATCATTGGCAATTAAACAAATATTACAAAGAGCCGCCATTGCGCTGAAATTGGGAATAAATCCCTCTTGCCACAATTCCGCCATCACCAAAAATTCGTCTCCGTAAACAATTTCCGAAAAAATCGGCCGGAATTCTTCTGCATAAGCGTCACGTTTTTCCAATCCGTCAAAAAGATCCATCATCTCGACAAGCATTTTCTTTGCCGATTCCCTCTCTTTCGGCCAGTGGTTATTGTAGAAATCGAGACAGTTCTTTTCGTTCTCCGTCAAGACGTCATCGGAAAGGTCGAAAACATCTTCTTTCGCCTCCTGCCCAAAGACGGCAGCTGAAACAATCAGCATTAAAATCACAAGAAACTTTTTCATTCCGCTTTTCCCTCTTCGCCCTTGTATACTTTGATGTTTTCTTCGATAATCGGCTTTATGTCGGGGTCGTCTTTATACCGCCATACAAAACGGCACTTTTCGTCAATCTTTTTGGCAATCTGAACGCCGACGATGACATTGATAATCAATGTCGCAAAACAAAATACGAAAAACTCAAAAGAAGCATCTGCTCCTTTGACAAAGACAACATAAGCCGCAAAAATAAAACCGGGCAACGCGCAAAGCGACAATGTTTCATACAAAAACGTGTATGTCGATTTTCTCATTGTTTTTTCTCCTCTCTGTCCGATTATACCTCTATATCGTTCAAAAATCAATTCATATCTGTATACGTATAAATAAGAAAAGCGGAGCCGAAGCTCCGCTCTCAAACCGGTAAATCATTTCTATTCTTTTTCAAGTTCGAAATACTGTCTTTTGTCCGGTCCGTAACAGGTAAACAGACACGGCATCGAAATAGGCAGTGCGCCAATGAAAATCACACCTGCCGCGATATTACCGGCTCGCGGAGCTTTCTTCAGTTCCGTTTTCAAATCTTTATACCCTTCTTTTTTGATGACAACAAAGGGATCATACCAGGCATAAGCGGAAATCTCGGCCGAAAACGGTGTGACGCCCAATTTCTCACCGTCGAGATAAACCTCGGCTCCTTCTTCGGAGGAATCGAAAAAGACTCTTGTCACACAACCGGAAAACATCATTGCAGCAAGAATCGCAACCAGTAAGTTTTTCATAAATAACTCTCCTTTTCAAATCAATGTCGATATTACGAAAACCTTTTCCGTAATCCATTTTTACAATACTATAGTATTTTTATTTTGTCAAGTGAAAAAATATAATGAAGGAAACTGCGAATTTGAGGCCGGGTAAATATTATGCTGAACGAACAGATTAAAAAACTGCGCATTCTCAACGGGATGAGTCAGGTCGACCTGGCGGCCAGACTCGGTATTTCGAAACAGAGTGTTTCGAATTGGGAAAACGACAACATTCAGCCGTCAATCGATATGCTGCTGAAACTGGCGCGTCTTTTTTCCGTCAGCACCGACTATCTTCTCGGGCTCGAAACACGGCGTTATCTCGAAGTCTCCGGGCTTTCCGAAACACAACTGACCCATCTGCAGCAGATTATCGACGATCTGGTGCGCGCCAATAACGGACAAACCGAATAGACTGTCTCTTTTCTTTCCGGTTCCGGCTCCTTCGGATGATTGAAATTCTCCGTTTCATTCGCTATAATGCGGGTATGCAGGGCGGATTATTCGGCGAGGTTCGGGAGGAAGTGCTCTCGGTGACCGCGCTTTCCCAACAGATTAAACTGATTCTCGAATCGGGCATCGGCCGGGTGACGGTCGAGGGGGAAGTGTCGTCGTTTTCCGAATCGTCTGCCGGTCACTGGTATTTATCGCTGAAAGACCGTCTGTCGCCGGCGCTGCTGACGGTTGTCCGTTTTTCCTACCGCCGCCCGCCGCAGATGCGCAGGCCGGCTGTCGGCGATCTGATTCGGGCAACGGGGCGCATCACCGCTTACGACGCCCGCAGTTCTTATCAGCTCATTGCCGACGATATTGTTCCGGCCGGCCGCGGCGACCTTTTGCGGCAGCTGGAGGAACTGAAACAGCGCCTCTATGCCGAAGGGCTTTTCGACAGCGGCCGCAAACGCGCACTGCCGCCCTACCCGCAAACGGTGGGCATCATCACCTCCGCCGAGGGGAAAGTGTTTCACGACATCTGTACGCGGATTAATAGCCACCGGGCACCGTTAAAAGTGATTCTGCTGCCGGCCGCCGTTCAGGGGACGGAGGCGGCCGCTTCGTTGACGGCGCGCATCCGGCAGGCCAACCGGTACCGCCTTTGCGATGTTTTGATTGTCGGGCGGGGCGGCGGTTCGCCGGAAGATCTGCTGCCGTTCTCCGATGAAAGCGTGGTGCGCGCGGTGGCCGCATCGGAGATTCCGGTCATTTCGGCGGTGGGGCACGAACCCGATACACCGCTGTGCGACTTTGCCGCCGATCACCGCAGCGCCACGCCGACAGCCGCGGCCGACGACATCTGTCTGAACTACGACCGCAGCCGCAAAGCGGTTGCCGAATCCCGCAGCCGCATGGCGGCCGCTTTGAAAATCACCGCCGAACGGCAGCGGGCGCTGCTTGACCGTTGCGGCGCCTCCCGGCTGACGGAACTTTTTGTCCGCCGCCTGCAAACGCCCGCCCAAAATCTCGACCGCCTGAAACAGCAGCTGCCGGCGCTTGTCAGAGCCGTCTCCGCCGATGCCCGCCGCCGCCTCGACTACGAACGGATGCGGCTGGAAAAAGAGTCGCCGCTCTACATCCTCTCGAAAGGATACACGCTGGTTTTCGACGAAAAGGGCCATCCGGTCACCCGGGCCGCATCTCTCGCCGAAAATCAGTCTCTCACCCTGCAATTTGCCGACGGAACCCGCAAGGTCCGCACGGAGGAGAATCCGATATGAAAGATTTCGAAGCCAAAATGGAAGAATTGGAGGCCATCAACGACGAGCTGGCTTCCGGCACCGTCTCTCTCGAAGAGGCGCTGAAAAAATACCGCAAAGGCATCAGACTGGCCGAAGAGCTGGAAAAGGTGCTTGCCGAGGCCGAAGCCGAAATTGCGGTTCTGACCACGCCTGCCGACAGCAGCGACGAAGCACCGTCGTTTGCCGCTTTCGACGGCGAGGCCGACTGAAGAAGCGAATCCGCTCCGCGGAATCGATATAAAAGAGAGGTAATTATGACTGAATTCAAGAATCTGGACAAAGCGCCGTCGTACGCAGCTCTCAAAGCCGCCGCACCGGCCGATTTACACAAAGAACTGAATGCCGAACGCATTCTCCGGTCGAACATTCCCGTCGGAGGCGGCCTGACATTCAACTACGCCTGCCGTCCCGTCACGGACGCTTCGTTTTCACTGTTGCAGAAACTGGCCGACGAGCAGCAGGTTATCGATAAGTATAAAATGCTGCTTTCCGGCGAAGTGATGAATACGGGGGAAAAGCGTCTGGTTATGCACCAGCTGACCCGCGGCGAATGCGCCGGTTCCGTCACGGCCGACGGCCACGATCTCGGGGCCTTCTACCGCGAACAGCAGCAGCGTATCGCTGCTTTTGCCGAAAAAGTGCATAACGGCACCGTTACAGGTTCCACCGGCAAACGCTTTCGGAAAGTCATTCAAATCGGTATCGGCGGCTCCGACCTCGGTCCCCGTGCCCTCTATCTGGCTCTGAAAGACGGTGCGGCCGCGGCCGGCGCACTGAAAATGGAGGCCGATTTCATCTCCAATGTCGATCCCGACGATGCCAACGGCGTTTTGAACGGTGTTGATTACGAAACAACCCTGTTTATTCTGGTTTCCAAAAGCGGCACCACGCAGGAAACGCTGACCAATCAGGCTTTCGTTCTCAAAAAAATGGCCGATGCCGCTATCCCCGGGCTGACACCTTCCCGCCACATGGTGGCCGTCACCTCCGCCACATCGCCGCTGGCCAAATCCGACGACTGTCTCGATGCCTTTTATATCGATGACTATATCGGCGGCCGCTACTCTTCGACCTCCGCTGTCGGCGGCGTCGTGCTGTCGCTGGCGTTCGGTCCGCAGGTTTTTGCCGACATTCTGGACGGTGCTCACGAGGCCGACCTCAACGCTCTGAATCCGGACATCACTGCCAACGCCGCTTTGACCGACGCCCTCATCGGCGTTTACGAGCGGATGCACGGTTTCGGCGCCACCGCCGTTTTACCGTACAGCCAGGCTCTCATCCGATTCCCCGCCCACCTGCAGCAGCTTGATATGGAAAGCAACGGCAAAAGCGTCAACCGCTTCGGCAAACCGGTTGCCTACCCCACCGGTCCGATTATTTTCGGCGAACCGGGCACCAACGGTCAGCACTCTTTCTACCAGCTCCTCCACCAGGGAACCGACACGATTCCGCTGCAGTTCATCGGATTCACCGCCAACCGGACCGGAAACGACCTTTCCATCGACGGCAGCACCAGCCAGCGCAAACTGAACGCCAACCTCACCGCGCAGATGGTCGCTTTCGCTCTCGGTAAAGAAGACGACAATCCGAACAAACGGTTTGCCGGCAACCGCTATTCGAGCCTCATCTACGGCAAACAGCTGACCGCCCGCGCTCTCGGCGCCCTGCTGGCTCACTTCGAAAACAAGGTGATGTTCCAGGGATTCCTGTGGAACCTCAACTCTTTCGACCAGGAAGGCGTTCAGCTCGGCAAAGTACTGACCAAAAAAGTCCTTTCCGGCGACATGAGCCCCGATCTGAAAGCGTTCGACTCGCTTCTCAACGGCTGATGCCGTCTGACAGACGCAAAAGTGTCCGAATTCATGAAGAGGGACGAATCACTTCGTCCCTCTCTTACAAAAAAGGGACTGTCCTTCCGGACAGTCCCGGCATACAGCCGGACAACAAGTCAGCCGATCACTTTCAGGGACACATAGGTATTTTCTTCCCTATAAGTTTTTTTCCATATTTCTTTCCATTTCGTTTGCTGCGCCGGTGTCAGCGTCAGCAACAGTATCTGTACTTTTTTACCGTCGGATGTCTGATTGCCGCACAGCAGTTGTCTCAATCCCGTGATTCCTGTAACATCCAACAATTTCAACCGATTGGAATGGCACCACAGACCTGACAGCTTCGTATTCTTCGATACATACAGAGAAGTCAGAGCATTGGATTCGCAGGAGAGGTCTGTCAGTTCCGTGTTCGCACTCACATCCAGAGATGTCAGCCGGTTGGAACCGCAGAAAAGCCTCATCAAAGCTGTGTTAGCCGACACATCCAATGCCGTCAGTGCGTTGCTGCGACAGTCCAGTCCCGTCAATTTCGTATTCGCCGTTACATCCAGCGAAGTCAGCGCATTGGATTCGCATGAAAGGTTCGTCAACGCCGTGTTGGCACTCACATCCAGAGATGTCAGCCGGTTGGAACCGCAGTAAAGCCTCATCAAAGCTGTGTTAGCCGACACATCCAATGCCGTCAGTGCGTTGCTGCGGCAGTCCAGTCCCGTCAGGGCTGTGTTTGCCGACACGTTCAGGGTGGTCAGAGCGTTGCTGTGGCAGTTCAGTCCCGTCAATTTCGTATTCGCCGTTACATCCAGAGAAGTCAATCCGTTGTTATAGCAGTACAGATTCGTCAGTGCCGTACAGCCTGACACATCCAGAGATGTCAATGCGTTGCCGGCACAATCCAAACTCGTCAGAGCCGTGCAGCCGGCCGCCCTCAGTGCGGTCAGCTTCAAATTCCTGCTGCATTCGAGACTCTTCATTTTTGTATTATTCGACACATCCAAACTCGTTAATGCCGGGTATGCCAGGATTTTCAAAAAAGTCATCTGATTGTCGGCGCAGTTCAATTCCGTCAGCACCCCGTTCCCTGAAATATCAATCTCAGTCAGCGTATTGGAGCTGCAGTCCAGAGATTCCAACCCGGTGAACCATTCAATGCCGCTCAGATCGTTCAGCGATTTTCCGCTGACATCCAACTGCGTCACCTTTCGAATAGCCGCCAGATTCTCTGTCGTCAGCTTCACTGTGCCGTCGGTCTCTACCGTCCATCCGCACTGACTTCCCACCGCCGCAACAAGGGCGGTATTGTCGAGGGCGGAAGCGATTTTGACGCGGCACACGCCGGATACTCCCCTTCCCCCGACGGCGGTCGCAATCACCGTTGCCGTACCGTCCGCTACGGGAATCACCGTACAGGTGCTGTTTTTGTTGTCAATCAACGTCACTATACCGGTCGGTTCCACGCTCCAACGAACCGTTTTCTCGGCTGCGAATTCCGGCAGCACGGTTGCCGTTAAAACAGCCCTTTCTCCGGAAGGCAGAGACAGAATCAATTCGTCACGATCCAACATCACATCCCTCACGTAATCGATATCGCATCCGAACAGCAGCAACGCCGTCACCATCATTACAATTCCCACTAAGGGAATTCCCTTCTTTTTCTTCTTCATCACTCACTCCTTCATTCTCTGCGCTACTGTCGGCAACAACATCTGCCTCTTTCCCGTCTCCGCCGACTGTCCGCTGCCGCCGTAAACGCAACATCCCCGACCAATTCCGCAACGGGAGAAAGTCATTCCCCGTTCGGAATAATCCTTTCTGATCCCATTTTGTATTTTAAACCCGAACGGCTCTTTTTGCAAACGTTTTCCTGGCGGAAAAACGTGGCACTGTGTACATGAAAAATTCACACACAACAACATTCCCGTCGGAACCGTTTCTTGACAGAACCGAATCCCCGGACTAAGATGAATTGAGAGACGAAAGAAAGAACGTGAGGAATACGATGGAAAATTATGAAGAGCTGATCAGACAAATGAATCCAACCGACGAGGAATTATTTGAGGCAATCACATTAACCAATAACACTCTGAATGGTTGGCTTCTTGAGTTACCGCCGGAAGACAGAAATAAATTTTCGCTTTTTACGGTATATCAACTTTACGATTTACGCGGTCAAACAAAAAAAGCCGAAGCACTCAAACCGGTTATCGAAAAAGAAATCGATCCCGATTTCTTTAAACCCCGCGACATGGGATTAATACTCTGATTTTTCCGATGTCCGTAAAGACTTCGATGATTTTATAAGGAGTGAAAATGATTAAACATAATAGTGATTTCAAAAGAAAGTTTGGCAATGTTTTATACCATGAGCCGGGAGTCTTAATGTACCATCCAAAGGATACAAATAATTATTATTTTTTTCCCGAATCCGTGAGCGAAGAACAGGTTGAAGAAATGATGGAGCGTTCCGTTCAAGAAAATAAAGACCTGATCATTGACTTGGTGAAAAACCGCCCTGTTGTTTATAAACCCGGCTGTTTATACTGAATTTCCCCGTTTCCGATTTTCACCGGCAACAGTTTTCGACGCAAAATAAAAAGACATCAATTCGATCCCCCTTCCCGCACGAAGTCTGATAACCGAGAGCGGCCGACCCCACGACGGGGGAAGTGCCGCGAAGGACAGGACGCCCGAAAGCGGCCGACCCCCACGACGGGGGAAGTGCCGCGGAGGACAGGATGTCCGAGAGCGGCCGATTATAGCCTGGTCGGCACAACGCCGGTATTATCGGTATCAAGGCTCCAGAAGCTGTCCCATGTCGCTTTCTGTTCCGCTGTCATCGTCAGATTCATCTCCCGCAACGTCGTGCCGTCGGCAGTCTGATTTCCGCACCACAACCCGGTAAGCTTGAGATTCGAAGTGACATCCTATGCCGACAGTCGGTTACCGACGCAATTCAGTTGCCATAAAGCGGTATTGTTTCCGACATTCAGAGACGAAAGCCGGTTTTCGTCGCAGTATAAATTTTTCAGTCCTGTATTATTGTCCGTATTTAACGACTCCAGACGGTTAAAACCGCAGTCTAAAATTTCCAAATTCGGATAACCGCTCACATTCAGCGATGTCAGATTGTTGTTTCTGCAGCTCAATTCTGCCAGACTTCCGCTGTCCGACAGATCGAGAGTTGTCAGCCGGTTGTAAGAGCACTTCAAAACTTCCAGCTGTCCGTTTTTTTTCAGATCAAGAAATGACAGACTGTTATAGGAACATATCAGCGTTTTCAAATCGCTGTTAGACGAAACATCGAGTGCCGTCAGACGATTGCCGCTGCAGTCAAGATATGTCAGCCCGGTGAACCACTTCAAATCCGAAAGATCGCCGGTTTCCACACCGCTCAAATTCAGTTCGGTCACTCTCTTCATAGCGTCGGTATTCTCCGGCGTTAATTTGACCGTACCGTCGTCTTCTTTTTTCCAGCCGATAACGACAGCCTGACCGGCCGCATCCGTTGCCTTTTCAACCGCGGCAATAAAAGTCTTATTTTCGATATAAAGACCGACTTTAACACGGCACACGGCCGTTCTCTCACCGTCGACGGTTGTGACCGTTACGGTTGCCGCACCTTCTTTCAGTGCCGTTACCGTGCAGCGGCCGTCCCGATTTTCTGTCACTTTCAGAATATTTGCCGGTTCGGCAATCCAACGCACCGTCCGTACGGCCGCATTTGCCGGCTCGACGGTCGCCTTTAACTCCGCCGTCTGACCGACCGTCAGCGTCAGTGCCGTCCGGTCAAGACCGACACCTGTTACCCAGACCTCCTCTTTACAGGAAAACAGCAGAAAAACCGCTGCAACGGCTATGACGGCCATTTTTTCAGTCAAAAACACCTTTTCTCTGTTCATAAATCTCATTTGAAAACCCCTGTGTAATGATTTGGCCGCATCCGGTATTATCTTTATATTCTCCCGGTATCCGATTTTTTCATTTTGTTTCATACGGTTGAAACACTTTGTTTCGGACTGTGAAACACTCTGTTTCAGACTGTGAAACACTTTGTTTCATACGGTTGAAACACTTTATTTCGTTCTGAAAATCTGTTTAAGAGCCGAAAAACAGGATATCTGCATCGGTTACGGTTTTTTGACCGTGCGGCGCAACTCTTCAAATGCATCATGCCACCTGACAGACCGGTAAGCGGGGAATTTCTTTTTCAAAGTCCGCTGAAAAGCAAGCGCTTTTTCCCATTCGGCACGCCGGGCCTCAAACGCCTGCCGCAGACGTTCCGCCCGCAGCTGCCGTTCTTCCGCGTTGCGTCGCATCTTCTCCCGAAACTCGGTGCGGCCGCTTTCGACAATTTCGCGGACTTTTGCATCGATTTCCTTCAAACGACGGTTGAAACTCTTGAGGCGGACAACCGTCGTAATCGTATCGGCCGCACCGCCGGCAATCAGCACGGCATCCAATCCGAGCAGCACCGGCATCGGAATCCGCGCCGTCAGTGCCGCCACCGGAGGATGGACCCATTTCACCACAACCACCGTCATGGCGCCGAAAATCACGGCGCCGGCCAGACAGACCCGTCCGTTGATGTGAAACTTCATATAATGATAATCCCACCAGCGCGCATGAAACAGTTTTTCCATGACCCAGGACGTGAGATATTCGAGTGTACAGGTGAGCAGAGCACCCAGAAAAAAAAGCACTGCGGGATTTTCGATCCGTCCCAGAACAAGAAGAACCGTTACCGCACCGAATCCGTAAATCGGACAGTACGGACCGTGAAGAAAACCGCGGTTAATCCACTTTTTCGCTTTAACGGAGCAGAGAATCGACTCGTAAACCCATCCGATAAAGCCGTACAGTGCCAGCCAAAAAACATAAGGGGCGGCACTTTGTACCGCTCCCGAAAACAAAACAGCCGTTTCTGTCACAAAAAACTCCCTTTACCGCCGCTTAACGCCCGCAGCAGTTTTTGTATTTTTTGCCGCTGCCGCACGGACACGGATCGTTACGGCCGACTTTGGCGCCGCTGCGGACAACGGTGACCGAACTGTTGCCGGGCTGTGCCGACGATTGCGGAACACGGCCGCCGAACTGCGCCAGGTCGCTGTGCGAGGCACGGAAATCGGCAACCGGTTTTTTCGGTGCCGGAGAGGCGTTTTCGGTGTTGATTTTCATTTTGACGATACTCTGAGCCATGTCGTCTTTAATGCGGAAAATCAGTTTATCGAAAATATCGAATCCTTCGAGTTTGTACTCGAGCAGCGGATTTTTCTGTGCATAGGCCCGCAGGTTGACCGCATCGCGCAACGCTTCCAGATCTTCGAGGTGGTTCTGCCATGCCTGGTCGATTTTATTCAGGTAGACGGCACGGATAAAACCGTTGAGAGGCGCCTTGCCGACCAGAGCTTCTTTACCGTGAATATCCTCTTCGATCATTTCCATGACGGCATCGACCAGCTGATTTTCTTTCATTTTGCCGTAATCCAGGCCGTGGCTTTCCACGTCCAAATGAAAGCGGTTTGTCATATCGTTGCAGAAGCGGGCAAAAGCGGCCGCTTTGGTATCGGTCGAGGAAAACATTTCGTCGGCACACATTTCAACCAGTTCGCGGGCGGAAGCCAGAATCCGGGCGGAAAGATTTTCGTCCGTCAGAATTTCGTCCCGCTGTCCGTAAATCACTTTCCGCTGTTCGTTCAAAACATCGTCGTATTCGAGCAGATGTTTCCGGATTTCGTAGTTACGGTCTTCGACTTTGTTTTGAGCCCGTTCGATGGAGCGGGAAATGAGACGGTGCTCTATCGGTTCGCCGTCCGCCATTCCCAGCCGGCCGATCATCGATTTGAGGTTTTCACCGCCGAAAAGGCGCATCAGATCGTCGTCGAGAGAGAGATAAAAGCGGGAAAAACCGGGGTCGCCCTGACGTCCCGACCGTCCTCTCAGCTGATTGTCGATACGGCGCGATTCATGCCGTTCGGTTCCGAGAATATAAAGACCGCCGAGCGCACACACTTCGTCGTAGTCTTTCTTCCATTTTGCATACTCTTCTTCGTATGCGGCCAGATACTCTTCCGGCGCGGCGTCGGTTCCGACACGGCGGCGTGCCCGGAAATCGGGGTTTCCCCCCAGCTTGATGTCGGTACCGCGGCCGGCCATGTTGGTGGCAATCGTCACCGCTCCTTTGGCGCCTGCCTCGGCAACAATCATCGCCTCGCGCTGGTGGTTTTTGGCGTTCAAAACTTCGTGACGGATGCCGTATTTCAGAAAATATTTGGAAAGCAGTTCCGACTTCTCGATGGAAACGGTACCGACCAGAACCGGCTGCCCTTTCTGCTGCCGCTCTTTCACCTCTTTGGCAATCGCATTGTATTTGTATTCGGCGTTGAAATAAATCAAATCGTTGCTGTCGATACGGGCAACAGGCCGGTTGGTCGGAATGACAACCACGTCGACTCCGTAAATTTTTGCAAACTCTTTCGCTTCGGTTTCGGCTGTACCGGTCATACCCGAAATCTTTTTGTACAGACGGAAGTAGTTCTGAAACGTAATGGTGGCCAGCGTCCGGTTCCGGCGGGCAATGGTAATGCGCTCTTTGGCTTCAATCGCCTGATGCAGACCTTCCGAATAGCGGCGGCCGACCAGAACACGTCCCGTAAATTCATCGACAATTTCCACTTTGCCGTCCTGAACCACATAGTCGACATCCCGCTTAAACATTTTGTGAGCCCGCATCGCCTGCGTCATGTAATGGGTGAATTCGAAGTTTTCCGGATCAAAGAGAGAACCGCTGATAATCTTATTCGACTGAAGAAGCGATTCCAGCTTCAGCATTCCCTGATTGGTAAAAGTAATCCGCTTGCTTTTTTCTTCGGCTTTGTAATCGCCCACGCAATCGGCCTCTTCCTGCGGATATTCGTCGGTGGCCGGATCTTTTTTGACTTCCTCGAAATAGCGGACCAGATTGTTGACCTGAGCGAATTTCGGCGTATCGTCATCGGCCTGTCCCGAGATAATCAGCGGCGTCCGCGCCTCGTCAATCAGAATCGAGTCGATTTCGTCGATAATGCAGTAGTGATGTCCCCTCTGCACCTTCTGTTCGGCCGATCTGGCCATGTTATCGCGCAGGTA
The DNA here is from genome assembly GCA_034120015.1 of Spirochaetia bacterium. GTDB lineage: Bacteria > Spirochaetota > Spirochaetia > JAFGXN01 > JAFGXN01 > CALXOJ01. The sequence continues at coordinate 38,449 of JAXEIF010000004.1, read as the reverse complement.
ATCGAATCCGAATTCGTTATTGGTTCCGTAAGTAATATCGCACCGGTAGGCTTTGCGTTTGGCTTCGTAATCCATGTTGGGTAATACGGTTCCGACGGTCACCCCCAGCAGATTGTAAACGGGGCGCATCCAGTCGGCGTCACGCTGGGCCAGATAGTCGTTGACGGTAACGACATGGACCCCTTTTCCGCTTAAAGCATTGAGATAGGCGGCGGTGACACACGAAAGCGTTTTTCCTTCACCTGTCTTCATCTCGGTAATTTTACCGTCGTTCAGAACGATACCGCCCATCAGCTGCACGTCGTAGTGGCGTTCGCCCAATTTCCGGCGCGCCGCTTCCCGAACCAGAGCAAACGCTTCCGGCAGAATCGCCTCGAGCGATTCCCCTTTTTCCAGATGCCGTTTTTTCAGATTCTCCGTCCGCCCGGCAAAAGCCGCTTCCGGCAACGCCATCATCTCCGCTTCCAAAGCATTGATTGCCGCCACAAACGGCAGCAGGCGACGTATATCTTTTTCGTTTTTCGTTCCGTAAATTTTTTTGCTGATCTGACCGAACAGAGACATTTCCTACCTCTCCGTATTAACATTACATTATATAGAAATATAATAATAAAAAACAGATGATTCTGCAAGAAGAAACTTCTCTTTATTTCCGCGACAGGTTGAATTTTTAATTTTCTTCCGTTAATATAAAATTATGAAATACTGTCGCTTTCTTTTGCCGGCATTCCTTGCTCTGATTCCCGTTGCGGGATGCCGTGATAAAAATACGCAGCTGATTATGCCGGAAAAACTGTTCGAACTTCCCATCGGCAAAACGGAAACCGATCTGGCTTTTTTTAACAGCAACCGGGTTTCGCCGTTGACAGAAACACAAATCAAAATGCGCGACGGTTTAATTTACATTCTCGATCCGGGAACCAACAAATTAATGGAATTTAATTCATACGGAGAAATTCTGACACTTTGGTATCATCCCGACGAAAATCCGAAACCGGCGCTTTTAAAAGAAGAATCCGATGTCGACCGGGATTCTCAAAAAGAAGCGACGAAAAAAGCATTTCCGTTCCGCTTTCATCATCTGACCGGATTTGCCGTTAATTCGCAAAAACAAATTTATATTGCCGACCGTCTGCCCCGCGAAAGCGCTCTCGACTCGGCCGAATACGGACTGTCACTCAACCAAAATGTTGTCTGTTTCAGCAAAACCGGAAAAGCGGAATACATTTTGGGTCAGGAAGGTATTTCCGGCAATCCGTTTCCTTACATCACCGATATCTCGGTCGACCGCAATGACTGTCTCAATATCACCTGTTACACGAAATCGGACAAGGTCTTTTTCAAATACGACAGCAAAGGCAATCTGCTGTCAAAAACCGTTATTTCCGATAAAATGATTCCGGCAATTCAAAAAGATTCCGTAAGCCGTCAGGCCGAGATTCTGCCTACCGCCAATCCCGATCATATTCTGATTCGAACCGACATTTACGGGGAACGGACCAACAGCAACAATACCGTCCACTACGACTTTATGAAAACCGTCATGTGGGTCTACGATCTGAAGCAAAATGCTTTTCAGGGTTATTTTAACCTGCCCAATACGGAAACAAAAGTGGCCGACACCGCTTCATGGGCGGAAAACTCCTATCCCGTTATGCTGACAACCGACGGTTTCGATCACCGGGGCAATCTTTATTTTTCATCAATCGAGCAGCAGGATATCGAACGGGTTCTGATTCTGAATCAGATTTCCCGCAATATCGAAACCAGACGTATTTTTACCGCTTTCGAAAAAAGCATTATGATAAAACGATTCGTCACCCCTGAAGGAATTATTCTCGGAATCGTGTTCTATCCGGATAAGGCCGAAATCTGCTGGTGGCGAACCGATTTATAACACAGATTTTTCGGGTTTCGATCCGAACGGAATAAACAAAATGGAATCGATATACACGGCCCGTTCGATGACCAAAATCGAAGAAGATATTTTTTCCCGCTGCAATCTTTCTCCGGAAATTCTGATGGAGCATGCCGGATTTTCCATGGCTTCCCGCATCAGCACATGGTGCCGGAAACGGAAAATCAATTCTCTGTCGATTCTCTGCGGAACGGGGCATAACGGCGGAGACGGTTATGTTATTGCCCGTGCTTTGCTCCCGCACGGATTTTCCGTCCGCCTTTTTTCCGCGGACGGCTGTCCCAAACCGCTGACGGAAACCAACCGCCGGCGGTGCGAATGCCAGGGTATCGTCTGCGAACCGCTGACCGCCTTTAAACCGGATTCCGGCACCGCGGTTGTCGACGCTCTTTTCGGCATCGGCCTCAACCGTCCGTTGCAAAACGAACCGTGGAACGGTCTGTTCGGCTCCATTCGGGAATCCGGAATTCCGGTCATAGCTGTCGATACGCCTTCGGGGCTTTTCGACGGGCGGCGAAGCGGCGACCCGATTCTCGAAGCCGATTTAACACTGACTGTCGAATACCGCAAACGGGAATTCTATACGCCCGAAAACCGCCGCGCCTGCGGAACAATCGAAACCGTTTCGGCCGCTTTTCCCAGGCCGGTTTCCGTTAAACCCGATGCCGTTCTCGGCATTCCCGATCTGCTCAAAACCGAATCATCGCTTTTCGATCATAAATACACAAAAGGACACGCCGCTTTGTGGGCCGGCAGCCGCGACTATCCGGGAGCGGCTCTGCTGGCGGCACGGGCAGCTCTGAAAACCGGCGCCGGCCTTTTAACGCTGTCAACCGATTCTCAAACGGCCGCGGCCGTTCTCCGCGATGAGCCGTCCGTGATTATACGGACAGACGAAACGGCCGCTTTGCCGGGGAATATTACGGCCTGGGGCTGCGGCTGCGGCTGGGGCAAAGACGTTTCCCGGCTGCCGATTCTCAAACGCTTTATCGAAACGCCGATACCGCGGATTCTTGATGCCGATGCATTGAATTTGCTGGCCGAACATTTTCCCGAAGCCCGTTTTGCCGACGGTGCCGTTATCACCCCGCACCCGGGCGAATGGAAGCGGCTATGCCCCGACTCCGGTCATTTTTATGACGAACTGCGCCGCTTTGCTTCCGAAAAGAACGTAACGGTTGTTTACAAATCGTCGTTTACGGTCGTAACCGCTCCGACAGGAGAAACAACGGTTTTTGATTCACCCCTGCCCCAACTGGGAACGGCCGGCAGCGGCGATGTACTGTCAGGTATCATTCTGGCACAGCTGACCCGCGGGGCAACACCGTACCGGGCGGCCGTAAACGGTGCGGCTTTTCACAACGCGGCGGGTAAGGCCGCAGCCGCCTGCTTCGGCACTTTCACGGCGGCGGAACTGACGGATGCGGCCGCACTACTGTTTCATCAATCCTCAACCGGAGGTCTCAACAGCCATGAAAGAAACCTATGATCCTTCCGAAGAAAGCCGTATTCCTCAAATGCGGGCCGATTACCGCCAATACCGCGAGGCCAAAAAGCCGCCCCGAAAAAAGGAACGCCTTTCCCGTGCCAATAAAATTTTCCTTATCGACCTGGCCATGATTGCGTTATTCGGAATGATGATTTTTCTCTTCCGTCCCTACCTGATTTCTCCAAACCGTGTCGGCGGCTGGAAATTTTCGGCATCCGCCTCCATTACCGACGAAAACTGGATCCGGCTTATCGTAACAGCCAAACCTGTTTCCAAGGAAAAACCGGACAATCCTCCCGAAGTCCGCATTTCTCTTTTCTACGAAGGCAATGAATGGAAAACCGATGATTTTCTGAACCGGTCAAACGTCATTCCGACCGAAGACGGTCTGCAATGGATTTTATACCCCTTTCCCGTTTCCGAAACGGAAAAGATTTCCGTCCGGATTGAAAACGAAAACGAATCGGCGGAATGGATTGTTTCTCTCGATAAATAACGAAAAAAACTTGCCGATTGAACTCTTTTATGTTAAAGTATGAACGGAGGGAAATATGTACATTTTCTATTTTTTGTCGGTGGCATCTCTGCTGATGGCGGGATTGATTTTGTCTTCCGAACTTCTGGGAAAGAAAATCAGTTTTTTCTTTGATTTCACAAAATTTACCAAAACGTATCCGTTATTTTTACTGATTCTCGGAATTGCGGTTCTCTTAATCGGTGCTTTTAAGTTTGCCATCTCGGTAGGCAATGCCGGCATCGGCATTCCCGTTGTCGGAGACTTCTTCCCGGCAATCGGAGGTCTTATCGGCGGTATTCTTCTGATTCTTTACTATGCTGCCAATAAGAACGGCGAAGATGCCGCAGAAACAGTCGAGGTTATCGGCGAAGAAACCGACGAAAACAATATAAAAAGCCGGTTAAACAAAATCAAAAACCTGGCAATGACTTACCGCGGAATCATCGGTCTGGTTCTGATTGCCGTTGCGGTCATTCACCTGTTTGTCCCGCAGATTCTCTTTTTCTGATTTTTGATAAAAAAATATCGCCCTTACGGGCGATATTTTTTACAACCGATAATCAGATCACCGTGCCGTTGGGAATAACGGCCTCTTTGACAATGACGATAATACCGTCCTTTATGCAGTACGAGCCGTAATCTCCGTCAACACGGGGAATATCCTGATAACCGATACTGCAGTTTTCGCCGATACGGGCGTTTTGGTCGATAATCGTATTCTTAATCGTACAGTTACGTCCGATTCCGATATTGGGAATGCCTTTTTCGCGATTTTTCTGCTTTTCCTCTTCCGTTTCGTAATATTTGGCACCGAGAGTAATGACTCCGTTTAATGTCGTTCCCGATTCGATAATACTGCGAATACCGACAACACTGTTCATAATGTTTGCATTGGTAATAATACTTCCTTCGGCGGCCAGAGACTGGGATATGGTACAGAAGTTGATTTTTGTCGCCGGCAGATGCCGTCTGTGGGTATAAATCGGCAGACTTTCATCATAAAAATTGAAATCGGGGTTAACCGTTGCCAGATTGATGTTGGCATCGTAAAACGAACGAATGGTTCCGATATCTTCCCAATATCCTTCGTAAATATAAGAATTGACTTTTGTTTTTTGAATCATATAGGGAATGATCTCTTTACCGAAATCGGTAAAATCATTGTCCAATGCCTGATCGAGTGTATCGGCATCAAAAATATACATTCCCATCGAACCGAGATATTCTTTATCAGCCAGTTTTCCTATTTTACTGCGCATTTTTTCCGGTATGCGGTACTCATCGATATTGGCCTCAAGTCCCGGTTTTTCAAGAAATTTCTGAATCCGTCCTTTCTCGTCGGTCGATAAAATTCCCAATTCGGCCGCTTCCGTACGGCTGACCGGATGACAGGCAATCGTAATTTTGGCTTTGCTTTCCAAATGTTTGTTAAACATATCGCGCAAATCCATGCTGTAAAGCTGATCACCCGAAAGAATAATATAATGAGACGGTTTACGGTCATGCAGGTGGGAGAAATTTTTGCGCACCGCATCGGCTGTTCCTTCGTACCAGCCGCTGTTATTGTTAAAGTTCTGTTCCGCCGCCAAAATCTCGACAAAACCGTGACTGAACACATCAAAAATATAGGTATTGGACAGATGCTGATGCAAAGAAACCGAATTAAACTGTGTTAAAATAAAAATCTGTTTAAACCCGGCATTGATACAATTCGAAATCGGGATATCGACAAGTCTGTATTTTCCGCCGAAAGGAACGGCCGGTTTCGATCTGACCTTGGTCAAAGGATAAAGACGGGTTCCCTTTCCGCCGCCCAAAACAATTGAAATGACATGAGTATCGTTCATTGCATACCTCGCTCGTCTATTATTTTACATCATGTGAGAAATTTTGCAATGAAAAAATTTATGATAATCTGTAAAATTCCAGATATTTTCGGGAAGAAGCGGTCCATGAAAAATCCTGCTTCATGCCGTTGCGCCGAACAGCGTCGACCGCATCGGGACCTCCCGCATAAAGACCGATCGCAGCTTCGACTGCCGCCACTATATCGTCTGCTCCGTTCCCGGGAATTCGGATTCCTGTCTTTACATCCAAATCGGAATCGACACAAACCGTATCGGCCAAACCGCCCGTTTCGGTCACAAGCGGAATCGTTCCGTAACGCAGTGAATAAAGCTGATTTAGTCCGCACGGTTCGTACAACGACGGCATCAGGAAAAAGTCGCCGGCCGCCTCCGCCAGGTGGGAGAGTTCCGAAGAAAAGGCGACCATACCCGCAAAGTTCGGGTAACGGCTGTCCAGCTGACGGATTTTTTCTTCTACCCAGGATTCTCCCGTTCCGATGACAGCCATATTTAAATCAAAGCGATTCAGGATCCGTTCGACAGCTCCGTTTTCGCCGTACAATGCCTCAATACCCTTCTGTTCGGCCAGGCGGGAAATCATGATGAAAAGCGGTTTTTCGGGGTGTTTTAATCCGATGCGGTCGATAAACCTTCTCTTGATTTCACTTTTTCCGGAAAAATCTTCGGAAGTATACGAAACCGGTAAATACCGGTCGTTTTCCGGATTCCATTCTTCGGTGTCGATACCGTTTAAAATTCCGCAGAAATCCCGGCCGCGGGAAACCAACAGTGATTCCATGCCGCACCCTTTTCCCGCCCGAAGAATTTCCCGGGCATAGGAAGGTGATACGGTTGTGATTTTATCGGCATACTTCAGAGCCGATCTCATGAAATTCAAATCGGAAGCCCCTTCGAATTCGAAATCATTTTTCCGTAATCCGGTATATCCTATAAAATCGGAATCGAACTCTCCCTGGTAGGCCAAATTGTGAATTGTAAAAACTGTTTTAATACCGATACTGTTTTTCTTAAGCAATGCCGGTATAATTCCTGTCTGCCAGTCGTGACAGTGAATTATATCAAACGAACTGTGTGTTTCTTTAATATAGAGGACAACAGAACGGCAGAACAGCGCAAACCGGCGGCAGTTATCGGGATAAGCTCCGTTCTCATCCCCGTATTCGCCGTCCGTATGAATACCCGGACTGTTGACAAAAATATAACGGACTCCGTTTGATTCGCACGTATAAAACGAAGTCGGCCTGTCGGAAACCAGTTCTTCGGTTAAAAAAGAAACGCCGGAACATTCGAGTCCCGCGTTTTCGTTCTTTTTATAGAAGGGAATAAAAACAGTAACGGAAAGACCTTCACTGCCGAAAGCTTCCGCCAAAGCCGGAACGACATCACCGAGTCCGCCTGTTTTGGAAAAAGGAGCGGCCTCGGACGAAACAAACGCAACGGAAAGCGGCTTTTTCATTTTCGCCCCGAAAGATAATTAAACGGATTTACAAGCCGACCGTGTTCGTAAACGGTAAAATGAAGGTGATAGCCGGTACTGTAACCGGTCGTTCCCATTTCTCCTATCAGCTGTCCCTGCTCGACCCACTGACCCGAACGGACAAACGACTTATCCAGGTGTCCGTACAAAGTTTTCAAACCGTTCGAATGCTGAATCACGATGTAACGGCCGTAACCGCGGGGACGGTAATCGTTTAAGACAACCTTACCGCTCATAGCGGCCCGAATCGGTGCACCGCGGTAGTTGGCAATGTCGATTCCTGTATGAAACGACCGTTTTCCCGTAAAAGGATCGGCACGGTAACCGAAATACGAAGTCAGACGACCGCTGCAGGGCCAGATAACCAGATTGCCGATAGCTTTCTTCAGTTCGTACTCGCTCAGCTTTCCGCCGGGAACGAAAATCTGATTACCGACAGCCAGAACTTCCGAAACCAGGTTATTGCTGTCGATAATACTGTTCATGTTGACTTTATACTGTTTGGCAATCGACTCGAGCGTATCGCCCTTTTTGACTTTATGAAGAACACCGTCCAGATTGGGAATCTGCAGATCCGTTCCCGGAATCAGACGACGGCAATCCTTGATATTGTTATAGCTGATTAAAGTATCGAGACTGACTTTATTTTCTTTTCCGATCTGCTCGAGTGTGTCGCCGGGCTGAATGGTGTACGTCGTAAAAGAAAGTTCCTTAAAGAGTTCGATATCCTGATCAAAATCACCGGAACCGGTACCGCTGTAGTCCATCTGATAATATTCGGCAATAAACCGGGATGACAGTGATTCTTCGTGAATATCGATATCGACAACTCTTTCCACCGAACCGGGAAACACAAGCACCGACAGCAATAAAACGACGCAAAGACCGCTTCCGCCCGCAATCAGGGAGCGCATCGAAATTTTATTTTTTAACCGGGAATACAGCTCTTTTGTTTTTTCGGATTGAAAACCTGCCGATGAATGCCGATTCCTGTAGTAATATTTTTTTTCTCTTTTCATTTTAGTCCCTTGTTACTCGCGGAGTTTCCCGATATAATATTCTTAATTATATATCGGTTATTTTTCATTCGGATTTAATATTTATGTCTGCCTTTAAAAAAATCTTTACTTTTTTATGCGTAGCGGTATCCGTTATCTCTATATACCTCCTGTTTTATGCATTCGATATCAAACAGGTTAACGGAAATTCGATGCATCCGACATTCCGAAAAGGAGACTGGATTATCATCAACACATTTTACAATGAAAAGTCATTCTTTTCAAGATATAAAAGCTTTTTTTGCGGAGACATTCTTGTCTTTCGGTCTCCGCTGACCGATGAAATGCTCGTTAAAAGAGTTGCCGGTACGGAAGGAATGCCTCTCACCTGGCTTTCGGAAAACACATTCCGAATCGGCTCCGAAACGGTTACCGTCAAACCTCAAAAAAAATATCTGTTCAAAGATTTTACAAAAGTACCCAAACATGCTATATTTTTTTTGGGAGACAACCCGTCCGAATCATCGGATTCCAGAGATTTCGGTTTCGTTTCGACGGACCGGGTGGAGGGAAAAGTCCTATTCGGGAGATATTATGAAAAGAAATCCTCAAAAAGAAAACCGACCGGTAACAATCGGTAAAAAAGGCATTCTGCTGACCTGCGGACTGATGCTCTTTGCGGCATTCATTATTGTTATCCGCTACGGTATTTTCATGATCGGCAGCAGCGATACCCGGCAAAACCGTAATCTTCAAATTTCCAACTACGCATCCGAGCACAGAGGCAATATTCGGGACAGAAACGGGTCTTTGCTGGCGACACAAACAACTTATACGGATATTGTTTATAAGGTACAAACGGAAAACGATCGGGCGGAATACGCCAAGGCTGCCGAAGTTCTCGGTGCCGTGTTAAACCGTGATCCTAAATCCATTTTCGAGGATTTGACAACCGGCGGGAAATACCGCTTTTACAGAAGACGGGCCACAAAAGAAGAGCTGAATACTCTGTATGTCAAACTGGAAGAGGTCAACGAAGCAAGCCGGAAACAAAACGAACAAACCGCTTCGGAAGCCGGCGACACTGAAAAAAAATTCTACTATCCGTACTTAAAACTGAATCAGTTTACGGAAGAAAACCAGGGACGAAGTTACCCGAAAGGAGAACTGGCCTGTCATATTCTGGGATTCGTTGATTTTAACGGTAATGCGAAAGAAGGAATCGAACGAATTTGCGACAGCGACCTGTCGGCCAATAAAATTATCGACGGTGTTGTCATCAACCGGGATGTCTACCTGACCATTGATACGCAAATTCAGCACATGGCAGCCAGACAGGCAAAACGGGCCATCGAAGAACAAAAGGCCGACGCGGCTATATTTATTGTGATGGATGCCCAAACCGGAGAAATCCTGGCGATGGAAAACGCCCCGAATTTCAATCCCAACTATTATAACCTGTCGGACTCCGAATCCCGCATGAACCGTGCCGTGGCTTATGCATACGAACCCGGTTCCGTTTTTAAGATATTCACCTGTGCCTGCGCCTTCGACACAAACAGAATCGATTTTAACAGACCTCTTACCTGCCGGGCCGCCTACCCTATCCCGGGATCGGGAAATCCGCCGGCCGTTATCAAATGCGTGACTCCGCACGGTCAGGTTTACCCGAAAGATGCAATTGTTCTCTCCTGCAATACGGCCGCATGTACGGCAACGGAGTGTCTGTCCGATGAAGAACTTTATACCAAGCTTCGCAATTTCGGATTCGGACAAAAAACGGGACTGGGACTCAACAACGAAAACAAAGGCGTTTTAAGACGCGCTTCGACATGGTCCGGCCGCAGTCTGGCTACCGTTACCATGGGACAGGAAATTTCGACAACAGCCCTGCAGATTGTAACGGCCGCTACGGTTTTTGCCAACGAAGGACGACTTTTGAAGCCTCATATCATCAAAGCTATCAGAGACTCGGAAGGAAACGAAATTTACGGTGCCAAGGTGGCCATTTCCGAGGAAGTTCTCTCTTACACAACCGTCAGAAATATGTTACGGATGATGACGGAAGGCACCGACCACGGACTTGCCAGAAAGACCTCCGTAAAGGGAATCAATCTTGCATCCAAAACCGGAACGGCTCAGATTTTCGATGCCGAAAACAGACGCTACTTTGACGACAAATATGTAGCATCCGTTCTGACTCTTTTTCCTGCGGAAAAACCGCGTTTTATCATCTACGGTGCCGTTTTTTCGCCGAAAGCCGACAGCATTTACGGCAGTCAGGTAACCGCACCTTTGGTGAGAGATTTGGCAGAAGATATAATTCTTTATTTAAATGTGTATAAAGAAACGGATATGCTTTTTGATGTCGGTAATGTGCTGAAAGTTCCACCAAAAACGGACATTGTGATTTCCGGCAACAAAGTTCCCGATTTAATCGGTCGGTCGAAACGGGATCTTATCAGCCTTTACTCCCGCAGTTTCAAACTTCACATCAACGGTGAAGGAAAAGTCGTTTCACAGTCGCCGAAGCCGGGAACACCGTTAACGGAAGGTCAGATTATTTATGTCGAACTCGAATAATTTTCGTCCGGAACTTCTGACATCCAGACAGGGAGCTCTCACCCTTTCCGTCGACGGCATCCCTCTCCATTCGACATACAATCCGATAGCCGAAGCCGAAAAAACGGCAGCTCAAATCGAACCCGATAAAACCGCTCTCATTGCTGTTCTTGAAAACGGACTCGGCTACCTGCCGCGCGTTTTAAACCGCCTGTATCCGAAAACCGATATTCTTGTAATGACGCCGGAACCGCGTATTTTCGATTTTCTTAAACAACACAATCTCGATTACCGGACGGAACTGTCGCCGCGTGTTCGTATACTCTCTCCTTATGACGAAAAATCCTTTACCGCTATTCTGTCGGATTATCCGGCTGCGACTGTCAGACTCCTGATACCGCCCGCTGCCGAAAAGCTGTTTACGGAAACAGCCGGCAGAATACGGTTACTGACTGATTATCATCGTCGGATTGAAGAAACAAATGCCGCTACATTGAAGAAATACGGAAAACGTTTCGAAAAAAACATCCGACGAAATACCGAAAAACTCAAAAAAGGCAGCTTCCGATCTTTCGAAGAGCTCCGCAACAATGCCCGCAGCCGTCATATTGTGATTGCAGGCGCGGGACCGACCCTTGATTCTCACATTGATGAAATCCGCAAAAACAGAAACCGGTTTCTTCTGCTGGCAGTTGATACGGCGTCAGGGCTCCTTCAACGTCGGGGCATCGAACCGGACTATGTCGTTACGGGAGATCCGCAATTTTACAATGCTCTGCACCTTCTTTTTTTCAAATCAGAAAACAGCAGACTGATTGCACCTCTTTCGACTTACTACACAAATACGGGAAAACCGTGGGCGGAAGGCTATTTTTACGGCACCCGTTTTCCGGCAGAAGCTGCGGAAGCAGAAAAATACCGAATTCCGATGCTTGGTTCGGGCGGTACTGTTGCGGCAGCAGCGGTGGAAGCCGCCCGATTTATGGGCGCCGGAACAATTTCCCTTATCGGCATTGACCTCGGATACCCGTCGTTCCGGACTCATGCGGGGGGAGCTTTTTTCGAGGAAAAAAGCAACAATATCACGACCAGGACGACTCCTTTCGAAACATATTCCTACCGCCTTCTTTTTTCACCCTTAAAAACCGAAACCGTCGACGCCGACGGCAACCGCCTTCTTTCCGACCGACGAATGGATCTTTACCGCCGCTGGTTTGCAGAATACGGTCGGGACTGTATCCGCATTGACAGGCGTGGAAGTTTTATCCAATCCGTTCCCGTGCAAAACTTTTTATTTGAAAAAAATTGTTAAGTATTTTTTTGAAGAACCGATAATAAAAGTACAGTAGGGAGCGGTGTACATAATAAAATCCGGATGTATGCCGCTTTTTTATTTTCGGGAATATCTGTTTTCGGAAAAAGAAAGAACCAGCTCGACTTCCTGCAACTGACAATTCAAAATTTCGGCAATTTCGGCCGATGACATACCGCGTACTGCCAGCTTTAAAACAGACTGACGTAACGAATCGGAAATCGGGGCAAAAGCAGTAACAGACGGCTGCCCGGACTCTGCTTTTACGTCGGTATCAGTCTCCTGCTGTACATGTGTTTTAACCTCCGGCTCATCCGGAACCGAATCTTTTACCTCTGCCGATGCCTTATCAAGCTGCCGGATCAGCTTTTTTGCCTCCTTTATCCGACTCTCGAGCGCATCCAGATTGCGCGATGTGGCATCATTCATATCAACCGTTAAATCATTAAACTGAGCTCTGATCTTATCAATCTGTTTTTCGATCGCGGTACTGCGCTGCAGTTTCCACCGTAAAAGGAAATAAATACAAATCAATCCGATTGTGTTAAACAGGAAAATCCACATAATCTCTCCGCCAATGCAGTCTCAGCACATCAAATCGATTTCATGTCCCTTATCGGGATCGTCGACAAAAACAACCGGATGCTCTTTTTTCGACTGACGGAGAAGCGTTTCGTCAATTGTCCTGTTATCCCCGGATTTTGCGGAAGGTTCTTCCTCTCCGTCATGTATTGCCGCAACCCCGATCATTCCGTTTTCAATTTTTTTGACCTTTTCCGCCTGCTTTAACGACTCACGTATCATATGGCGTGTCGAATCGGCCTCGGCTGCCAATACGGCCTGCTTACTCATCGACTGCTCGGCACTGACTGTATTCAGCTGCGAAAAATTAACCTGGATATCGATAGGTTGTACCGCCACTATTTCAGATCCTCTTTTTCAACGGAATATTCCCGCATTTTAATCATCGGTCCTTCTCTATAGAAGGTAACCCACTTCAGTTCGTTCTTGACGGTATATTCCGCAGTATTGATGTTTATCTTGACGTTTGGGTAAACAATGTTTTCGACAGATATTTCACCGCTGCCTTTCAGTTCCTGAATTTCTTCGCGCAACCTGACGAATTCTTCCGTCATTACGCTGTTCTCACGGAGAAGTGCATCCCGCTGGGCTCTCATGTCATCATACGAAGCCTGTTTATCTTCGTTGAGAGTCCCTTTTGTTTTGATAATTTTCTCAAAAGCACCGATATTCAGATCGAGATTTTCGATTGCCTCTGTATTTTCTTTAATTTTACTGTCCAGAAAATTATACCGTTCTCTTGATTCGGGATTGACCCCGACTTCCAAAACGGTTTCCGTTCCGGCTGCCGTTCCGATTTCTTTGGCGACAATCGAATTGGCTGCACGCAGCTGTCCGCCGTGAATTCGGGCCCGCTTTCCGTAGCAGATAATTTTTCCGCCGCAATTAACTTGGGAATTGACGATTCCGTCACTGACGACAACCCGGTCTTCGGCAAAAACAATGGAATTACCGATAAACTTCGAAACAACACTGCCTTTGGCTTTAACAAAGCCTTCGCCTTTGGTTTGAATTCCGTTCGAAACGACAATATCACCGCCGCTGATAATTTCGGATTTACCGACCGTGCCGTGAATTTGGATATCCTTGGAAGCTTTGACAACATAGCCGTCTTCGACATCTCCGTTAATAACAACACTTCCGATAAAATCTATATTGCCGCCCGTTTTAATCGACAGCGATCCGTTCACATAGTAAACCGGTAATACCGAAACAACACCGTCCTGAAGCAGCGCCTGTCCGTCTATTTTGCTGACAGCCTGCATACGGTCATCCGACAACTGTACATTCTCTCCGACCTGAATCTGCGTTTCCTTACCGTCATAGGCCTTTAAAATACGATTGTGCACCGTATGCCCTTCAATTCCCTTTGTCGGTTTATGATAAACCGCTATCACATCACCTTCCCTGACGTTGGCAATATTATTGGCTGCTTTAAAATTAATCTTGACATCATCTTCGCCGAATGCGGCCTTTTCCTTCTTTGTGTCAAACTTGTATTCAACGTATCCGTTTGTGCCGTGCTTTGCCTTTTCGCCTCGGGCAACAACAAACAAAGTATCGTAAACGGGGTTGTCGGCCAATTCTCTGATAACATCTTTCCGAATACCGAATTTTATATCGTAAGACATGACAAACTGATAAATTTCCGTATAAATAAAATCCCGGCCTCCCGCTTTCGGATGCCGAATCCCGACAGAAGCTTCCATCTCGTCGGATGATATTTCCATCCACAAAGTGCCGTCCGACAACGGGTTATATACAAAATTACCGATTTTTATTTCCTTATTGTCTTTATTTTTAAGCGCCTTTTTTATAGCTGCTTCATCAAAAGTTCCGACACCGCGTTTTGAGAGCTTTTCGACAACCTGTTCATATGTGGCCGGTGCCCCGTTACCTTTCGGAGGTCGGACACACAATGTGACCGTCTCATTAATACATTTGACGATCGCAATTCCGTCCTGATCGACAGGCAAACCGGTTTCCGCATCGATTGCGTCACTGCCGTCATTTCCCTCTCCCGACTCCGTATCGGAAGCCTCTTCCGCGGAAGGGTAAGCAATAATCACCCACTCGCGTCTTCCGGCGCCCAAAAATCCTTTTCTTCCTTTTTGTACAATATCGAACTGTATCTTCTTAACGGGAAGATCGAGTTCCCCTGCGGCTACCCGCAACGCTTCTTTCAGCGTATTCCCCGTTGCCCGCACCTCGGATACGGATAAATCGCGGACAAGCATGGTTCTGATTTGATCTTTAAATTCATTTAAATCCATCAAAATAAACCTTTTCGAATTCCTGTCAGTTTTGCCCGTAATTTCAGCAAAGCCTTCGTATGAAGCTGAGAAACACGGGATTCCGTTACATTTAAAATCTTTCCGATTTCCTTTAATGTCAATTCATTGTAATAGTAAGCAATCAAAACCTGCTGGGAATTTTCGGGAAGCTCTTTGATGGCGTCGATAATCACCCGTTTGACCTCTTCCCTTTCGATCTGCACATCGGGATTCAGACTGACCGGAGCTTTCAGATTTTCGTCCAGTGATACTTTGTCATTTTCATCGCTGGAATAATGAACTTCGTTCAAAGAAAGCACATTGGTTCCGCTTATAGACAAAAGCATCTCTTCATACTCTTCTTCGGTAATCTGCAGCTCGTCGGCAACCTCTTTATTGGTACAGGCTCTTCCGTGGAGTCCTTCCAAATGGTGAATCGCCCGTTCCACCTCTTTTGCCTTTTTTCTGACCGAACGGGGAACCCAATCATCGGCACGAAGCGCATCGTAAATTGCCCCCTGAATCCGTCTTACGGCATAAGTTTTAAATTTAACATCGCGCTTGGGGGAAAATTTATCGATGGCATCAAAAAGACCGAATACGCCCCATCCCACCAGATCGTCATACTCGACTTCCCGAGGCATATTCATGGCAATCCGTCCTGCCACGTATTTTACCAGAGGAGAATATTTTTCAATGAGGACATCGCGAATTCCGGAATCTTTCGTTTTAATATAAAGAGTCCATAATTCATCTTCTTCCATTTGAAGTAATTCCTGTTTCGTCATGAGCCCCTCGTTCAGTCATCTTTATGCAATTGCGTCCGCACCGCCTTGGCGATTTCTTCGGGAGATTGAAATGCGGCTTTAAATTTTGCCAGCGAATCTTCTTCTTCCGACTTCAGTTTTCTCAGCAGTGAATCCGACATTTCATACGGATTACGGCTGTCGAGATGCCGTAATCCGTCCGATTCGGTTTCGGTGCCGTACCGATAGTTCGAAAACGCATCTCCTTTCGAAAGATTCGCATTTGACGACTCCGTCACCGTTTTATCGGAAAACCCCGTTTCAGTATACAGTCGATTGGGATCGGATTCAAGTAAAATTTCATCTTCGTCATCATTTTCTTCCTGCCGCGGTTTTGAGGTGTCGGTTTCGGACAGAAAACGATTCCACAAATACCATCCGATAACAACAAACAGCGTGATAAGTACAATGTTTAAAAAGATTCTGAAAAAAACGCTGCCGGCCGATCCCCCCGTAATCACAATTAACAGCAGAGAAAACAGAATGCCGGCACCCCATAATCCGATAACCGGTTTTGAAAGCAATTTTGCCTTCATACGATGCTCCTTTCAGTCTCAACTGTTTTTGGAAAACATCCGTTTAAGGAAAGTCGAAACGCCGCTTCCTTCCTTATACTCGATATTTTCCAGTCTTCCGACAATATGACGGATACATTCCGAAGCTTTGCAGTTCGGACTTAAATCAAAAAACGGTCTCTGCCTTAAAACGGCATTCAAAACAGCGGGATCATCCATCACATAACCGAGATAATCGACTTTGAGATTCAGAAACTGACTTGCTATACCGACAATCTTTTCGGCGACATCTTTTCCCTGTTTGACAGATTGCACTCTGTTGACAACCAGTTTAATCGAAAGACGGGAATTATCAACCTCGCCGGCAATAATTTTAATGATACTGTAAGCATCCGTTATCGCCGTCGGTTCGGGCGTTGTGACAATCACCGCATCATCGGCTGCCGAAATAAATGAAATAACATTATCGGAAACCCCGGCACCCGTATCAACAATGACAACATCGGCACTCGAAAGCTGCGACATTTCTTCGATAAAATATTCCCGCTCTTCTTCTCCCAAATTGGCTATTTTGGAAAATCCGGAAGCCCCCGCAACTATTTTCACACCGTATTCGGTATCGAGAATGATATCTTTAATCGAACGCTGTCGCTCCATTAAATGGTAAAGATTATATTTGGGAATAATTCCCATAACAACATTGACATTAGCCAGCCCCAAATCGGCATCCAGGAGAATAACCTTTTTCCCGATTTTTGCATAAGCAATAGCCAATCCGGTCGAAATATTGGTCTTTCCGACTCCGCCTTTACCGCTCGAAACGGCAATAATACGGGTTCGGTTTCTGACCGTACCTCCTCCCGCAACTCTTCCTTTCATCATCTGACGCAACTGCTCTGCCTGATCCTGCATATATGCCTCCCTACCTGAACCGGCCGGCCGATCCGAACCCGATTAGCTTATTCAATAAAAATTCTTTTGATGCAACCTCAATATCGCCGGCTGCATTTTGTCCTGTTGTATAAAAAAGAGCCGGCTTTCCCAGCTTTTTCATCAGAGAAATAATTGTTCCGACCGTACTCGATTCGTCAAATTTGGAAAAAATAATTCCCCTGTAACAGAATGCCTCAAATTCTTCGGCAATCCGCACCATATCCGAGAAGCGAGTATAAGCCGGTATCATCAGCATCGGATAAGCCTCGGCTTTACACGGTTCCAGAATTGTTCTGACTTCGGCTGCCAGTGAATAGTGCGTCGGTGAGAATCCGGGAGTATCGATAAAAACCAGATCACGGTTAAAAGCGGATGCTTCCCAAAATTTGACGCGCATTTCTTCTGCCTTACGGATACTGACACACGGAGCATTGTTCAAAAGTCCCGCAAATTTTTCCATCTGATCGACAGCTCCGATTTTATAGTGATCCGTTGTAAAAAGAATATAATCAAGATCGGACGCAAAAGAGGCGGCCATTTTGACAATCGTCGTTGTTTTTCCGACACCTGTCGGTCCGAGGAAGATCAAAATCTTCATAATCCCTTTTGGACCGGAGAAAACAGACGGTTCGATTTTTATGTCGGCGGCAATCCAGTCTATCACCTTTTCTTTCAAATAATCAAGACGTCGTACCTCGGACTGCGGCATGGTCTCGTGTATCCGCGCACAAATTTCATTGATATATTCGGCTGTGAAATCATTTTTTTCAAGAAGTGATCGGATTTCGAGAACATTCGTATCCCACTGATTTTCGGGAGATGAATCATGTCGGTTCATCATCTGCCTGATATGCTCATCCAGACTTTTTAAAGAATCAAGAACCTGTCTGTTTTCGGCAGCATTTTTGGATGCTGCCAAAGTATTCAGCAAATCCTCCTTGGACTTCTGTACCGGCGTTTTTTCTTCAACAATCAGATACCCTTCTGCGGAATGAATGGTTTTTCTGTGAAAAAACCCGACTGTATTTTCTTTCCATTTGGTTATTTTATAACCGTTCGGAGTGTACAGAGAATCCAGCTTATCACGAACCTCCTTTTCGGAGTTTCCTTCTATCGGTCCGAACGTAATCACACTACCTCCTTTAAGTCGACAGACACACGACCGACCTCAGTCATTTTCAAATCGACAGCCTCGCTTATGGAAATAACAGGAACAGAGGAAAAATCTTTTCCCAGCAGCGAACGGATAACCCGTCGCAAATCAGCCGTTGTCAAGATCAGGGGGAAATATCCGCGGGCAGTGACATCGGCAACCGTATTCTGCAATGCATTCATAAACTGAGACATAATTCGCCCCGGAATCAAATGTTTGATCTCAAAACTGTTATTTTCCATGTAAAGCCGCAACAGATAATTTTGGAAATCGGGAGCAATTGTAATACAGTTCAGAACATCGTCCTGATCCAGATATTTCTGCGTGACCTGAGGTCCGAGAGACTGCCGGACTTTTTCGGAAAGATAATCCGCATTGTCTCCGTAAAGATCGAGATGAATCAGGACGGCTTCGACGATACCGCTGACATTGCGAATGGAAACGCCCTCCGAAATCAAATTGCGGAATACTTTCTGAAGCAGAGTCAGAGAGACCTGACGAGAAACAATCTTATCGTATGCCGCCGCATTTTCGGGCTTAATCGATTCGAGCATATTCTGAACCTGCTGCAAGGTTAACAAATCGCCGGCATGTTTCTTCAGAATCTCGGATAAATGTGTGACAATTGCGGTCGAACAGTCGACAACCGTATAACCTTTTTGCTCCGCCTCGGCAATCTGATCGGCATTAATCCAAACGGCGGGAAGCTGAAACGACGGCTCGATTGTTTTTTCGCCGAGAATTTCCTGCCCCGCTTCCGGAGATCCGATGGCAAGCAGATAACCGTATTTCATCAAACCTTTCCCGTAAAGATTCCCGTAAATCTTAATCCGGTATTCATTCGGATCCATCGATAAATTATCTTTGACCCGTACCTTTGGAATATATAAACCGAATTCGTTAAGGAATTCAGTCCGGAGACTTCGAATCCGGTCCAACAGCTCGGTTTTCTTTTCGGTTCCGGAGGAAACCAGAGGCACCAGACCGTACCCGATTTCCACGGAAATCGGATCCAGAGGATGAACAACCTCCTGTTCCTGCGGTGCCGACTGAGATTCGGCGGTATTGCCTTCCGGAGCTGCCGTTTTGCCGTTTTCGTTATCGACCTGATAAACGCTGTACGCCACATAAAACATTCCCAGAGCAACGGGAATCAGAATATACCAGGGGAATCCGGGAATCAAAGCCATAAAAAACAGCAAAACACCGATAATCACATACATGACCGGATGAACGCGAAACTGCTTCGACACATCGGACGGAAATCCGTCTTCAGATTCTCCTTTGGTAATGATAATACCGGAAGCGACCGAAACCAGCAGAGCCGGCAGCTGCGACACCAGACCGTCCCCGATTGCCAGACCGATATAGTTTCCGAACGCCCCGTTCCAACTTTCTCCATGCAAAAAAACACCGACGACCAATCCGCCGATGATATTAATCGCTGTAATAACAAGTCCCGCCTTGACGTTTCCGGAGACAAATTTGGAAGCTCCGTCCAAAGTCCCGAACAAATCAACCGAACGCTGTAAATCTTTTTTTCTTTTTTTATACTCGCTTTCGGTAATATGGCCCTGAGCAAATTCGCTTGTTACATCCATTTTATCAATCTGCATGCTGTCCAGTTTGAACCGGGCACGAACCTCGGCAGACCGTGTTGCTCCTTTTGTAATCACAACCAGCTGAACAATCATCAGAATGGCAAACATAATAAAACCGACGACCAAACCGACAGATCCGCCGCTTCCGGTCACAAATGTCGAAAACATCCGGACGATTCGACCGTCGAAATCAGCTCCTTTTGTCAGAATCAAACGGGTTGAACTGATATTCAGTCCCAATCCGAAAATAGTCGACAACAGAAGCATTGTCGGAAAGACATCAAAGTCGATGGCCCGTTTAACATTCAGAGCCAGCAACAGAATGATCATCGATAATGCGATGTTAAGAATCATCATTAAATCGAGAATGGGACTCGGTAGCGGCAAAATCATCATCAGCACACAGAATACAACGCAAACCGATAAAATCACCGTCTGTCCGGTGCCTTTCAGTCCCGAGAAAAAACTCATTATCGATGACAGGAATGAACTGCGTGATTCGGGCATCAAACCTCCTCCGTTCTGCCGTTTGCATATTTGCGGACGAAAAAGCGGTAAATACCGACCAGCGCTTCATGAAAAGAAGGCGGCACGACATCCCCCTGCTTGACATTGGCATAAATACTGCGGGCCAGCGGTTTGTTTTCCACAATCGGAACATCGAATTTTTTGGCCACTTTTTTGATTGTCAACGCATTGAAATCGGCTCCTTTTAAAACAAGACGCGGTGCCTGATCCCGCTCGGGATTGTAAGCCAAAACACAGGCAAAGTGTGTCGGGTTTGTCACAACCACATCGGCTGTTTTGACAGCAGCCTCAATGTCGCCGGCAATAAGACGGTCGTGCTGCTCGCGAATTTTCTGTTTGACGGCCGGATTTCCCTCTGATTCCTTCAACTCATCGCGAAACTCTGTCAGTGTCATTTTTAATTCCTCTTCATACTGTTTCTTCTGAAAAAAGTAATCGGGAATCGAAAACACAAGCAGAAAAAGTGCCGACTCAACCGAAATCATCACCGCAACCGTAAAAAAAGAAGCAAGTCCGTTCTCCAGCGGATACCGAATCGACTCGAGCAGATTGGGCCAGTTTAAAACAATATTAAAAACCGCAATACCGCATATACAGGCAATCTTGACAAATGTCTTAAAAAGGTTAAAAGCCGCCTGTCTGGAAAACATAGCATTTTTCAGACGATCCCACTTCGGCATAATCCGGTCAGGCTTCGGAATCAGCGGCTTGCCCGTAATAAAAAACCCGACCTGTCCGATATTAATCAGTAGCGCAACAGCCACACTGATCGCAAAAATCGGCAAAACAGCCCTTAAAAACTGTACCGTCATAAATCCGTACGGAAGCAGGGAAGACGATGTATCGAATTCGGTAATATGAGAAAAATAAAAACGGCACGTGTCGGTCATAACCCGCATCAGATAGCCGCCGAGAAGAAAAATAACGACGACACCGGCCAAAAGAACGACTGCCGATATCATATCGGAAGACTTGGCAACCTTTCCCTCTTCCCGTGACTTCCGTTTTTTAACCTCTGTCGCATCAAATGTCCGGCCTTCGTCTTCGGCCGAAGCAAACCACTGGAGGTCGATACCGGAATACGAAAAGAGAAATCCGATTTTACGTTCATCCGGCTTGGGAGACGGCATTCAGACCTCCTTTATAAAAAACGGTTCCGATATCGGTAAACAGCCGGTCAAAAAGATAGGAAAAAAAATCAATCATAACCGGCAAACAAAGAATAATCAAAACAAACGCAACGGTAATATTAACCGGAAATCCGAGCATCAGAAGATTCATTTGAGGTGCCGCTTTGGCCAGCAACCCCATTGTCAGAGAAGCGAGCAGAAGAGTTCCGATAATAGGAAGCGCAATCACAAAGGACTGCCTCATCAGCATATCCGTAAATTTTAGAAAAAAGTCAAGTGCGTCCTGCCTCACCAGCATAAAATCGGGCGCCGGCAAACGGCGAAACGACTCGTAGATTCCGCCCAAGAACAAATTCACAAATCCTTTTGTCGAGACAAAAAGATAAAGGGAAGCCAGATTAAAAAAATTACCGATCAGAGGCATCTCTTCCTGACTCATCGGATCGAATGCTTCCGATGCCGAAAGTCCCATTTGAATCGTAAACAGCTGTCCGGCCATCTGGAAAATGACAAAATAACCGTAAACGACGAACCCCATCATCAGTCCGATAACAATTTCGGAAAGTATGAGAAACAGAAAAACCGGCAGCGACTCGGGAACCGGATAGAAATCGAGAGCCGTCACCATCGGCAAAATAACAACGGAAGTCAAAAAGGCTAAACCGGCTCTTACCTGATACGGAACCCCTGCCGACGACATCATCGGCAAAACCGAAAAAAAAGCCAGAATTCGGGCAAAACAAAAGAGAAGAATAAACGAATGTGCCAGCAAGTACCCCAAGCTCATCTACATTCCCGTTATTCTCGGAATCATTTCAAACAGATTCCGGGTATATTCCCCCAACATATTCGACATCCACGCAAACAAAACCACAATCACAAGCAGAACGGCAATAATTTTAGGTACAAAAGTCAATGTCTGTTCCTGAATTGTCGTTGTTGCCTGAAATATGGAAATAACCAGTCCGACAATAACCGCAACGAGAAGTGCCGGCATGGAAACAAGCAGAATATAATAAATAGCCCCGGAAAACAGATTGGCAATTGCAGTCACACTCACAGGACACCCCCTATCCGAAGCTGAGAATCAGCTGCTGTGATAAAAGCGTCCATCCGTCGACCATGACAAAAAGAGCAATCTTAAACGGCATGGATATCATCACCGGAGGCAACATAATCATTCCCATCGACATCAAAATCGATGCGACAATCAAATCAATGACAATAAACGGCAGGAAAATCAGAATACCGATTTTAAACGCCACCGTCAGCTCGTTCAGAATAAAGGCAGGAATCAAAACGTAGGTCGGGACATCGGACAAATTGGCCGGCTTGGGAAGATTTCCCATTCTCATAAACAGAGCGATATTGTCGTGTTCTCCGGCCATTTGCCTGTACATAAACAGACGGATGGGACCTTCGGCTTCCGAAAGCATTTCGGGAGTCGAAATCTCGCCCTCCGAATACGGCAGATAAGCTTTTTCATAAATTTCGGAAAGTGTCGGCCACATGATAAACAGTGATAAAAAGAGCGCTATCCCCATAATCACCTGATTCGGCGGAGCCGACTGCAGAGACAGTGCCCGCTTGATGAAATCAAAAACAATCGCCAAACGTAAAAACGAAGTCATCAAGACGATAATCGACGGTGAAAGAGTAATAATCGCGAGTAAAAGAATTAATCGAATCGAAAGTGCCGTTTCCTGATTATTCTGCGCCGAGCGTACGGTCATATCCACAAAAGGAATCGACATCGAGGAAGATTCCCGACGGGTATCGAGACCGGACTGCGCAAATACAGTAAAACCTGAAAAAACGGGCACACAAAAGACCAACAAAAAGAGAATCTTCTTGCCCATATCCCTCCCAATGGGGATATTATAACACATTTACTGTCGAAATGCTACATTTTTTTAAATTTATCGCTCTGTTTTTTGAATTGACCGGAAATCCTGCGGGCAGCCTCGTCAACGGAAACACGGATTTTAGCCTTTTGTACCGTACTCATCAGCCGTTCATGAAAAGTTTGCGGTTCCGTCGGCATTGTCGATACGTAAAGCTCTATGGACTGCACCATCTCCGGATCTTCGATTTTTTCGAGAAGGGAAACTTCATTGTCTGCCGATGCCAGAAAATAGTAGCTGTTGCCGGCCTTAACGATGTGTATATAACGGCTGCCGAAAAGCGCCTCAGAAGCAATAATCCGAAAAAATCCGCCGACCGGAGTCACCGCAGGTTTCGACAACCCTTTAAAATACCGAAAGAGAACAAAAAGAAAAAAAGCTATCAGCAGAAGTCCCAGAAACAGGCTCAGAACCTGACGCCAACCGACTCCGCCGCTCATTTCGGCTTCACCGGCGGCGGTTTCTCCGAAATTCATCGGAAGAGACTCTTCGGCTACCGGCCGCTCTGCATCCGACACAGCGGTTTGCGTCTGTTCAGGAACATCGTTCTGCTGGGCACACAAAGAACCGGAGAAAAAAACAAACAGAATGTTGAAAATAATCAGAAAACGCTTCAAAAAAAGACTCCGTCAGATAATATCGGAAACCCGTTCCATCGGAGATATAATTTCGGTTACACGAACACCGAAGTTTTCATCGATGACAACAACCTCTCCTTTTGCAATCAGCTTATGATTCACCAGGATGTCGACAGGTTCGCCGGCCAGTTTGTCCAGCGCAATGATGGTACCTTCCCCCATCTGCAGAATATCTTTAATTAAACGTTTCGTCCGTCCCAACTCAACCGTCATCTCCATAAAAACATCCATCAGCAGACTGATGTTACTCTGTTCCGCAGGAGAAAGACCGGACACATCCGTCAAACCCGAAAATACAGCCGGCTGAACGGCTCCCGTCTGATTCGAAGGAGAAGAAGGCTGTTGATTAAAATTCATTCCGGATGCGGGAGTCGGTTGTGTATTCATTTTTAACATATCCTCCAAAGAACTTTTTTGAGATCCGGCTGATGCGGCGGCCGTCTTTCCGAGCATTTTTTCGGCTGTCGATGCGGAATAAAATTCATATAACTTTCCGTTGTCAAATCCGTTAATTTTCAAATCGTAAGTAATCAGCAGAAATTTACCGGAAGGAAGACCGATCGATCCGGAAAGATTCAAATTACCGGCAAGCGGTTCGGGATTTAAGGAAATTCCCTTCGATTCCATTTCGGTCACAACTGCCGAATTCAAAAGATTGATCGCCTCGCCGATAGCCGATACGGTAGCATCGGAAATATCGTCCAATGTCTGCCCCATCATCTTTTCGGCAACCACTTTTGCCGTTTCTTTCGAAAAAAGATAAACGTGACTGTTTTTTTCACATCCGGAAAAAGACGCGTTAAAATAAACCACCTCATCCGGTAATTTTGTCAAAATCGACTCCGCATTCACCTCGTCGATTTGCATATTCTTAACCGAAACAGGAACGCCTGTCAGAGTTTCCAAATTAGCGGCATAGGTGTCTTTTATTTTTTCGGGAATAGCAGCAAAACTGTTTTTTAGTCCGCTATCCGCCTCTGCAGCCGGAGATTTTTTCGATTCCGGCTGTTTACCGCCGAATGAGGGCACACCCTGCAGCAATGCATCGATTTCTTCCTGACTCAATGAACCGTCACTCATTTTCCTTCTCCTCTCCTTCTGCCTGTAGTTCGTCGAATTTATCCCGATCGTTATCTTCCAGCAAGCCTGTTATCTGTACAGCCATTTTTTTCCCGACAATACCGGGTTTACAGCGGAATTTATTTCTGTTTCCGATTTTCAGAATAATTTCTCCGTCATACTTCACGCCGGGCAGCCGGACATAATCTCCGACTTTCAAATTAACGACATCTTTCACTTTAATATCCAGACTGCCGATTTCGGCAATCAGATTCACATTGACATTGGATATCCGGGAACGCAGAATATTCAGACTTTCCGTTGTTCCTCCGCTGCGAACCGATGCATACATGTACTGTGCCGACAGTTTGGAAATAATCGGTTCGATGGTAATATAAGGAATACATAAATTAATCATTCCCTCGACATCACCGATTTTGGTTTCCAGCGTTACCAGAACAACCATTTCCGAAGGCGGAACAATCTGGGCAAACTGCGGATTGGTTTCGATATTACCGAGACGGGGCCGCAAATCGATGACCTGCCCCCATGCTTCCCGAAGATTTCCCAGAATCTTAACGATAATCCCTTCCATAACGGCCTGCTCGATATCGGTCAGGTCACGCTGCATTTTAAAATTGGTTCCCGCACCGCCGAAAAGACGGTCAATAATACTGAAAGTAATCGACGGGTCGATTTCCAACACCGCCGATCCCTTCAACGGATCCATGTTGATAATTCCCAAAGTGGTATGATTCGGAATCGACCGGATGAATTCTTCATACGTAAGCTGATCAACACTGGCCACATGCACATTAATCAGACACCGCAACTGTGCCGACAACGATGTCGTTGTCAGACGGGCGAATGTTTCGTGCATAATTGATACCGTCCGAATCTGATCTTTGGAGAATTTGTCGGGACGACGGAAATCGTAAATTTTGATTTTCCGTTTACTGGCTTCCCGATTGTAGTTTGTATCCTCCATTTCTCCTGAAGAGATAGCTTTGAGAAGCTCGTCTATTTCGTCCTGACTTAATGTATCACTCATGGCGAATCCTCTGTTACATTTCGATGACGGTCTTTTCCGTTATAATGACGATATCAATTCCTTTACCGCCTATAATATTGTTGATTTTCTGTTTCAACTCGGCCGCAATCTTGGCCTCATCATTCAATTCGTTCACCCGTTTTTCCGAGAAGTATTCCCTGACTTTTGCCTTGATATAAGGTCCCTGATTCACCAAAGCCGTCTGAATCGATTTATCATCCTGACGGTATCCCAGCTGAACGCGAACCATAACCGTGTAAGGAGTCGAATCTTTCGTGGAAACACGGATTTCCCCGATACCGTCGTACCAAGAACGAACCGGCTGCACACCGTCAAAAGCGGAGGACTGAGTCTGCTGTCCGGCGGTGTTTCCTCTGTTCATAATGTAATTCACTCCGACACTGACAGACGCGACAAATACCAGACCGACAATGACCAGTAAAACCCATTTCAGAACAGTGACAACCAGACCCAATGCGGAAAAACGACCTCCGCCGAATCTTTTCCCTGAATTTGAGGTTGTTTCGTTTTCCAATTCTTCATTGTCTTCAACAGGCATAAAAAACCTCCCTAACCACTTTCTCTATATTTATTATCGTTCATTTTACGGAAATTTTAACAGATTTTTTCCGATTTGCCAATATTAAAACTTATATTTTGTATTTAAATGCCCGTCGGAAAGAATGACGATGTCCACACGCCGGTTATACGCCTGCCCCTCCGGCAAATCATTGGTTTCAATCGGAACCGTATCGGCAAAACCGGCAACCTGAAAACAGGACTCGTCGACATTGTAATCAACCAGATATCTTAAAACGTTAATGGCCCGCGCCGCAGATAATTCCCAGTTGTTTTTGTACGGACTGTCAATCGGCGGAGCCTTGCTGTCGGTATGTCCTTCGATGCGGACTTTTTTCCCGTCGGCATACATCCGTATCATCTGAGCCGCCCTCTGCAGCACATCCCGTGTTTCTTCGATTTTAACCTCAGCCGATCCTTCTTCAAAAAGCAAATCGCCGGCTATGGTAATCACCAGACCGCGCTCGTCGGTTTTTATTTTCATTTTTTTGATTTCGGTTTCCGACTGGAATTCACTGATGGCCTTTTTTCGGGCATCGGAAAGAGAACGTCCCTTCTCCATCGAAGGCATACTGTCGACGGTGTTGCCCAGTTCTGCCAGTTTCCCTTCGGCCAAAGTGTTTCCGCCGGACATCATTCCCATTCCTTTGAATGCCGAAAGAATAACCTGAACCGTTTCACCCTTGGCCGTCTCTGCCGAATACATCAAAACGAAAAATGTTAACAGAAGCGTCACCATATCTCCGTACGTTGTCATATACGCCGGAGCGGGCATTTCCTCTATTTTTTTACGCGGTTTTCTGCTCGCCATGAATTAAACTCCGCCGGTCTGTTCGAAAATCGATCTTTCTTTGGGAGGCAGGAATGCAGCCAGTTTCATCTGAATCATTCTCGGATTATCTCCGCCCTGAATCGAAAGAATTCCCTCAACCATGATTTCTTTCATCATCATTTCGGCGGCATGACGGCCCTCCAGTTTGGTCTTCATCGGAAGAAGAAAGAGGTTTGCCAAAACCGACCCGTACAATGTCGTAATCAAAGCCAGCGCCATACCGGAAGCCAGGTTAGACTGGTCTTCCAGATTGGCAAGCATCTGAATCAACCCCAACAATGTACCGATCATTCCGAAAGCGGGACCGACACCCGCCCAAAGGTTAAAAAACCCGATTCCGGCATTATGCCGCTCTTCCAGTTTGTCCAACTCGATAAAAAGCAGATTTTTGATAATTTCGGGATCGGTACCGTCGACAGCCAGCTGAATTCCTTTCTTTAAAAAAGGCTCATCCAAATCTTCTATATCATCTTCGAGAGCCAGAATACCTTCCCGTCGGGCTTTCTCCGAGAAAGAAACAATCGTTGTAATGACTCCGGTATAATCATATCTGTATTTTTTGAAAATAAAACGAAGATATTTACCGAGATTCGTGGTTACGGAAAGCGGATTCGCGGCTACGGTTGCCAGAAATGAACCGAAAATAACCAGAATCAAAGATCCCAGATCGGCATACAATAAGAGACTGGCTCCCGATACAATAATAGATAAGATAATCAGAATAAAACCGCCGACAAAGCCGATTATCGTTGCGATATCCATAAACGTCTACTCCTCATTTTTAAAAGCACCGATTTGCTTTCTGTAATCAATGATTTCCCGTAATATTACCTCATAACGGTCCTTTACGACAAGTCTTTTCCCCGATAACATTGTAATTGTGGTATCGGGGGTTAATTCAATCGATTCGATCTGATGCGGATTCAAATAAAACTGCTGTCCGTTTAATTTTGTCACCTGAATCATAACTTACCGCCCGGAATTAAGGAATCCGTTAACGTTTCAGTGTCAGCAGCTCCTGAAGCATCTGGTCGGAAGTCGTGATACTGCGTGAATTGGCCTGAAACCCGCGCTGCGTGACGATCATATCCGTAAAAGATTCGGCCAAATCAACGTTACTCATTTCAAGTGAACCTGCCAGAAATTTCCCTTTACCGGCAATTCCGGCCGGTCCTACCAGCGCATCACCCGAGTTGTTGGAAACCACATAAGTGTTGTCGCCGGCTTTTTCCAAACCTTCAGGGTTGGTGAAGGTTGCCAATGCGATTTGCCCCAAAACGCGGCGGTTGCCGTTCGAAAAGACACCGGTAATCTGACCGGCATCGTCAATACGGAACGAATCCATATACCCCAGTCCGTAACCGTCCTGCCGGAACGCTTTCGTTGTCGATGTATCGGCATACTGCGTCATCGAATCACGCGTATTGCCGATTTCGCCCAGTTTGAGGGTAAAATTCAGCCGCTGCAGGTTACCGTCGGCATCGGGACCGGATTGAACAACGGTGTATCCGATATCGAGATTCAGTTCGCCTTCTTCGTCGACCACACCGTTGCCGTCGGTGACGTTTTGCAACACACCGTAATTGTCAAACTGAACGATGAACGTGTTGGCCGCACCTTCGCCGCCGACCGTCACGCCGACCGCAACCTGACCGAGCATCGGGTCGATTTCAACCGTTCCCTGCCACTGATTTTCCTGTTCCGGAACACGGGTATAGGTCACGCGTAAATCGTGTTCGTTGCCGGCCGAATCGTAGATTTTTTTGTTAACAACCCAGCTGCGATCCATTACCTGACGCAAATCGTCGGGATTTTCGATGGCCAGAGTATTTTTGTTTAAATTGCACGACAATTCGACCAGTCCCGTCTGTCGGGCCGGATCCTTCTGTCCGATCGGAATGTAGAGTTCGGTCAAATCGGCAGCCGTTGACAGAACATCGGTTCCGTTAATATTTTGTGTCTGCCAGCCCATAACACGCATTCCGTTGGACGGATTCACAAGAATACCGTTCTTATCGACATCGAACGCGCCGTTTCTGGTATAATACATATTGTCGCCTTCGTTCATGACAAAGAAACCTTCACCGCTGATGGCGACATCGGTAATGACACCTGTCGACTGAAAAGCTCCCTGTGTATGAATCGTATCAATCGAAGCAACCGTCATTCCCAAACCGATCTGTTTCGGATTGATACCGCCGCGGACTTCGTTCGGTGCCGCCGCTCCGCCGATCGACTGACTGATCATATCCTGAAAATTCACCCGGCTTTTTTTGAAACCGACGGTATTGACATTCGAAATATTATTTCCGATCACGTCCATGCGTGTCTGGTGATTTTGCAGTCCGGAAACACCGGCATATAAAGATCTCATCATAATAGAACCTCCCGATTACGAGCGAACGCTCTCGACTTTATCAAAACTGTAATAATATCCGTTAATTCTCACCTGAGGATATTCACGGCCTTTTACCTCTTCGACGACTCCGGTCACCGTATTTTCACCGTCGACAACAGTTACCTCACGACCGATTAAAGCGGCCGAATTCGAAGCGGCAATCACTTCCGACAGACGGTTAAACCCTTCCGACATATTGGTCATCTGTTCCAAGGACGAAAACTGCGCCATCTGAGCGATAAACTGCTTATCTTCTACCGGCGCGGTCGGATCCTGATTGGACAGCTGCTTTACCAGAATCAGAAGGAAATCATCTTTTCCCATTTCGGTTTTGGCAACCCGCTTGTTACGGGCCGTTAAATCACTGTTTAATTCGGCCACCGATGACTCAAGGAGACCTCTTTCTTCCGTGTTCAGATAACGGTTCATCTGTACGTTCGGATTCATACCGGATACTTCCATCATTCCTCCTAAACCTCTATATCGATTCCGCTGCCTTCATATCGGGAGCGGATAATTTCCGCGTGCTTTTCGACCGCGCCGACGGCACGGGCGATTTTCAGCGGTGTCACATCAATCTCTTCATGATCCGAAAATACATTATCCTGTTTCGATTCCTGACTGACGAAAACATCGAGAGCGCCCAGTTCCATCCCCTGCTCGGCAAACACCTCTTTCAAATCGCCGAATGCAGTCTGCAACGCATCCTTCACTATATTATTGTCGACAAAAATTTTCCCGACTATATGTTTATTTTCCAAAATCAGGTTAATTTTTACGGTTCCCAGCTCCTGCGGACGAAGAATCAGTTTGATTTCTCCCGATTGTCCGTCTTTGACCAGGATTTTTGCTTCGCGCAGAATTTCGGAAGATCCCTGCTCTTTGAGTTCCCGTACCAGATCGGCTTTGCTGACCCCCTGTATGTTTTTTTCGAATGCAACCGGTTCTTTGAACGGCTGACTCAAAAGAGTTGTCACTGAATCGGTTGTCACCTTTTTATCCGCTGCGACAGTCTTTTCCCCGCTTCCGGCCGTTTCGCTCAAAGATTTACGGGATTTCTCCCCGACAGAACCGACTCCTTTTTTTGAATTTTCCGTACGCAAAACGGAAACAGAGACAATACGCTCCAACCGCGTTGCTGCGGCTTCGCCGCTTTCGAGTACGGCCGCTTTCACGCCCTCCCTGACAGTTTCCCCTTTGGAAACATCGACTGTTTTTTTGATTTGAGCCTTACCGGCAAGTGATGAGGCTTTTACCGACTCTTCCGTACCGCCTTTTGTGTTGTCGAGGAAAACTTTTTCGGCAGATCCCTCTTTTTCCCGCAAAGAGGTTTTAACGGTGTCGTTTTTCTTTAGAGGCTGTTTGGGCTGCCATTCGTTCGGATGACCGTCAACCGCGGTTTTTTCAGGACGGGATTCCCGGTTTTCCGCCGAAACGGCACGCTCCGAAGCCGCAATATTACGCGACTGTTTCTCGTTTTCGGCTTCGGCGGTTCGGTTTGCCTGTACGGCAGTATTTTGTTCCGCCGGATCGGAATCCGGGGCCCCGGCATCCGCTACCGCCTGAGAGGCATATTCTGCCGTCTCCCTGATTTCGGTAACCGGATTGCCGTTCTCACCGACAACGACCTGATAGCCGTTATTTTCATTTAAAACCGATTCGCTGAGAATCTCGACACGACGGTTCTCTTCACTGTCGAGAGCGATCTCATACTGTGTTCCGTTTCTTCCCAATAACTCGGCAAACGACAGTCCGTCGCCGGTTTCCGGAAACAGTTTTGTACCGTTCTCTCCGTCATTCATTGAAGAAAAAGGAAATGAGTGCTGACCTGTAACTATCAAAAAAGCCTCCCTTCAACAGGAAGGCTTCTATTATTTTTATTCGCCTGCGGGCGCCTGAAGCCGTTTCCTGTTGATTGCCGCAACCTTTTCGGGTTCCATCAAAGAGAGCCAGTAAGAACTCATACTTCCCTGATTCCTCTCTTCTGCTATTTTATCGGCACTTTTCAAAATTTCGATTACATCATAATCGGCCATTTTTTCCAAACTTTTGACAGCGGTTTCGGGCGGCATACCAAGTAAATTAACGGTAATATCATAAAATTTACGTTCGCGGCTCTCGGTATCACGCTGTTTTGCCGCCTGACTTTCCTGTTCTTTACGAAAGGCATCGGTTTCGGCCGTCAATAGGGCCATCTTCTCTTCGACCTCTTTATCTTTTAAAGCCAGATTTTCGGCCTCTGCCTTCAGTTCGGATTCCCATTCGTCCATCGATCCCCAGATTTTATAAAGCCGCTCGCTGTCAAGCAGGTCGATTCCCGTTAAATCCACACGCTGTGTAAATTGCGGGTCGATGTAATCACGCTTCAGGAAATTAAGATGAATCAGCCCCAAATAATCGAAAGCTATCAGAGCCCCCATTCCGGCAATCACAATGAGCAAAGACAAAATCAGAATCTGAAACAATTTTCTGCTGCGTTCGCTTTTATAACGAATGGTCTTCATTTTTTTAAACTCCTTTTATAAGTTTCCCGTGAAGCAAACAAATCGTCAAGTATTTTATTTTCTTTTTCCCTCTGATTGCGGAGAAATTCTTCTTCTCGACGTTCTTTCAGTTTTTCGAATACTTTTTTTCGGTTCAACGCCTGTCTGTAAACATCAAGCGCTTCCCGACGCCGTTCTTCCGCCTGACCGAGTTCATCGGTCAGACGACAGTTTTGTGTTCTGATAAAATCGGCTGTCTCCTGATAAGCCTGCCAGTCGACATCCCGATTTTCCTCCCCGACAAAACGACCTAAAAGATTGATGTGATCGGCCATCCGCCTGCGAATCCGGTCACATTCGGCAGTCCGTTTACCGAGTTCCGTTCGCGCCGTTTTCTCTTCCTGTTCTCTCAAATTCAAAACCGGTTGCAGAGCAAAGGCAAATTTTTTCATATCAGGCCGTTATCTCCGTTCCTGTTAACGCAGCCGCTTCCCGGCAAATGGATTCGAACGAAACCGATTCATCAACATCCTGCGACAGAAAACGGTTAATCCCGTCGATTTTATCGATAGCTTCGTCCGTCAACCAGTCGGTACCTCGGGAATAGGCTCCGACATCAATCAAATCTTTCCGTTCGCGGTAAACACTGATTAAACTGCGGATTTTGGCGGCTGCCTGACGCTGGAATCGGGAAGCCACCGCGTTTTCAAGCCGTGACAGCGATGCCAGTACGTCAATGGCCGGATACTGACCCCGCTCCGCCAGTTTCCGATCCAGAATAATGTGCCCGTCGATAATGGCGCGCACGCAGTCGGTAATCGGCTCGTCAAAATCGCCGCCTTCGACCAGAACGGTATAAATTCCGGTAATGGTACCTTTATCGGAAGTTGCACACCGTTCGAGCAGCTCCTGCAGGGATGAAAAAACATTCGGCGTGTAACCGCGCGATGCCGCCACTTCCCCGGATGCCAGGCCGATTTCGCGAATCGCCATGGCCAGCCGCGTTACGGAATCGAAATAGAGCATAACATCCTTACCGCGGTCACGAAAAAATTCGGCAATCGCTGTTGCGGTATAAGCTCCGCGAAAACGGGAAAGCGGAGTATCGGAAGAGTCGGAAACAACAACGACGGAACGTTTCATTCCTTCCTCTCCGAGTGTGTCATTTATAAATTCGGAAACTTCCCGTCCGCGTTCCCCGATAAGGGCAATCACATTGACATCCGCAGACGAATCCTTTGCCATCATACCCATCAAGGTTGACTTGCCGACACCGCTTCCGGCAAACAGTCCGATACGCTGCCCTTTCCCCAACGGTGTAAAAAAATCAACGGCTTTCACGCCGGTCAGAATCCGCTCATTAATCGGCTTTCTGGTCAAAACATGCGGACGTCTGTTAAAAACGGAAATGTGCCGGGCAACGCGCAGCGGTCCTTTTCCGTCAATCGGACGGCCGAGACTGTCAATCACACGACCGCACAACTCTTCCGAGGCAGGAATCGACAACGGCCGTCCCAAAGCGGCAACAAGGCTGCCCTTCTCGATATGGGAAACGGACTGGTAAGGAAAAAGTTTGACTTCGTTGTCTTCGAACGCAATGACTTCCGCCAGATATTTTTCGCCGGTACGAAGGGAAAGAATTTCGCATAACTCTCCGATGGAAGCCTGCGGTCCTTCACTGATAATCATGGAAGCGGTACATTTCTTAACGACACCGACATACCTAACCGGGTCCAGCCGGTCGATCAAAGCGGTATATTTGTCAAATAATCCGATCCGGACATCTTCCTGAACCTGCATAGCCCTCCCCCGATGCATTCCGGATAATCAGCGCGGCTGACTCACCAGCGGCGACAGTTCGCGGATTTTATCTTCAATTTCACGCAACTGACTGGAAATACGGGCATCAATCGATCCGTAATCCGTTTCGACAATACAGCCGCCGCGATCAACGGAGGAATCTTCGATTACGGTAATCGATTTGACTTTTTCGACTTTTTTCAAAAACTGCTTCATGTGTTCGGTGGTTAACGCGGCATCATCAAAATTGACGCGCAACGTAACGTCGGCAGAGGTTTTCAGTTTACCCAGTGCTTTCAGAACCGTTTCGACCACGACCTCTTTTTGGGACTCGGTAATGGAACGTACAACTTTATGTACAATATTCAGAATCAGATCGACAATCAGAGATTCCGACTCATCGATAATCTCACGCCGTTTTTCGGCAACCCCGGTCAGCATCACATGAAGTTTATTAATCAGACGCTCGGATTCTTCTTTTCCGATATTATAACCTTCTTTCTGTCCGGCAGCATAACCTTCTTTACGGGCTTCGTCGGAAACAGATTGGCGTGAGGCTTCGGCCCCGGCAAGAAGCGCTTCGGCTTCGGCTTTCGCTTTGGCAATAATCTCCTCGGCATCTTTTTTGGCCGTATCGCGGATCGAATCGGCTTCGGCAACCGCTTCATTTTTCATCCGTGTCAGAGCCGCTGCCTCGCTGTTTCGGACAGCTTCGGTTTCTTCGCGGGCACGACGAACCATTTCCTCTTTTTCCTGCTCAAAACGAATCCGAAAGCGGTTGGCCTCCTCCTCGAGTTCGGCTACGGTCGGCCCGTCATAAACGGCAACCGGCTCGGTTTCGGTTTCTTTTGTATCGGAATACAATTCCGGCGGCATAATTTTTACCGGCTGATTCAGCAAAGGCAATTCATACGATTTAAAGACATTTCTTGCCACGTTACTACTCCTCTGTTTCCTTTGTCATTGACAACCGGGCATTAAACAATAACTTCGTCCTCTCCGGTACGGGCCACAACAATTTCACCCTGGTCTTCCAGTTTACGGATAATGGCCACAATCTTTTGCTGCGTTTCTTCGACATCCTTCAAACGAATCGGTCCCAGATATTCCATTTCTTCTTTCAGAGTCTGAGCCGCACGTTTACTCATGTTCTTAAATATCTTATCCTGAACTTCGGCATCCACACCTCTGAGCGCTTTTGCCAATTCGTTACCCTCAACTTCACGCACAACACGCTGAATGGAACGGTCGTCCAACAGAACAATATCTTCGAACACAAACATTCTTTTTTTGATCTCTTCCGCCAGTTCGGGATCGTCCTCTTCCAAGGTTTCGATAATTGTTTTTTCCGTCGAACGGTCAACCAGGTTAAGAATCTCGACAATACTCTCGACACCGCCGGCAGATGTATAATCTTCACTGGAAAGAGTCGACAGTTTCTTTTCGAGAACCCGTTCCACTTCCCGAAGAACTTCCGGAGACGTTCTGTCCATTGTCGCAATCCGTTTGGCAACGTCACTGCGGTCTTCGGAAGGCAGACCGCCGAGAATAACAGCCGCTTTCTGCGGTTCCAGATAAGCGAGAATCAAAGCAATTGTCTGGGGGTGTTCCTGTAAAATAAAGTTCATAAGATGAGCCGGATCGGTTCTGCGGATAAAATCAAACGGCCTGATTTGCAAAGAATTTGTTAAGCGGTTGATAACATCCGCTGCTTTTTGAGCACCTAAAGACTTATCCAGCAGCTCCCTGGCATAATCGATACCGCCTGTTGTAATAAAATTCTGAGCCATCATCAGATCTTTGAATTCGGCCAGAACCATCTCCTTATCGGAAGCATCAACATTCTCGACACGGGCAATTTCAAATGTCAGTGCTTCGATTTCATCTTCACGTAAATGTTTGAAGATTTCGGATGCGACTTCGGTTCCCATCAGAACCAGAAAAACAGCTGCCTTCTGCCGCCCTGTCATTTCTTTTTTATGTAATGCCGAACCTGTTTTTTTCGTGCCTGTACTTTTTCCCTGAACTGCGTCTGTATAGCTCATTCTATTCCTCCACCAACCAGGCTCTGATTAACTGGGCAACATCTTCGGGATGTTCTCGCGCCATAACCTGAGCCTCACGGAACAGCTCGTTCTTTTCGCCGTCTTCGCCCGTAAGCGGAATGTTAATCTGGCTGTCCAGCTTATTTAACATAGCTTCGCGCTCCATGGCAATCTGACGGGCCCGCATTTCTTCGCGAAGTTTACGGCGACGTTCCCGCCAATGAACAATCATGCGAATAAAAATAATCAGTGAAAACAAAATGACCAATGCGAGCAGCGTCATGAAAACCGCATTTTTCACTTTTTTCGATGTCCGGTAAGCACTGTCCTCATCGTCGAATTCGGCGGTCCGGTCAAATTTGACATTCTTGACCTGAACGATATCTCCGCGGTTTTTATCGTAGCGAATCGCCCCTTCGACAGCAGCCTGCAAATTTCTCATTGTATCGGCATCAACGGGTGTGTAAGTCCGTTTGATACCGCCGTTTGAGGATTCGACATAATTGCCCTTTGCATCGCGTTCTTTAACGGTAATACCGTCAATCAGGACGGAAACGGAAATGCCGTTGATCTGCCACGGGGTCTTATTGACTTTAGTCTGTTTTTTACTGGTTTCGTAACGGCTTTCGTTCTGATTTTTACCGTATTTGGCCACAAGACCCTGCAAATCTTTATATGCAGGCGGCACCTGACCTTCCACACCTGCCGGCCCTTCCGGGTTAAATCCTGTACCGTTATATTCTTCGTTATTGACAACCGATTCGACCAGAACTTTTTCGATAATCTGCTGATCATCGTAAGGCGTATCTGGGTTGTCCGCTTTCAGAATAATCGGGAGAATTTCGTCGTAAATATATGATTCCTCGTTAAACTGCATGTCGATTTCGACAGGCGAAATACTGATGCGCGACGGAGGAATCGGCGCGCTTCCCGTTCCGTTATTGGTCAGAATCCGTTTGACCTTTTCGTACAGCAGTTTTTCGGCTTTTTGTTTGATTTTCAGCTGTGCTTCCGTCAGATGGAGTCTGTCGACAATCTGAAAGTTTTTACTGTTCAGCTCGATACCGGAGTTATCGGTAATCGTTATGTTTTCCCGATCGATACGGGGAATTGCTCTCGTTACCAGACGCTCGATTCCTTCGATTTTGGCACGGTTAGTAACCAGATCCGATGAAAACGAGGGTGTTACAACAACAGATGCGGTAACCGGTTTCTGGTCCTCGGCAAATAACGTCTCTTCCGGCATGGCGATTTTAACGGAAGCGTTGTCGATATCATCGAGAGATTTCAATAATTCTTCGAGGTCTTTGGCAATGGCAAGCCGTACTTTTTCTTTCTTTTCAAAATCGGTAACCGAAAACTTGTTGACATCGAGGAAATTCCATGTTTCGATATTGGAAGGAAGCAAATCTTCCTGAATCAGAATGGCTTTCAGCCGCCGTGCATCACGACTGTTCTGCACGAAAATACGACCGTCCTGAGTCGTCGTAAAAGGAACACTCTCTTTTTCCAGCCTGACCACGATACGGTCAAAAGCCGCCGTATCGGTAATCGGCGCGCTGAAAAGAGCTGTCGCACCGGAACGTGTACTGACCACACTCAGAACAATTACGGCAACCACCGCCAATGCCAGAACACCGCCGAAAATTCCTTTCTGCATTTTCGACCATTTCTGCCACCGATCACGGATATTACCGGCAAGAGCTTTCAATTTATCGTTCATTTTTCCTCCCAGTTTGAACACAGAACGATTTTTTCATTTTATTATAACCTGTAATTGAAATTATCGCAAGTTAATTATTTCTTTATATGCACGAATTACACCGTCGGTCACTGTTTTTGTCATTGTGACAGCCATATTGGCTTCGGCAATCGCAATTGTAACATCGTGGTGATCGACGCTTTGCGGATCCAAAACAAACTGTTCGCTCATCCGCTCGCTTAAATTAACGGTATCGCTGGCTTTTTCCAACAGTTCGGAAAAAGTCTTTCCGAAAC
>JAXEIF010000003.1:0-53773 GCA_034120015.1 Spirochaetia bacterium | reverse complement strand
GAGCAATACTAATCGATCGTGAGGCTTGACCATATTTCCTGTTGACCCTTGTCTGTCGAGACTCCCTTAAGGCTGCCGCAGAGAGCAGAGGAGAGGTTGAGATCGAAAAATAAGTTTGTTAATTTGTCCGGTGACCATAGCAAAGAGGACCCACCCGTTCCCATCCCGAACACGGAAGTTAAGCTCTTTTGCGCCGATGATACTGCCAACCGCGGAAAAGTAGGTCGTTGCCGGACTTTTTTTTCTCTTCGCGGTAATCATTTCTTATCCCGCATTGTCAAAACCCCTGCCTCAAGGCAGGGGTTTTTGTTTATCCGGAATTCACGTCATTAAAATCGTTTCGATTTTTTTAAAAAATTTGAGATCTGCAATTTCGATATTGACTTTTTTTTTTTTTTTATATAATGCCCTATCTTTTTATTAAGGGGAGTTTATGAGAAAAAACAGTTTATTTATGATATTATTGGCATTTATTTCTGTAAATTTGTTTTCTCAGGAGGAATCTTCCGAGGAGAGAATTCGTATCGGTTTTGCCGAATTCGAAAACAAAGCCTACGCTGTCGAAAAAGTCGATACCTATTACGGAGATAAGTATCGGGAAACTCAATTTTCAATGGATTCTTTTTTGGATATGGTCTCTACGGCTCTCGTCAAAACACGGCGTTTCGAGTGTTTGGAGCGTTCCCGTTTGGATGCTTTATTGCAGGAGCAGGGGATGGCTCAGGCCGGATTGATTGATCCGGAGACGGCGGCAAAATCCGGACAACTGAAAGGTGTTCATTTTCTTTTGACAGGAACTGTCGATACGGCAGGGATTGATACGCAAACGATACAGACAAGAGGATATGCTCAAAAAATAGAAACATTTCGTTTCGGTGCATCTTTTAAATTGATCGATGCACAAACCGGTCGTATTGTGATGTCCGAATTCGTAGATATGGATCAGAAAATTTCGGCTCCCGTTGTTACAAAGAATTATGCCAGTACATCGAGCAGTCAGACCTATATTTCTGATGTTCTCCGCAAGGCTGCTCTTCAGGTCGGATTTTTGGTCGCGAATGCTATTGACCCGGTTGTTGTCACTGCCGTTAGCGGAAAATCGGTAAAAATCAATTACGGTGCCGGTTTTATCGAAGAAGGTCAGGTTTATAAAGTTTTTCCCGAAGGTGAAATGGCTGAATTAAATGATTTGGGCTTTGATGAGGTTGCCCGTGTTCGTATAAAAACGGTACGGCCGACAGAATCGTATGCGGAAGTTATCGAAGGAAACGAAAATAACATATATGAAGGATTTTCGTGTCAGAAACTCTCATTATCGGAAGAAAGTGAGTATTTATCGAACGAAGAAAAGAAAAAAAGAGACGATTTTGGAAATCGTTTCGGATATTAAAACAAATAAGGAAACGGAGGTAAAAATGAAAAGAGTTTTATTTGTTTTATTGATGTTCGGATGTGTTTTTAGTGCTTTTTCACAGGAAAGAAAGCCGGTGATCGGATTGGATACTGTCAAATTCATTTCCGAAAACAACGACAGCAAAACCGCTGCAGGGAAATTGGAATCTTATTTGTCGGCAGCATTGGTCAAAAGCAATCGGTTTACTGTCGTTTCGCGAAATGCCGGTGATGTGGATTCACTGATGCAGGAAAATCTGACGCAATTGGGATCGCTTGCTCAGCTGCGAGGACTGGACTTCCTTCTGACGGCAAAGATTGTCGACTTTACAAAGGATGTAAAAACAGTCAATGTTTTGGGATTGGGCGGTTCGGCACAGGAACTTGTGACAATCGGACTGGAATTGAAGTTTCTGGATGTTAATGACGGACGAATCGTCATTCAGGAAAATATCAGAGAGACATTCGAAGGTGACAAAGCTGTTGCAACGGTAGCCGGAAGCGGGACGCAGGCCGCAACCGATATCATTGCCGTCGCCATGGAAAGTCTTGCCAATAAATTGACGGTAGAAATTGTCGAAACTGTTTATCCGACTTTGGTTCTTTCCGTTTCCGACGGTATCGTGACCATTCCGAATGTCGGTTTTTCTGTCGGAGAGCTGATTAATGTTTATAAACAGGGCGAAGAAATTATCGATCCGTATACAAATCAGTCTTTGGGAAAATCCGAAGAGC
This sequence comes from Spirochaetia bacterium, assembly GCA_034120015.1. Lineage (GTDB taxonomy): Bacteria > Spirochaetota > Spirochaetia > JAFGXN01 > JAFGXN01 > CALXOJ01. The sequence continues at coordinate 51,646 of JAXEIF010000003.1, read as the reverse complement.
TTGTTGCCGTTGTCGCCATCGGTGAGGTGTCCGGTCGGGTTGCAAAAGCAGTTGTTCCTTCCGGCAGCAAATTTAAAGCTTATAAGGATGCGACAATTGAGGCCGGATATGTTTGCCGAAGAAGCGGTGAAGCATTATCCAATGCGCAGGTAAAGAAATTGGAAAAACAAATGAAATAATTTCGGGGGTATGAAAATGAAAAAAACGATTCTTTTATTAATGGGTCTGCTGGTATTTTGGGGATGTGCCGATACAAAAAACGATTTCGGACAGGGAAAATATATCTTAACCGATACGAACGGCAACGAAATCAAATTTTCCATAGATGATGAGAAAATTGTTTTTGACGGCGGAAGTGAATATCTTTACGGTTTGGTTGAAGGAACAGAGTTTGTCGATGCCGATAATTGGCAGCTGGGTATTGATTTTGACGGCGGAACACGGCAGTTGGTTGTCCAAATGAAAGGCGATAAAATGATGGGGTTGTACTATATTGTTGTCGAAGGTTCAACATTACAAGAGCATTGGTTGTTTGCCTCAACACCCTACAAGATTAATGAAGCCGTTACCTTACCGGTTAATATCAAATCGGTCAAGTATCGCAATAAAACCGTCGATGCTGTCGATTTGAATTAAAAATAAACTTCATTTTGTTTACCGGCGGAGCCTCGGCTCCGCTTTTTTATTGACTCTTTTTCCGAATCGTTATACTTTAAAAAGACAGACACCATAGTGGTGTCCGTGTCGGGAGAAACAGCAAATGAGTGATAATTGTACACATAACTGTGAAACATGCGGAAAGGAGTGTGCCGACCGCACGGCCGAATCGTTTTTGGCAAAACCGCACAAACAGAGCCGGATAAAAAAAGTTATCGGCATTGTCAGCGGAAAAGGCGGAGTCGGAAAGAGTCTGGTTACATCGATGCTGGCGGTCGCGTCACGTCGTAACGGATTTCAAACGGCGGTTCTGGACGCCGACATTACCGGTCCGTCGATTCCCCGTGTTTTCGGGATTCACGGGCAGGTCACCGGAACGGATGAAGGCTTGTATCCGGCCGAAAGCAAAAGCGGCATTAAAGTGATGTCGCTGAATCTGCTGACCGAGAACGAAAGCGATCCGGTTGTCTGGCGCGGCCCGGTGATTGCCGGTGCCGTCAAACAGTTTTGGACCGATGTTATCTGGGGAGAGATCGATTATATGTTTATTGATATGCCTCCGGGAACGGGTGATGTGCCGCTGACCGTTTTTCAGTCTCTGCCGGTTGACGGAATCGTCATCGTGACTTCTCCTCAGGAACTGGTCGGTATGATTGTGGAAAAAGCGGTTCGTATGGCCGAAATGATGAATATTCCGGTTTGGGGTCTTGTCGAGAATATGAGTTCGGTTGTGTGTCCCGATTGCGGAAAAGAAATACGAATTTTCGGAGAGAGCCGTCTCGAGGCAACGGCGGCAAAATACGCAATCGGGAATACCGTTTCCCTACCGCTGGATCCGCAACTGGCGGCGTTGTGCGATGCCGGAAAAATCGAAGAAATTCGGGAAGGCCGGATGGATGCCTTTTTCGGACGCCTTATTGCCCGATAATGGCGGTGCGGTAGCGTTCCGTCAGAACGGAGAGCGACATAGCGCAGTTTGCCGGTGAAGGTGAAGGCAAAGCAACGGCTTCGACACCGGTTGCCGGTAAACAGAGTTTGCGGTAAAGGCGGGATGCTGCGGTTCCCGTTGTTAAAATTTTTCGAATCGGTGCCCGGCTCAGAATCAGGGAAATGTCGTTCGCAACGGGATTGCGAATGGACCGATCATCGGCTCCGGCAATTTCACACGAGGCAATCACATCCCAAAGGGCGATACGGTGTTTTTTCAGGAAATGCTTTTTTTCATCTGCGCAGACAGGTACGGGTTCTTCGAAGACGGAACTCAGAATCTTCCAAAAACGGTTTTGCGGATGGCCGTAGTAAAATCCGGATTCTCTCGATTTTGGAGACGGAAATGATCCCAAAATCAAAATTTCGGAGTGACAGTCGTAGAAGGGATCGATTTCATGAAAAGCCGGTAAAATTAAATTTTTCATTTGTGCTATTATAACGCAAAAGCCGATGAATTCAAGAATAATTCGGAGTTAAAGTTCTTTTTCACCGATGAATAGTATGATAAAGTATAAAACGGAGGATTAAATTATGAAAAAAATCATATCGGTTTTTTTTATGGCGCTTCTTTCTTTTGCTGCCTTTTCGGAAACAGCACTTTCCGTTTCCTTTGCCAACTGGAATGCCTCCGAAGCAAAGGCCAAAGCGCTTGTCGGAAAAATGACAGTTGAAGAAAAGGTCGGGCAGATGATTCAGGCGGAACGGCGTTATATGAGAATATCGGATATTACCCGTTACTGTCTGGGATCGGTTCTCAGCGGCGGAGGTTCGGTTCCCGGAAAAAACAGCGTTGAGGACTGGCGAAACATGATTGAAAAAATGCAGAAGGCAGCAGCAAAAACGCGGTTGGGGATTCCTATCCTTTACGGTGTCGATGCCGTTCACGGACATAACAATCTGGCCGGCGCGGTGATTTTTCCCCATAACTGCGGTTTGGGGGCAACACCCGACAGTCAGGCAGCTTTTATCGCGGGGAAAGAAACAGCCCGGGCAATAAGGCAGACCGGTGTTACGTGGACTTTTGCTCCCTGTATTGCGGTGGCGCAGGATATCCGATGGGGGCGGACGTATGAAAGTTTTTCGGAAAATCCCCGGATGGCAGCGGATCGCGGGCTGTTGGCAATGAGAGGAATTCATGACGGAGGTGCGGTTTCCTGCATTAAACATTTTGCCGGTGACGGCGGAACGCTTTTCGGAACATCGCAGAAAACGCCCGGTCATCTCGATCAGGGCGACACCCGTCTTTCCGAAGAGGAATTTTACGGTATTCATCTGAATCAGTATAAACGGATGATTGACAACGGCGCCATGACGGTTATGGCTTCATACAGCAGCTTTAACGGCGTTAAAATGCACGAAAATAAACGGTATTTGACCGATATATTGAAGAATGAGTGGAAATTTCGCGGATTTGTTGTCAGTGACTATGCGGCTGTCGAACAGTGTTCGGGAAAAAATTATCGGGAAAATGTCATCCTTTGCGTTAATGCCGGGATTGATATGCTGATGGAACCGATTCGCTGGAAACAGGCGTATCGTTCCATTTTATACGGAGTGAAGAAAGGCCTGATTTCCGAAGAACGGATAAATGACGCAGCTGTCAGAATTCTGACGGTAAAATATCTTTCGGGACTGATGGATGAACCGGTTCCCTCATATGAAGAAATCGATACCGATGCGGTACGCAGCGAAGCCCGAAAGGCCGCCGAATCTTCTTTTGTTCTGCTGAAAAACGAAGAGAATCTTTTGCCGCTGAAACCGGACGTCAAAGTTTGTATTCTCGGTCCCGCGGCAGACAGTGTCGGTGTTTTGTGCGGCGGCTGGACGATCGAGTGGCTGGGAAAGACCGACAATCCTTCAGTCGGCGGAAAAACTTTACGGGAGGCGGTTTCGGAATTCCTGAAGACGACAGGCGGATCCGTTACTTCAAAGCCGGAAGAAGCCGATGTGATTCTGCTTGCGGTCGGCGAAGAACCGTATGCCGAGTTTTACGGCGATGCGGCCGATTTGTCTTTGTACGGAGACAAAGCCCTGAAAGGAAACCGTGCGGCAGTTGCGGCAGCCCGAAAGTCGGGAAAACCGACAGTGGCGGTGCTGGTTGCCGGTCGCCCGAGAATTGTAACGGAAGAAATAAAAGAGTGGGATGCCTTTGTCATGGCGTGGTTGCCGGGAAGCGAAGGGGCGGACGCACTGGTAAATGCATTGTGGGGAAAATCCCCGCTTCGCGGGCGCCTGCCTTTTGCCTGGCCGGTCTCCGCAGAGTCGGCAGACGGAAAAGAAAGCCGCAGTGACGAGGCGATTCTTTTTCCGTACGGATTCGGACTGTGAATTTGAAAAATCATTTAAAATGAGAAAAAATCTCATTTTAAAAAAGAAAATTCTTGCATTTTTCTCATTTGAGCTATATAATAGCTTATCATTATTGAGGAGGCTGTTATGGCTCAATTAAAATCGGGTTTGGCATTGAATGAAGGAGAAAATCTGGTGATGGAGTTGGAAGCGGAATTTTTTGCGGGAAGCTCCAATCCGATTGCCCAGTTCATCGGCAATGTCCAAAAGTTTATTTTGAAAATTTTGGGAACAAGACTCAAAGGACATCTGGTTATTACGGATCAGCGTGTTGTCGAGGTTTATTCCTACGTTCGCTGTTACATTTTTAACGTCAGCAAAACGGTTAAATGTCTGCTTCCGTCGAGTATCAAAGAGGCGGTTATAAGAAACAGGCCACCTGCGGTTTTTTCTGTCCGGCTTACTATCTGTATTACGATGCTCATACGCAGCATACCGAAATTCAGCTGTCGGCATTTGATGAAGCGGAAGCTTCGAAAGTGGTCGATGCCTTCTTCAAAGCCATTGCCAAAGCCCAGAAATAATGAATGCGGGGTTCCGTTTTCTGTATTTGAATTTTTATGCGGTGCTGTTGCTCCTTGCGGGAGCGGCAGCCGTTGCAGTGCCGTTGTACCGTATAACGGCACTGTTTCTTTTTATTCAGATTCCGGCGGCTTTTTTTTGTCTCTATCAGTCGGCACGGATTTTCTCCGTATGGCCGGATAAAAGGCGACGGTATGAAAAGCTTCTTGAGCGCAATGCGACGGAATGGGAAGCCCATTCCTTTCGTCCGTATATGATTTCTCCGTGCGGCCGTCTTCTTGTCAAAGCCGTGCTGTCCGACTTAAACAGAAAAGACGAATACCGGAATCTGAAACAGTATATTCCTTCTCTGAAAAACCAGGTAAAACTCAACTGCAGAACGGAAAAAACAGTTGTTTATATTAATAAGGATTTCAAATGATACTTGTTTTGGTGATTGCGGCCGTTGTGATAGCGGCACTTTTTTCTTTTCTTTTATCGAAACTGCTTTTGAAACGTGTTGCCGATAAAGGCCTCCGGATTTTTATGACGGTTGTTCTTTATTTGGTAACCATTGTTGCATTTGTGCTTATTCTTCCGTCGGGGGCAATCGGAAACAGAGCGGTTGACGCACTCGGTGAATACCGCGGGCGGCTGACGGCACTGGCCGATACCGGGTATCCCGGATGGGCGGATAAGACGGTCAATACCGGCAATATGCAGGAGATGATTGACCGGTTTACGGAACTGACGGAAACCGATGAAGAAAGCGGTCTGATTGAGACCATCGCATTTTGGTTTATCAGGTATAAAACGGCAGCCGGTACGGAGTCGCTTTCCTTTCTGATCGATCGCATCGGCGGCGGGAAAGATGTCGTCACGATGGGCGAACTGAGTGAAAGAGCATTCGCAGAAATTTCCGAAACCGTCCTTTCCGCTGTTTTTTGGATTCGTATCGGTGTGACGGCTGTTTATCTTCTGTTTTTAATCATTTTTGCAATCGTATCTCTTTCCCTGAGGAAAACCGGACAGCCGCGGATCAACAGGTCGATTACCTTCGGAGACAGTAATTAGAGGTTAAAAAAGCTGCCCCGGGCAGCTTTTTTATTTTATGCGCTGTGACAGTTTTTCCGATTTGATCTTTCGAAACGGCGAAGTCAGTCTGACGAAAAACCATTCCAGACTGAAACGGTAATTCACTTTCTCCCACAGCTTCAGTGTGACTCCCCAGAAGAGAAGAATCAGAATCGGAAAGAGAAACCAAATTTGCGGCGAGAGCATAAAACGATCCGGTGTAATCGGATTCATGACAGGCGACAGTTCGCCTCCGAGCAGCAGGTGAAACGGTTTCGAAAAAAGAAAATTGACGGTCGGTTCGAGAAAGAAGACCGTCAGTGAGAGTGTGCCGAAACGGACAATCGGAAGAACACGTGCGGCGCGGATTTTTTTGCGGTCTTCGCTGCAGTAATCAAAAATTCTCAGTAAAAGCGGAAATCCCCCAAAGGCAAGCAGCAGTCCGAAAAAGTGAAATTCGGTCGGTACCATCCGGTAATCGAAAAAAGCTCCCATGAGATTTCCTTCCGCCATACCGGGCGTGTTCCATGACAGAATCGTAATCAGGCCGGTCTTTTCGATTGCTTTCCACAAAACCGTTTGCGATCCGATTGTCAGAAAAACCCGTACACCGACGGAAAGAAAAAAGAGAATTGTAAAAAGAACGGCGAGAGGGCGGGTTTTGCGAATCACTTCACTGTAGGAAGGATGCGAGGCAAATAAAAATCCGAACCAGAGACCGAAAATTACAAAGGGAAAAATTCCGGGCAGACAGTGCATTTTGGCCGACAAAAACGACAACGGTATCGAGAGCAGCCTCAATGCACCATCCGCGGAATAGCAGTAAACGAGCGGTTTCCAGAACAGAGCCCAGACAAAGGGAGCCGCAAAGACGGAGAGAATTCCGATGACTGTCAGCAGGCGCAAAGTCCGATCCAAAGGGGTGCGCTTTCGATTCCATATAGCCAGAGCCGCCGCCGTTATCAGTCCGGTTACGGATACCATTGCCATTGCATTCATGTAGAGAAAACTTTCAAAAACAATCGGCTGCACCTTCCACTGGCGGATGGTGCCCGAAAGGAACGAATCCACCAGAATCTTCGAGTCAAACATCGACGAACCGGGAGAGCGGAAAATCAGTGTGTAGAGGAAATGGAGAATCAGCAAAGCGGCCGATGTAACCAGAATCGGCTGCAGGACACTTTTTAACGAATGTCCTTCCTCCAGCCGTTTTTGCGAAATGAAGACTTTTGCCGTCGCACTGATAAAGGCAAACAAGCCGGCCAGCGGTGCCAGCAGCACCAGCGGAGCCAAAACAATCAGAAGAGGCAGCGGAATAACGGCCAGCGTGTTATCGATTGTGTAGAAGACACCGAACATAATCGAGTGAATCAGTGCAACGCCGAAAATCGCCAGGCCTCTGAAAAAATCGACGGAAACAATCCGTCCTGTCTGTAACGGAGTATTTTTGTTCATGAGGAAATTATAATCCATTACAATAAGTATGTAAAGTACGAACAGAGTATGAGGCTGAATATTTTAAAACGTTCTTATTGTTTGTCGGCTCCCTGATTCATCTTTTCCGACTTCAGCTTCCGCAAGGGAGCGGTCGCCTTTGTAATAATCCATTCGAGACTGCCTGCATATCCGATTTTTTCCCAAAATTTCAGGAGAATTCCCCAAAAAAACAGGATGATGACCGGAAACAGTAACCAAATCTGAGGGGAAAGCATAAACCGGTCGGGAGTAATCGGATTCATTTGCGGCGATAATTCACCTCCGAGAAGAATGTGAAACGGCTTTGAGAAAAGGAGACTGACTGATGATTCAAGAAAGAATATGGTTAACGACAGAGTGCCGAATCTGACAACCGGATGGATTTTGTTTTGCCGAATGATTCTTTTGTCAGCGTCGCAATAATCCAGATACCGCAGCAAAACAGGAAAAAATCCGAAAATTAACATTAATCCGAACATGTGAAATTCGGTCGGAAGAATTCTGTAGTCGAAAAAAGCGCCCATCAGATTTTTTCCCGTGATACCGGGGGTGTTCCACGCAAAAACAGAAAGAATTCCGGTTCGTTCCAGAAAATTTCTGAAAACGGTACCGACTCCGTATGTCAGGAAGACTTTAAAACCGACCGCGCAGAAAAACAGTACCGTAAATAAAATAAAAAACGGACGGGTTTTTCGAATTAAAACCCCGTAAGTCGGATGGGAAGAAAGCAGAAAACCGAACCAGAGACCGAAAAAAATAAAAGGAAGGATACCGGGAAGGTTCTGCATTCGGGCTGCCAGAAAAGAAAGCGGAATCGAGAACAGTCTCAAGCCTCCGCCGCTGTTATAAAACCAGACCAGCGGTTTCCAAAAAAGAGCCCAGATAAACGGAGCGGAAAACACAGAAATAATGCCGGCTGCAGACAGAATTTTGAGAATACGGTTTAATTCGGTTTTTCTTCTTGAAAAAAAACGTACAGCCGCGGCCGTAATCAGTCCTGTCATACAAATCATTGAGATGGCGTTCATGTATAGCAGACTCTCAAAGCGGGGCAGTGTCCATTCCCATTGGCGGATTGATGCGGAGAGGAGTGATTCGTTAACGCTGTTTCCGTAAAACATGGATGAAGACGGATCTCTGAAAATAACAGTATAGACAAAATGGAGTAACAGCAGAACTGCCGATGTTAACAATATCGGCTGCAGAACAATTTTTAACGGGATATGATTTTTCAGTCTTTTTTGAGAAATATAAACTTTGGATACGGCACTGATAAAAGCGAACAGACCGGCTAAAGGAGCTGTCAGAACCAACGGGGCCAGCAGAATCAGAATCGGCAGAGGAATGGTAGCCAGCGTGTTGTCGATTGTGTAAAAAACACCGAACATGATCGAATGAACCAGAACAACACCGAACAGAGCCAGTCCTCTGAAAAAATCAACTGCCAGAATTCGTTTGTCCGATAAAAAAATATTACTTTTCATGAGAACATTATATTTTATTGTAATTTTGTTGTCAATATTGTTAAATGTTCCGCGGCGGCAGACGGACGGCGCGCGGTTTAAAGATTTCATCGATGACGGCCCGGGTGCGGGTCAGAGCGTAATAGGCCCACAGTTCGGGTGAGTCGCAGCCGACGGTATGGGCGCGTATTTCCTCTTCCGGGAGAATGACCGATTTGAATTCGGTTTTGGCCTTGCGGATTTGTTTTTTTTCGTCGTATTCAAACTCCGGCAGCATGCCGTGAATCGATGTGTTGCGGATAAACTGCAGCGTTCTCATTTCGTCGTACTGCGCCTGTGTGCAGATACCGTAGCTTTTGGCCAGCTCCAGCAACAGCCCGAGGCTGCTGCGGTTCAGTTCGTTGGGGCCGCTGACCACCGCATCGCGGTTTTTGTAGCGCGTTTTCAGGCGGCCGGCCGCGGCCAGCTTTTCTTCCAGCAGCACCGTCAGCGCCTGTTCCAGCAGAATCCCCGAAAGGCAGACGGCCGCTTCGTGGTAGCCGAAGTAGTAGTTCTGGTGCGTTTGGAACAGCAGATTGAGAATATGGTCGACGCGGCCGGCGGTTTTGCGGCCGACGGTCAGCTTTTCGTATTGCAGCTTTTCCTTGCGTTCCTCCGCACGGTTTAAAAAATCTTCGTTGTAACGTTGCGACAGTGTGCCCATGGGACCTCCTTTTTTTGATTGTACCATAAAAAAGAGGGCGGGACAATCAAAAAAAGGTTCCTCTGACATCAGGTGTCAGGCGGCAGTGAGTAAATTCAGGTAACGGCCTCGGAGGAAGGGTTAAAAATAGCGGTTGATCAGTTCGGTCATCGCTTTGCGGGCTTCTTCTCTGTCCCCGTCCGGTTCACGGAAAAGGAGAGCCGGATTGATTTGCAGGGCATCGCAGATTTTCAAAATCGTGTGAAGGGTGGGAATCCGTTTCCCCGTTTCAATGAAGTTGACAAGATTCTGTGACACTTTTGCCTTATACGCAAGATCCAGCTGTGAGATGTTTGCCCGCTTCCTTTCCTCTCTTAAACGGGCCGCAAAATGTTTTTCCTGTTCTTCAATGGATGACATAAAATAATTATGAAGAATTTTAAACACTTGGGCAATTCACGATTGTGTGTGAAAATTTATACTTGACAATATGATGATTTATGTTATTATCTATAATACAAAAAGGAGTTTTTGAGATGTCTTTTTTGGATGACTTGGGCGATGTGATTGTCGAAAAAATCGATGATTTCACGGAAGCCGTAGAAGACAAATTGGAAGATATCGGCGACAAAGCCGTCGATTTTCTCGATTCGATCGAAGATTACATTCCCGATGCCGTCATCGACAAATTAAGCGATGCTGCCGATGTCGTGGACGAAAAGTGGGAGCAGTTTACGGAAAAGCTTGAAGATTTATTTGACGGAGAATAGCGGACATGGCTGTTTACTGTAAAAAATGCGGCAAAGAGTTTAAGGATATCCGCACCATGGTGCACACCAGCGGGGGCTGCTTCAAAAACGGCGGCAAAGAGCACGTCCTGTACGAAGGTGTTATCGGCAGCCAATACACCTGCAAACACTGCGGAAAAACATACAAAACGCTTCAGCTGATGGCCATGCACAGCGGCCGTTGCCCAAAAAGCCCGACCGGCCGTTGCGAACCGTACGAGGGGCATTGAAAGTTTGTTTTAACACAAAGAGGAGTGTGACGTGAATACAGCCGAAAAATTTAACTTAATGGATATGAAAGCCACAGAAAAAGAAGTGGAGCAGCTGAAAGCTCTTCAGGAAGCCGGTTTATATCCGAAACGTTTTGATATGCCGTTGACGGTTCAGTTCGAGTTAACGACCAACTGCAATCTGAAATGCCGGCATTGCTACAATATGTCGAACGAAAGAGTCTATGAGAGAACCATGACAACCGAGAATTGGCTGAACGTTGTCGATGATATCATTGCCAACGGCGGTATCTTTCAGGCTATTATGTCCGGCGGAGAGCCGTTGCTGATGGGTAACGGACTTTTTCAGATTATGGATAAACTCCATGATGACGGTACATCTTTTCTGTTAATCTCCAACGGCATGCTGATGACGGAAGAGATTGTTAAGAGGTTGAAAAAGTACCGTTTTTATTGGGTTCAGATATCGATAGACGGATTTACGGCAGAATATCACGACTGGTTTCGCGGTGTAAAGGGCAGTTGGCAGAAAGCGGTCAATGCTGCATTGAATGTTTCCAAGCACGGATTACCCTTAAAAATTGCCCATTGTGTAACCAATGATAATTTAAAAGATTTGGAAAACATGGTTGAAATGGCTTATCACTTAGGGGCTGCCGGGATTATTTTAGGTGAAAATATGAAAAGCGGTCGCGCAGCCAAAAACGAAGATACCTTAATGAATATTGACGAACGAAGTGTGCTTTTGGATAAAATACAGGAATTACAGGCTAAGTATCAGGGCAAGTTCAGTATTCAGCGTTCCGTAACGTTAAAAACGCAGGTTTATAAAATGATTCATCAGCCTAATACCGGCTGTATTTTACGTCCGAACGGAGATGTGCGTGTGGATTGTGTGGCTCCATTTATAATGGGCAATTTGTTTGAGAAACCTTTCAGTGAAATATGGAAAGAAAAAGCTGACGAGGTGAACTCGAGTTCCCAGGTTCTGGCGTTTTATGATGCGATTGACGAACGGACGAATACCAACAGTCTGAATACCAATTATATTGATAAAGAATTTGTATTGTAAGGAGATTTTATGAAGACGTACAACAAACCAAAATTATTTACCCTTTCGAGATCCCATGCAGCTGTACCGGCATTATCAGCAGCAGCAGTAGCTGAAATGGCGCAAGCTATTTCAGCAGCAGCAATGCCCATTGCGATGGCAGCGCATCAGGCAAAACTACTTGTCGGGAACAAGCGTTCGGAAAAAGATGTTGATGTATTGCTCCCTGTTGAAAATATCTGAATATATACAGAAAAATTTTTATTTCATAAAAATTATATGAGTAGGAGAATGTCATACTATGAAACACTATAAGAAACCGGTTTTATGTTCTATGAAAGGTATTCGAGCAGCAATTCCTGCGGCTGTAGTGGCTGCACTTCCAGTAGCTACAGCTGTAGGTGTTGCAGCGGTGAGCGCTACTGCAGCTGCCAGAGCTGTCAAACAGTACGGTGATTTTCGGAATGCTATTTCTTCCGATTCGCTTGAACCGGTGGTTCTTATTTGACGGCGGAGTGACGGATGGTTTGCGATAAACGTATTTTACAATTAATTCCGCAATGTACTTATTTGAAGAGAAGAAAAGATTCGGAGTATACGATATTGATTTCTGAACGCAATCTGGAACAGGTTTTTCTGGATAACTCTTCGGATTATTTTCTATCTCAGATTGACGGTGTGAGAACGGTAGCGGATATTGTTAATCTTCTGGAAACGGAATTCGACGCCGATAGAGAGACAATCCAGAACGATTTTATTTCGTTCATTCGTGATTTGCAGTGGAAGCGTTTAATTAAGTTAAAGGAAAAGAGGATTCATGACTGATTACTGCATTCGATGCGGAGAATGTTGTCGTCATATTTCGGGAATAACGGAATTAAAAAAATATGATTCGGGTAACGGAGTCTGTCGTTTTTTAAAAGACAATCTGTGCCAAATATACGAGAACAGACCGGATGTGTGTAATGCCGAGTTACTGTGGAAAAAATATTTTCAAACATTACCGTGGGATGTTTTTTACGAAAAAGTTAAGGCATCCTGTCGGGATATCATGAAACTAAAGGAGAAAGAATGGACGAATTAATTGTTAAAAATCAAAGCGATTTCGAACAGTTAGAAAAAATACTGCCGGAACGGGTCGCTTTTGAGAGCGGATTAAAAAAGGATATTCAAAAAAATACAAGAACCAATTGGCCTTTAAGATTGTCTTCTTTATTTTTATTTTTGCTGTTTGTTATATCGGCTTTAATGGTTTTTTTCGTTCCTTATTCTAAGGTTATGATTGTTTCCGGCTGTATGATCGGTTTTGTCTTTTGTGTCACTTTGCTTTCACTAATTATCAATTATGTTAAGATAAAAGCAGCTCGCCGACTCGGTAAAATATTTTCTATCCAACCTTTTCGACTTTCAAAAGTGTTGTCCAAATATAAGATAGAAAAATCTGATACCGAATATGTTTATCTGGTAAGGAAAAAAGAAAAGAGGAAAAGAATATGAGTGAAATGATTGTTCGGACGAAAGAAGATTTTAAGAGAGCTGTTGAAATTTGTCCCGATAAAATTATTTTTAAGGATGAAATGGCAGAAGTTGTCAAAAAAGCAATTTCTCAAAAGAAATTAAAGAAAAAGATTGGAATCGGGAGCGGTATTCTTGCCGGAGCCGGTGTGCTTGCGGGAATAGTTGCCGCTCCGTTTACAGGTGGTGCATCATTGGGAGTCTCCGCACTTTCTTTTGCAGCCGGAACAGCAGCGGCCGGAACAATTACTGTCAGTATGTCTTTGGTTGGTGCCGGACTGATCGGTGCGTTTATCGGATTGGGAATAGGTCTTACATCCAAGGATTTGATGGAAATGCTCAAAAAATACAAAAAAGTACACGTCAATCCCAAAACCGGAGATGTGGATTTGGAACAATAATTCAATTCCAGAATTTATAAAGAAAAGAGAATGTTCGGATTTTACATAATTGCAATATTTCTTTTTTTGAGTTTTTTAATTTGTCTTGTCGTAATAGAGCGGATAATCAGAAAAAAGCTTAATGACGGCGGAAGCAGACTGAAAGCGGGGCGTGTCCAACTGGCGAAATACGATCGATTTCCTTTCACTATTTTCGCATCTCGTCAGTTGGAAGAAGGTCGCAAAAAATTAAAAAACGGGGAGAAACAATTTCTGCATGGCATAAAAATACACCGTCTCGTAATTTTTTTGCTTTGCATAACAGCCGTAATCCTGGTAGGATTAATTATCAAATTTTTTATCTGATTGCAGATATAAAGGAGTGATTCATGACCGAAAACGAAGAAAAAAAAGCCGAAGAGATGTTTCAGTCTTTTCAAGAGAATTACACGCAGGAAGATGTCGACAAAATCAATTCCAAGATTAACGGTTACAATAAAGGACCGTTGGCGAAAATCTGGGACAAGATTCAGATCCTCTGGGAGATCATGAAAGATCCGGCGGCGGCAAAAGGCGCGAAAGCGATTGCTATTGCGGCTCTTCTTTATGTGGTTTCGCCTATCGATGCCATTCCCGATGTTATTCCCGTTTTGGGTTTAACCGACGATGCCGGTATTGTCGGATTGGCCATCAAATTACTGATGGAAGAAATCAAAAAACGCGAAAACAAACAGTGACCTTTTGAGCCGTTTGTATTAACCAAAAACCCCTCCGTTTCCGGAGGGGCAGCTTCAGCTAAAATAATTAATCAAATTGGTAATATACGTATATTGTAGAATGAACGGGGGAGGCAGGAGTCCCTTGCGGGAGACGGGTCCCCTCTCTTAAACTCAGACTTAAGACTCTGACAGGCAGAGTTTCCGGCTTTGACTCCCGATCGGGGGCAAAGCATGATTATCATAAGTCTCCGTTACGGCGTCGTTATTTTTAAGATGAAAACGGCCGTACTTATTTAACAGTTCGCTATTCCGAATCCTGCTGTCCGACAGCCTGCGGGGATCGGGTTTCATTCATGGTAGGACGATTTCTCTTAATGTTTACCGGGTTAAAGCCCCGGGCGGAAATCGTGCTTTATCGGTATCGATTTTCATGGGTTCGGGATGTTACCCGAATCAGCTCTTTTTGGTAAACTTAACACGGCTGACACGGTGTTTTAATTCCGGTCGGGCACGAAAAACAATTCTGACATTGTGAATATCTTCCGATGAGACCTCCTCTATGGTGCGGCTTCCTTTGCTGCGAAAGGAGAGACGAAAAGAACCGAAATCGCCGAGGCAGATAACAGATCCTCTCATCAGGTGTGGCGGGATTCGGGAAAGAAAACTTTCCAAAACAGCCGCCACATCGGCTTCCGTCAGCGTACAAAGTTCCGCTATTTCCTGCGCGAGATCGCGCAGCTCGATTTTCCCGTTCCATACGGGAACCGCATAAAATTGACTCTCCGTTCTGTCCAACGGATTTTGCTTTTCTCTGATACTATAAAACATATTGAACTCCTTACTAAGTCGATTCAACCTCCTGCGTCGTTTTTTCGACTGTCTGGTTTATCATCGTCGAAGCGGTCTGTCGGCCTGCTTCCCGATGGCGATACGTCTATTATACACATCTGATATGACATATAAAGGGTTTTCGGTATATAATCGAATTTTAATTTTCTGTATAATTTAAAGATCAAAAAACGGTCTGAAACTGACCTGTTTCACAGTCACAAAGCATCCGTTTGTGACTGTGAAAAATTTTTTTCTGACTCTGAAACGGCAATTTTCTGACTGTGAAAATTTTACCGCGCGGCTTTCGGATATTCCGTGCATAAAAGCCGATAAGCCGGTTCGTCTTCTTCCACCGTCGGAAAACGGCCCAGCGGCTCGTAGAAGCGGTTGTCGGTGTTGTCGTCGTTGCACATCGAGACTTCGCCGATGAGAACAGGGCCGCTTTCTTCGGCGACAAAAAATTCGTGGTAGCAGCGCGGGTAAAGGGTCAGACTTTCGCCCGGTTTCAGGGATACGACACTGCCTGCGGGCACCGTATAGCAGAGACCGTCACGGTAGACCGGAACATCGGTTGCGGCAAGACCGTCGTTTTCATCGGCATTGTAGAGCCGGAAAGAAACCGTTCCGCCTCCGCGGTTGATAATATCTTCCATTTTGCTCCAGTGAAAATGCATCGGCGAGACCTGCCCCGGTTCCAGCATCATAATCTTTTCGGCGTACGATTTTGTATATTTCGGGTTGCGGGCATTCCCGTTACGCAGCGTAATGAGGGCCAGTCCCAATTTGCGGTAATTTCCCATGTCGTAATCGGTCACATCCCACCCGAGCTGGTTATCGCGGATTTCGTCGTATTCGCTTCCTTTGGTCTGCCATTCGTCCGGTGTCAGTGCGAGAAAGGGGGGCAGTTCGAAGCGGTGTTCTGCCAAAAGTGTTTCAAATCGTTTGATAACGGCGTTGATTTCCGATCGTTTCATTGAGATTCTCCTGATCGTTTTCTGATATCATCATATTATCATATCCCTCTGTTTTTTCAAGAAGAGAATTTTTCAAAAAAAGAAAATATTTTTTCACTCTGCCATTGTACGTCATACTCCCTGCCTTAAAGTAAATTATCAAATGAAAGCGGAAGCGGAAAACTCCCGTTCGGGAGAGGAGGTTTTATGGATAAGATACTGAAAATAGCCGGGTTAGCGTTAGGCACCGGGGTGGTGGCAGCTGCCGGTGTGTATGTGTTCAAAAAGGTAAAAGAAATGATAGAGGCAGAACCGATTATACACAGTCCATGGGGACCGTATTCTTTCGGCGGCGATCCGGAGGAAGAGACCGGCGAAAAAAACGAAAAAAACGTCTGTGAGCAGGAGCCTGTCTTTGTCGATGCGCTTTGAGGCGTCGCCGACCGGTTTTTCTCTGACGGCAATCGATGAACGGGGACAGCTGTTTATTTGCGGACAGACCTTTCTGGAGGGGAATGAGTATGTAAGCCGGTTTGTCGAAGTGCCGCAGCTGCCGCCCGTAATCCGTGCGGCGGCGGGTGCCGACCGGTGCGCCGCCGTTACGACGGACGGCCGCCTTTTTACGTGGAGCGGCGGTCCGATGCCGGGGGATGCTGAGACCGCTCCGCGGTGCGTTGCCGTCAATCCGAAAGAGGTTGTCTTTCCCCGCGGCGAAAAAGTGACGGATGCGGCTGTCGGCGACCTTTTTTCGGCGGCACTGACTGCTTCCGGCCGCCTCTACCGGTGGGGTGAGACCGACGGTGTCGGCGAAGGAGGGGAAACTGCGACGGACGGCTGTTTGCGTGCGGCCGTTGTCGAACCCGGTGATGCGGCCGAAACGCGGTTGACGGCTGCGGTTTGCGGCTACGATTTTGCGGCGGCTCCCGGTGAGGACGGGTGCGTTTTCGTTTGGGGGCGGCTGCCCGGAACGGAGACGGTCAGCGACAAACCGGTTCGGGCGGAAGGCATCGGCGACGCGCAGGCGGTTGTCTGCGGCTGCCGCCATATCGCGGTTTTGCATCGCGACGGAACCGTATCGGCATGGGGAAGCGGCGGCGACGGCCGGCTCGGAACGGGCCGTTTCGGGGATGAACCGCGACCGTGTGGGGTTGTATCTCCGGACGGCAGCGGATTGCTGTCGGACGTTGTATCGCTGGCTGCCGGAGCCGGGCATACGGCGGCCGTCACCGGAGACGGGCGGCTGTTCGTTTGGGGGCGCAATATCGGCGGGGTTTTCGGTTCCGGTTACCGTATCGGGCTCGAATCGGCAATCCCTTTGCCCGTCGATATTTCGATGTTCGGACGTCGGTCGGTTCGGAAAGTTTACGGCGGTCACGACTGCCTGCACGTGCTGCTTTCCGACCGAAGGCTCTATTCATGGGGTCTGGAAACGGCAGGTGAGTTCGGATGCGGGGCCCGGACGCCGCGGATAACCGGTATGCCGCAGAAAGCCGAATTACCGGATTGAAATGGGAAAAACGACAGTCCGTTTTTCGAACTGTTGTATTATAAACGAATCAATTATCGGAGGTTTTTATGAAAAAGAATTCGTTTAACGTGAAGCATTATGCCTGTTACGGACCGGGGGACGGTCTGTTTGACTGGATGCATTTGCTGCTTCTGCTCGGTTTTATTTTTCTGGGAGGAGCGGTTTATTCGTCTGTTCCCGGATTGGGCGGATTTCTGATCATTTTCGGTTGTGTCGCACCGGTTTTTTTCCGTCTTCTGTCGAAACGGGGACTGAGAGTGGATGCTGCCGACAATATCGTCGAAAAGAATCCGAATGCGTTGCTGCCTTTTATGAAAAAACGGCTGCCTTTGGATCGTGTGACAAAAATAACGATGTATCATCACCGTGTTCTCGTTTCGATTGCGGTGAATCCGTATGATATTCCCAACATGTTCATGCCCAACTACATCGTCTGGCAGTTTTCGACGGCCGAAAAAGAGGATGCGTTGGTTGTTTCTTTCTCCAACAAACAGGATATGAAACCGATTGTGTCGATGATTCGGGGCGAAATTGCAAAATCGGGTCGTTCGATCGAACTGGTAGAAGAAGACCGCCGTCCGGATGATCTGAAACAGAAATACCCGCTTACGAAAATCATTCCGTAATGAAGCGGTTGAGTCTCGGATTTATGTTGTTCCTCGTCGCCCTGTGCCTGCCGGCGCAGGAGCCGGCGGAGGAGCAACGGTGTATCGATATTATTCGTAACGGGTCGTTTACGATTTATCCCGACATTACGGTGGATCGGCTTTTTTCTCCGATGACCGGAATGAAGTGGACGGCCCGTCCCGACAACCGGAAACCGCATATCTGGTATGTTCGTGCCGACGGAATGATGACGGTCGAGGGCGTGCCGCTGCCGACAACCTTTTTCTTCCGCCTGGATACGCAAACCGCTTCCTGGCGGGTCGAACGGGTGGTGACGGCCGGGATCGAATCGCTTTCGGCTAACGATGTCGGAGAGATTCTCGACTATCTGCAAATGGCGCAGGATAAAGATTTGCATCCGGCAATTAAATGCGTCCGTTCGGGTTTTTTCCGCGATTCGAATGCGACTGTCGGACGGATGTTCGATACCGTTTTTGCGGGGTTAAAGTGGTCGGTGAAGGATTCCGGCCGTCGCAACCGGTTTTACGTAACCGCCTCGGGAAAGATGGCGCATAACGGGGTGGCTTTGCCGGCAAAAGTGACTTTCGATGTCAACACGTCCCGGGAAACGTGGGAAGTGTGCGAAATCGAACTGATGGGGCAGTCGTCTTCATCGGTGTGGGAAATTGCCGAAATGATCGACCTTATTGATTCGGTTTATTTCGAAAAATCGGGTGATTATTTTTAAAAGAATTGAAAAAGGCTGTTTCGGAGTCAATCCGAAAAAATAAACTTTAAGGAGTGAGTCTTATGGAAAAAGACAAAAAAATTGTCGCCTTCATTAACGGCGACCCGACGGGCGAGCGGGAAACATCGTCATCCGCTTATTTTACACGTTCTTTCGAAAAATTCGATTACAAGGGAGCGCCTGTTTTCGGTTTTCAGTGGAACTGGATGTCCTTTCTGTTCGGCCCGATTTACATGATGTGGCGCCGCCGTTACTGGGAAGGGGCGTTGTATGCTCTGCTGTCGCTTCCTCTGTCCTGGCTGCTCATTGTGGTTCCTTTCTTAAACGGAACATTGATTCCGTGGATCATGAACTGGTCGTATCGACGTCATAAGGCGAAAGCGGAAAAGTTCTTTCCGGGCAATGAAGCCGATCAGCTGGCCTATCTGTCGAAAGTCGGCGGTACCAACAAAAATGTCATTATTATTGCCGCCGTTCTGACCGGAGTGACGGTACTCATTTGGCTGATTGCTCTGATTATAGCTGCCATCGCTGCTGCCTCTATGGCTTCCGCGTATTATTATTGAGATGGGGGAGGTAAGAAAATGAAAAGAGGATTTCGATTTTTATTTGTTGTAGTGATCGCTTCGGTTTTCTCGGGGTGTTTCGGTAATTCCGCTGTTAAAATGCTGAAAAACAGCTATCTGGAAGATCGGGAAGATGTGACTGTCGGAGAGGTCTTTGATTCGGTTTTTCGTGATTTGAAATGGACTCAGGAAGATGGCAATCGTCCCGAAATTGTGTTCGTAAAGGCGTTCGGTATTTTCACCGATCCCGGAAGCGGTGTTCAGATTCCGTTGGGTGTCAGTTTTGAAGTGAATACGGACAGTGAGACATGGCAGGTGAATGAAGTGGTTTTCGGACGCGGAGAGGCGAGAGAATCCTCAACTTATGATTCGGATATCAGTGAAGTGATCGATATGATTTATACTTCGTACGATACCGGTAACGATGGGGAGTCGTTTTTCTTTTAGGAGAACTGGTAAATGAAAAAAATAATGATGCTGTTGCTGGTTTGTGCATCCGTATTTGCTCAAAGTTGCCGGAAAGAACATCCGGCTTTGGCTTACCTGAAAACCGCTGCACTGGAAAATTGGCCTTATCCGACGATCGGAACGGCAATCATGCAGTCATGTCAGGATCCCGTTTGGAAAGTGGAAAGCGAAGATAAAGGAGTTTATACGGTTACCGTAAGCGGACGGGTGCGTGCTCTTTCCGGAGAGGTGATGCCGTTAACAGTTTATTTTGAGGTCGACCCCGTGGAAAAAGAGATTGATACGGATAAAATCCGTTTGGGGAAGCAGACTTTCAGCCGTTACTCCGATATCAATGAGTTTTGGGATTTTATTTATTACAGAGAAAACGGAGAATAAAGAAGATGAAAAAGAATAAAATTTTTTCGGTTTTCTTGGGTGCTTTATTCCTGGCAGGATGCTCCAAAACCAATGTCATACGTTATCAGGCTTCGGAGAAAATTCATGTCACAATAAAAAACGGATGGGGTGCCGAATATCTGCCCGAACGGTCTCAGTGGGATCCCGAAAGCGGGAAAGGCACTTTGGTTTTTTCGCAGGAGATTAAACGAATCCCGAAGAAAGCGTTCTCAAAAAGAAAAGCTTTAACTCAAATAGAAATTCCGTCGGAAGTGGAAATTATTCGCGATAATTCATTCGAATTTTGCGAAAATTTATCGGAAATATCAGTTTCCGGAAAATTGGTTGTTATCGGGGAAAGTGCTTTCTTTCGTTGCCGTAATCTTAAACAGTTTGATTTTCCGAAATCACTCCAATTTATAGACAATCGCGCCTTTTCCTATTCCGGGCTGGAGAGTGTCGATTTACCGTCCGGACTCAAGTCTTTGGGGTACTCCGCATTCGAAAATTGTACAGATTTAAAGACAGCACATCTCGACGGTACGTTTACATCTTTAGGTTCTTCTTTGTTTTCGGATTGCGAATCTCTAACGACTATCGAAATTCCCGAAACGGTGACGAAAATCAATAACAGCGTATTCGAGAACTGCAGGAGTCTGCCGGAATTTGTGCTTTGGGAACATGTTTCGATACTCGGAGACGGAGTCTTTCGGGGGTGTACTTCTTTTAAAAATTTTGTATTACCCGATACTCTTGAGGGATTCGGGAGCGGACTTTTTGAGAATTGCGAGGCATTAACATCTGTGCAGCTTCCTGCCGAAATAATGAAAACCGTCCCCGACTCGACATTTGCGAATTGCCGTTCTCTTAAAGAAGCGGTTATTCCCGAAACGGTGACTGCTGTCGGACAAAAAGCATTTATGAATTGCCGGAGCCTTTCCCGAATAACGATTCCGGCGGGAGTAACTTTTATCGGATCTGATGCGTTTGACGGTTGTGAGAACCTAAAGGAAGTCTCTTTGTCTTCGGTCGAGCCGCCGAAAATTTACGAGTCGGAATACAGCTGGTATTATAATTCGTATGTGATTGCCTGGGATTGGGGTATCGATCGGGAAAAATGTACGATCTATGTTCCGGCCGATTCTGTCGAAACATACACTCAGGCATGGCCGTTTCATAAAAATCAAATTAAAGTGCAAGGCGTGAAAAACTGATTTTTTGATGTTTGTTCATATTGCTCCTCCTGCCGTTCCCACTGTGGCGGCGGGAGGTTTTTTATGTCCCGTCGACAGAAAGGTTTGAATTAAGAATCCCGAAACATTCGTTCCGGCTGCTTGTCATTTTTGAATTCTCTCTTTATAATACAGCCGGAGGTTTTCTATGATTCGCAAATATGAGGCGGCCGACCGCGCACTGCTGCTGTCGTTGTTCGATGAATTTTATCACAGCCCGGCGGTTTTACATCCGGTTCCGGCAGCCTTTTTCGAACGTACCCTCAACGCGGTGGAGGCGGGCTCCCCCTTTCTGGCGCTGTATGTCCTGGAGAGTGACGGTCGGGCGGCCGGATACGCCTTGTTGGTACTGTCATACTCGAATGAGGCGGGCGGTCCGGTTGTCTGGCTGGATGAGATTTACATTCGTCCCGATTTCCGCGGACACGGTCTCGGCAACGAGTTTTTCGATTTTCTGGAAAAAGAATATGCGGATGCCGCCCGCATCCGGTTGGAAGTCGAACCGGATAACGAAGGCGCCGTCCGGCTTTATCGGCGGCGCGGATTTAAAAAGCTTGATTACGATCAGTACATCCGCGGTGTTTAATCCGTGACATATTTCTCAATCAGTGATTTCCATAACCGGTATCCGTTGCCGGTCAAATGGAGTCCGTCGTTTGTGTATTCCGCTTTCAGACGGCCGTTTTCGTCCGCAAAAGCGGAGTAGAGATCGATATACCGAATTTGAGCATTCCCGGCTGCTTCTTTCAGAAGAAGATTGATATGCGGGATTCTTTGCCACTGTCGGACATGCTGTCGGTGATCCGGAAAAGAAGGATTCATGGGAAGCAGGCTTTGCAGAAAAATAACGGTTTGAGGGGACTCTTTTTGGATGATTCGGATGATTGCGGTTATTCCGGCCGCGATCTTTTCATCCGATTTTTCGAATTTAACATCATTGGTACCGATCATTAAAAAGATCCGGGTCGGTTGGGATTTTAAAAGAGACGGCAGCCGGGCGGCGACTCCGGCGACCGTATCGCCGCTGATGCCGCGGTTTTTGATTCGGGCATCGGCAAAGAGTTCGCTCCATTCTCCGCCGTCGGTGATACTGTCACCCAAAAAGAGAATATCTTCGGGTGAGGCCGGTAACTGTTCGAATAAAGAGACCTTCTGATAATAATAGTCCGAGAATTTTTCGGCTGGGAATCCGTGCAGGGGCAGCAGGCAGAAAAGCAGTAATCCTGTTCTTTTCATGATTTTTCCTTATTTCCGGTTGTCGTATTATTATACATTCTTATCCGTATGAATATCCATCTGCGGAAACGGAATGACAATCCCGTTTTCATCAAATGCATTTTTGATTTCCTTAAAAACAGCATTCCGGACATCCCAGTATTTGTCGATTTTCAGCCACACCGCCAGACGGACGTTGATGCCGGAATCGGCAAACTCGTCCCAGAAAACGGCCGGTGCGGGATCTTTAAGTACATCGGGACACCGCTCGGGAACGCTTAAAAGCACTTTTGTTGCTTTTTCCAGAGAAGTGTCGTAGGATAACGAAACCGGAATCGATAAACGGCGAATCGGAAAATAGGTTGTGTTTTTCAGATTGGATTTGATAATGGTTTCGTTCGGAATGCGGATCATCTGGTTATCGACGGTATGGATTTTGACCGACAGCAGATCGATCGAATCGACGGTTCCGGTGACATCGTCGACGGTAATGTAATCGCCTGTTTTTAATGTTTTTTCGGTCAGAAGAAAAAAGCCGCTGATAATGTTGCTGAAGGATGTTTGGGCGGCAAAACCGATGGCGATACCGGCAATTCCCGCTGCGCCGAGCAATCCGTTCAACCGGATACCGAATATTCCCAAAATATAGAAGAAACAGAGTGTAAAGAAGAGATATTTCGATCCCTTTTTGACGGCATTTTGTGCCTGAGGGGTCATTTTCGGGGACGGAATCCGTTTGATGATTTTCCGGGTCAGACGGTAAAGAAGATAAAAAACAGCAGCGGCGATCAGCGCATTGACGATTTTCGGGAAATAGGATGACGCAAAAAAATCATTAATAAACTGCGGTTTGAATTCGGAAATCGTTTCTTCGATGGTTTCGCCGATTGTTCCGACCGGATCGGAGGTGACCGGCTCTTCCGCCGGGAGAGGGGCTGCTGTTGCCGTTTCGGTTTCGTTCATATCAGACTCCGTTGAGATTATTTTTCGGGCAGATGTCGGCGACGGGGCAGGTATCGCACTGCGGTTTGCGGGCGGTGCAGATATAGCGTCCGTGCAGAATCAGCCAGTGATGGGCATGTTTCATGTATTCCGCGGGGATGACCCGCAGCAGATCTTTTTCGACCGCTTCGGGGGTTTTTCCGTCGGAAAGACCCATGCGGGGGGAGATTCGCAGCAGATGGGTGTCGACCGGCATGGTCGGCTGATGAAAGACGACATTGAGAACTACATTGGCGGTTTTGCGGCCGACGCCCGGAAGCGATTCCAGAGCTTCGCGCGTATCGGGTACTTTTCCGCCGTATTGTTCGGCCAGTATGCGGCTGAGAGCGATGACATGAGCCGCTTTCGACCGGTACAGACCGATGGAGCGGATGTAGGAAATCAGTTTTTCTTCGCCCAAAGCCGCCATCGCTGCCGGTGTATCGGCAATTTTGTATAATTCCGCGGTTGCCTTGTTGACGCTCTTGTCGGTTGTCTGTGCCGACAGAACGACCGAGACAAGAAGAGTGAATGCGTTCGGGGCAATCAGCTCGCTTTTCGGTTCGGGTTCGGCTGTACGGAAGCGTTCGAAAAGGGTACGGACCTCTTCGGGAGAGAGATAGCGGAAACTTTTTTCTTGATCATTCATCGGTTAATCTTACAGGATTTTGGGGATTTTGACAATTCGTTTTTCGACAAATCGGATTTGATTCAATCGGGGAAATTTATGTGATTTTTTTGATTTCATTCTTGAAATCACTCGGAAAAAGGTATATTATCATTGGGAGAAAGGAGATGTTTTATGAAGAAAAAAAATCTTAATGGTTTGTCTTTTGGCCATGATGGCTTCCGGTACGGCTTTTTCAAGCAGTAAAGACAAGTTGGGTGCTTATATCGGATGGCCTCTCGGTCTTTCCTATTCGCACGAGTTTACCGATCTGGTGGAACTGGATTTGATTGCCGCTTACAACGGATTTTTTTCCGGACGAGGAGGACTAAATGTATACTTGGGAGCTCTGTTCACACTGGTTGACGGGGCTGTCGACGGGAATCCGTGGGCATTGACGCTGGGGCCGTCGGTCGGCGGTACAATCGGTTTTATCGGCGGTGTATACGGCGGTTTGGATATTCTTGCCGATCTGCGATGGGAAATCGATATCAGAGATGTGAAAGGATTTAATATTTTTCTTGACTTCGCTCCCGGTCTTATGATTCCTTTTAAGAGCGAATATTATACGACTCCGGTTTGGTTCGGATATCGTGCCGGTGTCGGTCTTCGTTACCGCTTTCAGTAACCGTTTGCCGGTTATTCGGATTTTTCAAAGCGTCGTTCCGTTCGGTTCGGCGCTTTTTTCTTATTTAATTTTGCTTGATTTTAACCCGTTTCTGTATTAATATACAGTGAGGAGTCCTCTTTATGGCTGAAAAAACAAATCGAAAATATGTCACTTTCCGTATCGGAAACGAGATTTACGGCATCGATATCATGCTGATTCATTCCATTGTCGACTATGAAGATGTCCGTTCCATTCCCAATGCTCCGGCTTATGTGGAAGGACTCTACAATTTGCGCGGAGAGGTGATTCCCATTATCAATCTCCATTCCCGTTTTCAGATTCCTGTAGCGGAAATTGCCGATAAAGATGCGGTTGACGGCATTATTATTATAGATGTCGAAAACTGTAAAGTCGGCCTGGTTGTCGATTCCGTTTTAAAGATTATCGAAATCGATACGGATGAAATTCAGCAGTCGTCCGCCGGACACGACAAAATCGGAAATGCTTACGTAACCGGTGTGTATGTCGACAAAAACGAATACATCGTGATTTTGGACGCGTTTAAGATTTTTGCGCCGAAAGAATGGCAGCGTATTTCGGAAATCGGCTGACGGGGTACGTATACTGATGAAAATTCCTGTTTTTAATCCCACAATACGACGCAAAGATTTGGACGCCGTTTTAACATGTATGGTTGACGATAAATTGGGAACCGGTGAACTGACGGATGCTCTGGTTGCCGCTGTTTCCGAAAAGCTGGGACATGCCGGAGGGGTTGCCGTTCGCGATCCCGGAAAAGGAATGGCGCTGCTTTACAGACTGCTGTGTACCGACGAAAAGCGCGGTATTCTTCTTTCCGCGCTGGCACCGGCCTATTACGCGGATCCGGTTGCCGCCGCCGCTGCCGATTTGAAACTTTGTGATGTCGATCTGAAAACGGCACTCATCGATTCCGCTGCGGCGGGCAGCCGTTTCGACGGGACGGTTGCCGCCGTTATTTTAACCGATACACTCGGCAATATTGTCCCGGCGGAAGATTTTTCGGCACACGGTGTGCCGCTAATCCGCGACGTCACCGCTTCGTTCGGTGCTGTGCTGCCGCCGGCCGAAGAAAACGGAGGCGAAGGACGTCCGTTGGGAAGTGATGTCGATTACTGTCTGCTCAGCCTGGAACCGGACAGCCCGATTACCGGCGGCGGCGGGCTGGTCATTACGGCTAAAAACCGGATTCAGGCGTCGAAACTGAAACATTTACTTTCCGAATATGCGCCCGAAACGATTCTTTCCGATTTAAATGCCTCTTTGGCGCGGATTCAGGTGGCGGCGGCGGATGAAGCATTGCGGCGGCGGAAAGAAATTTTTTCGATTTATATGGCTGCCTTTATGCGCAGCCGAAAAGAGACGCTTTCGTTTTCGAAATATGCGGACGGTTTTTACAGTGCCTTTCCGATTCTGTTGGATGTCGATGCCCGTGAAATTATCAAATATGCGGCCAAGAAAGGAGTGGAAGTCCGGTTTGCCTTTGAGAAAACGATTTTGTCTTCGGCGGAAGATGCCGGATGTCCGCATGCTTTGAATCTGACCAACCGGTGCCTGATTTTTCCTTTGTATCCCATGCTTTCCGCAGAAGACTGCAAACTGATTGCGAAGCTGATTTCGACCGTTGCGTAGGAGGACGGATGAAGGTCCTGATAGTCGTTAACCGGACAAAGCCCGATGTCGGAGCGATCATTGAGGAGATGACCGCTTTTTGTCACGCGCGGGGAGCGTCTGCCGAAGTGCGGTATGCCGATGATCGGGATACGGATCTTTATCCCGATGATATTTCGCTGGCGGTTACGTTGGGAGGTGACGGAACGGTTTTGTATGCGGCGCGTCATCTTCCGGTGTCTGTTCCCGTATTGGCAGTTAATTTGGGAACGGTCGGATTTATTACCGAACTGACCCGCGAAAACTGGAAGCATTATCTTGACCGTTTTTTTCGAAACGATTATACCTGTTCGCCGCGTTTGCTGCTGTCGGTCGGTTTGTGCCGCGACGGACAGACCGTTTCCTATTCGGCTTTAAATGATGCGGTTGTTTGTGCCGGGGGAATCTCGAAACTGGTTTCCGTGGATTTGGCTATCGACGGATTTTGTGTCGGACGCTTTCGTGCCGACGGCCTGGTTTGTGCGACTCCGACTGGATCGACTGCGTACAGTGCGGCTGCCGGCGGTCCCATTCTGGATCCGGAAATGAAGGCAATGGTCATCAGTCCCGTCTGTCCTTATACGCTTTCCAGCCGTCCTCTTGTGATTCCGGCGGGAAAAACAGTGACCGTAGAACCTTCCGCGGAAAATAAAACAGGGCTGATTCTGACTTTGGACGGACAGGAAGTGGTCCGGTTAAATCCCGATGACAGATTAAAAATGACCATATCCGACAGAAAACTTTTTTTGATCAAAGATCCGGAACGTCACTTTTACGATGTTTTGAGAAGTAAATTGAACTGGTCGGGAGGAACTCATGCTTGATTCGATACAGATTCGCAATTATGCCCTGATCCGAAATCAGGAAGTGACATTTGAACGGGGTTTTACCGTTCTGACCGGAGAGACCGGCAGCGGAAAAACCGTTTTTGCCGGTGCTTTGCGTTTTCTTTTCGGAGCCAAACCGGATACGGGAGTCATCACCGAGGGGGAAGACGAAACGACGGTCACCGGTACGGTTGATGTCGGCAGCAACGCGGAAGCGCGGAAATGGCTGGCAGACCGGGAACTGGAAAGCGAAGACGGAACCGTTATTTTACGTCGTACGTTGCGGCGGACGGGAAAAGGAACCCAGACGATACAGGGGGTTTCCGTGACCCGCGGTGATTTGGAAGAGTTTGCTTCGCTGTTAATCGATGCCCACGCCCAGCATGAACAGATGACGCTTTTAAAGCCGGCAAAGCAGCGGCAGCTGCTTGACCGTTACGCCCGTTGTCTCGATTTGGCCGAAACGGTGGCAGACGGCTTTAACCGTCTCTGCGGGCTTCAAAAGAAAAAAGAACAGATGCATTCCGACGAACGGGAACGGGCCCGCGAATTGGATCTGCTGCGGTACGGGGTTGAAGAAATCAGGGCGGCAGCATTGCGCCCGGGCGAAGAAGAGGAAATCGAATCCCGGTTGCGGATTATCGGTCAGGCGGAAAAGGTTTTTTCGCACACGGAAACTTTTTCCAACGCGGTAGCCGAGTCATCCGGCGGGGCGTTGAAATCGCTGCGGGCGGGAATGCAGGCATTGCGCCATTTGAGCGGTGTCGATGAACGTTTTAACGAATCGCTGGCCCGTTTTGAGGCGGCTTTTTACGAATTGGAAGATGTGGCCGGTGATGTGCAGGATTTTGCCGAAAAACTTTCATTCGATCCGGAAACGCTGGAAACATTGCAGTCGCGCCTGCATCAGATTCGCCGGCTCGAATCGAAATACGGTGACACTGTCGGTGCTGTCTTGGAGTATGCCCGTAAAGCCGAAGAGCGGATTGCCGAGCTCGAAAATTACGATTCGGCATGCGAAGCTCTCGAAAAAGAACAGAAGCAGCTTGAAACGGAAGTTTTGCGGCAGGCAGTCGGACTTTCGCAAATCCGACGGAAAGGAGCGGTCGAACTGGAAGAGAAAATTCAGGCGATGCTGCGGCCGCTCGGGATGAAAAAAGCGGTTTTTAAAGTGCGTCTCGATCAGAAAATGAACGAACAGGGACAGCCGGTTTGCACGGTCAACGGATTCGATACACCGGTGTTCTGCATTGCTCCCAACGAAGGTGAAGCGCTGAAGCCGCTGTCGGCAATCGCTTCCGGCGGTGAGCTTTCGCGTATACTGTTGTCGGTAAAGTCTGTTTTTGTATCGGTCGATAATATAGAGACAATGCTCTTTGATGAGGTGGATTCCGGTGTCGGGGGTGAGGTGGCGTTAACGATTGCATCGCGTCTGGAAGAAATGGCGCTGCGTAAGCAGGTTCTTTGTATTACCCATTCGGCATCGATTGCGGCTCGTGCGGAGCATCACATTTTGATTCGCAAAGAGGGAATTGACGGTCGGACGGTGACCCGTCTCGAACCGGTTACGGGTGAATCAAGGGTTTCCGAAATTGCCCGCATGCTGGCCGGAAATGCGTCCGCCGATATATCGCTGTCGCATGCAAGAGAGTTGTTGAGGAGAAATTAATGGCTGTTGAAGATGATGTTGTCAAAGTCGAAACGACAAAATTAAAAGCGAAAATTGCGGAATTGCAGGGGACGGCCTTGCGTTACGAGCAGGAGGCGGCTTCGGCGCCGAATGATGCGGCCCGCATTTCGGCTCTGTTGAAGGCGTTTGAGACCGGCATCGATCTTGTCGGTTATTATATCATGATTACCGATTTTGCTTTCCCGATTACGAAAGTTAAAAACGAATCATGGCTCGTCGAAGGACGGAAAACCTGTCTGAAAGCGATTATTATGATGGAAGATCTGGTGACCAATTTAGTCGAAACCGACTTTGCTCCCGTCGAAGAAAAACTGGTTGCACTGGAAATGGTGATTGACGACGACGAAAAATGGAGGCTGGTGCGCAAAACGGGATACGCCATCAGTACTTTCTGCGATTCTTTTATGGAAAATTCGAAGTGGAAATGGCTTTTGGTTGAAATCCGCGCCCGTTTTGCCGTGATTGTTAAAAACCTGATTAATTATAAAACTTTTCAGTCCGGGAATATTCCTTCTCAACCCGGATATGAGGCCCGTTTTTATTTGCTGGAAACCGCAAAAAGACTGATGCAGGAAGCTGCCGATAATTACCGCGAGAAATACGAAATAGCCGGTCAAAATATGGCGGATATTAACACGGCGATTCATTTCCTTTCCGCATTGCGGCAAATTCATATTTACCTCGGGGAATCTGTTCCCGCAGAGGATATCAGGAAGCGGATTGAAGTTTGGACCGCGAAAATGAAAGACGATTCCCGCGGTTAAGTTTTCGTTCCCAATCCGAGTACCGTTCTCAGGCGGTTGTATGTTACCCGGTCAATGCCTGTCGGAGCCGGTGACGAGAAAACGTAGTTTTGCAGAAAAGCTTTGTTTAAAGTCAGCGGAGACCGATCGATAATTTCGATAATTTGCGTGAATTCGTTCAATCCTTTCATATCTTTTTTTCGGAACAACCGAATCAACTCTCTGTTAAGGTAGATGTGCAGATTCCGTTCCAATTCGTGAGCGGCGTTGGGCATTTCGGTAATTCCCCGGATCCATCTCGTTTTCATTAAAAGGGCAATTTCTTTATGGCGGTTGTGATACCGGCAGTCAGGGGCGCAAAGGTATTGCAGCCGGTAATAGACAACGGTTGCTATCGAATTGGCTAAAATCGACGGGTTAATGGCGTTAACAATCGAGAAATTATTGATAAACCGACAGTCGGCTTTATTTAAACGAAAGATCATTGATTTGATAAAGGTTCTGACATGATTGCTTTCGATGTATTCGTCAAAAGCGAAATCGCCGAAACTGCGCGTTTCTCCGTTGTTGGTGATTTGCAGTCTGAATGTCTGATTGGGGAAAGTGAATCTGTAACGGAGTCGGAAGATTTCCGTTGTCGAGTCTTTGCGGATGGTCACGGTTCTGTTTCTGATTTTAATAGGTGTCAGACCGTTCGAACGGACCGGTTTCAGTTTGAAATGATGCAGCAGAATATTGATGGCAGCCAGTTTCTCGATAGAATATTCCTGTGCTTTGACATATCTGTTAAATATATCGCGTCCGTTTCCCTGTTCGGGGAGGTTGCTGACAGCTTTTTCCAGACGGGAACAGAGCAGTTCCGTTAAATCTTTTTCGGTGTACCGTTGGAAGATTTCGGCAGCACGGGCCGCATAACACATATTCTGTACCGGTTCGATGCCCGAAAGTTCGGCAAAAAACCAGCCGCAGGAGGTGTACATAAACTGTGCCAGTTTGAATCCTTCGAGCAGATTCAGAAAATCGATTCTGTTTTTGGGCGAGTTCTTTTTGAGAAAACGGGCGGCAAATGCTTCCGGAGAGGTTTTGCCGCAAAGAACCGCAGCGTACTGTCTGGCGACGGTTCGCGGCGACTCGCAACTTAAATCGGCAATTTGCGTGCGGAAAAGAACATCGATTTCGGCACGAAGCAGATCGAAAGCTTCCCGTAACGGGGTTCGCCATTCCTGATTCCATTCGGACGGCCCGCCTGTCGAACAGCCGCAGTTTTTATACCATCGGGAGACCCCGTGAAAGCAGCTCCACGAGGAACCGCGGTTTTCTTCGCCTTTTTGCAGTGCGGCTGTCAGTTTTGGGGGGTGCTGTTCGAGGTAATATCCGTAATTGGTAAATCGGAACGGCGCGTTTTCACCATCGGCTTCGATTTTTTTTCTCAGGGCGGCGATACACATATCTCCGTACGGTTCGTGGTGTCCGTATATTTCTCCGTCTGTTGCCGTGTGTAAAAGATCGTTTTCGCTCTTGCCGGCAAAAAATTTCAGTTTTTCATAAAAGCTGTCTGCATTTTGCAGATAATGACCGAACGAAATTCCCTGTGCCAATACGTGGTTGTAGAAAAAGGCTGCCAGCGTGCCGCCGCGGCTGCCTTTCAGGCGGTACGCTGAGCGGGAAACGGATAGAGGATCGGTAACCTTGATCATTTTCCCCGTTTTCGGATCTTCGACCGATTCGGCCTGCCACGGCGACAGAATGACAAACCGAATGCCGGCATCAATCAGGCAGTCGACAGTCTCCTGATTGATGGCTGTTTCCGCCAGCCACATTCCTTCCGGATCCCGGTTGAAATGGGATCGGAAATCTTCGATTCCCCATTGAATCTGAATCCGTTTGTCGTCGGCCGATGCCAGAGGCATAATGACATGGTTATAGACCTGAGCAATGGCGTTGCCGTGTCCGTTATTCCGTTGCCGGCTGATGATGTCGGCTTCGATTATTTTTGTGTAAACGTTGGGACTTTCGTTTTTCAGCCAGTTCATCAGGGTCGGTCCGAAATTAAACGAAAAAATTTCGTAGTTGTTGGAAATATTCAGAATTTCTCCGTAAGCGCCCAGATAGCGGGAATAACAGTTGGCGGCGTAGCATTCCTGAGTAATCCGTCTGTTCCAGTCGTGAAACGGTGCCGCACTCGGCTGACGGGGAATTAAATCTGTCCACGGGTTTTCCCGCGGCGGTTGGTAAAAGTGTCCGTGTAAAATCAAAGAAGTCTGCATATTCATATCATACTCCATATAACGCATTCATGCAAAGATTTTTTTTCAAAAATGAGTCAAAAAGGAGACTCTCCTCTTATTGACAAATAAAACAGCCCTTATTATAATTATTACGGAGTAGATATGACGAAGGCTGATTTGCTTAAACTCCCGCGAAAAAAACTGGCGGAGATAGCGGAACAATTTTCGCTTGATTTGGATGATTATGATTCCAAAGAGGAATTCATCGACGAACTGTTTGAGATTGTAGCCGAAGAAACTCAGGAAAGTCTGAAGGCGAATAATACGGTTTCTCAAATTCGGCAGAAGAAGTTTGTGCTGAATCAGGAGCTCAGTTTGGGACTTCGCCGGTTCGGAACGGACGGCAGTGACGATTCGGCACTTTTTGTCAATACGTTTTTTAAGGCCATTTTAAGAGATAACCAGTGGGTGTTTGTTTTGTGGCAAATCTCCAATATCGATTCCATGAATTATAAACTTGATGAGTCGGATTACCGAATGGTTATTCGGGTTGTCGAATGCGACCGTACAGAGAAAGGGTTGAGTGTTGTCGACGATTTTGAAATTCCGGTCAAGCCGGCCGATTCGACACGATATATCAATCTTCCTCATCAGGATCGTTATTACTATATGGAACTGTTTTGTGTCAGGGAGAATTCCAGAGTTATGCTGGCCAGAACCAATACGGTTTTTTCGCCGCGGTTACGGGTCGACAATCTGGGAGATTTTGTCAATATCGACTCTCTTTTGATATCCAATAAAATTTACGAGAGCGTTATTTTTCCTCCGGAAGAATCCGGTTATGCGTCTCAGAAAATTATTCGGGATTAACGGGAAGAAGGAGATAATCATGAAGGGGTGTTTGAATCTGATTTTGCAGTCTCATCTGCCGTTTGTCCGTCATCCGGAATATTCTTCTTTTCTGGAAGAGAACTGGTTTTTTGAGGCAATGGACGAATCTTATCTTCCGCTTCTGCGCGCTTTTGATTCGCTTTCCCGTGACGGTATTCCGTTTCGGTTAACTTTGTCGCTGTCGCCTACGCTGCTGTCGATGATGGGCGACGAATTGCTGCAGGACCGGTATATCACGCATCTGAAAAAAATGATTGCGTTGGCGGAAAAAGAAATGGAACGGACCGAAGGTGACGAAGATTTTGCTCCGCTCGCAAAAATGTATTACGATCTGTATACGCGCAATTATGACGATTTTGTGACGCGGTATCATCAGGATGTGATTTCCCGGTTTTCCAAATACGAAAAGGCGGGGTATCTGGAGCTGATAACGACATGTGCGACAAATGCCTATCTTCCTTTATATGAGTCGGAGCCGGCGGTTGTTAAGGCTCAGATCGGGGTTGCGGTGAATACTTTCGAATCCTGTTTCGGCCGTACTCCCCGCGGTTTCTGGCTGCCGGATATGGGCTATTTCCCCGGTTTGGAATCTTATCTGAAAGAGGCCGGTCTTTCCTACTTTTTTGTTTCGGCGCATGGCCTGCTGCTCGGGCCGGATAAGGCGACCTGCGGTGTTTTTTCTTCTTATAAAACACCGAACGGAGTTCATTTTTTTGCAAGAGATGTCGACTCGGGAATGACGGTTCCGGGTTACGCGGCAGATCCCGATTATAGGGAATTTTATCGCGATGTCGGCTTTGATTTGCCGTTTGATTATGTCCGCGATTATATGCCCGATAAGAAAAACCGTGTTTTTACCGGTATTAAATATTATGCGATTACGGGGACGGAAGAAAAGCGGGTTTATGATATAGAGGCTGCCCGTAAAAAGGTCAAAGAACATGCGGCCGATTTTATTCGGGCCCGCAGTCAGCGTTTTGAACAGTTGAAAACGCAGATGGACAGGGAGCCTGTTATTGTTGTTCCTTTTGATACGGAGCTGTTCGGGCACGGATGGTTTGAGGGTGTTCAGTGGATTGAGGAAGTTTTCCGTCAATCCGATGGTAACAGTGTTTTCTCATGGGGAACATCTTCTGATTATATTGCGCGTAATCCCGAAACGGATACCGTTTCCCCTGTTTTTTCGGGATGGGGAAACAAAGGGTTTTCCGAAGTCTGGTTTCATGAAAAGAACGATTGGGTTTTTAAGCCGATTTTCCAGGCTGTGGAAATGATGAAAGATTTTGTAACACGTTTTCCGGATGAGAGCGGGCTGAAGCAGAAAGTCTTGAATCAGGCAATGCGTGAAATACTGCTGATGCAGGCTTCGGACTGGCCGTTCATTCTTTACAATGCAACCGATGTGACCTATGCGGAAAATCGGTTGAAGGGTCATATCGATAATTTTAAACGGATTTATGCCAATTTATGCAGTAATGAGATCGATACCGAATGGGTTATTACCTTGGGACGAAAAAACAATCTTTTCCCGGATATTGATTACCGTACGTTTAAAGATTAATTTCGGAGATTCCGATTGAAGCGGCATGCGTGGCGTGCCGCTTTTTTTATCGTTCATCGGCAATTTTTTAAAAAACTTTAAAAAATTTTTTTTTCCTGTTGACAAATAGCGAATCCCTGCATTATTATGATTGAAGTGGTAAAAAGTGGTAAATAATTACCATTTTGTGAGAGATAGTGGTAAATGTTTCAGGGACAGTATAATGCTACAATCGACGAAAAGGGCAGACTCACTATTCCGGGAAAACTCAAGGAGTTACTGGGAGGGGACAATCTTGTCGTGACAAACGGTGACGGCAGGAATCTTTGGTGTTATCTTCCGGAAGAGTGGAAAAAAACCCGCGACCAGGTTCTTGAAAATGTCTCTCAGTACACACAGGACGGTCGTTTGATTATTAGGCGTTTTGTATCACCGGCGCAGGAAGTCGAACCCGATAAAATGGGAAGATTTCTGTTGCCGCAGGCGCTTCGTGACGGGGCCGGACTGAAAAAAGATGTCGTCGTCTTGGGGATGGCGACTTATATCGAAGTATGGAGCCGGGAAGCGTTTGATGCATATATGGCAGATGCGGAAGTGCGCTACGGTGAGGCGCTTGCCGAAGCGCTCGGTTCCGTACACGTCAAGCAGTGATGTACCGTCCCGTGCACCGGCCGGTCATGGCGGAAGAGGTGCTGGAACTGCTGGTGCCGCCTGAACCGGATTCCCTGATGGTTGATTCGACGACGGGTGAAGGCGGGCATACATCTCTTTTCTTAAAGCGCTATCCGTATTTGTCGGTGATTGCGCTGGATGCCGATTCCCGTATTCAGGAAAAGGCAAAAGAGCGGCTTGCTCCGTATGCGGATCGGATACGGTTTGTTCATACCTGGTTCGATGATTTTTATACGGCTTATCCGTATGAAAGAAGGCCGGATTTGATACTGTTCGATTTGGGAATCAGTGTTTTTCACTACGAACGATCCGGCGGCGGTTTCTCGTTTTTAAAAGAAGAACCGCTGGATATGAGGTTGGATACCGGAGAAGGGTTTCCCGTTCTGGATTGGATCTTGCGGAACGGAGAAAAAGAACTTGCGGATTGTATTTTCAGCTACGGTGAAGAGCGGTATTCGCGGTTGATTGCGACAGCTCTGTTTTCGGCTGCCCGTAACGGGCAACTGACCGATGCCAAAGCGGCTGCAGAAGTCATTTACAGAGCTGTGCCGGCGGCTTACCGGCAGGGACATCTTCATCCGGCAACAAAAACGTTTCAGGCATTAAGGATTGCCGTTAACGATGAATTGGGACGTTTGGAACGGGCGCTGACCGGTGCTTTTTCGGTTTTAAATCCCGGAGGTATCCTGGGAGTGATTTCGTTTCATTCTCTCGAGGATCGGATTGTCAAACGGTTTATGAAAACGAAGTCCGGAGGCGGGCGTCGTTCTTATAATAAATACAGACTCGAAGAGACAGCGGAGAGCGCTACGGGAGAATTGCTGACGGCAAAACCGTTGACAGCGTCTTCTGCGGAAATTGCCGAAAATGCACCGTCGCGGTCCGCCAAATTGAGAGTTATAAGGAAAAAAACCGATGAAATCCGGTAAATTATGGATGACAATATTTTTGGTGCCGATTTTCGCTTTGCTGCAGATACTGGTAATATATCAATACAGAATTGCCGCGGAAAACGAGGCAAAAGTTTACGAAAAACAGTTGGATCTCTATTCCCAAAACCGACAGGCGGTTATCGAAATGACCGGACGTCAGTCTCCGGCGGAAGTGGAAAAAACGCTGGAAGACAGCGAGCTTGACATTACGGAATCCGGTTCCGTCGATGTTATCAAAATCAGGAGGGTTTCCGAATGAGACCGGTTGCGTTTTATGAATTGCTTCCGCTGGTTTCGTCGATTGCCGGATCGCAGGAGATTTTTTTTCGCGGCGCGGCGGTTGATTCGCGTCTTTGCGAAGCGGGGCAGCTGTTTGTTGCTTTGCCGGGAGAAAGGACCGACGGGCATTTGTTTGTTCCCGAATTGATTGAAAAAGGAGTTTCTGCTTTTTTGGTTTCCTCGGCTTATGCGAATGAAAATCGCGAACGGATTAATCGTTGGGTTGAAGAGGATAGGGCGTCATTCCTGATTGCGGACGATACGCTGACGGTGCTGCAGAAAGCGGCCGCATGGTATTTGGAACAGCTGCCTCAGGTTCAGAGGGTCGGCATTACGGGCAGCAGCGGAAAAACAACAACAAAAGAGCTGATTGCTTCTGTTTTAAGGCGAAAATACCGGATTTCGTATACACAGGGAAATTTGAATTCGGAAATCGGTCTGCCTCTGGTTGCTTTTTCCGTCGATCCGGATGATGAAATTGCCGTTTTTGAAATGGGGATTAATCATCCGGGGGAAATGGGTATTTTGGCAGAGATTGTTAAGCCGCAGACAGCGGTGATAACAAATATTTTTCCGGCACATGCCGGAATGTTTGCGGAAATTGATTCGATTGCCCGTGAGAAAATGAAAATCTTTTCGCGGGCCGGCGGGCATTTAACGGCTTTTATTAATTGCAATGATTGTCACGGGCGGATGTATCGGGATTCTTACCCCGGAAATTATATTCCGTTCGGGATGGGTGTGACGGAAGGAGTTTCCGTTATCGAAAATCGCGGTTTCGGGGGCTGGCTGTTAAGAATAGGAGAAAGTGACGCTGTGACACCGCTTTTCGGGCGGTATAATCTCGAAAATATCTGTGCGGCAACGGCTGTCGGCCGTGCATTCGGTTTAACCGATGAAGAGATTGCCGACGGAGTTGAGGCGGTTGAGTCGGCTGGTTTTGCGCGCGGTTGTATCAGACCCGGACGGATTACCGTCGTCGAGGACTGTTATAATGCCAATCCCGGTTCTGTGGCGGCGGCAATCGAACTTTTTCGGGAAACGGAAGTCGAAGGCCGTAAAATTTTTGTAGCGGGAGCGATGAAAGAGCTGGGCGTTCATTCGCAGCGGCTGCATGCCGAGCTCGGTCGTACGTTGGCTGCGGCGGCATTTGACCGCGTTCTGTTTTACGGAGATGAAGCGGCAGCGGCGTTTGATTCGTACTGCGAATCCGGTGGCAGCAACGGTTTTTTTTCCGTCGACATAGAGGAATTAAAGAAAGATTTGAAGCAGAATGCCGTTTCGGGCGATTGGGTTTTTCTCAAAGGCTCCCGCAGTTTGCAATTGGAGCGTCTGGCATCGGTTTTTGAATAGGATACCTGTGGGGGAGGGGTCGTGTTTAAAGAAATATTCAATTTGGTCGATCGAATTTCGATTTTTAATCTTTTTCAATATATTACGTTTCGTTCGGGGTTTGCTGCCGTAACGGCTGTTCTGGTAACATTTTTGGCAGCTCCCAAAATGATCGGCTGGTTAAGGGTCAAAAAAGCGGAACAGATGATCCGCAAAGACGGACCGCAGTCGCATTTGGCAAAAGCCGGCACACCGACGATGGGCGGGCTGCTGATTGTGATGAGTATTACGGTGGCCGTTCTCCTTTGGCAGGATTTAAAAAATCCGTATACATGGGTGCTTTTGATATCGTTCTGGGGGTATGCCCTTATCGGATTTGTTGATGACTATCTGAAAATTTTCCGTCATAATTCGAAAGGATTGAACGCCAAATTAAAACTGGCCGGACAGTTCGCGGTTTCGATTGCGGTTGTTGTCTATCTTTATGTGACTGTAGAAGATATTACCTTACTGTATGTCCCGTTTATAAAGAATCCGGTTGCGGACATGGGGTGGCTTTATATCCCGTTTGCGGTTCTGCTGTTGGCCGGTTTTTCCAATGCCGTTAATCTTGCGGACGGATTGGACGGACTGGCTTCCGGACTGATTACTTTTGTCGGATTGACATTCGGCCTGCTGACCTATATCGTCGGTCATGCCGCGTTTGCACGCTATCTTCAGTTCCCGTTTATTCCGATGTCGGGAGAATTGACGGTAACCTGTATGGCGTTGTCCGGCGCCTGTCTCGGTTTTTTGTGGTACAATGCACATCCCGCACAAATTTTTATGGGTGATACCGGCAGCCTGGCTTTAGGCGGTATGATCGGTGTTTTGAGTCTGCTCATCAAGAAAGAACTTCTGATTTTTATTGTCGGAGGTGTTTTTGTGATGGAGGCGGCCAGTGTCATGCTCCAGGTTCTTTCGTTTAAACTTTTCAAAAAAAGAATTTTCAGGATGGCGCCGCTTCATCATCATTTCGAACTGAAAGGTTGGACGGAAACGCAGGTTGTTGTCCGCTTCTGGATTTTAGGCGGACTGTTCTCGTTAATCAGTTTGATTACATTGAAGGTGCAGTAATGGCTGATATACGGGTCGAGGGTGTTAAACGTAATTCATCGGGTCTTCTCCTCATGATGCTGATTCTTCTGCTGTTTTCAATCGGATTTGTTACCGTCATGAGTGTTTTGTCCTGTTCGCCGACAGGTAACCTGAAAAAACAACTGTTTATTTCCGGAGCCGCTCTTGCCGTTTTTGCTGTTATGTCTTCGGGATTGTTAAAAGCTTCTTACGTGGATTTTTTTCTGAAATCGAAACTTCCGACAGTTATCTTAGTCTGTACGCTGCTTCTGACCGTCTATACCTTTCTGTTTGCGGAAAATGTTAACGGGGCCAGACGGTGGATTGAGGTGTTGGGAATTTCCGTTCAGTCATCGGAAATGCTGAAAGTGGCGGTTATTCTGTATCTTTCTTCTTTTTTTGCCAATCCGCGTTATGCCGGGAATGAAAAAAAACGGCTGGCTGTTGTGCCCTGTGTTCTGGCAGTCAGTTTCGGTGCCGTTTTGCTTCAGCACGACTTTTCGACAGCGGTTTTAATCGGTTTAATCGGCTATTTTATGATGCTTTTCGCCGGATTCG
Organism: Spirochaetia bacterium; assembly: GCA_034120015.1. Taxonomy (GTDB): domain Bacteria; phylum Spirochaetota; class Spirochaetia; order JAFGXN01; family JAFGXN01; genus CALXOJ01. The sequence continues at coordinate 12,491 of JAXEIF010000003.1, read as the reverse complement.
ATCGGAGATACATGCTTCTTATTGCCGTTATCGGCATCGCAATATCGGTGATTGCAATTCTCGGAGCCGGATACCGTCAGACTCGTTTTTACGATTTTATAACCGGAAAGGAAAATTATCAGTCCCAGTGGGCAATTCATGCTATTGAAAACGGTGGCTGGCTCGGTTGCGGATGGGGTGCCGGAACAATCAAATCCCGCGGTGTTTTACCGGAAGCCGAAACCGACTTTATATTCGCGGTTCTGGCCGAAGAAATCGGATTTTTGGGAGTGCTGATTTTGATCAGCTTGATGATGATTATCGGAGGTAAGGCTCTCTTTTTGGCGGACAAAGTCAAAAATCAGCCGGGTCGGTTTTTTCTGGTTTTGGGAATTACGTTTTCTTTTTTAAGTCAGACTCTGATGAATCTGGCTGTTGTGGTCGGATTGCTGCCGACAACGGGAGTGCCCTTACCGCTTTTTTCTCAGGGCGGATCGTCGCTTTTGTGTACAATGTTTATGATGGGATTGCTGGTTCACATTGCCCGAACAGCGGAGGAAAATGATGGATAATATTATTTACCCCAATCATCGTTACCGACAGAAAGTTAAATCCCGCGATTCCCGTAAAAATTTCAAATCATTTTTGAGGCAGGAGGACAAAACCGGAATTCTGAACAAAATCCTGATTGTTCTGATTCTGTGCGTAAGTGTCTATCTCCTTTTTTTCTTTATATATCATATATATATAAAGCCGAATCGAATTGTCGAAAATGTGGAAATTATTTTTTACGATAAACTGGATATCGATCAGAAAGATATTCTGGCCGTGACAGGATTGGACCGCAGAACGCTGTATGCCGATGTGCGTGAAGAGGCAATTGCGAATGCCATTATTAATTCTTTCCCGTATGTAAAAGAAGTGGAAGTTCTGAAAACCAAAGGATCGTCGTTGCAGCTTAAAATTTCGGGGAGAAGACCTGTTTGCGTCTCGCTGTTTAATACGGATTCCGTTTCGGTTCCGTTTGCCATCGATTCCGAAGGACGAATTTTTGAGCTGGGAACAGCGGTAAAAGAATTTGATCTGCCGGTGATTTCGGGGATCAAAATTCCGTCTTTGGAACTGGATGCCCGGATTCCTGCCGTCTATATTTCTGTTTTGCAGGATCTGGAACTGTTGCAGAAGCAGCGTCCCGTTGTCTATAACAGAATTTCAGAAATAGCAGTGGACGAAAAGAACGGAAAAGGATATGATTTATATGTTTATTTCCGTATGTATGATTTACCCGTTCAAATGGGAAGCCGTATGGTTTTGACGGAGATGGAAGCAGCCGTACAGGTTTTGGATCTGCTTCAAAGTTCCGGACTTTCGGAATCCTATTATTTACTGGATTTCAGGTCGGGAAAACCGATTTTAAAAAAACAATGATGAGTGACAATCGGGAGGGGTAACTTGTCAGATGACAGAATAGTATGTATTGATATCGGCTACTCGAAGATTACGGCTGCCGTGGTCGATTCCGATATCAATAATCAGGTAGAAGTTCTCGGGATTGCGGAAGTACCTGCACACGGATTGTATCGCGGTACCGTAAAAGAAGTCGAGGCGGTATCCGATTCGATTCGGAAAGTTGTGTCAAAAGTTTTTGATCCTCTCGATTCGACGAAAGTCGATTCCGTTCTTGTCGGTATTACGGGAATGGATATCGAAGGGTTGAACAGCAGCGGAGTCGTGCCGATTCAGTCTCCCAACAAAACCATTACGGATCGCGACATCGAAGTGGCGATCAATAACGCCAAAGCGGTCTCTCTTCCTACAGACAGACAAATTTTTCTGGTCGGTCAACAGCAGTTCATTATCGATGACAAAATTGCATCCTCCAATCCCGTTAAAATGGCGGGAAACAATAAGCTGGAAGCCCAGGTTCATCTGTTAACATGTCTGGAAAATATTAAGGAAAATTTCGAAAGATGTCTGATTGATGCCGGAATCGACCGTTCCAGAATCTATTACAGCGGTGTCGCCGGTGCGGAAGCGATTCTGACCGATCAGGAAAAAGAACTCGGAACATTATACGTTGATATCGGGAAAGATACGATTGATGTGCTGTTTTATAAAAACAGCAGCCTTCATTACAGCAAAGTCTATTCGTACGGATGTAATCTGATTACAAATGATTTATGTTATATATACCACATTTCGTACGATGATGCGGAAAATCTGAAAAAGGACGGATCGGCATATCCGTTAACCGATAACGGCGAATCGGAAGTCTATATTCGCGGTCTGAACGGGTGTGAACCGAAAATATGCCGTCAAAGCGATATTAATCACGTAATCGAGGCCCGGGTCAATTCGATTTTTGAAACCATAGCGGCCGATTTTCATAAATCGAATTTTTTTAAGGAACTGAAATTCGGCGTTGTTTTGGCCGGTGGCGGAGCCATGCAGTTGGGAATCGAGCAGTGTGCCAAACATATTTTCGGAACGGCGGTACGGATTGCGGTTCCGGAGAAAATCAACGGGCTGAAAGCTCAGTTCGCGACACCGCAGTACGCTTCCGTCTACGGTTTAATTTGCGCCCACCGGACAGCGGGACATACGACTGTTGCCGAACGCGAAATTCGTGCCGTCAGAAAAGAGACCGGCTACAGGAAAGGCCGCGGATATGCATTTTTTCACGGAATTGCGGAATTTTTCCGTTCGTTTTTGTAAAATAAAAACAGAGAAGTCTTGGGAGGGATTTTATGGGCTTACTGGATGATGCGGAGTTGATTGATAACGAAAACTATAACGATGAGTTTTCGGCAATGATTTCTCCGACAATTATTAAAGTGATCGGTATCGGCGGTGCGGGATGTAAGGCTGTCAACCGTATGGTGGAGCAGCGGTTGAACGGCGTCGAATTTATGACGATTAATACCGATGTTCAGGACCTGCAGACATCGCGTGCAGCCAATCGTTTGGCTATAGGCAAATCGGCAACCCGCGGTCTCGGAGCCGGCGGAGATCCGAAAAAAGGAGCGGCTGCTGCCGAAGAAAGCCGTGAAGAAATCAAGAAAGAACTTTCCGGTGCCAATATGGTATTCATCACGGCCGGAATGGGCGGCGGGACAGGAACCGGAGCTGCTCCTGTTGTCGCGTCCATAGCCAAAGAACTTCAGATTCTGACTGTTGCCATTGTAACGACACCGTTTGAGCATGAGGGTGCGGTTAAGGACGGTTATGCGCGGGAGGGAATTGATAAGCTGAAAAAAGAGGTCGATTCGATCATCGTGATACCGAATCGGAATCTTACAAAAGTGCTTCCGCCCGATATCAGCATGAAAGAAGCTTTTCTGGCGGCAGACTCGATTCTGCGTGACGGAATTTTGGGAATGTCCAAAATCATTTCCGTTCCGGGAGACATCAATATCGACTTTGCCGATGTCAGAGCCATTCTGAAAAACAGCGGACAGGCTTATATCGGACTCGGTGAGGGAAAAGGCGAGACCCGTGTGGTCGATGCCATTAACAAGGCTATCAATAATCAGATTCTCGATAACGGTGATATAACAGGTGCCCGCGGTGTGATTATCAACGTAGAAGCAGATGAAGATTTTCCGATGAAAGATTTTCAGGAAATCTGCGATGAAATTTCCCGAAGCGTCGACTCCAAAGCGATTGTAAAGCACGGTTTGATATACAACAGGGAAAAAACCGATACGGTTAAAATTACACTGTTGGCAGCCGGATTTAATCAGGCTGATGAGGAAGAAACGGAAGCGGAAGAAAAAAGCCAGGATGATTTCGGACCGCTTTCCTCTTTCGGCAAAAACGAAGGAGGTACATTTTCGGCAAAAGATTGGACTCAATTGGACCGCACATTCTTAAACGGATCCGTGTCAAAACCGGATTTAAAAGAGTACAGTTCTTTTGATGCCGATATTGATTTTCCGCCGATATTAAAGCACAGATAGGAGTCTGTATGGAATCGGCGGCATTCGAAGCTTATTTGCGAATTGAGCGGCGGTTATCTCCGGCTGCTGCCGTGACATATCTGTCCGAATGGAAATGCTTCGATATTTATTGCCGTGAGAAGGGAGTTGATCCGATAACAGTTGACCGGAACAGTATTTCGGATTATTTAATGTATCGCCGGGGAGAAGAAGGCGGCGGTATCGGATTGCGATCCGCCGAGAAAGCTCTGACCGTTTTGCGGTCGTATATGGGCTATTTGGTTAAGGAAGGATTGCGGCAGGACGATCCGACGGAACTGGTGAAAATCGGGGGCAGGGGACGCGCTCTGCCGTCCGTATTAAGTAAAGACGAGGTTGATCGCTTTTTATCGGTGATTCCGACCGATACGGATGCCGGAATACGCGATTATGCGCTTTTCGAACTGATTTATTCGTGCGGATTACGGGTTTCGGAAGCTGTCGGAACGGAAATCGAAAATTTCCGTTTTCGTGAGGCGGTAATTCTGGTTTCGGGGAAAGGTGGCCGCAGGCGGTGGATTCCGGTCGGCGAACGGGCGGTACGGGCGGCGCACCGTTATCTGACGGAGATCAGACCCCGTCTTTTGGGCTTCCGCACCGATTCGGGGCGCTTTTTTTTGAATGCGAAAGGAGAGCCGCTGACCCGCCACCAGGCTTGGGAAGCGTTGCGGAAATATGCCGCATTAAGCGGCCTGACGACGAAAATCCATACGTTTCGCCATTCGTTTGCAACGCATTTGCTGCAAAACGGAGCCGATTTGCGAAGCGTGCAGGAACTTCTGGGCCATGCCGATATTACGACAACCCAGATTTATACTCATGTTGCCGGTCGGGATTTGATCAGACAGCATAAAAAATTTCATCCGAGGGGGTAAAAATGAAAAAATTATCTTTTTTTGCCATTATTCTTATAGCGGGTTTGATTGCGGGAGGATGCCGGAGTGAAGAAGAAAAAGCGCTCCGTACGGCGTTGAATCCTTACGAAATTATTTCCCTGTCGGAGAGTGAAAAACAGGCTTTTCTGGCCGATACGGAAAAGCAAATCGAAAAAGCGAAAGCGGAAACCGGTGCAGACGAAAAGAATAATACGTTGGCTTTTCGGGAAATTGCTGCCGGTTATGCCTGTGTCGGACTCGGTCGTTTCGAAGAGGCGCTGAAACATTTCGAAGCGGGTTTTTCCGTTATGCAGGGGCTGACTTCATATCCTCAATTTTATTATTACGCCGGTGTGGCGGCCGCCGGACAGGCAAAGCAGTCTGCAGTAGAAAGTCAGAAGGCGCTTCTGTTCGAGAAGGCAATTTATTATTATAACCGGGCTTTGGAGTTGAGCTCGACTTACGCGAACGCTTACTACGGACTGGGTGTGATTTATTATTTCGAATTGGGCGATTCCGATGCAGGACTGCAGTATGCGTTGAAAACCGTTGCGGCCGAACCCGATCATTTCGGTGCCCGCTACATGGCAGCCCGAATTTATATTGAGAAGGGGGAAAACGCGAAAGCGTTCGAACAATATAACTATATTATAAAGCATGCGGATAAAAAAACCGCAGAGAGCGCCGTCCGCAATAAGGAGATTCTCGAAGCAGACGGCTAGGAGGTCGTCTGTATACGGAAGTATCGCTGATCCGGCTGGCGGTTCACAGGCTGGAATTTTTAAAGGGGAAGGAAAAGCGGTTGCTGGCATCCGCTTACGAAGGAAACGAAACGGCATTTTCGCGGTTAAGCCCCGCAGCTGTTTCGGAAATCATCGGCAGACGGTTGCGGGTCAAGGCGGTCGCGGCGGCCGACGCATTGAAGGCCGCCGAAGATGATTTGCGGTGGCTGTCCGGTTTGAACGGATTTGCGGTGGCTGTCGACGACGAACGCTATCCGCCGCTTTTAAAGGAAATCTATGACCCGCCGTTTCTGCTTTTCGGCCGCGGTGTGGGATATTTGAATCAGATTCCGGTGGCGGTGGTCGGTACCCGGCTGGCGACCGGTAAAGCGCATCGGGCCTGCTTTGAGTTATGCCGGTATCTTTCCGGTGCGGGTGTGTGCGTGATTTCGGGGCTGGCCAAAGGCATCGATGCAACGGCACATACCGGAGCGCTTGCAGGCGGCGGTCAGACGGTGGCGGTGCTCGGCAGCGGAATTGATTCGGTTTATCCGGTCGGAAACCGGCGGCTGGCGCAACGGATACTGGAAAACGGCGGTCTGATTTTATCGGAATTTCCGCCGGGTACCGAAATCCGCCGTTACCGTTTCCCGCAACGGAATCGGATTATCAGCGGTCTGGCACCGCTGACGATTATTGTTCAGGCTCCCGAAAAATCGGGAGCGCTTATAACCGCCGACCGGGCACTGGAACAGGGACGTGATGTTGTCGTATTGGCGGCGGGATTGGAGGATGTGTACGGATCGGGCACCATCCGGTTGGCGGATCAGGGAGCTCCGGTGTGGGAAAATCCCACGGATATAGACAGCTGGCTGCAGAGGTATGAAGAAGTATATGGAAACGAGCGAAAAAACAAAGGAAAAGAAAAAGACAACTCTGATTATTGTAGAGTCTCCCGCCAAGGCACTGACTATTGAAAAATATTTGGGGAGCGGATATAAGGTGGAAGCATCTATGGGGCACCTGGTTGATCTGCCGAAATCCCGTCTGGCGATTGATGTCGAGCACGATTTTGAACCGCAGTATATTACCGTTCGGGGAAAGGGACCCAAATTGAAGGAACTGCTTTCGCTGGCGGCGCGTGCCGACGAAGTCCTGCTTGCAAGCGATAACGACCGCGAAGGGGAGGCAATTGCCTTTCATATCCGTAACGCCATTTTGAAAAAACTTCCCGGGAAAACCATTAAACGGATTGTTTTTAATGAAATTACACCCGATGCGATTCGTGAAGCGGTCCGTCATCCGCGTGAGGTCGAAGAAAATAAGGTGTGCGCCCAGAAAGGCCGTCGGGTTCTCGACCGTCTGGTCGGTTACAATCTTTCGCCGATTTTGTGGGCAAAAGTGAAGAACGGGCTTTCGGCCGGTCGCGTACAGTCGGTTGCATTGCGTCTGATTTGCGAAAGAGAGCGGGAGGTCAATAACTTTATTCCCGAGGAATACTGGACACTCGATGCGTTACTGAATAAAGGAAAAGTTCCTTTTAAGGCTTCTCTGGTTAAGTGGCAGGACCGAAAGTTTGAGGCAGGGTCAAAAAAAGATGTCGAATCGGTTATTACGCAGATTCCGACCGGTTCGATGACCGTCACCGATAAGGAAATCCGCAAGAAACAGCAGAAGCCGAAACCGCCGTTTACAACCTCGACGCTGCAGCAGGCAGCAGCCAACCGGCTCGGATTTACTTCCCGCAAAACCATGCAGATTGCCCAGCAGCTTTATGAAGGAATTAATATGGGATCAAGCCGTGTCGGTTTGATTACCTATATGCGTACCGATTCGACCCGCATTTCCGATGTGGCTCTCGATGACGTTCGAAAATATATTGAGGCTCATTATTCTCAGTCTCTGCCGGAAGAGCCGCGCATTTATGCCGCTTCTCAGAAAGCACAGGATGCTCACGAAGCGATTCGGCCGACTTACATCTCTTACGAACCCGAAAAGGTAAAAGAATATCTGAATCGCGATCAGCTCAAGCTTTACACTCTCATTTGGGAACGGTTTGTCTCCTGTCAGATGACCAATGCGGAGACCCGACTGACATCGTACACTATAAAAAGCGGCGATGCTGAATTCCGCTGTCACAGTTCGTCGGTCAGTGAGAAAGGTTTTTTGGCCGTTTGCAGACTTCTCAAGAGTAAAGAAGAGGATGATGCACAGCGAATTCCCGATTTAAAATTGGAAGAAGTTCTTCCCTTCGTCGAATGGAAAAAAGATCAGCATTTTACTCAGGGACCTTCCCGGTATACGGATGCATCCATCGTTAAAATGCTGGAAGAAAAGGGAATCGGTCGCCCGTCGACATACGCTCCGATTATTTCGGTACTTCTGGATCGTTATTATGTGGTCCGAAAAAACAAACAGCTGCAGCCGACGGTATTGGGAGAAATTATTTCCGATTTGCTGACGGAACAGTTTCCGGAAACCATCAATGTCGATTTTACTGCCAAAATGGAAGACCGGCTGGATGCCGTCGAAGAGGGATCGCTGGACTGGCACCGGATGATCGGCGATTTTTATAAACCGTTTCATGAGAAAGTCGGACAGGTTCAGTCTACGCTCGAGTCGGTGAAAGGGGTCCTGGAAGAGCCTACCGACAGAGTCTGTGAAAAATGCGGGAGACCGATGGTCAAAAAATTGGGAAAATTCGGCTTTTTTCTTGCCTGTTCCGGTTTCCCCGAATGCCGCAATACGCAGAGTATTCCTTTGGCTGATTGTCCGAGGGAAGGATGCGGCGGTAAGATTGTGGCCCGCAAAAAGGCAAACGGCCGCGGCCGCGAGTTTTACGGATGTACCAATTATCCGCAGTGCGATTTTATTTCTTATTTTAAACCGACGGAGCAGAAATGTCCGAAATGCGGTCAGTTTTTGGTCGAGAAAAGTGACAAAACGCACGGAATTTACCGTGCCTGTATAAATGACAACTGCGATTTCCTGCATTACGAAAATGAGGATGATGCCGGTGAGCGCGAGTAGTATAGAATCGTATCTCGATTCGTTGCGCCTGCTGCACGGAGCCTCCGAGGGAACCGTTATCGGCTACCGACGCGATCTGGAAAAGCTGCATGCATACTGCGATCGAAACCGGCTGCCGCTCGAAACGCTCCCGGCGGTCGATGCCCGCGGTTTTTTGATGGCACCGGAAGTCCGCACCCTGTCGCCGGGAACGGTAAACAGACTGCTGTCCGCGGTGAAGGGTTTTTACCGTTTTCTGATGGAAACGGGGCAGACGACTGTCAATCCGTTCGCCGCTGTCAAAAACTTTAAAGCACCCCGGAAGCTGCCGCGATTTTTCTTCGAAGAAGAAATGAATGCCATTCTGGAAATAGAAGCCACCGATTTTGCGTCGGCCCGCGACCGGTTCCTGTTTGAGTTTTTGTATTCGACGGGATGCCGTATCAGCGAGGCGGTGGCATTAAACCGAAGCGATTTTTCCGTGCATACGGAAACAATCTCTCTTGTCGGAAAGGGCAATAAAGAGCGGCTTGTCTGCGTCGGAGAATTGTGCCGGCAGGCGTATGCGGCGTATGCAGCGTACCGGACAGCGTTTGTCAGGGCGCACGGTTGGGAAGAAAACGAAGCGCTGTTTATTAACAGACGGGGCGGACGGCTGACGGCAAGGGGCGCCGATTTGATTATCAAAGAACGGCTGCTGCAAAACGGAACGATTAATAAATCGGGCAGTGCTCATGCGTTCCGTCATTCGTTTGCGACGCATTTACTGAATCGGGGCGCCGATATTCGTCTGGTACAGGAGATGCTCGGGCACAGTTCGCTTTCGACAACGCAGATTTACACGCACGTCGGCATCGATCGGCTGAAAGATGTTTATTCGGCGGCACATCCTCATGCGGGAAGTGCCGGAAAAAAAGGAGGAAAATAAAAATGGAGTTTCACGGAACAACCGTTATCGCCGTCAAACGGGGCAATCAGGTTGCGATGGCTGCCGACGGTCAGGTCACGTTGGGAAATACGGTTATGAAGGGCAATGCCCGTAAAGTGCGTAAAATTTACGACGGAAAGGTTATGGTCGGTTTTGCCGGAGCTACAGCCGATGCTTTTACCCTTTCGGACCGCTTCGAGAATCATTTGAAAGGTGTCGGCGGCGATATTACACGCGCAGCTGTCGAACTGGCCAAAGAGTGGCGGACCGACCGGTCGCTGGTCAAACTCGAAGCCATGCTTCTTGTGGCCGATAAAAACAAAATTCTGCTGATTTCCGGAAACGGTGATGTTGTCGATCCCGAAGAAGGCATTGCGGCGATCGGTTCGGGGGGAACCTACGCTTATGCCGCCGCGTTGGCATATACGGATGCGTCCGATTGGAACGCTTCCGAGATTGCCCAAAAAGCGCTGGCCATTGCCGGCCGGATATGTATTTATACGAATCAGCATCTGACTCTGGAGGTGTTGGAATGAGCGGTGAATGGGAAATGCTGACGCCGTCACGAATAGCGGCCGCACTTGATCAGTATGTTATCGGACAAAGCGAAGCCAAACGGGCGGTGGCGGTCGCATTGAGAAACCGGATGCGCCGGCAGAAACTGTCACCCGAAATGGCGGAAGAGGTGATACCGAAAAATATTCTGATGATCGGACCGACCGGTGTCGGAAAAACCGAAATTGCCAGACGGCTTGCCAAGCTGGTTTCCGCGCCTTTTTTAAAAGTGGAAGCGACAAAATATACGGAAGTCGGTTATGTCGGCCGGGATGTCGAATCGATGGTGAGGGATTTGTTCAATGTCGGGTTGCAGATGGTCAAAAGTGAAATGGCCGAAAACAACCGCGAAGCGGCCGCGGCCAACACGGAAGAGAGGATTCTCGATCTGCTGCTGAATGTCCGTCCCGATTCTCCGGCTCCGACCGAAGCCGATAAAGAGGCGCGCGAGCGTTTCCGGCGGAAGCTGCGCAACGGAGACTTCGAGCAAACTTCCGTCCGTATTCGGGTTGCCGATAAAGCGCCCGCCGGTGTGGCCGGTATGTTTGCGATTCCGGGAATGCCGGAGGGCGGGGATGACGGCCGCATTTCGGATATCCTCGGTGATATTTTTTCCGGCCACCGCAAAACGGATCGGAAGCTGCCGATTTGCGAAGCGCGCGAAATTCTTTTGAAAGAAGAAACCGAAAAACTGGTCGAAAACGACAGTGCCGTCAAACTGGCAAAGGAGCGGGTCGAACAGCTCGGAATTATTTTCATCGACGAAATCGATAAACTGGCGACTGCATCCCGTCACTCTTCGGGAGAAGTGTCCCGTGAAGGTGTGCAGCGGGATATGCTGCCGATTATCGAGGGATCCAAAGTGAATACAAAATACGGAATGATCGACACATCCCATATTCTGTTTATTGCGGCGGGAGCCTTTCACATGAGCAAACCGTCGGACCTGATGCCGGAGTTACAGGGACGTCTGCCGGTCCGTGTCGAGCTGCATTCGCTGACTCCGGATGATTTTTACCGCATCTTAACCGAGCCTCAAAACGCTCTCGTCCGCCAATACACGGCACTGATGGAAACCGAAGGCGTGGCGCTGCACTTCGAGGAAGCCGCTCTTCGCCGGCTGTCGCAAATCGCCGCACAGGTGAACCGCAACACGGAGGATATCGGAGCCCGCCGCCTCTACACGATCATGGAACGGCTTTTGGAAGATCTGTCGTTTGAAGCGGAATCGTATTCGGGTCGGGAATTTAGGGTCACGGAAAAGCTGGTCGACGAAAAACTGAGTGCTTTGTGTGAATCTCAGGATTTATCGGCTTATATTTTGTAAATTTTGTTCAGGGATGCCTGCTTTTTTCCGATAAAAAGAGAAGAGGAGACAGAAAATGTTTGTTGAAAACGGATTCGGACGCAATTTGGACATTATGCATCGGCTGATGGATACGGCCGTGCTGCGTCATAATGCTATTGCCAATAATATGGCCAATTCCGAAACGCCCAATTTTAAACGGTCGGAGGTCAATTTCGAAAAAGAATTGAAACGCCGTCTGGATTTGGAACGGGAAGGAAAATACACTCTCGATTTCGATAAAAATAAAGAGTGCAAGTTTGCGTTCAGAGATCCCGAACCGTATTCGACACTGAAACCGATTCGGTCGCTCGATTATCTGTCTCAGGCCGATAACAACGGCAATAACGTCAATTTGGAAGAAGAAGGTATGTCGGCGCTGAACAATCAGCTGCGTTACGAAATGATGACCCATTCCGTGGCGGCTATGTTCAACAATATCCGTACGGCACTGACATCGCGATAGGAGGAGTGAGAGATGGGTATTTTTACGACTTTAGGAACGGCCGGAAGCGGTCTGACCGCCCAGCGGATGCGTCTGGATGTCATTTCCGATAACATTGCCAATGCCGATACAACACGAACCGCCGACGGCGGTCCGTTCCGCCGTAGCCGCGTTATTCTGAAAGCCAAGAACGAAGGCGCTTACTGGAATTCGCCTTTTCTGCCGAAATCTCTGGATAACGGCTTGGGAAAAGGTGTTGAGGTCGTCGAGATTGAAAAAGACACCGATACCCAAACGCGGTTGGTTTATGATCCGTTTCATCCGGATGCATACAAAACGGGACCGAAAACCGGTTATGTCGAATATCCGAACGTCAATGTGGTTCAGGAAATGGTGGACATGATTTCGGCTTCACGGGCCTACGAAGCCAACGTGTCTCTGATTAACGGTGCCAAATCGATGTTTACAAAGGCGCTGGATATCAAATAAAAAGGGAGGAAAAAGATGAATTCGATTGCCGGATTGGGAAGTGCCTTTGACAACAGTGTTTCGTTTCGACATCTCGGAAAAGAAAATCATTATACGGAAAACGGAAAGTCAATTGCCGATATCAGTTTCGGAAAGACTTTTTCCGAACTGTTGGAAAAAGCCAGCGA
>JAXEIF010000002.1:0-77591 GCA_034120015.1 Spirochaetia bacterium | reverse complement strand
TCCGAACCACGCTTCGTCTATGAGATTATTTTGCGCATTGCAAACCCATGAGGGAGTAAATACTTCTGCCTTTTGACGAACCCGTTTCTGCTGTTCGGCTTTGCTTTTTTCCGTCCGGGGTTTTATCAGCTGTCCTTTATGCGATGTAATAAGCTCTATCAGAATGGGCGCGGTTTTGGCATATTGCTCTCCGTAATGAGAGTAATTATCCGTTGCCCAGATAATATTTTTTCCGGTTGTCCTGTCTTTCAACAATATTTCCAGCAGCAGCTTATCTGCCTTCAGCAATGAATTTTCTTTAATATCTACACCGACGTCAGCAATCGTATTCACTTATATCGAATTTTCCTTATTTTAATCTTTCTTTATTATACCCCAAACCGCGGCTTTCCGCAACAAAAAAGGCAGCCCGTGCAGGCTGCCCCTGTATACCTTCACCGCGGTGCGTTGCGGCCGTTTGCGTTTTCCAAACCTCTCTTCCGCAAAAACAGAACTTCTCCCGATTTTTCCCGTATTTTATACCCGAAAACTCTCGGGGATTCCCCGAAAACTCTCAGAGAATTTTTTAAAACACAGTGTATTTTTCCGGAAACTCTGAGACATTCTCCAAAAACTCTGAGAGTTTTTAAAAAAACATAGGACGTTTTTTTAAAAACGTAGGACATTTTTCGAAAAACGTAGGACGTTTTTTGTCAGACAAAAAGGATTTCCAAAACAAAAAAGGCAGCCCGCACGGGCTGCCCCTGTATGCTGTCTACGCGGTGCGCTGCGGCCGGCGGCTTACCGCCCGTTTACCGGCAGTTTTCTTCCGCCTGCCAGTAGCCGTTTTTGTCGGCACCGACCCGGCGCAGAAGGCCGGCGGTCTGTAACTTTTTCATCCGGCGGATGACGGTGCTGACGGAAAGGCCGGTTTGCTGCGCCAGTTCGCTTTGCGTGATGAAGGGATTGTCTTTGATGCGGCTCAGAATAGCCTGCTGACCGGCGGTTAATTTTACACTGTCATTTACACTGTCATTTACACTGTCATTTACACTGTCATTTACACTGTCATTTACACTGTCATTTTGGCTGTTGCCGTAAGCGGGGGAAGCGTCTTCGACCGAACGGGGATTCTCTCTGTAAGCAATGTGCAGATAACGGTTTTTCAGTTCATGACGGGCACCGAACAGCAGATTCTCGAAAAAGTGCTCCAAAAAGAGCGGCGTTTCCCGGATTCCTTTTTTAAGATCGGTGTAATTGGACCTGACCAGCGCATTGCGAAAATAGCGGCTGTTGTTCTCGAACAGCTCGTTGGAAACCGCGAAACCGAGCGTCCGCAGATATTTGACGGTAAAGACCGCCGTGGTGCGGGTATTGCCTTCGATCCGGTATACCCCAAACCGCGGTTTTCCGCAACAAAAAAGGCAGCCCGTGCGGGCTGCCCCTGTGTGCCGTCAACGCGGTGCGCTGCGGCCGGTTACGGTGTTTCCCCGGAGACAGTACGGATTTCTTTCCAGGAAACGGACTGCCATGTGTTGCCGTCGCTGATTCCGCTGCTGTTGCTTTCGTCCAGATACAGCACCGTATCGGCCGGTTGAAAACTTCCGGCAGTCGCAAACGAATCGGTAACGGTTATTTTCCCGGGATAAGTTAATTTTAAAACCGGAATCACGGCATCGGTGAACGCTTTGGCGTTAACGGTTGTTGCCGACGGAAAAGAAGCCTCTTCCAGGACCGTCAGCGAAACAAAAGCGGAATCCCCGACAGCCGTCAGGTTCGGACAGGAAAGACGGTTTAATACACGATTGGAAAAAATATTGTAAGAAAGATCCATCGAGGAGTTCAAACCCGAAAGCGTACCGGTTTCCAACGGTAAATCCGAAGCCTCATCGAGAGCAAAACAGTCGTTCCCGATGAATGCGGCCGATTCCAGATTAATGCGCTCCAGTGCCGTACAGCCGCGAAAGGCGTCGACAAGCAGTTTAAACGTACCCTTTTCCGGCAAAATCACTTCTTTTAAAGCCGTACAGCCGCGGAAAGCGGCATTTCCGATTTCCCGGGTCAGAGCCGGAAGGGAAACGGATGTCAGCGAACGGCAGTTTTCGAATACGGAACCGCCGAGCAAATCGACTGCCGGAAGAGAAACCGATTTCAGATTGGAGCAGCCTTTAAAGGCACCCTCTTCGATTTTAGTGACTTTCGGCAAAGAGACTTCAACCAGAGAAACGGCTTCGGCAAACTGACCGGTGCGTACAATTTGCGAATCGGCCAGAACCAGCTTAACCCGAATCCGGGGATTTTTCAGTGCCTCGCCGAGACTCTTCGGAAAAATGCCGGTTCCGGTCACTGTGACGGTATAAGGTTCCTCATACGGAGAAGAAGGAGACGGAGCCGCTGCCTTTAAAACCTCTGCCGTTTCTTCGGCCGTACCGCTAAACGCCGGTACAGAGACAGTACAGGGAGTAATTTGAAAAACGAAGACCCTGGGAAAAACATCGGCGGTTCCCAACCGCTTTGCGGTTACCTTTCCGCTACTGTCGACCGAAACGGTTTCGGCATCGGTCGATCTCCATTCCGCTTCGACAACATCTTTTCCCATCATTCCTTTAACAACCGCTGTTTCTCCGATCTCCAATGTCAGTTTTTCGGGAACGACATTACACACGGGATCCTCCTGAATGCACCCGAACAGCAGAAAAAACGATAAAATCAAAAAAATGTATTTCTTCATAAGCAACTTCTCACCCCCAGTTATTATAAATCCGAAAATTCCGGTTGTCGACGGAAACTTTCCAAACCGCGGTTTTCCGCAACAAAAAAGGCAGCCCGCACGGGCTGCCCCTGTATGCCGTCAACGCGGTGCGCTGCGGCCGGCGTTTAACGCAGCTGCATTAACTGCAGTGCGGTGTAGCCGTCTTTGTTCAGGATACCGGGCGAAGCGCCGCGGCGGATCAGGTAATCGTAAATGTACGAATCCTTTTTGATGGCCGCAATGTGCAGCGGGGTGTTGCCCTGGTTGTCGCACAGGTTGATGTTGTAATCGGTAATCAGCCAGTCGAGGATTTCGGTTCCTTTGCTCATCGCAATGTAGAGCGGCGACATGCCGTCTTTGTTGCGGATAAAAATATCGGCACCGGCATTGACAATCACTTTGGCGGCTCCGTAGTTGCCGTTGTTCAAAGCGTAGTGAAGCGGCGTGTTGCCTTCCATATCTTTTTTATTCAGTTCGGCCTCTTTTTTGACCAGAATCTGAACAATCGCTTCGGGACTCTTTTCTTCGATAGCAATGTGCAGAGGCGAGCGTCCTTTGTTGTCGACACTGGAAAGAATCGATTTATCGATAAACCATTCGGTGACTTTCGGATCGAGCAGCGCCATCGAAAGCGGCGACATATTCTCTTTGTTGACGGCGTAAACATCGCTGCCGATGTTCAGCAGGTAGCGGGAAACCACCTCGTATTTTTCTTTAATGGCGTGGTGCAGCGGCGTATTTCCGGCGTTGTCGCGTTCGCCGATGGGCGCACCGGAAGCAATCAGCATCTGTATGCCTTCGATATTGCCGGCTTTCACCGCATCGTGCAGCGGCTGGCGGCCCCAGTTGTCGCGGATGGTGACATCGGCGCCCTGTTTCAGCAGCATATCGACAATCTGATTGCGTTTGTAGCTGACCGCTTCGTGAAGCGGCGTTTTGCCGTAAGTGTTGGCCACATTGTAGTCGAGTTTGTATTTGACCAGATACGGAATCAGATCGATGCGGTTGTTCAGAACCACGTAGTGGTAAGCCGAGTTGCCGGCGTTGTCGCGGACAGAACCGTCGACACCGTTGGACAGCAGCAGATCAAGCATTTCCTTGTTGTTATAGATAATAGCCACATGCAGCGGCGTGCGTCCCAAATGGTTTTTGACATCGGTTTCGGCTTTCAGGGTAATCAGATTCTGAGCGGCGGCTGTCAGGTTATACTGTACGGCAAAGTGCAGCGGCGTATTGCCGGCGGCATCGCGGGCTTTCAGAAACTTATCCTGTGCCAGCCAGGTCGGATCGCCCCACTGTGTCGCCAGTGCCAGAACAATCGGCGTTTCGCCTTTCTTATTTTCGACGAAAAGATCGGAATCGGTATCGATCAGCAGTCTGGAGGCTTCTTCCTGCCGGGTTCGAATCGCAATATGAAGAGGAATATCGCCGTCGATATTTTTCTGGTTAAACGGCGTCCCTTTGACCAGAAGCAGTTTGATAATATCGACATTGGCGCCTTTCATCAGAGCCAGATGGAGAAGCGTATTGCCGGCATTATCGCGGCTTTTCAAATCGATAAGCGAGCTGAGCCACGACACGTATTCGAAACCTCTTTCCAGACCGGCGGTAAACGGCGTCACCAGCTCGTTGTTCACGGCATGGATATTGGCCCCTTTCTGCAGCAGCAGTTCGATGGTTTCGCGGTTGTCGTTGCGCACGGCCAGATGAAGCGGTGTGTTGCCGGAATTGTTGCGGACGTTGATATCGGAATTGCTCTGAATCATTTTGGCAACCACTTCGGTATCGTAATCTTTGTCGACGGCGGCCAGAAGCGGCGTATCGCCCCAGTTGTTGCGGGCATTGATATTGATCTTTGTTTCCAGCAGGGCAAAAACCGCCTCTTTTCCGTAACTCTTTTTCAGCATCAGCAGAAGCGCATTGTCTCCGTCGGGTGTCGTCAGATTGACATCGGCGCCGCGGGCAATCAGCATATCGACAATGTCCTGATGCCGGCTGTTGATGGCCAGATGGAGCGGGGTCAGTCCGTCCTGATTAAAACGATTCAAATCGACGTTCTTCAGAATAAAATACTCGACAAATCCGCGATGTCCTTTTTGGGAGGCATGGTGCAGCGGAAATCCGCCCTGATTGTAAAATCCGCTGATATCGGGAGAGGTCACGTAATCCTGCACATATTCGTAGTCGGTATTGGTCAGGTCTTCTCCGGCTTTCACAAAATCGACCACCATCTGGGCATAAGTGACTTTATCGGTATGTTTCAGGGCAAAATCGACATTGTTCAGTTTATCGGGGCGGCAGAAACCGGGACGGATATAGGCACCCGTTTTCAGCAGGTATTCGACAATACCGGGACGGCCGCTTTCGACGGCAAAATTCAGAATCGTCTGTCCCTCTTCGGTCTGCAGATTGATGTTTTCCGCGTTGGTGACCGCCTGCACAAGACTTTCGCCTTTCAGCACCGCGTTTTCCATCACCGTTTTGCCGGTCACATCGACAAGCCGCGTATCGGCCCCCGATTTTACCAGCAACGCGGCCATTTCGGCCTGCTCGTTTTCGACGGGGATGTTCAGCAGAAGCTCGTTCCTGTTATTTCTGATATTGAGATTGGCATTTTTGGAAATCAAAAGCGATGTCAGATCAAGATTATTGGCACGGACGGCATGAAAAATCGGCGTTTCTCCCTGTGCATCGGCAATATTGGGGTCGGCTCCGATGGTAAACAGAAAATCGATAATGTCTCTGTAATTATTTTTAACGGCAATCGCCAAAGCGGTTTCTCCGTAAGTTCCGAGATCGTTAACATTGACATTTTCGTCGAACATCAGATTACGCAAATTGGCATAATCTTTTTGCGCCACCATCTCCTGAATGGAGTTCTGATTGGAAGTCGTTGCGCAGGAAACTGCCAAAAGCAGTACACAAACCGCTGTTCCTAACAAATGTTTCTTCATATTCCTATCCTGTCAGAAAAATCTTATTCTTTTTGATTATCGGAATAAATTTAATATAATTAATGAAATTATTCAATCGGATAGGCAAAAAGACGTCCGGAATCGGAACGAAACCATATTTTTTTGCCGCGCACGGCCGCAATCCGCGACGGTTCGATAACCACTTTTCCGCCGCCGTCGGGCAGATCGACCGCATATTTCGGCACCGGCACTCCCCGCAACTGCCGGCAAACCTGCCGGTACAGCCGCCGTCCCCGCTGTATCGAAACCCGAAACGCGGCGGTTTCGGCCGCCAGATCGCCCTGAAACAGATAATAGGGAGTCAGATCCAGATCCGCAAAACTCAAAAAAAGCGCGGTCAGCTGCTCCCGCGAATCGTTGACGCCGCGCAGCAACACGGTCTGCGTCAACACTTCGAAGCCGGAACGGCGGATTGCCTCCAACGCGGCACACGCCTCTTCCGTCAGTTCGTCGGTACAGTTGATGTGAACGGAAAAGCGGACACGGTAACCGTTCAGAAGCGACAGCAGTCCGCCGGTAATCCGGTCGGGCGCCGTCACCGGCATGCGGGTGCAGATGCGGAAACGCAGCGGACGTACACGGGAAAAGAGCCGCAGAAGCGTTTCGAGCCGGCTGTCGGAGAGCATCAGCGGATCGCCGCCGGACAGCAAAATTTCGCCGACTTCGGGGTGCGCCCGCAGATAACCGCATGCGGCTTCGATATCCTGTTCGCCGGGAAGCACCTCTTCGGCGAGGCGGTGTTTGCGGAAACAGTAGCGGCAGACGGCGGCACAGCGCTGCGTCGTCAGCCACAGCACCTTTTCCGGATAGCGGTGAATCAGAAACGGCGTCACGGAAAACCGCTCTTCGGCCAGCGGGTCGGCGGTGTCGTACGGCGAAAGAATCTTTTCGTCGGGCGAAGCCAGAAACTGCCGCCTTAAAGCCGGCGACTCGGTCGTTTCGATTAAATGTTTGAGATAAGGTGAAAGATGTTCGGGTTTCATGGATTTACGATTCTGAAGGAACGAGCAGCACGACGGCAAAGGCCTCGACCGCTTCGCCGCGGCCGATACTGTCGACTTTTTCGTGTGTTTTGGGTTTGACGGAAACCGCGTCGGTATCGATTTTCAGATCGGCGGCCAGGTTGGCGCGGATGGCGTCGGTAAACGGGTTGAGTTTCGGCGCCTGCAAAACAACGGTGGTATCGATATTGGCTATCCGCCAGCGGGACGGCAAAAGAGCCGCGGTTTGACGCAGCAGTGCGCGGCTGTCGGCTCCGCGGTAACGGGGATCGTTATCGGGAAACAGTTTGCCGATGTTGCCGAGAGCGGCCGCTCCCAAAAGGGCATCTATCACCGCGTGAATCAGCACATCACCGTCGGAATGGGCAACGCACCCTTTTTCAAAAGGAATCGTAACGCCTCCGATAACCAGAGGAAGCCCTTCTTCCAGACGGTGAAGATCCCAACCGTGTCCGATTCTCATCAGCCTTCCAGCTTGGCAAAAATCTGTTCCTTAATATCTTCTTTATCCATATCAAGGGCCAGAGACAATTCGTCGATTAAAAGTTTTAAAGCACTGTCGTACTGTTTTCTTTCCATAATCGGCAGCGGCTGCGGTTTGTTTTTGCTGCGGCAGTAAAGAGCACTCACAACGGCGGCAATATCATCAATGTTGCCGGTTTTCAGCATATCCATATTGCCCTGATACCGCTCTTTCCAGTCGGAATTGGCGGGACCGGAAGGCGGTGCGATCGTATCCAGAGTATTCCGGGCTTTTTCTTTCGTGACCAAAGCCCGAATGCCGAGAGATTCGGTATTGATGACCGGAATCATGACAGTCATATCGGACACGGGAATATAAATCGTATAATAAGGCGTCAGTTCTTCTTTGAACATCTGCTCGTCAATTTGAATGATTTCACCGACCCCCTGAAGAGGGTAAACAATTTTCTGACCTATTTTAAACTTAATTTCGCAATCCATGGTTATATTATATCCCCAAAATCAAAATTTTTCAAGAAAAGAAAACGTAATCTTTAATCCGATTTTTTTCTTGCATTCCTGACGAATCGGTGTTACTATTCTAACGATAAAACTTGCGGCTTGATTTTGGGAGAAACTATGAATATGTTATCATCATCCCGCGCTTCGGGGATTCTGCTTCACCCGACATCGCTTCCCGGAAAATACGGTATCGGCGACATGGGGGACGGCGCTTTTGCTTTTATCGATGCCCTTTCCGAAGGCGGACAGTCACTGTGGCAGATTCTGCCGTTGGGTCCTATCGGCTACGGGGAATCGCCCTATTCACCCTTTTCCACTTTTGCGGGAGAAGAACTGCTGATCAGTCCCGACCGCTTAAGCGAATGGGGACTTCTCGACAAAACGGATACGGACAATCTTCCCTTATTCGACGACAATCGTGTCGATTACGATGCGGTACGGGCATTCAAAAAACCGCTTTTAAAGAAAGCATGCGATACCTTTCTGAAAAAGATTCCTTCCGCATTAAAACGGGACTGGGAACGCTTTCTCGAACGGAATGCCGACTGGCTCGACGACTACGCTCTGTTTACGGCTCTTCACGAAGAATTCGGCAATGCCGCCTGGAACGGGGAATGGGATACCGATATTATGAAAAAAGAACCGGCAGCGGTCAGAAAATGGTCCCTTTACCTGAAAAATCAGATTGACAGAATAAAAGTCATCCAGTTTTTTTTCGATTTTCAGTGGAAAGCGGTCAAAACGTATGCCAATGAAAAAAATATCCGCATTATCGGCGATGTTCCGATTTTTGTTTCACCCGACAGTGCCGATGTGTGGGCCAACCGTCATCTGTTTCTGACAGACGACAACTGCCGCTATACTTCCGTCGCCGGTGTGCCGCCGGATTATTTTTCGCCGACCGGACAGCGGTGGGGCAACCCGCTCTACGACTGGAAAGCGATGGAAAACGACGGTTTCCGCTGGTGGATTGCCCGTATCCGACGCACCGCTGAGCTGGTGGATATTATCCGTATCGATCATTTCCGCGGATTGAGGGCCTTCTGGCAAATTCCGAGCAAAGAGAAAACCGCCGAAAAGGGGAAATGGGTCAAAGCCCCCGGAGAGAAGCTCTTTGCCGCCGTCGGCAGGGCTTTACCGCATGTCGAAATTATTGCCGAAGATTTGGGACTGATTACCGAAGATGTCGTGGCCCTGCGCAAAAAACTGCATTTACCCGGCATGAAAATTTTACAGTTTGCTTTCGAATTCAATGCCGAGGGCGAATTTAACGCGGACAACATTTTTCTGCCGCACAATTACGAAACCGATGCGGTTGTTTATACCGGCACTCACGACAACGACACCACCGTCGGCTGGTACCGGTCGCTTTCCGAACCGGTCCGCGACCTGATTCGCCGTTATTACGGCATCAGCGGCGAAGATATTGCCTGGGATCTCATCCGGTCGGCATCTTCTTCCCGTGCCCGTTATTCGGTATTTCCGATGCAGGATATTCTGTCGCTTGACTCTCAGGCGCGCATGAACACACCGGCGACTGTCGGAAACAACTGGCGGTGGCGCCTGAATCCGCACGCCGACATCATCAACCCGATGCGGCGTCTTCGCGATCTCACCTATCTGTACGGGAGACTGCCGTGGGTGCGGAAATAAAATTTTTACCGGAAAAACCGGTGGCCGGCGTCATGCTCTCCGAAGGTATCGACCCGGAAACGGTTTGGCGGCGGCTCGAATCGGAATTCGGGCCGCTTGATTTTATCGGTAAACCGTATCCGTTTTCCTTTACCTCCTACTATGAACCGGAAATGGGAGCCCGTATCAGCAAGTATATTGTTTCGTTCCGCGATTTAATCGATCCGCAAACGCTGTCGGCCGTCAAACACCGCACCAATGAAATCGAAAACGAATTCGCCGTTAACGGCTGCCGTCGGGTCAATCTCGATCCGGGGATTATGGATCTCAACCGGTTCATTCTGGCCACTACAAAAAACCGCGGTCACCGTATTCCGCTGGCGGACGCCATTTACGGCGAACTGACGCTGATTTACATCCGCGGCCGCTTCGAACCCCTGCCGTGGACTTACGCCGACTACAAAACCGACGCCGTCCGTGCCGACCTGGAAACTGTCCGCAAAATCATCAAATCGCACTGATTAAAAACCGGTTTTCTTTTTAAAAATGTCTCTTTTTTTCATTAATCAATCGGGAGAAGAAAATGGGAAAAAGAGGATCGTTTTATTCGTTTCTTTTGGGTACGGGAATGCTTTGCGGCTGTTCGGTACTCTCGCCGACGGTGACGGTCGAACTCAGACTGCCGCCCTTACCGCCCGCATGGCGGCAGTCTTCCGGAAACGGCAGCGCACAGGCAACGGTGGTATACGAAAACAGCTACGGAGAAATTTGCCGAAAGGAATTTCCGTACGGAAATGCGGTTGCGGTCGAAATCGTAAAGAAAGAAAACACCGCGGTGCTGGTTTATCCGGCCGCGTCGATGCGTCCGTGCGGCGGTTTTTTCGACGGCAGCCGCACAATGGAACTTTCGTGGAAAGGCGGGTTTTTGGCGGAGGCACTTATGCTGTCCCGGCAACCGGCACCGGAACACTGGAATCCGGCAGCATTAACCGAACGGATGGAAGGCAACCCGTGGTTTTACGAAACGGCTGCCATTCTCAAAGCGTTGGAAACCGGCACAGTCGGCCGCTATACATTAAAGAAAAAAATGCTTTATCCTGTTTTGTTAAAAGAAATCCCGCCGGGAGACTGGATCAACCGTTATCCTCACGAACGGGTGACTGTTGACGAATCGGGCGAATTTCGTACCGAACTGCCGATCGGGTACGAACGGTATGTCAACACGGAGCGCAAACAGATTCTGTCGCTGTATGTTAACGAATCGGGTCCGGTGCCGTTTATGCTAACGGAATTCGAATAAAGAAAACCGTTGACTCGCCTTCGACGGATGAAACGGTAATGGTACCTCCGTGCGCGTTGATAATCGATTTGCAAATCGGCAGGCCCAGTCCCGAACCGGAACGGTTCTGCCCGCGGGAACTGTCGACTTTATAAAGACGGTCGAAGATATATTTGATTTTATCGGAAGGAATTCCGCTTCCGTTATCGTACACATCAATCAACGCCTCATTGCCTTCCCGCCTCAGGGTAATGCGAACCAGACCGCCCGGCTTGGAAAACTTAACGGCATTGACAATCAGATTACCGAACGCACGGGACAGGTTTTCCCCGTCGCCGAGAATGTAGAGAGGTTCCTTCCATGGTACGTATTCGAATATCAGATTATTTTCTTCTTTCAACGGGGCAAACGACCCGTACAGCGATTCCAGAAACGAATTCAGCTCCAATTTAACCTGTGTCTTTTCCAACGATCCGGCCTCGATTCGGGAAAGCGTCCGCCACTCTTCCAGCATATGCGACATGTGATCGGTTTCCTGCAGGATGTAATCGAGATTGGTATTGTCGGGCGGATAAACACCGGCCTTGATCATTTCCAAACGGCCGCGAATCAGTGTCAACGGTGTCCGAAAATCATGAGAAATATCGGCACTCATCTGCCGCCGCGCATTATCGGCTTCTTCCAGCTTTCGGACCATCATGTTAAACGAATTCAGCAGATAACCGATTTCGTTGTTCGTATGATTTTCCAACCTTACGGAAAACCGGTTTTCGGCAACATCGGAGAAGGCCTCGGTCAGCTCTTTAATCGGACGGGCAATCCGAAATGCAAAAACAAATCCGAGCCCGATTGAAAAAAGAATCAGAAGCCCCGAATACATCCCAAGAAGTGTCATTGTTTTTTTTATTTCGGGCGAAAAATAAAGATAATAATTTTCTCCCGGAATCATTGTTCCGACGTAAACATAAGCCAGAATTTGACCGTTGGAAACGACCCGAATTCCGTCAATCCGTCCGTCGAGAGCATTCATATCGACGGAATACCCGAGATTGGTATAGAGAACCGTTTTTTTGGCGGCATCGGTCACAAAAATTTGCGGTGCCTCGAACAGTTCCGGCGTCGATGAGACATGGTCTCTGCGATGTTCCCGAAATTTTCCCCTCTGAAGAAACAGATAATCGATAGCCTGCGGCAGCCGGTCAAGATTCTGTTCCCGACGGTAGTGAAGCCGGATAAAATCACCGATATGCATCGCAAACTCTACATCGCGGTCTTCCTGAATGCTGCGGCCGTCGCGGTGAAAACGGATTAAGGCCGCTCCCAAAATGCCTCCGCCGAGAAGCAAAATCAGGAGCGTATAGGAAATCAAAACTTCAAAAAGAAGTTTTCTTTTGATTTTCATCTGGAAATAACCGGATTAAATTTCGCGGAAACGGTACCCCATGCTGCGGACCGTTTCAATGTAAGAACGTCCGTCGCCGTCCTTGCACAATATTTTGCGGATATTTTTGATATGAGCGTCGATATTACGCGAATATTCGTCACAGAAGGATCCCGAAAACGAAGCAACCAGTTCCTGTCGCGAAAAGACACGACCGGGCTGACTCATCAGTTTCTCGACAATGGAAAACTGGACAGCCGTCAGATCGTGCGGCACTCCCGCAATATAGCATTTTTTCTTCTCGCCGTCCAATTTGACGTCGCCGCAAATCAGCAGCTTACCGGAAACGGATCCTCCGGCAC
Organism: Spirochaetia bacterium; assembly: GCA_034120015.1. Classification (GTDB taxonomy): domain Bacteria; phylum Spirochaetota; class Spirochaetia; order JAFGXN01; family JAFGXN01; genus CALXOJ01. The sequence goes on along the minus strand of JAXEIF010000002.1, from coordinate 65,246 downwards.
GCCGGCAAACGGCTCTGATCCGGGCAACCAGTTCACGAAAACTGAACGGCTTTACCATGTAATCGTCGGCGCCCTGTTCGAGAGCGGCGATTTTATCCGCTTCATCGGTGCGGGCTGTCAGAAAAATAACGGGGGTTCTTTTGTTTTTGCGAAGAATTTTCAGAACGTCGAATCCGTCCATACCCGGAATCATAACATCCATCAGAATCAAATTGTAATCTTCGTCGGTAATTTTTTTTACCGCGTTGAATCCGTCGTAAACAACATCCGTATCAAAATCATTTGCTTTCAGATAATCGGAAATCATTTGCGCCATCTGTTTTTCGTCTTCGATAATTAAAATACGATCCATGTTTTTCTCCTTGCTGTCTGTATTTGTTTATAATCGTTGTTTTATGCTGTCTTTACGTTCGGTTCGGGACGGCCACGGTACCGTTTTTTTGATCCCGTCGGATTCTACGGAAAGAACAATAACCGAAACGGAACGGTCTTTGCTCCACGCCGACGGACGGCCTTTCCCGGTAACGGTTATCATCTGCCCGGACCGGATATTCTGCTCCTTTAAAAAAGGAATCGGCAGATGCAGTTTATAAAGAATTCCTTCTTTTTCAATGACAGGCAGACGAATATACGGTTGCCCGTCTTTTTCTTCGATTGTATAATCGATTGTACCGGTAATTTCAATCGGCTCCCAGATCGGAACTGTTCCCGCATCGGGATTTTCTCCGCTCCGAAACGGCAGACGACAATTTTCGTCAGCGTAACCTGTCACAGGCAGTGCAAACAGACAGATCGCTATCACTACCGGCACTTTTTTCATAGCCTCCCCCTCCTTTCGGAATGCTACTCTATGATAACTCTATTTACGTGAATAAATATTGAAAATTTAATGTTATTTTGAAAATTTGCATTTTTCTTTCAAAATGCGGATTTCATCGGCCCACCGTTCCGGCCTCGGTGTTTCAAGAATCAGCGGGATTTCCTCAAAACGATCATCGTTCATAATTAATTCGAAAGGAAGCCATCCCAAAGCACCGTCTCCGAGCGATTCGTGGCGATCAACCCGGGATCCGAGCGGATTTTTCGAATCATTTAAATGAACCCCCTTCAGGTACGAAAAACCGATGAGTCGCTCAAATTCATACATTGTCTTCGTATAGGATTCTTCCGTCCGCAAATCGTATCCGGCCGAGAAAATATGACAGGTATCGATACAGACTCCGACACGTGCCGGATTTTTTATATGAGAAAGAATTTCTGACAGCTCTTCAAACGAACTGCCCAACGATGTCCCCTGCCCCGCCATCGTTTCGAGGACAAAAACGGTTTTATCCGTTTCGCTGACAGCCCGATTCACCGCATCCGCAATCTGTTTCATGGCTTCGTGCGGTGAAGAAAGGTTGACATGAGATCCGGGATGAAAATTCAAAAGCGTCAGTCCCAACCGTTCGAGAATGCGTGCTTCGCCGAGAAAAGAATCGAACGATTTGGCGAATTTTTCTTTATCCGCATTACCGAGGTTTATCAGATAGCTTGAGTGCACCAGGACATCTTCCGGTTTGATTTTGGCCGAAGCCAGATGAAACCGGAACCAGTTGACCGCATTGTCGTCCGGTTCGGGCGCAAACCACTGCCGCTGATTTTTTGAAAACATGGCAAAGGCAGAAGCGCCGATTTCTTTGGCATGATCGGGGGCGTTAAACAATCCTCCCGCAATACTGACATGAGCACCCGGTTTTTTCATAACAGACTCCTTTTTCGGTTATTTACCGCGATTCGGTTTTGTCGTTGTCAGACGGTAAAAACGGTCCCGTTTTCCGCGGAACCCGCCAATACGGTATCAAAAACCGGCCTCAGCACGCCAGTCCCGCTAACGCGGTAACAGCGGCTGTTATCCGGTTCTCTGCCGTCGATGACCGGCGGCAGCAATGCCTTCGGTGCTATACCGTAATAACGGTTTTCCCGTGTCGCTGCCGCAAACGCTGCCGTTGCCCATTCGGTCATCCGTTTACTTAAACCGTAAGAATAAAATTGAGAAGCCGAACGCTCCAGGCGCCCGTCCAAAAAATTAATAACGGTACACCCGCTCAATTCCCGCTCGACGCGGCGCATAATCTCAAACGGCACTTCGTAGTTAATCCGAATCTGCCGCCGTGTCGTTTCACTGGGGGCATCTGCCGGCGTATCGGGAACAAAAACCGCGGCGTTGTTGACAATGATCCGCAGCCCGGGAACGGCGGCGGCCTGCCATAAACGGTCGACGGCATCCGTCTGCGCAAAATCGCAGGCAACCGTGCGCGTCGGCGTCCCCTGCCTCTGCAAAAGGGATTCCAGCTCCCGTACCGGCTCGTATGAGCGGAAATAATGAAGAATCAGACCGTATCCGCGACCGGCCAGATATAAGGCACATTCCCGTCCGACCCGAACCGCGGCACCGGTTACCAGCGCCCACTTTTCCATGACTTCAGGATATCTTATTTTCTGTTTTTTGACAATTCCCGTTTTCACATCGGACGAAGAAAGAGTTTTTCTCAACATTTTTTCGATTTTGTCCGAAAAGAATAATAATGAAACAATACAGTTTAACAGTCGCTTTTTTGATTTTATGCGTCATGTCTCCGGTCGCCAAACCGATTGATAAAACACTTGACGGAAACGATTTTCTTTCAGTTTCGGATATCCGGCAGACTGTCGAAGGGGCAAAAACGGGGTACACCGTTCCCGAAACCGGGACTGAGATTTCTTCCGATGTCGATCTTTTGATTCATTTCGATGCCGACGGAGAAGTACCGGAAGGCAACTATATTCCCGTTAAGGGCGCGGTTCTGTCCGTCTCCGATTTTCGGAAAATCGGAACGGGTTCGGGACGCTTCTACACCAATGAAAATATGATTTCCGTTCAGCCGACACCGAATGCGGTTTTTGCATCGAAAAACGAACCGGGCGATTTTACGATTCAGTTTTATATCAACCCGACGGTAATCGAAAACGATGAGATTCTGCTTTACTGGTCCAACACACTCTCCGACGGAAAGAATCTTGTCTACCAGAATCTGATCTGCTCAATCCGTAACCGGAGACTGGCCTGGTCTTTTGACCGTTTTTTCCGTAATACCCGCCCGAAAATTGAACTGACGGGGAAAACAAAAATCAACCCGGGGGAATGGAGTTTTCACCGTCTTTCCTACAACAGGGAATTGAATCTTCTCGAATATTCGATGAACGGACAACAGGAACAGATTCTCTATCTGACTCCCGACGGGAACGAAGACAACATCGACTGTTCGCCTTTAATCGGCGACCGTCCTCAAAGCGCCATGAATATCGGATTGCGGTATACGGGGAGAATGGACGAGCTGGCTATTCTTAAAACGGCAACCGAACCCGAAATGCCCGATCTGTTTACAAAGCCGGGAAAGATTCTTTTCCGATGCCTTGATTTGGAATACTCTGCTTCACAAATCGAATCTGTTTCCTGGAAAGCCGATATTCCCCGAAACAGTGCAGTCAACGGTTATTACCGTCTCAGCGAACAGAGACTCGATTTTATCGATTGGAATGCATCCGATGCCGACCGGATCGGGCTTTTCACCGCAGACGACGGCTGGATCCCCTTTTCTCCCGGCCAATTTCCCGAACCGGCCTGCGGACGGTACCTTCAGATTGCCGTCAAACTGATTCCCGATAATGTTTCCGGAAAAGCTCCCCGGTTGGATTCCGTTTCCGTTACTTATACTCCGAACACGCCGCCGATGCCGCCTGTCGCTTTAACTGTTATTCCCGGAAACGGCGAAGTCACACTCGATTGGGTTCCCGCCGTCGATATCCGGATTCGCGGTTACCGCATTTCTTACGGAACGGCTCCCGGTCATTATACGGAATCGGTTGATATCGAAAACCCGGAATACACTTACGAACACCATCAGCGGTATACGGTGAAAAATCTGCAGAACGACACCATGTATTATTTTTCCGTACAGCCGTATGATAATGCACCGGTTCGCCAGTACGGCGATTTCTCGAAAGAAGTTTCCGGACGTCCCGGACGATTGCACGAATAATGGAAATAACCTGTTTCGGCTGCCGCGGATCGCATGCGGTATCGGGGAACGGTTTTACGCGCTTCGGCGGTCATACAACCTCGTTTCTTGTTACCTTTTCCGACTGTGAAACCGTTTTTTTCATCGATGCCGGCAGCGGAATCTGCAATGCGGTTTTACCCGAAACGATTCAAAAGGCGCACCTTCTTTTTACCCATACCCATCTCGACCATATTGTCGGCTTTCCGTTTCTGCCGGCATTACGCCGTTGCGGTTTTGAATTAACGGTTTGCGGTCCCGTCGCCCGACACGGGGCAAGCATTAAGGATGTGATGACAACATTATTTGCACCGGCCTTTTTTCCGGTCAGTTGGAACGGATTTCCCGCCTCCGTTTCGTTTGCCGACAAACATGACGGTGACTGCTTTTACGTGGACGGCATCACCGTCGACTGTTTCTGTTTACCGCATTCATCCGCGACATTGGGCTACCGGTTACGCTACCGGAACCGCACCGCGGTGTTTTGTTTCGATGCGGAACTGGAAGCATTGGATTCCCGGCAGACGGAACAAATCGGCCGCCTGCTTGAAGGCACCGATCTGCTGATTGCCGATGCCACTTATACAAGCCGGCAGTATTCCGACGGCCGCCGCGGATTCGGTCACAGTGCGATGGAAACCGTGGCTGCTTTTGCCGAACGGTACGGCATCTGCCGCACCGGGCTCACCCATCACAGCCCCGAAGCCGATGACGATATTCTGACGCAGCATGAAAAACGGCTGCAAAACGCATTCCCTTCGGCAAATCTTTTCTTTCTGCGTGAGGGAATGAAAATTTCACTGATTTAGAAATTCATTGCCGACGCGATTTCGCGAATACGAAAATCATCCAAAATCTGATCGACGTAATTTTCTTTATTAATCAGAATCTTTCTTTCGGCCAGAGATATGGTCTGATTCTTTCTCATTTCCAAGTGCAGAAACTGATTGATTCCTTTTAACAGCGACGCTCCACGCTGTAGAATCTGGTTTTTTTCTTTTTCGGTTTCGTTTGCGGAAGCACTTCCGGTTCTGAAGATTTTGAACCGGACCAGTGCGGCCGGCATCGACACCGACGATTTGGGAACAAATGCAACCAACTCGCTTTGAATCCGATCCAGCTGCGTATCAAGAGTATGTCCGTGTTTATACTTGAGAATTTTTTCGATTTCCGGAAAATCAACCTCATAAAGCTGTTTCATAACCCCGAAAAATTTTCTGAGCTCGTAATCCATTTCTTCGAAATAAGAAATTTCGGGATACGATGCAATGGCTTCCTGTCTTTTCAGTGTAATTTCCGAAAGAATCGAAGATTTTTCTTCTTTTTCACTGATGTGACGGCTCTGATCGATTAACTGTCGAACAAATAAAATTTCATCATTGAGAAAGTCGACAAGATTGATACCTTTACTGATAGCCTGAATGTAACGGGTATGATAAGCAACCGAAGCCTCTTTGGATCCGTGATAGTAAACCAGATACTCATCGTACAGTGCACTCAATTCCGCTTCCAATTTCTTAATCTTTCCGTCGTCGTTTTTCCTGAAAAGCATTTTTTCCTCACTTGCACAAATTTTGCAGATATTCGAGAATTTTTTTGCACGAATAAACCGCATCGACATATCCGTATTCGACAGCCGTTCCCGGCATACCGAAAATAATGCACGATTCTTTACTCTGAGCTATGGTAAAACCCCCGCTATTATAGATATCTCCCAATTTCAATGCTCCGTCACGGCCCATTCCGGTCATAATAATACCGACTGTTCCCGCACCGGTGACACGTGCCGCCGACTCAAACAAAACATCCGCCGAAGGACGGTGACCGTTGACCGGTTCTCCCCTATCCAGACGAATTCTCATTCCGTTTTGAATTTTTACATGAGCATCTCCGGGAGCAATAAAAACTGTTCCCGCCTCAATAAAATCGCCGTCATCGGCTTCTTTGACATTCAGCTCCGAAATATCATTTAACGATTTGGCAAACTCTTTTGTAAAACCTTCCGGCATATGCTGCACAATAACAATCGGAATCGGCAGGCTGCCGGGAATAAACGGGATGATGCTCCGAAGCGCATTGGGTCCTCCGGTTGAAATACCGATAACTATCAGCCGCGGCGGCACAATACGCGCCGGTCTTTCGTCGGGAGGCAGCGGTTCCGGTATGTTTTTTTTTCCAATGAGCAGTTCGCTTAACTCTTTCGGTTTTATTGCCAAATCCCGCGGAACAGACGTCGATGCGGATTCTTTCTTTTTTAACGGAGAGACCGGCTCAGCCTCATATATCGGCTTGGCCAGTTTCAGATATTCGTGATTGCCGCTTTTTAAAGATTTGTAACGGTATCCGTAAATCAGAACCTGATTCAAAAGAAGACGAACGCTTTCCGTCAGTGTATCTAATGTGATACCGGACGGTTTCATAACGTAATCGACCGCCCCCAAAGACAGCGCCTCGATCGTTGTTCGGGCTCCTCTCTTGGCAAGTGAAGAAAAGACAATTACAGGCGTATCGATTTGAAGTCGCCGGACTTCCCTTAAAAATTCGAGTCCGTTCATTTCCGGCATTTCGATATCAAGCAGAACCACATCCGGTTTCAGTTCCTGTAATTTATAAAGACCGAACTTTCCGTTAATCGCTGTTCCGACCGTACGAACCAGTTTGCATTCCGACAGAATCTGACTGACAGCCCTGCGGATGACGGCGGAATCATCACATATCAGAACATTGACAGGCTCAAGCATCTACTCGTCCTTCTGTTTGGTATAATAACATCCGTACTTTCCCTTTTTCAGGTAAAACCCGGTATTCAGATTAAACAGTGTTTCGGAATGTCCCAATATGAGAAAAGCATGCGGCACCGATGCATTATAGAACTGCCGGATGACTTTCAGAAACGACTCTTTATCGAAATAAATCAAAACATTGCGGCAAACAATCAAATCGAAATTGCCGTGGGTCATCGGATTCATCAGATTATGATAATCAAAGACAATACGGTCTTTCAGTTCTTTTTTGACCCGATACATCCCTTCTTCTTTTTCGAAATAGCGGTCTAAATACGGTTCGGGTACTTTGATCATTTTATCGGCTGAATAAATTCCTTCCGATGCCGTGTGAAGCGACTTTAAAGACAGGTCGCAGGCAATAATTTTATATGTCACGGATTCGGGCAGGCAGGCATCGAACATCATCGCCAGACTGTACGGCTCTTCTCCGGTCGAACAGCCGGCACTCCATATTCGGATTGTTTTGTCTTTCCCGACATGCCGCACCAGTTCCGGAATAATTTCATGCTGCAGAGAATCCCAGTTGCTCTGATTGCGGAAAAAACTGGTCAGATTTGTCGTCAGTGCATCCAGAAAAATTTTAACCTCTTCCGGATTCTGCTGAAGATAGCGGTAATATTCCATCGGTCCCATTTTTCTCTGTTTCAGTAAATCGCGTATTTTACTTTCGAATACGACACGATTGGCTGCCGAAAAATGGATACCGCTTGTTTTATCAATCAGATTCGAGTAAAGAGAAAACAGATGATCGTCAAACAGTTCACTACTCATAATTTATCTTACAATCTTATCGGTATGTTTGGCAACTCTTTTTATTCGATTTCTTTTTTACACTTTTATTTTATAGGTTTTTCTTGATGATTTTAACCTTTCACGATATACTGTTCCTTATGGAAATAATACAAAACAGTCGCACAAGAACGACCGTCCGCCTGAAAGACAAAACAATTACGATTATCGGTACCGCTCATATTTCCGGCGACAGCGTCCGCGAAATCGACGAAGTCATCGAAGAAATTCATCCAGACCGTATTTGCATCGAACTCGACGAATCCCGCTACAAAACCGTGACCGAGGGACGCCGTTGGGAAGATATGAATATTTCCAAAGTACTTCGGGAGAAGAAAGGTTTTCTTCTGCTGGCGAATCTCGTCCTGTCGTCGTTTCAGAAGCGAATGGGAAGCGAAGTCGGCATCAATCCCGGTGCGGACATGAAGGAAGCTGTTGCTTTGGCGAAAACGAAAGAAATTCCCTATTCTCTGATTGACCGGGAAATCCAGATCACCTTACAGCGGGCCTGGAGAATTTCATCTTTTTGGAATAAAATGAAACTGCTGAGCGCGTTACTGTCATCCGCTTTTACCCGTGAAAAGATTTCCGATGAAGATATCGAGAATATGAAGGAAAAAACGGCTCTCGACGGAATGATGGAAGAACTGGCCGAATATCTCCCATCCGTAAAAGCTGTTTTAATTGACGAACGGGATACTTTTCTGGCATCGAAGACCTTTTCGGCCGAGGGCAGTAACATTATTGCGGTTGTCGGCGCGGGGCACGTTCCCGGAATGTTAAAAAACCTCGAGGCGTTTGAAAAAGAAGAAAAATCGACATCGCTTGACAGTATCAATTTTGTTCCCGACAAAAGGCAAAGTGAAAAACTGGTTCCGTGGATCCTGCCCGGAATCATTATGGCGGTTTTTATCGGCGGATTTTTTATCACCGGGACACGATCGCAAACAATCGAAAAAATGATTCAGTGGATTCTGATTAACGGGTCACTCTCTGCAATCGGTTCACTGATTGCATTGGCACACCCGCTGACGATTCTTCTTTCTTTTATTGCCGCACCGATTACATCGCTGAATCCGTTCATCGGCGTCGGTATGGTCACCGGTCTCTCGGAAGCTGTTCTGCGAAAACCGAAAGTTGTCGATTTCAACCGGCTGAACGACGACATTGCTTCTCTGAAAGGATTTTACCGAAACCGGGTGACCCGAATTTTTCTGGTCTTTCTTCTCTCCGGCATCGGCAGTGCCGTCGGTACCTTTATCGGCGCCGCCTCACTGGCTCCGCTTCTCGGCAACATAATCAGTGAAATTGCAACGTTTATCCGGGGATTTTTGGTATGAAACATTTAGGTCGTCTGTTCAGTTTTACAAATGCCTTTCGCGGTATCGGTTTTGCGTTTTGCACGCAGACGAATATTAAAATCCATACACTGACAGCCGTTCTCGTATCGGCTGCCGGATTTTATTTTCGTATTTCCGTTACGGAATGGACAATGCTGATTTTCTGTATCGCCGCCGTTATTTCGGCCGAACTGCTGAATACCGCCATCGAAATTATGGCCGACCATTTTTGTCCGCATTACCACACAAAGGTTAAGCGTATAAAAGACTGCGCTGCCGGAGCGGTATTGATAACCTCCATCGGCAGCGCAGTTATCGGGTGTCTGATTTTTATCCCGAAACTGACCGCATTGTTCAACCGCTAATTTTCGACAGACTCTTTTTCTCCGGTATCGGTATTTTCATTTCCGGACACGGATTCCACGCTGATGTCAGGATCGGTATTAAGGACACTGTCTTCGGCTGACGGACTTTCCGAATCGGATTCCGGCTCCGTTACCGGCTCTTCCTGCTGCTTCGACACCGGATTCAAACGGGCGGAAATATAAACACCGATTTCGGTTGCCGGGTTAATTTTCCGCTTTAAGTAAACATCAATTAAATCCGCTTCCGTCGCATCACTGACATTCTTAAAAACATGATTGGCGGCATAATTATACCAGCAGGTCGTCGGCATGTACCCTTCGACATACCGGTATTTTTTGTACGGATCGGAGAGATTTCTCAAATTTTTGTTAATCTCAATCAGAGCCGCACGCTTTTCTTCCAAAGAAAAATTCCGCTCGCGGAGTAAAACCGACAGACGGTTAAGCCCGAGAACATCAGCTTCCTGTCCCGAAATCATCAGATAACGGCGCATAAAAGAAACGGCAAAAGACAGATTCTGAAATTCGGGTACAAAATCGCTGCTTCCGTAAACAATCGAAGAAAAATACCATAACTGCTTGTTGTGAGCACTCATCAAAGCACTCCGACGCAGGGCATCATCTGCCTCCGTCAGCAATTCCCGAGCCCGCGATTGATCTCCTTTTCCCGCATAATATTTTGCGGCATAGAAACAGGCTGCGGCGGAATAATTCCAAAAATCGACGCGGCCTTTGCCGATCTCTTCAATTTCGGGATAAGCTTCTTCATAAAAAGACACAATCTCCTGCGGTTCCCGGGAAACGGATTCTCCGTTTTCGTTCGGTACCACCGCCGGACGTCCGGAGGCAGCCAGCGCCAGTGCCGCCGCACACCGGCGAATCCGGCATGCGGCAAGAAAAGACTGTTGGGCAGCATTGCGCTCTTCTTCGACAACCGTGTCAATCACACGCTGCCAATCTTCCGTATAGAAGGCATCATCGGCATTGTCCAACGGCGAAGCAAACGCGTTGAAACCGATTATAATCAAAGACAGGTACAGTAATTTTTTCATTCAGCAAACTCCCGAGCTCCGAACCGACCACGAAATAACGGTTCCCGCTCCGAGCGGAACAACCCCGTCGACAATTTCCGGAACTTTCCACGACCTTTTTTCCAGCACAAGCGTTTCGTCCGTTTCCGCCAACCCGTAAAACCGGCGCCCGAAAACCGATACGAAATTTTCCAAACAATTTGTCTGCGCATACTCTTCAAAAAAACACGCCAGCAGCGGTATGGTTACAGGCATCGAATAAATTCCGGGAGAAACGGCACTGCCCGTTTTCGATTCCGGCGGATGCGGCGCACTGTCGCTGCCGAAGAAAAAGCGCGGATTCCCCGACAGGACGGCGCGGCGCACCGCTTCCCGGTTTTCTTCCGACTGAAGAATCGGTTTACAAAACAGATGCGGATTCAGTCGGGATCCGATAAAATCGACTGCGGAAAAAAGGAGATGATGTGCGGTAACGGTAGCCGCCACATTTTTTCCCGCATTTTTGACAGCCTCCACTTCCCGCTCCAAAGAGACGTGTTCCAAAACGATTTTCAGTTCCGGAAAGCGCACCGACGCTTCCAACGCTTCATCCAAAACGCGGTGCTTCGCTCCTGTTCCCGAATAAAGCGGCGCTTCGCAGTGAATACTTAAAACAATACCGGCCTCTTCCATTTGCTTTAAAACCGAATCGTAAGCAGCAAGCGACGACGCATCGGTTCCCGTCGAGTTTGTCAGTCCGACAGGGAAATACTTGGCGGCAACAGCCCCCGCCTGTTTCAGTGAGGGAATATCGGCTCCTGTATGAAGCTGAAAAGTCATAAGCGGGTTCAGAGCGGGTGCCGCCGTTCGAATTTGATTCCGGTAACGAATCAAATCGGCAGCTGTCAGAATCGGCGGTTTCGTGTTCGGCATCACCAGTGCCGATTCAAAGAAAGCGGCCGCGCGTTGCGCGAAGCCGCTTAACGGATCCCCCTGACGCAGATGAAGATGTGCGTCAAAGGGTTTTTGAATAATCATTTCCATTAACAAATCCCGTCTCAGGAAGCCAGGAACGGCACAAGTGCCAAAAGAACACCGGCGGCCACAGCCGATCCGATAACGCCGGCCACGTTCGGCCCCATCGCATGCATGAGCAGAAAGTTCTGCGGATTGTCTTCCTGACCGACTTTGTTGGAAACACGTGCAGCCATCGGAACCGCGGAAACACCGGCCGAGCCAATCAGCGGGTTAATCGGTGTCTTGCTGAGTTTATTCATAATTTTAGCAAAAATGACACCGGCAGCCGTTCCGATTGAGAAAGCGATCAATCCCAACAGAAGAATTCCCAATGTCTGGACAGAAAGGAATTTCTCCGCTTCCATTTTGGAACCGACCGACAATCCCAGGAAAATCGTTACGATATTAATCAACGCATTCTGCATTGTGTCGGAAAGACGATTGGTCACACCGCACTCTTTTGCCAGGTTACCGAGCATCAGCGCACCGACAAGCGGAGTTGCGGAAGGCAGCAGCAGAATACAGAGTGAAAGAACCGCCAACGGGAAAATGATTTTTTCACGCTGCGAAACGGAGCGAAGCTGCTCCATTTTAATCATTCTTTCTTTTTTCGTCGTCAACAGTCTCATGATCGGCGGCTGAATAATCGGAACCAACGCCATGTATGAATAAGCGGCAACGGCAATCGGTCCGAGCAGATCGGGAGAAAGACGCGATGTGACGTAAATTGCCGTCGGGCCGTCGGCACCGCCGATGATACCGATGGAAGCGGCATCAAAGAGGTTAAACAGCGGTTCACCGTTGATCTGAATCCATTCACCGAGCAGAACGGCACCGATCAGGGCAAAAAAGATACCGAACTGGGCGGCAGCACCGAGCAACAGTGTCTTCGGATTGGCAATCAGCGGTCCGAAGTCGGTCATTGCTCCGACACCCATGAAAATCAGCAGCGGAAAGAGTCCGATTTCCACACCGGCGTTATACAGAATACCGATAAATCCGTTAACGGTCGCATCGGCAATGCCTGCAAACGGAATATTTGCCAGGATGGCTCCGAATCCGATAGGAACCAGCAGCAGCGGCTCGAATCCCTTTTTGATCGCCAAAAAGAGGAGCAGCATACCGACCAGAATCATCACAAAATTACCCCAACCGCCGACGGGAGCCGACTTGGGAGCGGCAGCCTCGGCCGCTTCTTCGGCAGCCAGAGCGGCCGCTTCGGCTTTTTTGTACAGAATTTTATCGGTCGATGTCTGCAGGAAACCGTAAACACCGGTCGACCGCCACAGCTGAAGCAGGGAAATTCCCATTGTCGAATACTGGCTCAGATTGAGCGTCAGATCGCCTTCCAGTTCACTGTCGACTTCGGAAGGCTGATAGGAAAACAGATAGGTTCCGTCCGCCTGAATGTGCGAAATCGAAGATTTTGCGGGAGCCGCCAGAAACTCGTCGTACGTGGCATACACCTTGGCATTTTTACGCACATTACCGACTTTCATGTTCTGCCAGTAAGTAACGGCATTGCCGCCCTTTTCAAAGCGGAAGGCAATCCACTCGGCTTCGGTCTGTCCGTCCCACGAAAAAAAGCTGACACCGTTTGCATCGGTTCCGGTAACGGCAACCGTATCGGTCGCCGCCGCACAGGATCCGAGAGCAAAAACGGAAAATACAATCAAAGAAATCATCCAAAACGATTTTTTCATTTCCGTTTCACTCCTTTTTTCAGCCGATTTCCATCAGAATCTGACCGGACGTAACCTGATCGCCCTGAGAAACCGTAATACTCTTGACTGTTCCGGCTGCCGGAGCGTAAATCGGTGTTTCCATTTTCATCGCTTCGAGGACAATAACCTGCTGGTTTTCTTCCACCGTATCACCGACGGCAACGGGAATTCTCAGAACCAAACCTGGCATCGGTGCCGTAACAGGCTTGCCTTCGCCGGCTGCCGCCGCGGGAGCGGAAGCAGCCGCATCGAGACCGGCTTCGACCGCGATATCGTATGATTTGCCATTGACGACCGCTTTGCTGCCTTCCAGTTTAACGCCGTACTTTTTGCCGTTAACCGTAACGGTGTATCCGTCGGCCGCACCGGCTTTCGGTGCGGCAGCGGCCGGTTTGTTTTTGGCCACATTGACTTTTGCTTTGCCCTGAAGGAACAGAATTCCTTTGTCTTCACAGGCAGCGGAAATGAAAATATTTTCATCGGAGAAATCGGTAATACCGCCGTCTTTCAGACGTTTTTTGGCTGCTTCGATTCCCAGATTGGGATTCGCATCGTTCAATTCGAGAACCGTTTTGGTTGTCGGCTCTTTTCCCGTTTTTTCGGCACAGATTTTAACAATTTCGGGATCCGGAGCCACAGGCGTTTTTCCGAAGTAGCCGAGAACCATTTTTCCGTAGCCGTCGGCAATTTTTTCCCATTTGCCGAACATCACGTTATTAAACGCCTGTTGGAAGTAGAACTGGGAAACCGGAGTGACCGATGTTCCGTAACCGCCTTTTGCCACACATTCTTTCATGGCATCAACGATAGCGGGGTATTTATCCATCAGACCGTTATCGCGCAGCATTTGGGTATTGGCCGTCAACGCGCCGCCGGGAAGCGGAGAAAACGGGATAATCGGGTTGACCATCGTCGCTTCGGGCGGGAAGAAGTAATCTTTCATGCAGTCTTTGAAGATTTCTTCGACTTCCATGATTTTTTCGGGATCGATTCCGAGATCGTAATCGGTTCCGCGCAGAGCATGCCACATTGTCAGAATATCGGGCGAACAGGTTCCGCCGCTGACCGGAGCCAGAGAAAGGTCAACCTGAGTCGCACCCGCTTCAATGGCGGCCATATACTGCTGAATCGAAACACCGGCCGTTTCGTGGCTGTGGAACGCAATCGGTGTTCCTTCGGGCAGCATTTTTTTGGCACGGCTGATCGTTTCGTAAACCACTTTGGGGATGGAAGTTCCGGAAGCGTCTTTAAAACAGACAGAATCGAACGGGATTCCGGCATCAAGGATTTTCTTCAGAACATTCATGTAAAATTCGGGATCGTGGGCACCTGTTGCTCCGGGAGGAAGCGACATCATTGTGACAGTCACTTCATGGCGGAGACCGGCGTCTTTAATGCATTGTCCCGAATAAATCAGGTTGTTGACGTCATTCAGAGCGTCAAAGTTACGGATTGTGGTCATTCCGTGTTTTTTGAAAAGCTGCGCATGCAGTTTGATAATGTCGCTTGACTGAGAGCTCAATCCGACAACATTGACACCGCGGGCCAGCGTCTGCAGATTGGCATCCGGTCCCGCTTTTTTGCGGAACGTATCCATCATATCGAAGGCATTTTCGTTGCAGTAAAAAAACGGAGCCTGAAAACGCGCACCGCCGCCCGCTTCAAAATGGGTAATCCCGGCATTGGCAGCGGCTTCGACAGCCGGCATAAAATCATCAGTCAGAACTCTGGCTCCGTAGGCGGACTGAAATCCGTCGCGGAAAGCCGTACACATAAAATTAATTTTCTTTTTCATCCCTTAACCTCTCTTTTTATTGCATCGAACGGGCAGCCGCAATGGCAATGGCTACCTCGACATCGGAACCGTTGTTACTGCCGGAACTTTTTACAGCCTGTACCGGAGCCTCTTTGACAGGGAAAAATTTTGTAATCAGCAGAGATGTCAGTTTTGACGCATAAATCAAAATGACAAGGAATACAAAAACAATTCCCATTCCCATGACCATCAGAATTAATCCGTTAGCTATCATTTTTTTCTCCTATGATAAACCTTTTTTACCGTATCTATATTATAGGAAAAGACCGATTTTTTCAAGAAGTTTGCGGGTCGGAAAACAGGAAATATATAAAGAGAAACCGAAAACCGGAAAAAGATTTCCGAAATCAAAAAAGCGGCCGGTAACGGCCGCTTATCGTTTCAGTGTTTGCGGTATCCGCATTTCGGACAGACACCGTTTTCATCGAGAGCAATTCCGCACAACGGACAGCGGTCGATTTTTAAAGACGGCTTAAACTCTTCCGATCCGGCATTCACACCGCTGGTAAAAGTAATTTTGGCGATATTTAATTTATCCTTCAAAAGATCGTAAACGATTTTGATCATTCCCTCAACAGTCATCGTTTCTTTGGTCACAACCAGACGGCAGTCGGGGTAAGCGGTGGCCAGTTCTGTTTTAAACGCAGGTCCTTTCATCTGATTATTGGGCGCACCGTTTTTAATTCCCTGGGCTTCGTAAACCTGCAAAACCGCCGGCAGAAGCGGATCGTCCTCGCGCAGAATCAGGGCATGATCGAAATTTTTCAGAACTTCCCAGGCTGTTTTCTGAATTTCATTACAGGGGAAAACCATATTGACTCCCGTGTTGACCGAATCCTCGACTTCGATGGTCAGAACACCGGTGTGTCCGTGCAGATACTGGGCTTCTCCTTTAAAGCCGTAAAAGCGATGTGCATACTGCAAATCAAACGTTGTTAAACTTCTCATACATTTCTCCTTATAATATATTTTTTACGGATTCAGGCTCCGCATTGCCTTTATTATTGGGAATAATCTATAAAATAATATATTATATATTTATAATTATTACAATATAAAAATTAAATTTTTTTTATTTCTTTTTTTATGTGTATCGGACAATATTTTCTTTTTCGTAATTTTGTCATATAATTGCATTATGGATCATGATTCGAAAATCATTTCGAACGCAATCGCCCGACTGACAAAAGATGCTCCGCAAGTTTCGGAATCGTTTCTGACAACGGGATTATTAACGGCAGCCGGCGGTTTTCTGGACACCTATTCCTATCTGGCCCGCGGCGGTGTCTTTGCCAATGCACAGACAGGAAATATCGTTCTGCTGGGAATTCAGCTTATCAACGGTTCGTGGACCGGCTGTCTGCGTTACCTTTTACCGGTTGCAGCCTTTTCCGGAGGGGTGATGATTTCTCACGCCGTCCGCGACGGAATCCGCAAATCACGCCAAATTCACTGGAGACAGTGTCTGATACTGATTGAAATTCTTCTTCTGACAATTGCATCTTTCCTTCCCCGCGGATGGATACCCGATACCGCTGCCAATATTCTGATTTCTACCGTTTGCGCCATTCAATTTTCCGCTTTTCGCAAAAGTTCGGGATATGCATCGGCGACAACTTTCTGTACGGGAAATCTGCGCAGCGGAAGCGATGCATTATACCGGTACCGGAAAACAGGAAACAGAGAAGAATTGAGAAAAATGAAAAACTATTTCGGACTGATTCTTTCTTTTTTTGCGGGAATCCCGCTCGGCATTCTGTCTGTCCGTATTGCAAACGAAAAGGGGCTTCTGTTTTGCCTGCCGGTTATGACAATTGCTTTTCTCCTCATGTTCATCGATAAAGAAAAAGTTACCGGCTCCGCCGTAAAATAGATTTCTTCCCTTAACAGAAACCTCCCGCCAACCCCTTACCGGTTTGCCTGTTCGACAAATCCGTCCGGATACGTTATCAGTCCGGTGCCGGAATTATAGACCATTGTCGCTTCCCTCTCTTTCAGATAACGGGTTAAACGGGATGCCAAATCGGCCTTTATCTCTTTGCTGTCGATTTGTTTTCGCTCTCTCTCATCATCCGCCAAGTCGTACAATCGGGATTCATTATTTTCGTAAAAATAAATCAATTTCTTATTTCCGACAATAATCGCACTGGCCGGCCTCCCGACCGGCACTCTCATCATACGGCTTGCCGCAGATTCTTCGCCCCACCAGTTGGGATAATGAAAAACAAGCTCTCTCTCCGGATTCATCGTCCGATTCATTTTCAAAGCCGGAACAAAACTTCTTCCGTCAAGAATTTCCTGTTTTAACGACCCCTCGTATGTTCCGGGAAGCGCTCCGGCCATTTCCATAATCGTCGGATAAAAATCTTCTATTATTATCGGCGTTTCATTGATTCCTCCGGCATTTGCATCCGTGACCCCCGGCCAGTAAACAATCATCGGTTCGCGAATACCCCCTTCAAAAACAGAGCCCTTCGATCCGGACAGGGGGACATTCGTCGTCGTGTGATGACCGCCGTTATCGGCCATAAAAATAAAAATAGTTTTGTCGGCTATCCCGGCTGTTTCCAAATGATCCAGAATGCGGCCCAACGATTCATCCATACCGCTGATCAGTGTTCCGTATTTCCGGTTTTTACCGCGGTAAAGATGTTCAAACCGCGGATCGGATTCATGCGGCGTATGCACCGCATAGTGGGAAACATACATATAAAACGGAGTTTTTTCCGCAACGGCACGGCTGATTTCCGTAATAGCCGCCTCGGTCACGGCATCGGTAATGTGGTATCCTTTTTCTTCGCGGGCATAAAGATTTAAATCGGGAAACGGATAGTCACCGGCTTTATTAAAAGCATACGTATGCGCTCGATCGGCAATCGTATACGAAGAAAGACCTCCGGCGGCACACCCCCCGATATTGACATCAAATCCGAGATTGAGAGGATCCGCCGCCAAAGTACCTCCGGCTCCCCAATGCGCTTTTCCGATATGAACTGTTTTATACCCTCTATGCCGCAGCAGAGAAGGAAAACAGGTAGCCTCATAAAGAGCTTTCTCCGTTATGTCGACGGACAGATCGGGCGAAATTCCGTTCCAATTCCACGGTTCGGCGGCCGTTTTCGCATTCTTCGGAAACGCATCGGTTGATTGATTCGGCTCCAGTGTCCAATTGGTGACCCTGTGACGTGCCGCGTTAACACCTGTCATCAGGCTGACCCGGGTCGGAGATGAGACCGGACATGCATACGCCCTGGTAAACCGCACTCCTTTTCTTGCAAGTTTTTCCATATTGGGGGTTTTATAATAGCTGTTTAATTCTGATCCGTTTTTTAAAAACGGAACCGAGGTATCGTTTACCCCCATATCGTCAACCATAAAGAGAATGATATTCCATTGTTCCGAAGGCATACTTCCGGCACACCATCCGGCGGGAACAACCCCGCACGATACAAACATTGTCGCCCCTATCTGCTTTTTGTTCATATAATTCTCCCGTTCTTCGGTTTTAAGAAAAACCCCGGCAAAGCCGGGGAAAATCATTCTACCTTTTTTCGATTCGTAAAGCAGTTACGGCACAAACGCCGGAAATATCCAAAACAACAGTTCCGTTTACGGGAGTCACGTTCCAAGTCAGACAAAATCCCCAAACTTCCGTGTCAGTTCCGTCCTGATTAATCGTAAATTTATCTGTATCGCTGAGAATCGCTTTTGAAGAAACATCTTCCTGAGAGGTTTTCTTTATGCCCACCGCAACAGGAGTTCCCGAAACCGTTCCGGATGTAATATCATAAACGGCATTTGTGATTTTCGTACTGCCGGCCGATCCGTACCAGTTGTTGTTTCTGACACTCAGCAACTTTAACTCATACGAACCATCGGCAGGCATCCCGCGGAATGTTACGGTAATCCGCGGTGCTTCGGATTCCAATGTTACCGCATCACCCCAGACTGCCTGATACTTTGTTGTTAAGTCCGCTTCTTTCGCAAAACCGGAGATCAATGTACCGAAAGCGTTTGCTTCATCTACGGAAGCAAAACAGCCTTTATCGCCATTGGGTTTAATGATTCCGGAAAAACTCACATCGAGAGAGCCCTCCGCAGAATCATCGAAGCGGATCTTGCGGCTATCAGTTCCCGACAGGAAAACGGTATCGGATCCCAACCCGACGGCAGGGATTGTTTCAACCGTATTCTTTTGGTTGCCGAAATCAAGATACAGAACACCGTCCGCATCCGGACTATAAACAGCCGACATATCTTTCGTGGATTGATCAGGATAAACAGCCAGCTGTGTCGATTTATTGTAAACCATGGTCGCGTCAACGGATTTCAGATAATCCGAAAGCTTTTTGGCCATTTCTTCTTTTTTGACCGATTCGGATGCTGCCAGATTGATCTGTTCCGTTTCGTCATTATTCAGATTATATAAAAACTCACTGTTATCATTGTAAAAATAAATATATTTCCAGCCACCTTCGATAATGGCACTCGACGGTTCTCCGATAGCATTACCGTCCAAAGTTGTCGCTTCACCCCAACGGTTCGGATAATGAAAAATCAGTTGCCGTTCGGTATTAATCAGCTTATTTCCCCGCAATGCCGCAACAAAACTCTGTCCGTCAACAACCTGCTTTAAGCGGGAAGCGTAAGAGGATTCTTTGATATTAGCCATCTCCAGTATTGTCGGAAAGAAATCCTCGATAATAACAGGAGAATCGTTCGTCTGTCCGGCATAAGCGTCTGTTACTCCGGGCCAGTAAACCATCATCGGCTCATGAATTCCGCCTTCCCATAAAGAGCCTTTCGAACCCTTTAACGGTGTATTTTTGTTCCAATGGTGACCGCCGTTGTCCGCCATAAAAATGATAATCGTTTTATCGGCTATCTTTTTTTCTTCCAGATAGTCCATTAACTCTCCGAGAGAACGGTCCATACCCGTGATCAATGTCCCGTAATTTCTGGTTGTCGAATTCCCTGAACCGTATCGGTCAATGAACCGACTGTCTTCCTGATAGGGAGAATGCACTGCATAATGAGACATATACATATAAAACGGTGTTTCATCTTCGACAGCCCGGTCAATTTCCGATTTTGCTGCCTTGGTAATCGCATCGGTAATATGGTAATTGGACTCTTTTTCCGCATACTGATTGATTAATGGGAAAGGAATTCGTCCGTCCGAACCGAAAGAATAACTGGCATCTTCATTGGGTATCGTATAACTGGCCAGACCGCCGGCAGCACAGCCGCCGATATTCACGTCGAAACCGAGATTTAACGGTTCTGCCGCCAGTGTTCCGACGGCCCCCAATGCGCTTTCCCCAAATGAATTGTCCGATATCCGTTCTGTCTCAGTACCTCCGGAAAACAGGTGGATTCATAAATATTATCCTGTGTCGCGTCGGATCCCAAATCGGGAGAAATCCCGTTATAATTCCAGTTCTGAGAGGTCAGAGCGTTATTTCCTCCGAACGAATCGGTATTGACATTCATATCCAGTGTCCAGTTGGTAACGCGATGCCTGGCCGCATTGGATCCGGTCATCAGACTGACACGCGTCGGCGACGATACGGGACAGGCATACGCGCTTGTAAAGCGTACTCCTTTCTCTGCCAGTCGTACCATATTGGGAGTATAATAATACTGATTCAGGGTCGAACCTCCATCCAAAAACGGAACCTGGGTATCATTCAATCCCATATCGTCCACCATGAACAGGATTATATTCATATTGGCCAAATCTCTCGGTGTTTGATCGATACAGGATACTCCCGATAAAACACAACCTGTCGTCAGTACAGGAAATCCTATTTTTTTTAATCCATGAAAATCCATAACCCCTCCAAAACAGCGATTTAATTTGTAAAAAAGAAAAGACCGGATCCGATGCAATCCGGTCTGATAACGGGTTATCGGCTATTCGTTGACCCGCTCAACGTACTCGTTTGTTTCGGTATTGACCAAAATCTTTTCGCCCTCTTTAATAAAGAAAGGTGCTTTCACTTTCAATCCGGTGTCCAAAGTGACCACCTTTGTTACGTTGGTTGCCGTATCGCCTTTAATAGCTTCGGGAGCATCAACCACAGTGTATACAATTTTGGGAGGAATTTTAATATCAATCGGTTTGTCTTCCCACAGCACAACCCGGTAACTGTCTCCGTCTTTCATGTACTGCAGACGATCTTCCAAACCTTCCATCGGAACTTCAAACTGTTCGTATGTATCATTGTGCATGAAATGATAAGCTTCGTTATCACTGTACAAATACTGGCAGGTTTTTTCTTCGACCTGAATGTCTTCGACGTTATCCTGCGTTTTAAATGTTTCCTGATAAACTTTTCCGCTGGTCAAACCTTTCAATTTGACACGGCAAAAAGCAGACCCTTTCCCGGGGTTCACAAATTCTCTTTCGACAACCATACACGGCTCGTTTTTAAAAAACAGGAACGTACTTTTATCGATCTGTCCGGCTTTAATCATCCTTCTTTCCTCTTATAAAATATAGCACAGTTTATCAAAAATCGAATGCGATTTCAACCCTTCATTCCGGGAATATAATATTTTTCAGTGCTGCGGCATCCGGACAAAGAAAATCGGGACGGTTTGAACGAAAAAAATCGGGATCGGCATAGCCCCACTCCATGACGGCGACCGGTACACCGCTGTTACGGGCCGTGCGGTAATCGACTTCCGAATCTCCGACAAACAGAGTTTCATTTTCCCTCAATCCGTAGCGCTTCAAAAGCATCCGAACGCCGTCGGGAGCCGGTTTCGGCGGTATATCGTCACGAAACCCGATAACCTCCTTCACCGCGGCGCCGAAAAAGGCGTCGGCAATTTTTTGCGCAATCGGCTGCGCCTTATTGGTCACGATAAAGCAGAAAATCCCGGCGTCCGCCGCTTTTCGGACAAGCTCCCCCATACCCGGATAAAGAACGGTCGACGAAAACGGATCGCGGTCGTATTCGGCCACAAAATCGGCAAACATTTTATCGAGAACCGCCTCTTCGACCCGACCGGCGACGGCACTGCAAATTGCCTGACGGATTCCGTTCCCTACAAAACGTTTGTAAGCAGACAGCTCATGTTCGGGATAACCGTATTTCTTTAAAATACGGTTACAGATGGTGCCGATGGCTCCCACGGAATCCGCAAGTGTACCGTCCATATCGAAAAACAAAGCCTTCGGACCCGTCACTGCTTTTCTCCTTTCAAAATTTCCCGCACTTCGAAAGGAATCCGTCCGTCGTCATCCCTGGTTTGTCCCGGAATTCCTTTTAATTTCACGATATTATAATTATAGTTTTCGGCAATGACAGCCGCCAAAGGACCGTAGAGCCGATACTCTTTCATATCGGGCGAAAACAGCAGCGGCTGCGCATTATTCTTTTCGACGAATACATCTCCGTTAATTTCAACCGGAACAGAATCATCTGTCTCTCCGGAAATTCCCGAAACTGTTTTGCAGGAAAATAACAGAAGCGTCCCCGTCAACAGAAAAACAATTGTCGAAATACGGCTCATGATTTCCTCCTTGAGAACAGACCTGTTCTCATCATTTTTATTGTAGCGAAAAGCAAATCCTTTTGTCAATGACCCGGGCATCAGTCGGAGAGCAATGCGGTCAGCTCTTCGTAATTACGGTAAACCAGATCGGCCGGACGGTCGGCACGGGGTTTTCGCGTAATGTAAGCGGTTCTCATACCGACGGAACGTGCCCCAACAATATCTTTTGAATAGCTGTTGCCGAAATAAAGAATCTTCGAAGCTGGCACGTCTGCCGCTTTTCTGAGAGCGAGAAACGGTGCCGGATCCGGTTTCAGCCGACCGTAATCCTCGCTGCAAAGCGCTTTTGTAAAAAGATCGACAACACCGAGGTATTCGAGTTTACGGCCGACGGGAAAATCGGAGAGCGCATAAAGTGGCACTCCTTTTTTTCTGAGAGCTGTCAGAAATTCACGCAGCCCCCTGACGGGTCGAATGATGCGGGTTTGTACGGCCCACGGATGGTAAAGGCAGCGTTCAATCTTTTCCGCAGCCCGTGATGTCAGCGTTTCCAGTCGAACGGCCATCAGGCGAGCCTGTGCATCGGTAAATTTTTCTCCGGTCGTATCGGTTCGGCGAATTTCCTTACGGACTTCGTTGTAAGCATGCAAAAGCCGGGGACAGAAAAGCATCTGGGGCAATCCCCAAACATACATTTGATAATTGGGATAAAGCGTTCCGTCAATATCGAACGCGGCAGCCTGTATTTCATCGAACACGGACATAATATTTTAACCTCACTCGAACAGTCGTACCTCCCGGAACGGAAGCAAAGCGCCACTGCCGCAACGCCTGCTCCATTCTCCGGTCGGCCAATGCCGATCCGCTTGATTCCGTAACATAAACACGGGTCACCGTACCGTCGGCATTTAAATCAAAAGAAATTACAAACGAGAACCGGCTTCTTCCGGCCGTATCGACTCCGGAAAAATCGGGATCAGTCATCGCCAGCAGCTTTCGACTGTCCGTCAGCCCTTCCATATCGATAACGGAAACCGATTCCTCCGTACCGAGACCGGACGCGGCAGTTGCTTTGGAGGACACCAGTTCCCCTCCGGCGGTGTTTCCGGCAGCCGGAGTCCGGTTCAGGGCCGAATCGAGACGGCTGTAATCACTGCTGCTTAAAACCGTATCGGAAACATCGGATGCCGAAACGGTACTTTCCGTATTGGCGGCGCTGATCTCTCCGCGTTCGCCGAAATCGACATCGGAAAAGAAATCATCATTCCACTCTTCCGCCGGCGCCGCCTCTTCCGTCGGGACCGCGGCAGCCGGTTTTGACTGCGTTTGCGGGCGTCGATTCTGTCCGGCTGCCGCTGCCGTCGAAGCCGTTTGCGTATTGCGGCTTTCGTTCCGCATCGGCGTGCTGCCGCCGGGGTTGGAGGCGGGCGCGCGGGTGGGTGCCTGCGAAACCTGCATCAGTTCGAGATAAACGGCCGAGGCGCCGAACGGTTGAACCTGCTGACGATGGCTGTAAAAATAAAGGGAAAACGAAAAAATTAATATAATGTAAACGACAGCGGCTAATCCGGCGCTTTGAAAAAGCCGGCGGCGGTCTTCATTCTGCCGGGAATTTCCTTTCAACGGTCCTGCCTCATTTTCAAACCGATGCTGTCAAAGCCGTTACGCCTGAGAAGATCGAGACATTTCACCATCGTTTCATACGAAACGGTTTTATCTCCCTCCACAACGACACCCGACAGTGTTTTACGCTGCTCGTCGGTGTAACCTTGCAAAACGGCATCTGCGGCTTCGAATGTCATCTGTTCCCGATTCAAATACACGGAATGATCGTCGACAACGGTAATCACCAGTTCGGTGACGGTCACTTTTTCCGCCGTTTCGGATTGCGGCAGCGTCAACGCAATACCGGGCACCTGAATAAAGGTACTGGAAATCATAAAAAATATGACCAGCTGAAACACGATGTCGATCATCGGTACCAAATCGGCGTGAACCGACGGTTTCAGCCGTCTGCGGATTCGACTCATAACCGGCTCCTATATTCCGCTGCCCGACTTGATGGCGGCAGCAATGGAGTTAAGCTCCGTTTCCATATCGACAATCCGGTTATTGACCCGATTTACATACATGTTATAGAAAATAATGGCGGGAATTCCGACGATAATACCGGCCGCCGTTGTGTACAGTGCTTCACCGATAGCCGAAGCCAGCAGCGACGGATCGGCTGCAGCCCCCGACGATCCCAAAAGACCGAACGCCTTAATATTTCCCGTAACCGTTCCCAAAAGTCCGAGAAGAGGCGCAATATTGGCAATTGTTCCCAGAGCCCCGACAAACCGTTCCATTTTCGGAACTTCACTGTTGGCACGAACGCTCATCGCTTCTTTTATATCCTCCAGCGAAAAGCGGCGGTGCTCCAGTCCCGCACGGGTCATTTCCGCTACGGGGCAGGGAAACCGGTCGCACAGCTGTAATGCCCCCTGAAAATCACGAACTTCCAGAAGCCGAAACAACGAATCCGTAAACTGCTTTCGGTTCCGGTCGATTTTCCGAAAATAAAGAAAGCGTTCGATAACCAAAACCAGCGCCGCAAACGAAAGCAGCAAAATGACAATCATAACGGCTCCGCCGTCCTGCAAAATCTTCAGCATAAAAACCTCACTTAATATTTGATTTCCAATTGTATCGAAGCCCCGAGTCCGGGAGCAATATAATCTCCCCAGACAGTCGGGCGTCCTTCTTTATATATCGGAGAGAGTAAATCATCAAGTGCCAACGAAAGTGAAAAATGGTCGTCTATTCTGAACCGCGCACCCCAATCCCATTCGGGGATGTAGGCCCGGTCGTAGTATTCAAACCGCAGCTGTGTCATAAATGTAAACCATCGGCGCGGAATTGTATATTCGATCCTGCCGTCGACACAGTGACGCGGTTTAAAATAATAACGATTGGCAGGAAGAAGTGAACCTTCCCATCCGGCGGTCAGTTCCAACCCTTCAACCGGATTCACCCGCGTCCGAAAAAAAGCAAACAGAAGATTTTCGATTCCCTGCGTAACGGAAATCAATCCCGTCGGATTCACCTTCATATCGTCAATCAGCAGTGTTCCGCTTTTACGGTCAAAATCCAATCCGACAGAAATGACCGCCAGACGCCGGATACGGAAATCAAGTTCGGCTTCCGCAAACCATCCCGAAAGAGCCGTTAAAGCAACCGGTTCCGGATAACGGAATTCGCGGGTCAATTCCGCATAAGAACGGCGTTCGTTTTCGAAACCGCCTTTAAACCGGTATTGAAAAAAGTCGGAAGCCGATCCGTAAATCTGCAAATAAAACGGAATCGTAAGTCCGAGAAAATCGGTACCGTACACCGAACGGCGTTCCCGACCGTCCCAAAACAACCCTATACCGCCGGAAAGATTAACCGCCTTCGGCAGCTCGGCATCAAATTCGAAAAGAAAATCGGCACTGTGCCCGTGATTATCGGCAAACAGCGACCCGTTCCATGCATAACCGGTACCGAATTTCAGCCTGGCATTGGGCAGGCGCACGGAAAGTTCCGCACGAGGATCGAGGAAAAGGTCTGTCGCCCCGACACCGGCATCCTGTGTATACCGGTGAACCATATCAAAACCGACGGAAGCCTCAAAACGCAACGCTCCGGCATCCAGGGCAAAGCGGTCGGAGGCAGCGAAAAAAAGATCCCGGCGGGCATCGTTCCCGACCGTCAGATCCTGTGTTCCGAACGCACGGGAAAAAAACGAAGCCTCGAATTCGTTTCCGAAAACCCGATCCCGAAACGAATGGCTGCCCGAAAAGCGGTTTTCGCGATCAAAAAAAGCTCCGCCCCACGGACGGAATCCGAATCCGTCCCGACTGTGATGGTCTGCCGAAAAGCGAAATGACGATTTTTCGGTATTGCCGAAGAGAGAAAATCCCAATTCGATTTCTCCGACCGTTCCCAATCCGGCATGTCCGTCGAGGCCGACCGGCAGTGTTCGGACTGTTTGAGTCCCGGAATCGGAAAGAGCCCCCTGTCCGCCGACAGTTGCCAAAAAGGCATCAATCTGTCCGTCATCGAATTCGGACTCGGTCGGATCGGGCATCGGAACCGTCAGTTCGGGCAGAACAACCGTTTCCGCTGCCCCGCTTCCCGGAAGAGCGGTCGTCACATTCTCTTTTGTCGAATCTTCGATTTCCAGGAACATAGGCGGCAGAACGATATCGGGATCCTGTCCGACCGCATCCGCCGGATTTTCGGCCGCAAGAAATCCGGCTGCGGACAGAAAGAGCCCCAAAAACAGTTCGCGCTTCATGAACGCCTCCTTTGCGCCGGTATACGGCGGGTCCATTCCGACTGCGGGAAATGGGTTCTCAGCCGGGAAAAGAGCGCATCGGCATCCCCGGTCTGTCCTTCGGCACGGGCCGACATTCCGGCTTTAAACAGGGCTTCGGGTACAAAGGCGGCTGTTCCGTCGCCCGCAACCGCATCGACAAACAGCGACAGTGCTTCGGCATACTTCTGCTCGTCATACGCTTTCTGTCCGAGCCGGAACCGCGCCCGGGCGCTGTTTTTCGTATCCTGCGGATACTTTCGAATCAGCTCGTTTAAAAGAACGGTACTGTTGGCCGCTTCTGCCGCCCGATTCGCTTTATCGGCAAAATAAATCCCGGCCAGATCGACAGCCGCACTTCGTCCTTCCTCACTGTCAAGGCCGCCGCTGCGGGCAAACGCCAGCGACAGTTCGGCTTCACGGTCGCTCTGCCCCAACTTCAGATAGGAAAGTTTTGCCAGCTCCAGCGAAGCGTTCAAACGCCTGCCCTCTTCGGGAAAGCGGTACAGAAGCTCGTTCCAGGCGGACGCCGCTTCATCCCAAGCTTTTGTTTTCATAGCCAGCCGTGCCCGCAAAACCAGTCTTCTCATTTCGTACCGGTTGGCGGTGTCGGCATTACCCCACCGGGCCAAAACCGAAGCCGACTCGGAATAACGTCCCGCATCAAAAAGCAGCTCGGCCTGTGCCGCCAGAGACTGAACCAGCTGCGGCGAATCCGGATACGAAACGGCAAAATCGGTGTAAGCCAGAATCGCCTGATCGGTTTTACCCCGTTCGCGGTAAATTTCGGCAGCCGTCAGCAACGCCCCCGGCGCCTCTTCCGCTTTCGGATCTTCTTTAAAAATCAGCAGAAAAAGGTCGGCACTTTTATCGGCAAACCCGGTCTTTCTCATCAGTAAAGCATATTCGTAGAGAGCTTCCGTTCTCAGACGGCGCGGAGCCGATGAAGCGACAGCTGTCAAAACACTTTCCGCTTTATCGTTGACGCCGGCAGCCGCATACGCTTTTCCGGCCGTCAAAGCGGCATTTAATCGGGATGCTCCCGTTTCTTCTTCCGCATAGCGCAAAAACCATTCGGCTGCCTTTACGTACTCTTCCAGAGAATAACAGCACCAGCCGCACAAATAGAGCGACTTCAGACGAAATTCTCCCTCGGGATTTTCTCTGAGATAGGCGGAAAAACGATCCAACGCTTTATCGTAGGCCGTTG
Organism: Spirochaetia bacterium; assembly: GCA_034120015.1. GTDB lineage: Bacteria > Spirochaetota > Spirochaetia > JAFGXN01 > JAFGXN01 > CALXOJ01. The sequence goes on along the minus strand of JAXEIF010000002.1, from coordinate 37,268 downwards.
TCCGGTAACAGGCCCAACCGTAATAGTAAAAATAATACGGAACCAGATCATTCCATCCGTTACGAAGGAGATCCTCGGGTGATATTTTTTCGAATTCCCTCAGAGCCTCGCCGTACTGTTTCAGGCTGACAAAAGAGAGAGCCCTCATATAACGGACGAAAACTTCCAAAACGGGATTTTCTTCCGCAAGACCGGGTCTCTTTTTCCGTAGTTCGGAAGAATAATCGATGATTTTTCCGAAATCTTTTGCCCGAAAATTCTGCCCGATATAAGTTAAAACCGCCTGATCGTCTTCGGATGCATTCCCGAGATAACGGTCGAGAGAACGGACGGAATAATCCAGATCTCCGGTCTGTTCGGCAATCCGTAATTTCAGACGGACAAAACGCTGCTGTACCGCCAGGTTCGGCAGTTCGGATTCCCGTTCGGTTGCCGCCTTCCGCGCTTCGTCAAATTTTTTCTGTTCGATAAGCGAAAGTACCTGCAGGCAGGCCACCGATTCTTTTTCTTCGATGCCGGCATCCGTCGCCAGAAAGGCAGCCGCATCCCGTTCGACCGCTGCCCACTGCGCCGTTTCGGCACCGTAACGCACCGCAAGAAAAAGAAGCGGTATTTTGTGTTCTTTAATTTCACCGCGGTAACGGTCCAGAACATCAAAAGCCCGTCCCGGTTCACCTTTGGCGGCAAAAGACTGCGCCAGATAAAGCGGAACAAGATCATCCATAACGGAAAGCGGTTCCCCGGTCCATATACGGTTTAAACTGATAATCGCTTCGTCATACCGTTTTAATTTGTATTTTTCGACACCGTATTTCAACCGCAGAGCATTGATCACTTCCGGCTTTTCCGCAAAACGGTCTTCGGCTGTGCGCATCAGTTTATTGAGCTCATCGTATTTCCGCTGTATACGGTAAAGAGAAAAAAGCCTTTGCGCCGACCCGGCCGCAATTTCACCTGACGAAGCATTCAGACACCGCAGATAATCGGCTTCCGCTTTTTCGTATTCTTTCAGACGGAAAAAAGCTTCCGCCCGGTAATATGTCAGTTCATCGCGATATCGGGCAGGTAAACCCTCCGGACTGTATGTTTGCGAAAAACGCACCAGCTTTTCGTATTCTTCGAATTTTAGAAACAGCGAAAAAATAACGGCCAGCGCTTCCGGTTCGTCCTCGATATTCAGTTCTGAATCGGAAAGACGAAACGCCGTTTCCAGTGCGGCTTCTCCCCTGTTATTTTTGTATTGGGCAAAGGCCAGCGTCAGTAAAGCGTTTTTGCGGAATTCGCCGTTCGGCTGCTTTTCGAGATAATCGGACAATTCTTTTTCGGCTGCTTCATAATCTTTCAGAACATAATAATTAATTCCGAGCCAGAACGACAGAGTGCCGGTCAGCGTTCCGTCGGCATAGCGTTCGCGAATCCGCAAAAAAAGTTTTAAAGACTCCTCCGTACGTCCCAACCGGAACAATGACACCGCACGCCGATACTGGGCATCTGTCAGATAAGAGGAAAGAGGGTACTGTCGGATTAATTCTTCGTAATCAATGATAGCGGACGAATAATCGCCGGCTTCGAATTTGCGTTCCGCCTGATAAAAGAGGTCGGAATCATCGAGAGCGAAAAGGGAAACTGCCGCTGTCACCAAAAACAGACAGATTGCATAATTTCTCATTACCGGTTATTATATCAAATTTTCGGGGAAGAGCAAGACCTCAACGGTATGTGACATAAAATACCGGTGTTTCACCGGATGCAAATCCGTCGACGCGAACGGTATCAGCCGTAACCGTTACGTTCATAAAAGGCGGTTCGACTTTGCCGACCGAATCGGGAACCTGTATTTCCAAACGGTAAGTCCCCGGATACAAAGCTCCGAAAAAGACAGTTCCGTCCGTTCCCGCCGGATGAGCCGCCGCCAGCCGGTTCCGGGCATCATACAGGTAAAAAAAGAAGATACCGCTTTGTGATGTATCGCTTTCTCTGACAGCGACATTTAAATCGCCGGTCGAAACCGCCGACTGCGAAACGTTTTTCTTTGCAGCCGTCACCGCTTCGTAAGCATCGATCACTCCGCTGCCGTATTCGCGATGAAACCCGCCGTCAAAAACAACCGTTTCGGGTCGGATGACGGATGCTTTTAATATCGAGAAAAGCTGATGTTTTGTCAGATTCGGATTCACTCCGACCATCCGGGCCGCCACTCCCGTTACAAACGGTGCGGCAAACGAAGTTCCGTCGCTCCACCTGTAGCCGGCCGTCCCCGTGCCGTCCGCAATCGGCACGGAAACTCCGGGTGCGGTTAAATCCAGACAGTCACCGTAATTGGAAAACGGCGGCCGGATCCCCGCCGAATCGACCGCCCCGACGGAAAGGACAAACGAATAAGCCGACGGATAACACACGGTTCCCAAACCTTCGTTCCCCGACGCGGCAATCACAACAGCGTCGTTTTCCCATAACTTTTTCAAAACAAACATTTCAAAACCCGAAGCGACGGAAGCTCCGACAGAGATATTGACCGGAAGCACTTTCTGCCGGTAAGGAGACCCGTTTTTCTGCGTCCATTCTTTCCAGGAAACCGGATTTTCTTCTTCGAATTCCGCTGAACTGTAACCGCAAATATAACGCTGCAAACCGCTGTAAAGCGCCCACGAAGAACCGGAACCGGGAACCGATACCCCGTTGGCGTTTGATGCAAATGCTTTCAAAACATAAATGTCAATCATATCCGGGACCACACCCGAAAAACCCTTTCGGTTGCTGCCGTTTCCGCCGATAACGGATGCAACGGCGGTTCCGTGTGCACTGCCCGTAACCGCGTCCCAGGAAACCGTATCGGTGATTTTTGCCCAAACCACTTCCCGATTGGTTGATAAATCATCGAGAAGATAAGTGTAATTGCCGCCCGTACTGCGTGAAAAAGCCGACCATCCGGCGCGATAAACTCCCTCCAACTCCTCATGCACCGGATTAATCCCCGAATCCACAATCACTGCCGCCACCCGGTTTTTGAGAATCAGATTTTTATCATCGTATAAATCCTTAAGCCGGCACAATTCGGCGGCATACTGCGTCGCAAACAGCGGTTCGGTCTCCGCCGGCGACTCTTCCCACCGTAAAACCGTATCGATATCCGCTGCCCCGATAAAACTTTCGCGCTTCAATAATTCAACCGCTTTTTCGGCATCAGTTTCGGGAACGGCAACATGATAAAAATATGACCCGTTGCTGAAAAACGAATCGGTCACTTTTCCGCCTCTCTCCGCCCAAAAAACAGCACCGCATTTTTGACCGGACACCACATTCAAAAACGCATATCCGTCCGTAATATGACGATCTTCATCCCTCTGCGGTAAAACCGGAGAATCGAGCCGGCACGAAAGAAACATCAAAAACATAATCGGCAAAACCCATTTACGCTTTTTCACGTTCCGTTCCTTTGAATTGAAAAAACCCGCAACGTGTCGGTCATAATACCGCCCCATTCCGCGGAACTGCCGAAAACAACCGACGAAGAAATACCGCTTTGATTGCGAAAATAAGGACCGTGCGCCGAATTTTCGTTTCCGATATAAACCCAATAAGAGACTCCCGGTTTCAGCAAATCGGCCGAAAAAGCGGACAAATCGACATTGATTTCACCGGTCAGCCGGTTACAGGAAAAAGCGCGGTTTAAATAAGGGAGGCCGTTGGTTTCGGAAAAAGAATCGGCAGCACAATCGTAGACCGCATCGAAAGAGTAAAGCGGATATTCGTACATCGTCACTCCGACCTGACCGATATTCACCGAAAACGAAAACTCCCGATAGTGAAAAAAAAGATTACCGGTTCCCGCCGACGTCAGTCGAAACGACACGACAGGCGACGTTTCGACAACAGCTCCGTCCGCCGGCTGAGACATTTCAAGAAAATACGGTTCGTTCAAAACAACGGAGACAGCATCCGAATACCGGCTCAGTGTCCGGTCGGCATAGGCCCGTATTTTATACATATACGTTTCACCGAACCGCAGCCGGGCATCCGTATCGGTAAAATTGTAACTCAGAGAATCATACAGGCCGCCGTGATTCATTTTGGCTATGCACTCGTAATTCTTTCCGTCTTCGCTGCGGTAAATCAGAAATCCGCGGACGGCCGCCGGTTCCGCCTTATTTTTATAAATCCGAAAATCCAGAGAAACATACCGCGTGCTGTTCCCGCTTTCCGTCGTAAATAAATTGCGGGAAACGCCAAACGTACGGGCTTCCGCCATAATCCATTCCGGCCGGTAAGAGGAAATCGATTCGTCCCGGTCTTTTTCTTTGCGCAAAAGAGAGAAAGGAACATAATGGAGCGTGTTGTTACCGTATACATCAAACGCCCGAAACACCAGATAGTGAACACCTTCCTCCCAATCGAAAAGTGACAAATCGAATTCGGCCGAAGTACGATACTCCGAACCGTCGGGAATACCGATTTCCGGATAAGTCACCGATTCGATTAAAAAGAACGAATACGGATCGTCATCCAATGCCGCAATAATCGGTTTTGCCGTGTAAGCAGTCGAAGAATCAACGGGATGAATACCCGTTATCGAAACACTGACTTTCTCAGGAGTTCCGGAAAGCACGCAGTCTGTCAGTATATTTCCTTTGTCATTCGTGTCCGAAAAATATTTTACGGGAGAAAACCGCGGCGGTTCGGCAGGACGGTCCGATTCCGGCAGTCTTAATTCGACGGAAGAAAAAACAGAAGGAACGGTTATCCCGGAACAGATCGATACAGCCCGTCCGGAATTTCCGCCTCCGGCCCTCAGCGAATAGACACCTTTTTTTCCGGGACGAAAAACGAAACAGCCGTCTTTATTTTCGTATACCTCGACCTGTTCTCCTTTTTCGTTAAAAACCGTCACAGGCACTCCCTTAACCGGCGTCCCCCCGGCATAATCAACGGTACTGACGTTAATTTCACGAAACCGATCGGCTGCTGTTTGTGTCGGATAAAAACTTTTTTCGGGAGGCAGACACGAAAAGAGGAAAACGGCAACGGCTGCCGCCAGACGACGTTTCACTCAGTCCCTTATCAGATGATCGGGAGAATCGACTTTAATATTAATCCGCGGTTCGGCGATTCTGTCGATAATTCCGTTAAAAACCGTTTCCAGAGGAGCAAAGTAAGTTTTATCGATGGCATCGGAGATCTGCTCCATCTCTTCTTCATCAAATTCCTCATCATCAAAAGAACGGGTAACTTCAACCATCTGCCGGGTCAGTTTCAGAACCTCTTCCTTCTCTTCCGCAAAAGATTCTTCCTCCATTTCCGCAGCACGGGAAAAATAGCGTTCGACGGCATCAATCTTATACGCGATTTCTTCTTCGACAGGCAGGTCCGTCGGTGTGACGATTAAATCGTACAAAACAAAAAACAGATTGGACGGATCGTAAACGTCTCTTCGGTAAATAATATAATCGTCACGCTGCCGGTCGTATCCGATCCAGAATCCGCATTTTTTGCTTTCGAAAAACTGTCCCGTTTTTTTCGAGCGCTCACCGAGAGTCGTCAACTCGGAGCGAAGTCCCTGTTTTTTCTGTCCGCTGTAAGCCTCCAGAAATTCCAGTATTTCATCAACGGTTTCCGCACGAAACGAAAAATCTTTTTCCGTATAGGGAACAAGCATAAAAAAACTTCCTGCCTCCTTTACGGGAAATTATACCATAATTCCGTGTAAAGACAAGAAGTTTTTATTGACGGACAATATGAGAATCCTGATTTTGCTATCCTCAGTCTTCCGTTTTAAACATATTGACTTCTTCGGAAATATCGGAAAAATAGGCGCCCAGTTTCGAAGCCTCTTCGGACAATTCCTCCATTGAGTCGCTGAACTCTCCGCCCTGTGTTTTGACATCTCCGATCAGAGAGAAAACGCGATCGACGTTGTCGGAAATGTGTTTAATCAGCATGTTGATTTCGACAATACTGTTTTCGATTTTTCCGGCACCCTTATCGACGGCAATCATCGAATCACGCGATACGGAGCTGATATCCAACAGTTCGTTTCCGCTGTGAGACAATTCCAGCATTGCCGAAGATACTTCCGCAAGAACCAGTGCCTGCCGGCGCACCTGCTGATTCAGATCGTTGAACACTTCAGCAGTCGAAGTATTGGAAACCGTAACAGCCTCGACCAGTTTGGCGGCTTCAATCAGGTTTTTACTGATGATTGATGCGTTTTTCGAAGAATCTTCCGCCATTTTCCGGATTTCTTCGGCAACGACCGCAAAACCTTTTCCGGCTTCACCCGCGTGTGCAGCTTCGATAGCCGCGTTCATCGCCAGAAGGTTGGTCTGCTGGGCAATACCGTTAACAACCTTAATTGCATCAAACATACTCTTGGTGCTGTTATTAATCTGTTTAATCAGTGCCGCATTCTCGTCCATCTTGTTTTTCCCCTGTTCGGACAAGTCGGCCAGACGCTGCAGGCTTTCGGCATTTCCGGAAACATTGGAACTGATATTGTTGATGGTCGCCACAATTTCGTTGGTAGCTGTCGATGACTGAGATACGACGGCGGTTCCGTTCTCGACGGTAACTTTAAAACCGTCAACTTCCATATTAATATCTTCCAGTTTCTGGGAAATATCAAACACCTCGTTTTTGGCTTCATCCATCCATGTAAAAGTAGAAGAAATCGCTTCGGTCATGAGTTGAGTGTAATCCCTGGCATTCTGAGTCGACCCGGAAATTTTTCCCTGAACTTCGGAAGCCGATTCGATAGCCGATTTCATCTTTTGAATAATCATTCTCAATTTGGCAATAAACGTATTAATCGAGCCTGCAATATCTCCCAACTCGTCTTTACTGTGAACGGACAGTGTTTTGGACAAATCGGCTTCGCCTTTGGCAATTTCTTCTATCATAACCGAAATTCGATTAATCGGTCTGATAATACTACGCGACACAAAAAAGATAATCAGAATCACAACCGCAATCAGAATAAACACTGTAGCGATTGTTCCTCCGACAAGCCAATAAGCATCACGATAAAGAACCGATGCGGGAACAGTCAGGACAAAAACCCACGGATTTTCCGCATTATCGCTTATCCGCACCGGAACCGCCACATTATATATTCCGTCCAGATTAACAATAGAGTACGAGTGATTCGAAAAATCCCGCAATTGCGCCATATTTTCGGGACCTTCATAAGCCAAAACACTTTTTCCGATTTTTTCGGGATCCGATGAAGAAACATAAATTCCGCCTGCGGAAAAGAAATAGGCATCATATTGCGGATGCGGAAAAGCAAATTCCCCGATTCGCTCGGTCAAACGGCTCAGATTATAATCGACACCGACCACTCCGACCGGTTTGCCGTCAATCCGGATCGGCGTCACAAAACTGACAACCTGCAGCAATTCTCCGTTCTGAATTTCCTGTGACGGTTCCATAATAACGGATGCATTTTTTGCCATCGGTATTTTATAATACAAACCTTTTCCTTCCCCAGGGGAATTATAAAAACGGCATTCGGAAAGCAGAATCTTTCCGTCCGAAGCCCGATACCAGAAAGGAACAAAAGCGCCTGTTTCCGGATGTCCCAATCCCCGCCGACGGTAACTCTCATCCAGACCGTCGCAATTTTCCCAAACACTCCATATCGCGTACAAATCATTGTTTTTTTCCAAAAAATTACGGAGAATGACATTCAGCTTATTCCGGTCGATTTCTCCCGCATTGTAAAGAGACTCAAAAGCAATCGACAAATTCTGAGTTGTCCCGTAACCTCCGGTAATAAACTCCTGAAGAACCTCCATGGCATAACGGTTCGAAACTTCCGTGATGGTATCTTCAACCCGGTTCTTTTCCCGATAGGCAATCATCAGTATTTGACACAGAGAAACAACGGTCAGAACGACCACAATTCCCAAAATAGTGGGGACCAGGATTTTGGTTCGAATTTTCACTTTACACCTCAACTTCCGTAATGAAAAACTGTCTCAATCTTTTTATCGGCTTCTGATTTCGAAAAAATCACCTTTTCGCTAAAAATTTTCTCGGCATTGTTTTTTCTTATTGCATAAATATGTCAATCATGTTTATAATGTTAAGTATATTTATTATATTTTACCAGGTGAATGATATGATAAAAAAACCGTGGCTGAAATATTACGGCGATTCTCCGGAGTTTGTGACAATTCCGGACAAAACGACATACTCCATTATCCGGGAAAATGCCGAAAGGTATCCGCATCATGCAGCCCTGTATTATTTAGGTTCCACTATCGGCTACCGAAAATTTTTAAAACAAATCGACCGCTGTGCAGCGGCTTTTTCGAAATTGGGAATCGGTGCCGGAGATTCCGTAACTATTTGTGCGCCAAATATTCCGCAGACAGTCATTGCCTTTTATGCACTGAGCAAAATCGGCGCTGTTGCCAGCATGCTTTTCCCTCTTGCCGGTGAAAAAGAAGTTTACGACTGTCTGTCCATCTCCAACAGCAAGGCTGCCGTTATTCTCGATCTTCAATATAAAAATTTTGTCAATCAGATAAAAAAAACAAACTGCGAAAAGCTCATCATTCTTAAAGTTCAGGATTATCTCCCGAAAACAAAGAAAACATTCTTAAATATTTATGACTTTTTTCAGGGGAAGAAAAAGATTACATCTCCCGATGCCGTTTACTGGTGGCCATTCATGAGACAGAGAGGCCCCATCGCCGATCCGTTTCCGAAAACAGCGAAAGATCCGAGCATCATCCTCTACAGCGGCGGCACAACTGGAAAACCGAAAGGAATTGTGTATAACGATTTTATTCTGAACGCAGCTGTTACGCAGGCGATGGCTATGCTGGCCCGTGAAGATGCTCTTAAACCGGGCGATGCCTTTCTGGCTGTTTTGCCGACCTTTCACTGTTTCGGTCTTGCCATCGGTGTCCATGCACCGATGATGACTGCCGGAATTTCTCTTCTGATACCGAAACCTGCCAATAAGTTCATTTACCAGGCAATGAAGTACAAATGCCCGAAAATCATGTCAGGCGTTCCGACCCTCTTCAAACTGATGCTCGAATCACAGTCTATCTGGAAACTCAACCTTTCGCCTCTGAAAGGAATTTTCTGCGGAGGAGACAAAATCCCGGAAACGCTAAAAAACAGACTGAATATTGCTCTGAAAAAAGCGGGATGTACGAAAACGGCCCGGGAAGGCTACGGTCTGACGGAATGTGCTCCTCCCTGCGCCATTAACCCCGACAAAAACCAGGAAATCGGGTCGATCGGAATTCCGTGCGCCAATGTCCTGGCCAAAGTTGTCGAGCCGGGAACCGAAATCGAATTGCCTTACGGCACCGACGGAGAACTGTGCGTAAGTGCCCCGACCAACATGCTCTACTATCTCAACGAACCCGAGGAAACGGCACAGACAAAACGAATGCACAAAGACGGTCATGAGTGGATTCACACCGGTGATATCTGCAGCATGTCCGAAAACGGATTCATTTTCTTTAAACTTCGCCAAAAAAGAATGATCAAGGTGAGCGGAATTTGTGTTTATCCGACACTGGTCGAGGAAATTCTGCAGACGCACAAAGCCGTCAAAGAAGCCTGCGTCGTCAAAATTCCTCATCAGTACAAGCTGAACGTTTTGAAGGCCTATATTATTTTGAATGAAAACATGAAACCTTCCGCAAAGATCGAAAAAGAACTGCAGCAACTTTGCCGTAAGGAATTTGCGCCGCAAAGCTGCCCGAAAGAATTCGAATTTTTATCCGATTTTCCGAGAACAAAAGTCGGAAAAACGGATTTTATGGCTCTTGAACGCATGGCCCGCGAAAAGGCTAATGTAAAATAAAATTCAAAAAATAAAAGAGGAAAGGTTATGTTTGATTTTAACGAACACACACACAAGCGTTTGAATCTGTTGACCGGAGAATGGATTCTGGTTTCTCCCCATCGGACAAAACGTCCGTGGAACGGAAAAACGGAAGACCCGGCCGTCGATCGGATGCCCGAATATGACCCCCAATGTTATCTCTGCCCGGGCAATACCCGTGCCGGGGGAATCAATAATCCGAAATACGAAGATACCTTTTTATTTGTCAACGACTTTTCGGCACTGATTCCCGGAATTCCCAAAGGTGATATCAATGAAGATGATTTACTGATTGCAAAATCCGAAGAAGGAATCTGTAAAGTTATCTGCTTCTCTCCGCGACATGACCTTACTCTCGCCCGCATGGAACCGGCCAAAATCGTTAATGTCATCAATCTTTGGATCGATCAGTACAAAGAACTCGGAGCCGACCCGAAAATCAATTATGTTCAGATTTTTGAAAATCGCGGAGCCATCATGGGCTGCTCCAACCCTCACCCGCACGGACAAATCTGGTCGAGCCAGAGTGTTCCCGATTTACCGGAAAAAGAAACAGTCAAACAGACCGAATACAGGCAAAGCAAGGGACACTGCCTTCTGTGCGACTACCTCGATCTGGAACTGCGAAAAAAAGAGCGGATTGTTCTCGAAAACGACAGTTTCGTCGTTCTGGTTCCGTTCTGGGCGGTCTGGCCTTATGAGGTCATGACGTTGCCCAAACGTCACATGACTTCGATTGACGAAATGACGGAAAAAGAAAAGAAAGATTTGGCCGGGATTATGAGAGCGACGGGAATCCGCTACGATAACCTGTTTAAGACCAACTTTCCTTACTCGATGGGAATTCATCAGAAACCGACCGACGGTAAAGCTCACGACGAATGGCACTTTCATTTTCATTATCTGCCCCCGCTGTTGCGCAGCGCAACCGTCCGCAAATTTATGGTCGGATATGAACTTTTGGGCATGCCGCAAAGAGATATTACAGCCGAACAGGCTGCTCAAAAATTACGGGAACAGCCTTCCGTTCACTATCTGGATAACTGGACGGTTTTTCCGCAATCACAGAAGTGTGACCCTGCCGCTCCGTAACGCCCGGCAGGGTTCTTTTTTTCCCGGCATTCCTCACCGGCATGCGGACAACGCGGTGCGAACGGGCATCCGGGCGGCGGATTGACGGCATCAAACGGTTCGCCGGCGGACGGATTCCTCAAAAAGGCGCCGTCGGCGCGCGGCACCGAGGCCAGCAGCAGCTGCGTATACGGATGCATCGGCGATCGGAACAGTTGCAGCGCAGCGGCCTCTTCCATCAAACGGCCGCCGTACATTACCCCCACCCGGTCACTGATATACGAAACCACACCCAAATCGTGTGCAATAAAAAGCATCGAAAATCCGAACTCTCTTTTCAAATCGGTCAGCAAATTCAGAATCTGTCCCTGAACGGAAACATCGAGCGCCGAAACCACCTCGTCGCAAATCAGAAGATCGGGACTGCTCATCAGCGCCCGCGCCAGCGAAATCCGTTGCCTCTGCCCTCCCGAGAAATCGACCGGACGCCGGGCAAGGGAATCGGACGGCAATCCGACCGCATCGGTCAGAGTCAGTGCGCGCCTGCGTGCCTCCTGGCGGCTCATCAGTTTTGCATAACGGACGCCTATCGTCAGAATCTCTTCCACTGTCATCCGCGGATCGAGCGAAGCGGCCGGATCCTGAAAAACATATTTGATTTTGCGGTTTAAAATCGGATTCTTTTTGCGGGACGCCGCATCGAGTGAATAAACCGTACTGCCGTCGAAAAACAGTCCCTCGCCTTCGTCATAAGGGTAAACATTCACCAGGCACTTCGCCAGAGTCGACTTGCCGCTGCCCGATTCGCCGACCAGACCGTACGTTTCACCCCGGCCGACCGTCAGCGAAACACCGTTAACCGCATACACGAGCTTCCGATCCGAACCGAAGAGACCGGCCTCCAACCGAAACCGTTTCCGTATATTGCGAATCTGCAGCAACGGCGACGGAGCGGCCGCGGCCGACGCCGACACCGCGGCAGTTTTCGAAAAATCATTCACGGGGACCTCCTTCCGCACACAGCTGCGTTTCCGGCAGCAGACAGCGGTAAAGGTGACCGTCGCCTTTCAGCGGCGGCATCCGGCGGGTGCATTCGGGGTGACGGTACGGACACCGCGGTTCGAACGGACAACCGGGCTCCGGATGCAGCGGGTCGGCCACCGTTCCGGGAATCGGTCGGCAGCGTCCGTCGCGGTAACTCATTCCCGGCTGCGGTTTTGAGTTCAGCAATTCCCGTGTATAGGGTGAAAGCGGAGAACCGGCAACTGCCGAAGCCGGTCCCGATTCGACAATCACCCCGCCGTACATTACCAGAATCCGATCGGAAACAGCCGATACCAGTTCCAAATCGTGACTGATGAACAAAACGGAAAATCCCCGCTTTTTTTTAAGGTCAAGCAGAAGCCGGATAATCTGTGCCTGAACCGTTACGTCAAGCGCTGTTGTCGGTTCGTCGGCAATCAGAAGCCGACCTTCTCCTCCCAAAGCCAGAGCTATCATTATCCTCTGCAGCATCCCTCCCGAAAACTGATGGGGGAATCCGGACAATCTTTCTTCCGGACGGGAAATACCGACCTCGCCGAGCAGTTCGACGGCACGCATATCCGATTCTTTTTTCCGGATTTTCGGATTTTTTATACGAAACATTTCCAGAAAATTTTGCCCGATTGTCGCAAGAGGATCAAATGACTGAGAAGGTTCCTGACTGATGTAACCGAAATACCGGCTGCGATACGCCGTCAAATCAGACTGTTTTAAAGAATAGGCTTCCGTACCGTCGACACATACGGAACCCGTCACAAAAGCCTGAGGAGGCTGCCACAGTCGAAGAAGTGCGGAAGCGGTAACACTTTTTCCGGATCCGCTTTCTCCGACCAAACCGACAACTTCCGACTCTCCGATTGAAAACGAAACACCTCTGACCGCCTCCAATACACCGTTCTGGCGGTAAAAACCGACATGCAAATCGCTGACTTCCAGCATCACAATTTCCCCCGGAAATAGGGATCGCTGCAGTCTCTCAAATATTCTCCCAGAAAAGTAAACGCCAGAGAAGTAACAAGCAGAAACAACCCGGGAATCAGCAGCCACGGATAATGAGTGAGATGACTGACCGTCATCACTTCACGATTGATCAGAGATCCCCAGCTGACAGCCGGGTCGGTAATTCCCAATCCGAGATACGACAAAACGGTTTCGCTCAGAATAAAACCGGGAATGCTCAACGTCGCACTGATTAGCAGCAGCGATGTCATTTGCGGTACAATATGACGGAAAATAATCACCGCTGCCGGCAAGCCTTCCAATCGGGCGTTGACGGCAAAATCGGTTCTTTTCAGACTGTGCACCATACCCCGAATCATTCGTGCGGTTCCCGGCCAACCGACCAGTGCCAAAATCACCGTAATCAGCATATAACTTTCTCCGGAACTGAGATTGCGCGACAAAATCGACCGTAAAAAGAGGATCAGATAGAGTCCCGGAATCAGAATAAAGAATTCCGAGAGTCTCATCAGCACCCAGTCGACACGACCGCCGTAATACCCGGCCAGCCCGCCGACCAACGCGGCAATGACAAACGAAACAGCAACCGCTATAAAACCGATAGTCAGTGAAATACGTGCTCCGTACAAAACCCGCGAAAACAGATCCCGACCGAGACTGTCGGTGCCGAACAGAAAAACGGGAACATAGTCGTCACTCCCATATCCGTCGGTTCCGAAAAAATGAATATCTGTTTCCGGTCCGCTCCAAAAACGGTAAGCCGGTCCCCTGACAAAAAAACGAATCGGTCTGTACTCGCCGCGAATCCGTGCATATTCACGCCGCAACGGATCTACCAGAACGGTTTTCTGCACCTGAGGACGAAAACCGAGCTCTTCGGAGTAAAAAGTGAACGTCGGAGGATGATTGGTATATGCATCAAAAAAAGTTGCCGGTGTGTACGGAGCCAGAAATTCGGCAAAAATCATTCCGATATAAAGAATAATCAATACTGTCAGAGAAACTGCCGCCGCGGGCCTCCTGCGAAATGAAATCGGGAAAAATTTCATGACTGTCTCTCTCCGCTGTATTTAATCCTCGGATCGGTTACGGCCAGCAGAATATCGGAAAGAATCATCCCAAGCAGTACCAGAAATCCGACAAACATGACATTCGTTAAAACAAGATTCACGTCCTGCTGCAGAATCGCTTCGTACATCAGCCTCCCTATCCCGGGATAGGCAAAAACAATTTCCAGAATCAGTGATCCCGAAAAAAGCGAGGCCAGTAAATTGGCCGATGAAGTAATATAAGGATTCATTGTGTTGCGAAAAGCATGAACAAAATAAATTCTTCGTTCGGAAACACCGCGGGCGCGCAGCGCTCTGATATAAGGCTGTCCCAACTGATCAAGCATGGTTGCCCGCACCGTCCGAATGGTGCTGCCGATTCCGCCCAAAAAAGCAGCTGTCAGCGGCAAAAAAATATGATAGAGATAATTGACGGAAAACGACAGGGGAGATTCCGCAAAACTGCCGGTTGCCGGATACGCCCGAATCGGGAACCACCCGGAAACGGCGGCAAAGACCTGCAGGAGAATCATCATCAGAATCGAAGGAAACGAATGAAAAAAAAGCCCGAATAACGCCGCACCCGCATCCAAAGGAGTGCCGGCTTTGGCCGACAGCGCTATTCCCAACGCAAACGAAATGACCGTCAAAAAAAGCAGGGAAATTAAATTCAACACAAGCGAGTTCATCATCCGCCCCGTAACAAGCGGCAGAATTTCGGCCCGGGAAATAAGGGAACGCCCCAAATCGTGATCGATAAAAACCTGCTTCAGCCAGCGAAAATACTGTACATAAAAAGGACGATCCAAACCGAGTTCGTGTTTCATCGCCGCTACGGATTCGGCAGACAGTATTCCGGAAACCGTATCATGCGCTCCGGAATGAAGCATACGGGCTTTCACGTAATTTTCCACCACGTCTCCCGGTGTCAGTTCCATAAGAGCGAACACAGCGAAACCGAGAATAAACAAAATCAGAATCATGGAAATAACACGACCGGAGACAAAAAAAAGCAACGGAAAGCGTTTTCTTATCCGCTGTATCCGGCCGTAAAACACTGCGGCCGCCATGCAGGCGTCGGATTTTGTTTTTTTGAACCGTTCCCGAATTCTCATTTCAGGAGCTCCCGGTAAAAACGGTACATGGAAACCAGACTGTCAACCGAAATTTTTTCATCGATACCGTGAAGCAGCCGCGAATAACTGTCAATGGTAATATCGCCGGCATAAACGGTAAACCCGTAAGCGGGAATTCCCTTATGACGCCAGAAACGGCTGTCGGAAACACCTCCCGAAATAAACGGCACGGGACGGATTCCCGGACAGACCCGTACGGCCGCGTTAACGGCATCCCGAATAATTCTGTTATCCGTATCGGAACGGTTTCCGGCTGTAAATTCTGTCAGCTCCCAAGAAACAAGACCTTCCAAAACAGGTGTCAGCCGGTTCAGGTTTTCTTCAAGCTCTTCCCGATCCATCGACTCGGGAAGACGCAAATCCAGATCGACATACGCCGCATCGGGAACCACATTGACCTTCGTTCCGGCTCTCATGACGCCCGGCATAACCGTCAGACGGGAAGCGCCGTGCAGATATTTTGCCAATCCGAATGAAATACCGGCCGTCTCATCGATAGCGGTATCCGTCGTTTCGGGATCCTTTAACCGGGCTTTCAGCGCCGACGGCAACGGCAGTGCGTCGACAAATTCCGCATATCCGGCTGTTAGAACCGGGTAAGAAAGTTCCCGATCGAGAACCCCCAACGCGGCGGCCACTTTCGTTAAAGCATTGTCGCTTCGATACGGAAGACTTCCGTGTCCGCCTTTTCCGACGGCCGTCAACCGTATCCGGGCCACTCCTTTTTCGGCACAAACCAGCGCTGTTTCGCCGCTGCCGTTATTACCGAGAAAAAATCCGCCCAACTCGGAAAAAACGGCATCACAGCGGATTTTTTCGGGAAACGCTTCGGTAAACCATGCCGCCCCCTGAGTACCGTCGGCCTCTTCGTCGGCCATCGCAAAAAAACGGACATTCTTTCCTTCTCCGGTATTTACGTGATCGCGAACGGCAACCGCCATTGCCGCCAGCTGTCCGAGCATATCGACCGCACCGCGGCCGAGCAGATAGCCGTCACGAATATCCCCGCAAAACGGATCGAAACTCCACTTTGCCTCGCCGGCCGGAACCACATCGGTATGTCCCATCAGCCCGTAAACGGGTGCCTGCGGCCGCTCATCTCCGATGTAAAAAAGATTCGCCCGATTGCCGGGACTGAAGACTGTTTCGGTTTTCAGACCCGCTTCCGCAAAAAATGATTCGAGAAGCCGCGCGTTGCGTTCTTCGCCGCCGGGCGCGACGCCGTCGTTGACACACCTGTTGCGAATCATTAAAGAGGCCAATTCCGTTACGGTATCGATTTCTTTTTTACTTGTCATCCCGAATCAAATCCAACCAGGAAGATGGCAGTGCATCAATCGGATAAATCGACAGCAAATACGAATAATCGGACTGAAGCAGCGACTGGGAAATACCGACAATCCGGTAAAGCGAATCGAAAACCGGTCCGCCCGAGTTACCCGCATCAGCTTTGATATCGGAAATGATATAACCGACTCCGCCGCGGTTTTCGTATCCGGATAAAATTCCCCGTGCCATTTTCACGCTGTTTTTCGAAGCGGTTCCGCCGCTTTTCGGATAACCGAGCGTCAGCAGCACATCACCCATTTCGGCCCGCGACCGGTTGCTCAACGAAAACGAAGGCAATGTCGTCAATTCGGTCGGATAAGCACCAAACAGCAAAGAATCGATTTTCAGCAGCGCTATATCGTAAGCTTCGTCCGAAGCAACCATTTTTAAACGAAACCGCTCCGCGGCCGGTTTCCGGATATCGAGATTGACGGCACCGATAACCGTTCGGGAATAAGTCCCGTCGGCCCGTTTCAAAACGTGAAGCGCCGTTAAAACATATCCTTTCGGAGAAATGATAAATCCGGTTCCCGTACTCTGTTCGCACAAAATTTCGACGGTGGCGCCGACCGCATTCTTTCGCGGATCTTCATCACGAACCGGCAGCGTCATCGAACGCCGTGCCGCATAAGATGGGTTGAGTCCGGCCTCCACCGAGAACGAAACCGTTCCCGTCGCCGCTGACGGATGTCGGTCGTATATCAGCAGAAAATAGCGTTCATTCGGATTGAATCGCGGCTTACTGTTTTCATCCAGCAAAACAGTTTCACATCCGGCATACGTTTCACCTTTCAAAACAGCATGATCCAATCTGTAATCGGGACGGCCCGCAAACAGGTACAGATCAACATCGGTATCACACTCGAATACATCGACCCGTAATGCCGTTGCGGTCGGCGGTAAATCGAGAGCGTAGTAGGCCATCGATTCGACATTCTGTCCGCCGGTCTCCCATCGGCACGTCTGGCCGGCAGCGACCGTTCCTGCCGGTTTCCATTCAACCGGCTTCAGTGTCAGTCGAAACGAAACGGTTTCGGATTCCTCCGCCCCGGCCTGATAAACAACCGCTCCGTAATAAGTACCGTCGGCCAGACGGGGAGCCTTAAATCGTGAAAATTCGATTGTATTTTTTCCCGTCGATTTCCCCGTGTCCGCTTTCAAATCGACTTCATTGCTTTCGTGATTGATAAAAAGAGAAATCTCTTTGTCGGCTTCGATATCTATACAAAGACCGAAAAGCGATTCGTCTGCCCGAAACGTAAAATAAAATTCGGCCGCGATCTTTCCGGCCGACTTCTCGATTGTAAAATCGTAAGGAATATTCCATTGATCGAGATGCACGAAAGACGATTCTACGACGGCTCCTTCGTTTTCATCCAATTACCGAAAAATCCGTTCATCTTCGCTCACGTCCGAAAAAGCCTTTTCCTGACTCCATAAAGGCAAGAGAGAAAAAGACAACAGAAAACATATCCCGAATATTAATTTTCTCATAACATAATATCATAGCGTAAAACAAAGGAAAAAACAAGAAGAAGAAACAGAAGTCGGTCTATACCGGGGCATTATTGAGAGCTTCATACCTGAGCTCGAATCTTTTCAATGTTCCTTCGATAACCATATTCAGCAGACGGACATCCCAATGGTACTGCTCCTGATTCCGTCGTAAAATACCGATACACTCTTCGAACGGCAAAGCCTTTTTGTACGAACGCGCCGTACGGCATGCATCGTATATATCGACAATTGACAAAATCTGAACCAGAGGCGAATTTTCCTCGTCCGGAAAAACAGGATACGCCGGATGATGATTGGCAATCATCTGCCGCATTTCTTTCGAATTTTCTCCGATTTCATTTAAAATTTCGAGACCGAAAAGAACATGTTTCCGAACCAACGCCGATTCTTCCGCATTCAGTACGCCCGGTTTCTCCAAAACCGAAACAGGAATCCGAATTTTTCCGATATCGTGAAGAAGGGCTCCCAGTGCGTATTTACGAATCTGACCCGAAGAAAAATTAACAGACAGTCCTTTACGTTTAAACAAATCAAAAAAGTAATCCGTTTTTTCCTGTTTTCTTATATAAAAAAGTGTATCACAAAAAAGGCAATAAACGGAAAAAGAATGGCGGGCCGTGCCCGAATCAAAAGAAGAAAAAGCCCTGTTACAGAGGTACAAATCGGCATAATCCAATGCAAAAGATTTTTCGACAACATCCGTGCAATTACGAATGATTTCGTCAGGGCTCGGATTCCCATTAAAAATGGACGTCAGCTCATCCATTGCTGCTTTATAAACATCTGCAGCAGGTAACGAAACAGCCCCTGTCCGTAAAAAAAGTGCGTCGGCTCCCGAAGAAAACTCCGACGACAACCCGACAGCCTGCGCTGTCTGACTTTCCGGCAAATCCGCATCCTCGGGCAATTCCGATCGAAGAACATAAAATTCCATCGACCGGCTTCTGGAAGGCAAAACACAGCCTTTCACTGCATATAAACCGCCTTTGGCATTATAGAGATTATAGCGGGCTCTCCCGTTTTCAATGCAGATTCCGGCTTCCTTAATTCGTATCAATCTCTGCATATCATAATTATAATCCCGTCGGAAAAATAATGCAAGAATTTAAAATGATATTTGATAAAATTTAATTATTTTTGAAGACAACAGCCATTGTCTGTCCTTTTATTTGGACAGTGTATTGGCCATCATCTGATAATGGGATTCGAATTTTCTGAGCGTACCGTCGATAATATTCTGCATCAGATAAGTGCTCCAGCCGAATTTACGTTTGTTTTCATAAAGAAACCGTTCGCATTCTTTGAAAGTAAAAGCATGCTTATAAGGCCGGGTTGTCCGGCAGGCATCAAAAGTATCGATCATTGACAATATCTCGACAAGCGGAGAAGATTCAATTTCGGGAAAAACAGGATAAGACTGGTGATGATTTCCGACCATCTCCCTAATTTCGGGTGAATATTCACCGGCTTCATCCAGAATTTCAATTCCGAACCGGGAATGGGAATGCATTAAATCCAATTCCTCCAACGTAAGCGGTGTCGTTTTTTCAAGCAGATCCAGCGGAATTTTGATTTTACCGATGTCATGCAACAATGCCCCCATCGCATATTTCCGTATCTGATCGGATGAAAAATTAATCTTACTTCCCCGCTGCTTAAACACCGTATAAAAAGGCAAATCCCGCGTCTGCTTGCGGAAATCAAACATCACCTCGCAAAACAGAAGATAAACGGAAAAACTGTGTCTGGCCGTCGTTTTGTTAAACGAGGCAAATGCTTTATTGCACAAATATAAATCGACTTTGTTTTCGTCAAACGTTTTTTTGATAATATTCTCGGAAAACTCCATAATGCCGGAAACCGTCAGTTGTCCGTCAAAGACTTTGGACACATCGGCCATAATATCTTTATAAAGGGCTACCGTTTCGTGCGGAACGAACGTTTCGATAACCGAAGCATAATCGGGAAGGGATGCCGTTTCTTCGCTGTTTGCGACAGGACGATCCTCCTCGACGCGCGGCGCATACAACGCATAATCGGCAGACCGTACGTAAAACTCAACCTTCTGACGGGACGGAGGCAGGGACGTCCCTTTGACTGCATATAAGCCGCCTTTCGAGTTATACAAATCGCAACGGGCTTTTCCGTTCAAAATAAATTCGGAAGTATCTGTCAGCTTTATAAGGCTACGCATATCAACACTATAACGCAACCCGTAAAAAGTTGCAACAAAAAGATTCCTTATAAAACAAATATTTACGGTAAAAAAGATTATTTTTTCGAATTATATAGACAAACCGGTCTTTTTCTGTTATGTTTATATAACAAGGTGGCGTCGCCAAGTGGTAAGGCCACGGTCTGCAAAACCGTTATTCACCGGTTCAAATCCGGTCGCTACCTTTTTTGCCGAATCATTCCGATTCGGCTTCTTTTTTTTCTCTGTACCGGCAGTAAAAAAATCCGGCAATCAGCATAATACCGTTATCGAATTCTTCTATAGCCAGATTATTCAAAACATCCTCTTCGGGCACAACCGAAACCTCAATCATCTCATGCTCATCCAAATTCTGTTCTCCGGACGGGACAGCTCCTTCCGCAAGAAATGTATAAACACGATTCGACATGAAGGCAGGATTCGGATTACAGGCACCGATCAGACGGTATGAAGACGCCGTATATCCGGTCTCTTCCTCGAATTCCCGGGCAGCCGCTGCGACAGGATCTTCACCCGGATTAATCATACCCGCCGGAAACTCTACGGTTATATGCCCGCTCCCGTGCCGAAACTGTCGGACCATCAGAAACGATCGTTTTCCGCCTCCTCCCCGTACAGGAGCAATCACATTCACCCAGTCGGGAGATTTTAACACCGTAAATCCGCCCTCTCTGCCGTCGGCCGACCGGCGTCTTACTTCATCAACCGTAAAAATCCGGGCATCGTATTTTTCAACCCGCGAAAGATCTTTCCACCCCAATGTATCCATTCAGGCTTTTCTCCTGTTCGGCCGGCCGGCAAAAAAGACGGCAACCGCAGCCGCCGCCATCATGACAACGGAAACCAGCGCAACACCGCGGTAAGAGTTAACCGCCTCATGAAACGAACGCATATAAACAACCGTTCCCAGGTCGGCAAGACCGCAAACAGCCGTCATCACCCCGGCAATTTTTCCTAAATGAAGCGGACCGTAATATTTCATCATCAGCAGAGGCATAATGGCCAAAAGACCGCCGACAGTCACCCCTCCGGCAATTCCCGGAAAAGCAAAAAACAGAAAACGGCTGCCGAAAATCATAAACAAAAGGAAACCGACCGACTGCACGGCACATAAAACCGCCGCCAAAATCCGCGCCGAAACATAATCGGACAAAATACCGAACAGCAACATTCCCGCAGGAACACAGACAAAAACAAGAGCCATAAAAGCGGGATGACTCGATACCGCGATTCCTTTTTCGGTTGCATAGGGGAATATAATCATATGAATCAGTTTGCCGCCCAAGAGAGACGACAGCCATGCAAAAAGAATCAGCCGGAACGACCGTTCCCGCACAGCCTGCCCCAACGTATATGATTTGACAGGATCCTTATTCTCTTCGTCACACAAAAAACGGTGTCCGGAAAAAAACGGGGTATACCCGGAATCGGCCGGTTCCCGTTTTAAAAACAGAACAGCCAACGGAATCAGACAGATCAACGGAAGAAACGAGAATCCCCACCAGTAAGAGCGCCAGCCGACACCGCTCTCCGCCGCGGCCTGTATCACCGGCTGAAGAGCCGCCACACTCAGTGAAGAACCGACCAGCGACAGAGAAAGAATCATCCCCCTCTTCGCCCGAAACCATTTCCCGATAACAGTGTAAATAACGGCATTGCCGATACCGGCCGCTCCGATACCGGCAAAAACAGAAAAATAAATCAGGAAGGGAACATAACTCTGTATTTTGGAAAGAATCATAAAAGAAATCCACAAACAGAGCGAAGAAATAATGACAATCGGACGGGCTCCGATTTTGTCAATCAAAAATCCAAATCCGAGCGCGGCCGCAATATAAGAAATATTCTGAATCAGCAGAAGAAGAAGTATCGAGGAACGCGTCCAAACCATTTCCTGCTGTACCGGATTCACCAAAAAATTGGCAACCTGCAGATTAAAAACGCTGTTGACAAAAGCCAGCATAAAACAGGTGACAACAATCCCCCATCCGAAAGTAAATCTTTTCATACACCATCCTTTCAGTTGATTTCCGTATTGATTGTATCACCGAAATTTTTAAAATGAAATTGATTTTTACGATAAAACGAAAAATTAAATTCAACGGCGGCATACCGCCGTTGAACAATATAAAGGATAAACCGCGGTTTAACGGTTCAGCTGATATTTGGCCTTGAGCGTATAGGATGCCAGAATATGTCCTTCCATAGAATGAAACAGCTCGTTCATCAGAAAGCCGTTTTCCAGGGGAAGATCGCAATCGAGAGCGTAAACGTGCAGTTCGTAAGTATGAACTTTTCCGTCGTAAGGCGCCGGACCGCCGTAACAGCTCACCTCTTCCGCCGGCCGCGACCCGCCCAAAGAACTCCACCAGCTGTTCACACCCTGAACAAAATCGGCATCCTGACTGCCGGCGCCGGCAGGTATGACCGTATCTTTAATATTGGCTGCCGTCCAGTGAATCCAGGAAAACCCCTGACTGACCGGAAAGGCATCTTTATCTTCCATCATCAGTGCAAACGAAACGGTTCCTTCCGGTGCATTTTTGATTTCGAACGGAATCGAATAAACCGGCATTCCCGCCTCATCCAACCGCTCCGTGTCATTGTAACCGTACATATCGGCAATAAAACCGTCCTCGCCGACCGCACTGCTGACAACCGTCATGGTTTTTTTCTCACACCCGATCATCAGAGCCGCAACAATCAACAATCCGAAAAATTTTTTTCTCATTATTTTCTCCTTTTCTCAATGTTATAACAAATAAATTATTTTGTCAATTATCCGATACTCTCTTTCGAATTTTTGCGGACGTATAAAATATTGTCTTGAAAAATTAGCCGAAATGGAATAAAATCATATATCACACTAAAATTCTGCTTTTTGGAATTTTAAAATAAAGAGGAAGACTATGGCTAAAGAAAAGAAAATGGTCACGATTGACGGCAATACCGCTGCGGCGCACGTTGCCTATGCATTCAGTGAAGTTGCCGCCATTTACCCGATTACTCCGTCCTCTCCGATGGGCGAGTATTCCGACGAATGGGCGACAGCCGGACGCAAAAACATGTTCGGAGAAGTGGTTGATATCGCGGAAATGCAGTCGGAAGCCGGTGCTGCCGGAGCCGTTCACGGTTCGCTGACAGCCGGTGCACTGACAACAACTTTTACCGCATCCCAGGGATTGCTTCTGATGATCCCCAATATGTATAAAATTGCCGGTGAAATGCTCCCGACGGTTTTTCACGTTTCCGCACGTTCTCTGGCCGCACAGTCGCTGTCGATTTTCGGCGACCATGCCGACGTTATGGCCTGCCGCGCAACCGGTTTTGCGATGACAGCCGCCGCCAGCATTCAGGAAACAATGGATATGGCTCTTGTTGCCCACCTTTCGACACTGAAAAGCCAGGTTCCGTTCCTGAGTTTCTTTGACGGATTCAGAACTTCTCACGAAATTCAGAAGGTCGAAGAAATTTCCTACGAAGATATAAAGTCTCTGGTTGAACCGAAATATATCCGACGCTTCAAAGACCGCGCTCTGAAACCGGAATCGCCGAAACTGCGTGTTTCCGCCCAGAACGGCGACGTTTACTTCCAGGGCCGCGAAACAACCAACAAAATGTACGATGAAGTTCCTGCAATCGTTCAGGAATATATGGACAAAGTCGCCGCCATTACAGGCCGGCAGTATCACCTGTTCGACTATGTCGGTGCCAAAGATGCCGACAAAGTCATCATCGCCATGGGCAGCGCCTGTGACACAATCGATCTGACGGTCAATTACCTGGTTGCCAAAGGCGAAAAAGTCGGTGCCGTTAAAGTCCGCCTCTTCCGCCCGTTCAGCATGGATGCGCTGAAAAAAGTTATTCCGGCAACCGTTAAGAAAGTGGCTGTTCTCGACAGAACCAAAGAACCCGGTTCTCTCGGCGAACCGCTGTTCCTCGATGTTCAGGCTGCGTTGGCCGACACCGATATCAAAGTTATCGGCGGCCGCTACGGTTTGAGCTCCAAAGAGTTCGAACCATCGCACGTTAAAGCCATTTTCGAACACCTGGACGGAAAATGCTTCCACGGATTCACGGTCGGTATCAACGACGATGTGACATTCCGCTCGCTGGAAATCAAAGACAAAATCGATGTCGCTCCGGCCGATGTCACCAGCTGTATGTTCTGGGGGCTCGGATCGGACGGTACCGTCGGTGCCAACAAAGACAGCATCAAAATTATCGGTAACAACACCGACATGAACGCTCAGGCCTATTTCGTTTACGACTCGAAGAAATCGGGCGGTATTACGACTTCCCACCTGCGTTTCGGAAAAAGCTCCGTCAACATGCCGTGGCTGATTACCGCTGCCGACTTTGTCGCCTGCCACGTCTCCGCCTACATCGGACGCTACGATATGGTCGAAGTTCTCAAAAAAGGCGGAACATTCCTGCTGAACAGCGAATGGCCGACCGAAGAGGTTTTTTCCCACTTCACACGCGGCATGCAGGAATACATCATCAACAACAATATTAAAGTCTACAACATCAACGCTCTGAAGATTGCCGAAAGCGTCGGACTGGGCAAACGGATCAGCACCGTTATGCAGGCCGCTTTCTTCAAGCTGTCGAATATTATTCCGGCCGAAGATGCTTTGAACTATATGAAAAAAGCTGCCGAGAAGAAGTTCAGCAAGAAAGGCGAAAAAGTGGTTTCCATGAACTGGGCCGCCATCGACGCCGGTTTCAACGCCGTTGAAGAAGTCAAAGTTCCCGCTTCCGTTTCCGACATCAAAGAAAGCTACAAACCGGCCCGCCTGATTCCGGAAAATGCCGACGATTTTGCGAAAAACATCATCGAAAAGAGCATGCACCTCAAAGGCGACGAGATTCCGGTTTCCCACATGTCTTTCGACGGCATTCTGCCGACCGCCACGGCGAAACTCGAAAAACGCGGTGTCGCTCCGCACGTTCCCGAATGGGATTCCACAAAATGTATTCAGTGTAACCAGTGTTCGCAGGCCTGTCCGCATGCGGCAATCCGGCCGAAACAGATCGATCCGGCCGACCTCAAAAACGCGCCTTCGACATTCGTGACCCTGAAATCCAATACGAAAAACAGCCGCGAGCTCCGGTACAAAATTCAGGTCTACACACGCGACTGTCAGGGATGCGGTGTCTGTGTCGACGTCTGTCCGGCGAAAGAAAAAGCGCTTAAAATGGTTTCTCTCGAAGAAGCTCAGAAAAAAGGCGAAGTGGCCAACGAAGAGTTCTTCACATCTCTTCCCGAAAACGTTACGGAAGGTGCTCCCGCCAACAGCGTAAAAGAAGTTCAGTTCAAACAGCCGCTGTTCGAGTTCTCCGGCGCCTGTGCCGGTTGCGGTGAAACGCCGTACGTCAAACTGGTTACCCAGCTGTTCGGTGAAAGAATGATTGTCGCCAACGCGACCGGATGTTCTTCCATTTACGGCGGAACCTTCCCGACCATTCCGTACTGCAAACGTCCCGACGGCCGCGGACCCGCATGGGGTAACTCGCTGTTCGAAGACAACGCGGAATACGGCTTCGGTATGCGTATGGCCGTCAACGCCAACCGCAAACTGCTGTCGGATACCGTTAAAACGGTTCTCGAAAACGGGACAACAGCCGATCTGAAAGCGGCACTGGAAGCTTCCATGGCATTGTTTAACGACAAATCGGAAGAAGCCATCACCGCTCAGAAAAAAGTGGCGGCGGTTCTCCCCGCAGCCCTGGCAGCGGAAACGGATGCGGCGAAAAAAGCAGCTCTCGAAAAACTGGACGAATTGAAAGACTATTTTGTCGACAAATCGGTTTGGATTTTCGGCGGTGACGGATGGGCTTACGATATCGGTTACGGCGGTGTCGACCACGTTGTGGCCAAAGACAAAAACGTCAACATCCTCGTTCTCGATACCGAAGTTTACTCCAACACGGGAGGACAGGCTTCCAAATCGACTCCGATTGCGGCGGTTGCCAAATTCGCTTCTTCCGGTATGAGACTGGGCAAAAAGAAGATGCCGTTTATGTGTATGACATACGGACACGTCTACGTTGCTTCCATCGCTTTGGGCGCCAACCGCGCTCAGGCTCAGAAAGCTTTCCAGGAAGCCGAGGCCTGGAACGGACCGTCGATCATCTTCGCATATGCTCCCTGTATCAACCACGGAATCGATATGTCGAAAGCGCAGTCACGCGAAAAACTGGCTGTCGAATGCGGATACTGGCCGTTGTTCCGTTACAATCCGGCCGCTCCGGAAGGACAGAAATACGTTTTCGAGTCGAAAGAACCGACAGGAAACTACCAGGATTTCATCCGTACGGAAACACGCTATACATCTCTGATGAAAGCTGCTCCGTCGGATGCCGAAGAGCTTTACAAGGAAGCCGAGGCGGATGCAAAAGCCCGTTTCGAATTCTATAAAGCACTCGGTGCGATTCTCTAATCGAAGTCAAATCAAGACGAGGCTCTCCTTCCGGAGAGCCTTTTTTTAAAAAAAGAATTGCAAATCGGAAATTTGCCATGTATCATGATATAAATGTTATAATCTGCAGTTTTGTCAAATCTTTCATTAGAGGAATACACCATGAGTCAGGAAAAAAAAGGAGTCTATGTTATTTCGTACGATATCGGCTCGACAGGCAACAAAACCTGTATTTTCGAGATATCCGATAAAATCAAACTGGTTGCCGGCACACTGGCCGAATACAAACTTTATGTAAGCGACAACGGCGGCGTGGAACAGTCGACCGACGAATGGTGGACAGCTATGCGGGAATCGACCAAAGCTGTTCTGAAAAAGACCAAAATCGACCCGGATGATATCAAAGCAATCGGTTTCTGTTCGCAAATGCAGGGACTTGTTCTGGTAGACGAAGACGGAAATGCACTCCGCAATCCGATGAGCTATATGGATACACGGGGCGCAACCCAAAAAGAGAAATACGGAAAAGGCATCATCAACATCGAAGGTCTCGGTCTTATAAAAATGCTGAACAGTCTGCGTCTGACGGCTGCCGCACCGGCGAGCGTCAAAGATCCGATTTGGCGTTATAAATGGGTGCAGGACAACGAACCGGAAGTTTTCAAAAAAGTCTACAAATGGCTTGATGTGAAAGAATATTTGATTATGCGTTGTACGGGGCGTGCCGTGATGACAGAAGACTCCGCGTTCGGTACTTTTCTTTACGATTTGCGTAGAGGGAAAAAATGCTGGAGCGAAAAGCTGTGCCGTCTTTACGGTGTCGATATCCGACATTTGCCGGAAGTAGTTTCCGCAACCGACCTGGTCGGCGGATTAACCGAAAAAGCGGCAGCCGATCTCGGATTGTCCGCGGGAACGGCGGTCTTTGCCAGCGGCGGTGATGCCACACTGCTAGGTGTAGGCGCCGGTTCGGTCAACGAAGGTGACACCCATATTTACATCGGCACCAGCGGTTGGATATCCACTGCCATTAAAAAACCGAAACTGGATATTTCCAATATGATTGCCTCCGTTATCGCCGCACGCCCCGGCTACTACAATTTTTTCGCAGAGCAGGAAACCGCGGGGAAATGCATCGAATGGGCAAAAAATCATCTTGCACTCGATGAAATCGATATTTATCTTGATAAGAAAAAAATTACGGATGATCCGGAGGCCCAATACCGCAGCCTGTACGATTATCTGGCTGATGTAGCGGCTGTCATCTCCCCGGGCTGCGACGGTGTCATCTTCACGCCGTGGCTGCACGGAAACCGCTGTCCGTTTGAAGACCCCAATGCACGCGGTCTCTTTTTCAACATCAGTCTCGACACCGGCAAACGTGCTCTGTTGCGGGCGATTATGGAAGGAAATGCTTTCCATTTGCGCTGGATGATGGAAGCAATGGAGAAAACCGTCAAAACCAGCCCCGTTATCCGTTTCGTCGGCGGCGGCGCCCTGGCGGATTTAACGTGTCAGATGATTGCCGATATTACCGGAAAAATTATCGAGGTTCCGGAGGCCCCGCAAAACGCCGGAGCCGTGGGAGCCGCCGTTATTTCTGCCTTGGGACTCGGCATCATCAAAGACTTCTCGAATATAAAAGAATATATTCCGATTTACAAAATCTTTACACCAAACGATGCCAATAAAGCGGCCTACGAAAAAAACTATACCGTTTTCAAAAAATTATACAGGGCAAACCGAAAACTTTTCAGAGAAGTGAACGCTTAACGGCCACTTCTCTTTTAATGAAATCCGAAAATATCGGTTTCCATATCTTTCGGCAGATCATCATATATACGGACACTCTCTGCTGTTGCCGGATAAAGTGCCGCCTTCATATTATCCGCTTCCAAAAGAATCTCGGTATTCACACGCGAAACCGACCCTTCCAAATTCAAACCTTCAAGCGTCGATCTGTCGCGTAATAAAAGATCCCGATATTCGGTTGCTTTCTGCAAATTGGCAAGAGCCTGAACATACTTCGAATGATCTCCCGTTGTCCGGTAGATTCCGTATAAAGTCGCTCCGATGTTATTGTAAATCATTGAAAGCCCTTCAACCGTCCGGTAATGGGCTATCCGTGTTTGCGGATCATAACCGCGAATCGCATTTTTCTGTTTCTCAAGCAGGTCGGCGGTATGATAATACTGTGCCAACGCAGAAAAGAAATCGTTTCTGCGGAAGAAAGTGTTTCCGGTTGCATACATCAAATTGGGGTTGGATGAGAACGTCGATGCCGCATCGGCAAATTCCAGCAGCGCGGAACGGTAATTTCCCCGTTTGTATTCAATATAACCTTTTTTATAGACAATATCCGAATTGTGGAAAAGGCTGTCTTCGGCTTTCCCATACAACGCAAAGGCGGAATCACATTCCTCAGCAGTATAGTAAAACAGGTTTCCCAGGTGATAATACAATTCTCCGTAAACAGGCTCTTTTTTCAAAATATTGCGTTTAACAGCACTTTCGTATAATCCGATACCTTCCTCGAGATCCCGTTGCGTCAGCAGGTATTCCGATTTTTTATATTCGGCAATAGCCTTCATATTCAGAGACTGAATCTTCATAGCAAGTGTATCGCGAGTCAGGTACGGCAACTGGGAAATTTGATAAAGCACTTTATTGGCTGCATTTTCCATGGATGACCATTCCGACTCAATACGGGACAGACGGGCCCATTGGAAATGGGCATCGCAATTATCCTTATCCTGCCTGTAAATCCGTTTGATAACTGCGTTGGCAGACTCCTTTTCTTCGCGATCGATATAATATCCTGCCAGTTTCCCGAAAATAACCGGATCGATTTTTTTTCGGGGTTTATCCCGATAAGAAGCCCACATATTACTGACATCATCATACCGGTCACTCAAAATCATGTAATGAAGCATTTCAAACATAATTTCATCGGTATACTTACTGTTTTCGCCGGCTGCAACAATTTCGATACGGGCACTTTCCAACCGGCCGGTGTCGAAATAACTCCAGCGCAGAAAATTACGGGCTGCCTCCAGATGCGCTTCCGCATCGGTTCTGTCATAGTCGAGATACGCCTGAATAATCGAATCGGCCTTCCGATAATTTCCGAGAACCGATGATTCAAAACGGCAGTAATCCAGGCGTCCTTTTTTGTCGTAAGGACGATAATCGTCTTTAAGCAGATTATCGTAAATCTGTTCGGCCAAAATATACTGTCTTTTCTCGATATACTTTTCGGCATATTTATAACTCCAGCCGCGGGACGGCCAGATACGAAATGCTTTATCGAATTTTTCTACAGAAGAATCATACTCTTCCGCTTTAATATCGTTATATCCGGAACGGTAGATATAACTGCCCCGTGCGGCGGGAATGAAAAGAAATGTCGAAGCGGCAATCGTAAACAGGACAAACAGTCCCGCTATTACCGATTTGATGATAACCGGCAAAATTTTTGCTCTGAAAACATATGCAGGTGAATTAATTTTTTCCCAGTAAGCCTTTCCGTTAATTTTTTCGAAGCCGCGAGGGATGGAAATTCGTGTTCCCGTTTTTTCTTCCAGGAATCTGACAATGACTTTAATCGATTCTTCTGACTTCAGCAATTCAATCAAAGCAATGACATCATCTGGATCGTTTTCTTCGGAAGCAATAAAACGCTGACAGATAATCTTAACATTTCGCGGAAATTCGCTTAAATAATTAAATATGACCTCGGATTCGCGTTCCGAAAGTGAATAATGAACTTTTTTCTTTTTGGGTGCTTTTTTCTTTTCTCCGAATTTTTCCTCAAATGAAGCATGGCTTTCTTCATCATCTTCATTGGCAAATTTCGGCATATCGTCGAATTCGAGACTGTCATCTGATGAAATCGTTTCAAAACTTTCGGGAACTTCCCCCAAATCAGTCGGCGACCATCCTGTATCGACAATACTGCTGTCAACCGGTCTGTTCTCCGCACCGGGAATCTCTCCGGCCTCCGACGCTACGCTGCCGCCTGCGTCTTCCGGTGTCGAAAATGAAAACATTCCCTCATCCCAGTCGTCGGACTTTCCGTCTTCACTGTCATGCTCAAGACCGGATGTAAAAAAACTCCCCGGACCCGCAGGCTCGACCGAATCCCGGGATTTTTCCTGTTCCGGCAAAGCGGACGCTTCCTCTTCGAAACCGGCGGCATCCTTTAAAACAGAATCATCAAACGAATCTCTATCAGAAAACGAATCGGGAATCGTGAAATCATCTGTATCGGGAACTACCTCATCGTTTTCCTTTTCTTCCTGCGTTTCGGGATCTTTTGACCAGTCCATATCAAGGAAGGAAGACAAATCACTGTTACCGGAGGATATATCGCTTTGCAATGCGGAATCTTTGTCAAACAGATTGCGGTTCGCATCATCAAAATGAAGCGAATTGATATCAACATCGGGATGAACGGCATCGATCAGCGTCGAAAGTGCGGGTTCGCCGTCTTTTTTTCCTGTATCGGTTTCGGACACGACCGACGGCATTTCGGGTACGGAATCCGCAACATCTGACCCGGCGGCCGCCAATGCATTTCTCAACTCGGTTGCTTCCGCGGTTGTTGCCTCAATCGGTCCGTGAAGAACGGCTTCTTCTTTTTTTAAATCTTCAAGAAAGTCGTCGCGAAGTGTCCGGTTTAAATATTTTCTAAACTGCTCTATTTCTTTTGTGCTTGGCATATGCCCCACCCAATTATTGAAATCGTTCTTTATTTTATCGACAATTTTTTTAAATATATTTAAATTATTTTACGCAATGATCCGAAATAATTAATATGAAGAGAGTTCTTTTCGCTTCTGTTATTTTCTTTTTTTCTCTCATACCGTGCTATACACTGACGTTTTCGGATATTCCGACAGACAATATAACGGATAACGTCCGGGAGTGGATGCAGACAGCTGAAGGCAATCAGGCTCCCTTTGTTATGGACGGATTTATGCTTTTATCACGAGAAAGCAACCCTCAAATTTCTTATCAGGGAATTGCTTTTCAGCATGAACAGTTTCGCATTGTCCATAAATTTCTGAAAAACGATTCCGGAACGTTTATCATGGCATACAAACTGCCGATCGGAAAATCCTCTGTTGTTTACAGATTGATCAAAGACGGTCTTTGGTGTGCCGACAGTTTCAACCGTTTCCGGATAAAAGATGCACGCGGTTTTCAGCTTTCCTGCCTGCCGCTGACAGAGCCTGTTCGCGATAACCGAACGACACCGTTTGTAAGCGACGGTTGGGTAACGTTCCGGCACAAAGGAACTCCCGGTTCCGACATTTTTCTGACCGGTGATTTTATTTCCTGGGATCCGTACACCTACAAAATGGAAGAAATCGAACCCGGGCTTTACGAAGCCCGAATTAAACTCTCATCCGGAATTCATCGCTACTATTTTCTTCAAAACGGAGTTAAAATGACCGACGATTTCAATCCGCATACCGATTACAGCCGCCTAGAAGGAACTGTTTCGGTTTTTGAATTCCAATAACGGAAAGTCGATCGGATATTCCGACTTTTTTCCGGAAAGACGTGAATAAACCGCCAGACAGTTTCTCTCGGACAAAGTATCATCAATAACAATAACATAAGGGATTCCCAGCAGTTGAGCTGTTCTCTCTTTCTCGGCAATCCCTACAGATCTGTCATCCCATAAAATCTCGGCCGAATACCGGTTGTATAAATTCTCCAGAATTTCTTTCGACTTTAAAGTCTGCCCTTCTCCGTACAGGTAAAACAAAAACGGAGCCAGCCCAGACGGCCAACGGAAACCGTTACTGCCGCGGGCTTTTTCGGCTACAACATAAAAAACGCGCAAAAGATCCGTCGCATACGAACCGAGACAAACCGGCTTTTTTTTCCCGCGTACCAGTGAACGCAGTCCCATTTTTTCGGAATAAACCGTTCCGGTTTTAATCAGACGCACCAGTTCGCTTTCCCGACGGATTGTCATCGGCACCCCGCACTGAAGACACAAATCTCCCTCTTTGGCAACAGCTATGTCCAAAACGCGATTGACGTCAAAGTCGATACCGAGATTCGCATTTTTTAAAATAACATCTTCCTCGTTAAGACCCAAAATAAAATCGGAACCGTGAACAACGGTTTCATCGGCAATAACCTGAATTCGATCATCGCTTTCCCGTCCGACAGGCGACAGAAAGTGCCCGCGAATTCGGAAGACATCAATTTCGGCAGCCGAAGCCGGACGCAAATAAGAAAATCCGAGCTGATGCATCAGTTTTTCGCGACTGACTTCGTAATCTCCCCGGCATACAGTCATCAGAAAAGAGTTTTCGGTTCGGAACAAATCGCACCGGATAATTTTATAATCGGGAATACCGAAATATTCGGCCAGCTTTTCGTAAGTGTCGCATGTGTGCGGAATTTTCACTTTTACCGCATTTTTTACCTCGCCCACATAGGAGGGATGAACAGCTTTTGCGACGTGTCTGCTGGCCGTATAGCCGCACTTCGGACAGGAAAAGAAAAGATCACTTCCTTTTCCGTTCATATCGGCAACCAAAGCAAGAGCCTTTTCGCCGCAACTGTGGTGGAGCTCGGTTTCCGCATGAATCGTTCGGATTCCCCATGCAGCCAGAAGAGTACGGAATATATCCGCTACCATCGGAACAAAGTTATTCAACTCAACCATGTTGCGGTGAGCCGAAAATATATTCAGAGCGCGATATTCCCGCGATGCCAGTGCCGATCCGTTCTGATCGCCGACCGGTCTGGTTTTGTTACTGTAGAAATATATACAAATAGGAAAATCCTTCTCGGAAACGGCAAAAGGCTGCAAGAAATTAACAACAACCTCTTCGTAATGTCCAGTTTGAAAAAATTCTTCTCCGTTTTCGTTCCGAAAATACAGAGAATCCCCGTCAAAAAGCTCGTACCGTCCGGAAGCAAAAAGCAAATCCTGTCGCACCAGTTGCGGGATTTCGATTTTTTGTGCTCCACGGCGGGTCAGTTCCGACTCAAACGCCTCCTCGATATGTCTCAAAACACGCGTACCGAGCGGCAGGAGCGAAACCGCCCCGTCTCCGGTATGATGCAGAAATCCGAGTCGCGACAACAGCACCGCGGTTTCGGTTTCTTCGAAGGAAAATTCGGTTCCCGATATTTTTCCGAGTAAAACTGAATATCTCATATCCGATCCGCTATTTCCGAATAAAAACCGCCGTAACGGTTCTTTGATTTGTCTGATACAGGTAATCAGTGAACAGCGGCATCCACTCTGCCGTTTTCCCCTGACTCAGAAGCATCATTTCATCATCCTCATACAGCCAGCCGGCAAACGTTTCCGTTTCGTCTGCCGTTACTGTTGCCGTCACTTTTTCGTTCTCGGCAACCGTTACCCGGTCGGCACCACTTGCGGTAACCGACGACAAGGCCGGTTCGGTAACAGTTCCGGTTTTCAGGTAAACGCGTCCGGTTTCTTCCGCCGGAAGCACCGCTTCTGCCGGTACCCGTACTGCCCGCAGCTCAACAGTAACCGATTCGCATACAACCCTGTACACGGAAACGCCGTCTCCGGTAGCACGATAAACCGTTTCGATATCTCCCGCATCACCGCCTGATACGACAGACAAAGCCGGACTTGATTCCCAGCCGATTGCGGTAAATGTACCGCCGGCACCGGCTTGCGGCCATGCCCGAAGTGCCACCGAGTTTTCCTCCGGCAATGATAAAATACGGTCTCCGAAAAAGAGAAGTCCCGCATAAATTCCGCGGTAAATTCCGGACGTTTCATCATATGTCCCGAAAAAAAAGCGGTTTAATTCCCCGGCAGTCAGCATATCACCGAAAAAATGAATCCGTCCGTCACTGTTTTTGTCTAATCCTTTCATATAATCCAAAACAGCCTGATAATCGGGATAATCGGGGTTAACGACAAGAATGCCTTTATCATCAAAAGTCGGGTAGGGATAATCTCCCGGATTTAAACCATGCTTTTCCATTTCAAGCAGCGAACGGTAAAGTTCATTCAGATGTTCATCATTTACACCTGCCGGCTCGGCAAAGGCATTTCCGGCTGTATAATTAATCAGAAAGCGGTGACGTTTAAATTCAGCGGTAATAACACAGTCACCTGTCAGCTTTACCTGTGTCGACATCGAACCGGGATTGTCAATCACGGCGTTTGCCGACGGTTCCGCTGTCCAGCGGTCGAAAGAAAGGAAGGAACGGGGATGACACGAAATACGGAATCGAAAATTTCGTTTTTGCTTCACGGTTATCCGACCCGAAATTTCTTCTTTTTCGGACACCGAAACCGAAGCGGGAACGGCATAGCGAAACAATACGCCCTCCGTTTCTTTCAATTTCTCCAAATCATTATCGGAGATTGTTGTGCTCTGCACAGTCAGCGAGACATAAGGAACCGTCAGTCCGCCGTCACAGGAAAACAGAAAAAATCCTGCCGGAAACACCGCTAAAAAGAGAGACCGCAGTTTCATCTCTTTTCCTCCGTAACATATAAAACCGTTTTCTCGGGAATCCGTACCGAGACATCCTTTCTGTATTCTTCCGCCGTATACCTCTCCACGCGAACCGGATATCCTTTATCATCGTATGTAAAAGTTTCGATACAGTACCAGTCTTCTTCGGAAACGGGATTGACAAAGAACCGTTTTTCAACGACTGCTTTTTTCCCGGAAATTTTTTCATATCGAATACGGGCTGACGACTGATAGACCCACCGGCCGGCCAGAAAAAGACTGACTGTTTCTTCTTCGGGAAGAAAACGGGACGACAGATCGGAAAAATATTTAAACTGTTTTGCAGACATCGGAATATTCCGATTTTCGATAACGGGATCATGACTGTTATAACGGTAGGTCTTCACCGATAAGCACTTTCCGTCTTTGGCGTCGGTTTCGTAAACATCGTAACGAATCAGTTTGGATACCGATTTGACAGGATCTTTAACCTTTGCACCGTTTTCTGTTTTAAAAATGTCATCATCGGAATAGCGTTCGACAGTCCGCAATCGATTATCGATTGCCTGATGCGAAAGCTCATTCAAATCCCAGTAGGTATACAAAAGATATGCAACAGGTTTTGTTTCGTTTCCGTTTTCGTAAACAAACGCCGATGTCACGCGACCTTCTTTTTCGTAATCGAACGTATAGACGATCTTTTCGATCCATGTCGGATCTCCGGTACTGTCGACCCGCCTGTTCTCATAGATATACTCGACAGAATAGTACTGCACCGTTATCGGCGCACAGGAGGCAGTCATTCCGACAGAGAAAATCAAAAAAAAGAATCTCGCCAACAATTTCATACTTTATTCTATCATATCCCGGACGATTTCTCAAACCTTTTCTTTCCCTTCCAATATTAACTAATCATAACAAAATGATTAATTATTTATGAATTCGGTATATTTAACTTGACGTCCCCGAAATTTGAATTTATTATTCATCTGTAAATATAAACAGGAGGTTTGATATGAAAAAAACCATGATCGCCGCGACGGCACTTCTTCTCTTTGCCGGATGCACACAAAACTTTTACGCCGACAAGCCCATAACGGGACAAATTCCCAGCATCGACAAGACAAAGCTGGAAGGTACAAGGCCGGCGACCAATTCCCGCAGTACGTCCGAGGTAACCGAAAAGACATACCCGGTCTATCAGCGACTCTATGATACAACCTGGTATCAGACGGAAAAGGAAACCGATGACGGAAAACTCGAGATTGAGACGGAATTCGTTTTCTTTAACCGAAATTCTTCCGTATTCGAAGTTGAAGTTGAAAATGGTCGTGCCGAACGCCCCGATAAAGACGATTATGCCGATTTGACTCCGGTGAAAGAACTGACGTACACTTCCGAAAACAGACCTGACGGAACCGATATGAATGCGTGGATCGTCAAAAAATTGGACGGCGAAGGCGAACTTGAATATGAAGCTTACTGGCTGTATACCGATCATATTCTTTATATTACAGAAGGGGATACCGAAGCTCAGGCAGAACGGTTAATGATTGCGGTTATGAATTCACTTCGTGAAGGCAATGATACGGAACGCTACCTTCTTTCGACAGCCCCTGCTCCCAAACACTGAGGATTCGATTTTTCAGTATATAACATAACGACTCCCCGCCGGAAGGATTTTCCTTCCGGTCTTTTTTATACACCGACAGCAGATTCCATCATAAATTTTAACCGTACAATATAATAACACAGTTCTTTACACCCGGAATATAAATAGTGACGGGTGTAAAGTTTCCGACTTCAATGACGTAATAATTTACAGAAAAACCGTTATCCTGACATTTTCCGTCATTCAGGCAAACGGTGTAACGATAGGATCATCAAAAAAACAGCCCCGCCTCGGTAGGGACTGTTCTATGCGGGGAAAGAAATATTAATCGCGAAGATAAAAAAAAGTCCGGCAACGACCTACTTTTCCGCGGTTAGCAGTATCATCGGCGCAAAAGAGCTTAACTTCCGTGTTCGGGATGGGAACGGGTGGGTCCTCTTCGCTATGGTCACCGGACAAATTAACAAACTTATTTTTCGATCTCAACCTCTCCTCTGCTCTCTGCGGCAGCCTTAAGGGAGTCTCGACAGACAAGGGTCAACAGGAAATATGGTCAAGCCTCACGATCGATTAGTATTGCTC
>JAXEIF010000001.1:0-30298 GCA_034120015.1 Spirochaetia bacterium | reverse complement strand
AAGATGAGATATCCCCGAGACTATAAGTCTCCTAAAGATTCCGGATAGAACATCCGGTTGATAGGTTGCAGGTATAAGTGCAGTAATGTATTCAGCCGAGCAATACTAATCGATCGTGAGGCTTGACCATATTTCCTGTTGGCCCTTGTCTGTCGAGACTCCCTTAAGGCTGCCGCAGAGGGCAGAGGAGAGGTTGAGATCGAAAAATAAGTTTGTTAATTTGTCCGGTGACCATAGCGAAGAGGCCCCACCCGTTCCCATCCCGAACACGGAAGTTAAGCTCTTTTGCGCCGATGATACTGCCAACCGCGGAAAAGTAGGTCGTTGCCGGACTTTTTTTTATCTTCGCGGTTAATATTTCTTTCCCCGTATAGAACAGCCCCCGCCTCGGTAGGGGCTGTTCTATTTTATTACCTTGAGATTTATTATTTACTTATCACTTTTTATAATAAATATAATAGGAATTATTTTGTTTAATTTTTAGTTAAAAATATTGACAAACCGTTTTAACCGATTATATAATTAGTCATAAGTTAATTAGAAAATGTTTGATGACCAAAAAGTATATCCTCCTTTACTCCACGGTAGGTTCCGTGGAGTGTTTTTTTAGAAATCCCGGCTCCAGGCTGTTTCCCCGGTAATTTCTTCCGCTGTTAAGGAGTGTTTTCTGCAGAGGGCGTCGGCCTCCCGTCGGTCATCGACAGAATCGCTTTCGGACGTAATGTTTTTTCCGCTTTCTTTTCCTTCAAATGCGGCGGCCGCTTCAAACGGTGATTTTGCGATTTGATATGCCTCCTTTGCAGTGCTTCGGTTACTGTTTCTTTTTTTTGCACTCCAGTCGCGACGCAAGAGTAGGGCGGCAAGCTGGGCAGCATCTCTCTTCGATCCGCGGATAGAATACAGTTGTTTCGAGAGATTGACAGCAATGTTTCGGTCTCCGAAGGTAATCAGCTCCGGCATATAACCGTAAATCCCGGAAAGTTCGCTGAGACTGCCGTAGTGAGTCTTGTCGAGATTGTAGGTTCGGATAAAATCATCTTTGGCATCGGTGATATTGTTTAACGACGAAAACTCGCGTACGAGATTGGCGGCAAACATTCGGTTTAAACCCCTGGCGTAGTAGGCATCCGCACAAACGGGAGAGGCGTTGACCGCTTCGCTGGCAGCCGTCATCCCGTCGTCGAGTCGGTTGCGTTTTTCGCGGTCGGAAAGTGTTTTATCTCCCAATATACGGCGGATTTCCAGGTAAGAGGCGACTGCTTTCTTTTGCGATAATGTTTGCTTCGTATCATTTAAAATCGATTCCGCATAGGCGGTCGCTTTATCTTTTTCTCCTGCCAAAAAATACGAATCGAGCCTGTTTAACGGTGATTGACTGTTGACAGACATTGTTATCGTCGAGAAAATCAAAAGCGGCAAAAAGAATTTATTTTTCATTTTTACTCCTCCGTATTCGGATTTGTCAGACGCTTTTCTTTTCTGTTTTCCAGCGCTTCGTATAAAATCGGGATTAAGATCAGTGTAATCAGAGTCGAAGTAAACAGACCTCCGAAAATGGCCTGTCCGAGTGGGGCATAGACTTCGGATCCGTTCCCCCGGGCGAAAGCCAGAGGCAGAATTCCGAAAAGCGTAGTCAGTGTGGTCATTAAAATCGGGCGAAGACGGTTTTTACACCCTTCGATTATCGCCGGTCTTAACTCCATTGTTTTTTCCGTTCTGAGAAAATTGATATAGTCGACCAGAACGATGGCGTTGTTAACGACTATACCGGCAAGCGCGATAATTCCCAAAAAGGCAATCATGGAAATCTGAGATCCGAATATCAGCAATCCGAGAATAACGCCGATCAGACAGAAAGGAATGGACAGAAGAATGATAAACGGCTGACTGAAGCGGTTAAACTGAATGACCATGACGGCATAAACCAGAAAAACAGCAATCGCCAGAGCGCCGAGAACGTCGGAAACCATGTCCTGAACCAGTTTTCCAGCTCCCGTGGTTTTCCAGGAAACGCCGTAGGGAAGGTTCAGCTTTGAAAAATGAGCTGTCATGCGTGTTTGAATACCGCTGAGATCATTGGTGTCCGCATATCCCGTTACGGTAATGATATTTTTTCGATCCTGACGATCGATTTTTGTCGCTACATTTTCGAAGCTGATTTCCGAGAACGTGGCCAGTGCCGAAAATCCGTTCATCATATTCCGGATATAAATGTTTTCTAGTGACTCTTCCGTAATCGGCTTGTCGCTGTAGTCGCTTTTCAGATACATATCGTAAAGAACCCCGTTTTGACTGAAAACACCGACATTGGTTTTGCTGAAAAGGATACGGGTTGTGAAAGCTGCCTGCTTGCTGTCAATACCCATTGTCCCCATGCGGTCCGGATCGAGACGGATAACGGCTTCTTTGCTGCCCAGATCCATGCTTTTTTTTGTCTTGTAGATTTCGGGGTCCTGTTTGAGCAGATTCTCGATTTGGGTTGCCGCTTTGTACATCACGTCCAAATCGTTTCCTTCGATTGAGACCGAGTAGATTTTATCGCCGCCGGTCACGTAGCGGATCAGGTAATCGAGACCGCCGTTTGTAAAGACCACTTCGCAGTCGGTAATTTCATCGGCAATAATATCATCCAGCTCGTCGACCCATTCGATGGCGGTTTTGTCCCGTTCTCCGACCGGTTTTAAAAAGAGTGTTCCCGTAATCGGTGCCGCATTCATAAAGAAAAGACTTTCGGATCGTTCGTTATTGACAAAAAAGACCCGTCTGACAAGATCTTCCCCCATGACTTCGGCAATTTTTGTCTCGACTTCTTTAACTTTTGCTTTCGATTGGTCGAATGTGTAACTTTCCGGTACGGACATTTCCACTTTGATGGTCGAATAGTCGGTCGGCGGAAGGAATATAATTCCCATCATCGATATCAGCAGTCCCGTAATAATCAGAATCAGGACAGCCATGGCAACAATGACTTTTCTGTGGGAAAGTGCTTTATCCAGAATATTTCCGTAAAAGTTGGATAAGCGGATTAACGCAGCTTCAACTCCGTTGCTGACGGCTGTCATAAAGGCGGGCGGTTTCAGTCGGTTTTCTCCGCGCAAAAAACGCGCGCACATTGCCGGCACGACCGTAATAGCGGTCAGCATCGAGGCAATAATCGCAAAAACCAGGGTCAGGGCAATATCCTTAAAAAAGATGCCGGCAATGCCGCTGAGAAACAGCAGGGGGATAAAAACGCATGCCGTTGTTGTAGTCGAAGCGACAATCGCTCCTCCGACGATGCGGCTTCCTTCCGCAGCGGAATTTTCGGCATCCAGACCTTTGTCTTTTTGTGTGAATATACTTTCGAAAACGACAATCGAGTTGTCGACAACCATACCCAACGCAACCGTAATTCCGCAGAGACTGAGAAAATTGATCGAAATTCCGAATACATTCATGCAGATGATACTGCAGATGATACTGAGCGGGATCGAAGTTCCGATGATAATTGTCGATCGGGTATCTCTCAGGAAAATCAGAATAATCAGAACGGCAAGAATGATTCCCAGTACGGCCGAAAGAATAATCGAATTGATGGAATTGATAACCATTGTACTGTCATCATCGAGAATCTGAAAATCGATACTGTTGCCTTTACTTGCACTGAATTCTTTCAGTATTTCCTTCGACTGCTGAATAATCGAAACGGCATTGCCGTCGGAACGGCGTTTGACGGAGACAACGATGACTTCTTTTCCGTCGGTCGTAATTTCCCGTTTTTTTTCATTATAACGGAATTCGACATCGGCGACATTTTCGAGATAAATCGGTGCCCCGTTGGCGCTTCCGACAATAATGTTGCGGATTTCTTCGAGGTTGGCACTTTCCGAAACCGTTTTCAGACTGACTTTTTTCTTCTGAAAAGTCGCGTAACCGGCGGGAATCGATACCGATTTTGTCGAAAGAGCCCCGTAGACTTCCAGTGCCGAAACACCGTTAGCCGACAAATCATCCATGCGTAGAGTCACGTCGACTTCCCGACGCTTGTATCCGTCAATTTCGACTTCGGCGACTCCGTCCAGATGGGAGAGCTCGGGAATCAGTTCGTCTTCGGCAAAACGGACCAGCTCTTCGAAATCGAGTTCGCTGATAACAGCTACCGAAAAAATCGGGATATCGGTAGCACCGCCGAATGCGATAATCGGTTCTCGTATATCTTCCGGCAGACGGCTTTTGTTTTGGTTGATGACTTCCCGGACATCGAGGATTTTCGAATACAGATCGACGGATTCGTCAAACGTCAGCAGCATCAGAACAACACCGGAAAAGTTGGTGGCCGTCATTCCTGTCAGGTTGGGCATTGTCGAAAACTCGTTTTCGAGAATTTTTGTAATTTTGTCGTTTATCTGGTCGGCCGACGCTCCT
The DNA here is from genome assembly GCA_034120015.1 of Spirochaetia bacterium. Classification (GTDB taxonomy): domain Bacteria; phylum Spirochaetota; class Spirochaetia; order JAFGXN01; family JAFGXN01; genus CALXOJ01. The sequence continues at coordinate 25,894 of JAXEIF010000001.1, read as the reverse complement.
TCATAAGGAACCGCGATGTATATGGTCGGCATCGAGATGTTGGGAATCAGCTCTTTGTTCATGGCACGCCATGAAAGGATTCCGGCCAGAAAAGCAACGGCAATCAGAATAGCTATAGCCGCACGATGGCGTATGCATAATTCGGGCAGTTTCATTTTACGGCTTCCTGCTGACGGTCAATGATTCTGACGGATTCTCCTTCGTAAAGGAATTCCTGTCCTTCGCAGACAAACTCATAAGAGGCAAATTCTTCCGGGATTTCAAAACTGTCCGCGTTAAAAAATTCGGGAATAAACGAAATCATCCGTGCGGTTCCCATCTCCGGATTTTCTTCGGAGCGTTCGACAATCCACAGCCGTTCTCCCGCAACCAGAAGTTCAAAGGGGAGCATATAAATATTCTTTTTGCTTTTTAAAACAAATTCCGTTTTGACGAACATACCGGGAACCCAGTTGGGCGGCCGTTGTCCGAATGAACTTTTGACAACAAATGTTTTGCTCTGAAAATCGATGTAGTCGCTTACGGAAAAGATATAGGCGGGTGCCGGCGGCGTATCGCTTCCGGGACGGTGGACAAAAACTTCCATTTTGGAACGTGCTTCGGCAAACTGTTCGTAATATTTTTCGGGAAGCGCATTGGTAACGGCAATGGTTTTCGGGTTGGATATCCGCATCAGCGGCATTTGCGGAGAGGCAATCGATCCTTCTTTTGTAATAATAATCAGCACTTTTCCGTCGATGGGTGCCGTGACATTGGTATAATCCAGTTGTAGCTGTACGGCATCGTTTTGAGCTTTTGCTCCCGCCAGCATATTTTTTGCCGTTTCGTAGTCCTGTTTACTGGTCAGATTTTCTTTGTAAAGTGCCTCGACCCGGTCGAAAGCCGATTTTGCAGTCTGATAGGCACTTTCGGCCTGGGCTTTTTGGACTTTCAGTGCGGAACTGTCGATTGTTGCCAGCCGTTGTCCTTTGCGAACGGTTTGTCCTTCCCTGACGTGGAGCTGAAGGAGTGTTCCCTGTGCCATCGGAATAACATCAACCGTTGATTCGTTGTTAATATAGCCGTTAATAGTGACGGACTGACGAATTTCTCCCTTTATCGGTTTTTGAACGGCAACCGGTAATATAATTTTGGCGATCTGCCGTCGTTTATTGAGTTCCGATGTGATGACAATCGTTGCCAGAATTGTGATGATAATCAGTATGAGAGCTGCAAATGTCACTCCGATAAAAACCTGTTTTCCGTTTGACCTTTTCATAACAGAGAAATTTTATCCCCGAATTAAGAAAAATGCAAGTGATTTTTCAATATAAACTTTAATATAATAATGATGTATAAGGAATACGAAAGCGTCCGGTATTGAATATCGCCGTAAAAACAGATATAGTAAAGTTATGGAAAATGACTCCCGATATGATTTACCCGATTCTCCTCATTCCGTCGGCTTGACAAAAGCAAAACGGATAACGGTCGCCGATAAGGAAAATCCGTTTTTGACAGATTCCGGCGTTCTGCTGCCGTTTGTCGAAGTCGAATACGAAACTTACGGAACTTTAAACGAAGAAAAAAGCAACTGTATTCTGATTTGTCATGCACTGAGCGGTGATGCGCATGTTGCCGGTTGGGATTCCTGTTGGGAAGAAGAAAACCGCCCCTGGAGGGAAAACCGACCCGGCTGGTGGGATAACATCGTCGGTCCCGGAAAGGGGATTGATACCGACCGTTATTTTGTCATCTGTTCCAACGTTTTGGGAGGCTGCTACGGGACAACCGGTCCGGCATCGGTTAACCCGGAGACAGGAAAGCCTTACGGATTAACTTTTCCGGTTGTCACTGTCAGCGATTGGGTTCGCGTGCAAAAACGGCTTTTGGAGATTTTGGGATTTTCCCGAATTTATGCCGTTGTCGGCGGTTCTCTCGGAGGACAGCAGGCTTTGGAATGGGCTTTGGCATATCCCCGGTTTATGGAGAAAGTCGTGGTATTGGCTTCGGCCGATAAGCTGTCGGCTCAGGGGTTGGCATTTAATACGGTCGGTCGTCATTCCATTATGAGCGATCCGCATTTTTGCAACGGAGATTACTACGGAAGCGAAAAGCCCGATAAGGGATTGGCAATGGCCCGAATGCTGGCCAATATCACTTATTTGTCGGAAGAGAGTTTCCATGATAAATTCGGCAGAGAGTTTCAGTATACGGAAAATCCGGCATACAATTTTCAAATTGAGTATAAAGTCGAGAGTTATCTTAACCATCAGGGACTTTCGTTCGTCCACCGTTTCGATGCGAATTCCTATCTTTATATTACAAAGGCAATGGATTATTATGATGCGGCTGCCAAGTGGGGCAGGGGCGAACTGAAAGAAGCCCTGAGCAGGATAGCGGCAGATTTGCTTCTGGTCAGTTTTAAGACCGATTGGCTTTACACTCCCGAACAGAGTCTGGAAATTGCCAAGGTGCTTGCCTGTTTGGGAAAACCGGTAAATTATGTTCTTGTTGATTCACGCAAAGGTCATGACGGGTTTTTGCTTGAGACGGATGCCGTTTCGCATATTTTACGTTCTTTTTTGAAAGAGGAGACCTGCGATGAACTCGCCGAGAGATGAGTACGAAAAAAAAATCAGAGAAGCTTTTTTGTTTTTCGAATCGCCGGAAAAACAGCATGAGCCCGAAAAACCGAAACGGTGGCAGGATGATGTGATTGTCGGTTTGATTCCTCCGGGAAGCAAAGTTTTGGACTTCGGTTGCGGCAGCGGTGAACTTCTTTCCCGTCTGATTCGCGAAAAAAAGATTTTCGGTCAGGGAATCGAACACGATCCCGAAAATGTTTTTCGCTGTCTGGAGCGGAAAATTGCCGTTTTTCAAATCAATTTCGAGAAGGGACTTCAGTTTTACGGTGACGGAACGTTTGACTATGTTATTCTCGAAGATACAATCCAAACACTGAAACGCCCGATGGCGGCATTAAAAGAGATGCTGCGAATCGGAACCTACGGAATTATCACCTGTCCCAATTTTGCCCACTGGAAAGTGCGGCGTTTTTTGGCAGCCGAAGGACGGATGCCGAAATCGAGGACATTACCGTATGAATGGTACGATACGCCGAATATTCATTTGTGCACGGTTAACGATATTGTCGACTGGATCGAACGGAACGGACTTGATATAGCGGCCGGCTATTCTTATTTTGATAATGCCGTTTCCGATTTCACCAGGGAAGATGATTTACTTGCCGAAGAAGTTTTGCTGGTTGTGCGTCGATCCGAAAATTAATAATAAATTAAAAATATTGATTTTATATTATCATAAATTATAATTATTGAAAATAAAGAGGAGCGTTTATTATGAAAAAAATTATGTTTTTTCTTACGCTGACAGGTCTGTTGTTTTCGTGTCAACCGAAAGAACAGGTGAAAATAGTATTGGCGCCGACAAAGCTGGAATTGAATGTCGGTGAAACCGGGGTGCTTAAAGCAACGGTGACTCCGGCAGAAGCACAAATCGCCGGAGTGACATGGAAATCGTCAAATAACTCCGTAGCCACTATTAAAGGCGGTACGGTTACGGCGGTCGGTGTCGGAACTGCCGAAATTACGGCAACGGCAAAATCCGATCCGACGCAAACGGCAAAAGCAGAGGTAACAGTTCTCAATCCGTATAAAGACGGATTTACGGTTTCCGCAAAAGATGTTCGTATCGGAAATATAACACAGACAAATGTTTCTTTAACGTTATTTTCCGATCCGGAAGAATTTTTAAATCGTGTAAAAGCGTGTTATCCTTCCGATGAATCTGCCGGTTTAAAATACGAGGATATTACGGTTAAAAGTGTGACGGCTGCCGAAAACAGTCTGATTTCGGTTGGCGGTTTTTTTACGGCCGGGAGCAGCCTGTCATCCGGACTTTTCGGTATCGAAAAAAATATCTCCGGTCTGAATCCGGGATCCGAATACACCATTGCCTTTTCTATGGAATTGGAAGCATTGGGGCGTCCGTTAAAGGTAACATGGGAAGCCGGACAAACGGATACGGTAACGACGCCGAATACCGGAGAAATTCTGATTCGTGCTTACTCGGATTTTGTTCTCAGCGGAGAAATCGGTCAGCCGGCCGGAAAATTGCTGAATCTGAGCGATAAGCTGGCAGCCGCCGGTATTGAGGTGTCGGGGCTTCGGGTTGCGGTTGATGTGAAGATTAATGATGAAACTGTTACCGGTACGGAACAGTCTGTTTCCAATGAATTGTCATGGGAAAGCGGGAAATCGTACGATGCCGGGACCGAATTATCGATCACACCCGAACTGCGTTTTACGGGAACCGGTGAGTCAACCGTTACTCCGATTTATGAAGATTTCCCTATTGTCGTTACGGTACCGCAGGGATTGTCGGTATCGCCTCTGGAAATCAGTCTGAACCGGAAAAGCTCGATTCGCGGAATTCCCGAAGCAAAGATAACCGCCCAGTTCAGCTATCCCGATATGTATATTATCCTCTCGGGTGCCGACTATCTTGGTGATAAATATGACGATTATGATTTTGAACAGGCGATATGGAGTGCCGTTTTTGCGGATACAGACAATTCGTCAAAGACCGTCACTTTTACGGATGCTCCGTACAGCCGTTCCGCCGAGGCTGATTTGGATTTGAACAGTCTTTATCATCTGAAGCTGCAAACCGGAACTCTCACCATTCCCGCTCGCAGTGGCGGATCGGTGACATTTTCATTGACTGCCGGTACCGATAAAGTTTGGGGAGATTCGATTGTCATCGGCAATACTGCCGAATTCCCCGAAAAACTTTATTTCGGTGCTTCCGATAATTATACCCCGAGAACGACAAAACAAGAGGGTGATATCGAGTATATTCTGGTTTTCGGTGATGACTTTAATTATTCCTATAACGGATTGAATTACAAGTCTTATGCCGCCTGGAATACGGCCCGGAAAAACGGGGATACGAAAGGGGCAAAGGATTTTGCCCGTATCTGGACGACCGAAAATCCGAATAATCCGTTTACCCGCCGTCAGGCAACATGGGATTTGCGGACTGTCGAAGTAAAAAACAGCCATCTGCTGCAAAAGGTTCTGGCTGCGGATCCCGCTAACGGGACCATTTTTATGGGACCCAATCTGACAAAACCTGTTTCCGGATTTACCGATCTCAATCAGGCCGGAACGGCAGGCGGGACAACAAAAGCGGGAGAGGTTCTCACTGGCAGTGTGATTTCGGATTTGGTGACTTACGGATATATGACAGCCAGGGTTCGCACAAAAGCGCACGGTTATAATGATTCCCCGGTGTTGGGGCCCTGGTATGCCTTTTGGGCTCACGGACCGATGCACGAATTTGATATCATGGAAGAGCTTTCTCCGCGTCCCTACGAATATTGCAATGTCAACCACTATCACAATAATTGGGGCGGTTTCGGCGGTCAGTTCAACAGTAAATTTTATAATACGGTGACCATGTCCGATCGGCAAAATTATCAGACAAAATACTGGACGCTGGGATTGTACTGGGATGCATCCCGTTATCTGTACTATTTCAACGATCAGCCGTATACAATGATTTCGACAGATGCGCAGAATCGTACGGCAAATCGTGTTATGTATTCCATACCGGATGCAAAAGTTATTAACAGCAACGGAGACGGAACTTCCCAGACGCCGGGAAATACGACTACGTCGTGCACGGATTGGGGGTACAGCGGACGGTTGAAGGCCGTTCCTTCCGCACCGGTCAATATTTTTGTTTCCACGGAGGCCGGCGGAGCCTGGGGCGGGGGAAATTTGAGTTACGAACTGCGGAAGAAATATCCGACCTGGATGGAAGTCGATTATGTTGCCTATTATCTTCCGAATGTGGAAATCACATCGGTTGTTATCGATCCCGAACTGACGGCGAAGTATGCGGATGTCTATTACGGAACTCCCGATTTTCAGCTGATGGCAGCGGTAGAGCCGGCAGCTGCCGTACAGTCTGTTGTCTGGACCAGCAGCGATCCGGACATCGTATCGATTGATTCCGAAACCGGAACGGTTACTTTAAAGAAAGCGGGCGGTCCCGTAACAATTACGGCGACATCGGTTGTCGACAGCACAAAATCGGACTCCTTTGAAATGACGGTTTTGGAAATTGCAACGCCTGTAGAGTCGGTTTCGATAGAAGGCGAAGCCAATGTCAATATCGATTTGGGAAGTACACTGACATTTACGGCAACCGTTTCTCCGGCTACTGCTTCCGTTAAAGATATTCTTTGGACGGCGGAACCGGCCGACCAGTCGGTAGCGGAAATTGTCGAGAACGGTTCGTCGATAACCGTCAAAGGGATTGCCGGAGGAACTTTCACACTGAGGGCGACAGCTGCCGCAGATGAAACGAAATCGGATACGGTTGAGATCACGGTTGTGTCGCCGAAAGCTCCGGATACGTTTGAAGCGTTCGGGATAACGTTTACAAAAACATTGGCTTTGGATTTTACACCCGATGCTGACGGGGCTGTTACACTGCCGCCCGATGTCACTTTTGAAAACGGAACACCGCAATATTCGGGCGATATGCTGGTTGTGAATTGCGGAGGCGGTAAACCTCGGCTGCAGATTTCCGGTTTGCAGGCGAATGATAAGCTGGTTCTGGTTCGCGCCAGATATAACGGAAATCCCAATGCCTATATTACAACGCCGGATAGCGGTAACAATTTCCAGTATTTACGACCGGGCAGCGGTTTATGGGTGGTTGATAATGGCTGGAACGGCGGTGTTCACCATGACGCTTCTTTCTCTTCCAAAGATTCTCTTTACGGTATCTATGCTGCCGACGGGGGTTACGGTTTTATGATTCATAAAGACGTGAACAGCGATAACTCCGATCAGATTCGTTATAACGGTGATTTTAACGGAAGCGATCTGGGAACCTCGGTTAATCTTGTCTTTGAAGGTGACGGTCAAATTTTTGTTGAATATATCGGAATTTACAGTTCGTCGGAAAATGTTCCTTCTCCGTCGCAGACAGGTCTCCGCCCCGATGAGACGATTACGCGAAACGGAAAACAGTATACGCTGATCGGCAGTTTATTGGTTGAAAATACCGATGGGATAGATATCGGCTCATTACCGGGGGCCGAATTGATTTCGGAAGGATCATTGCTGCGTTTTAAATTGGATTCAACTGATAATAAGGGGACGTTGGACTTGCAGCCGGGAGCCGAGAATACGTCTTACATTGAAGTTCGTGCCCGTCACAGCTCGTCGGGAGAATCTTATCGTCCTCATCTGGGGCTGACGTGGGAAGCCCAATTCTTCCGCAATAATGCCGGCGGAACGCTCGGTAACGGATTGTCCATGGGCGGACAAACCAAATACGCAATCAACCCTGTAGGCGGTATTTTTAGCCTGTATGGCATTCTGCTTCCGGCTACGCAGGGGGAAAATCTCGGATTCTTCTTCGGAGAAAATTTTCAGGGGAATTCGATTTTGGGAGCGGGGACGGCGCCTCAGGCGGTCAGAAATGCCGCTTCTTATCCGTTTTTCTTTGCGTCCGATCAGAATGCGTCAGGTCAGTATTTTGATATCGATTATATCGCATTTTATACGGATGCCCAATGAGGCAAAACAAAGCCCGGCAACGCCGGGCTTTGTTTTTAATGTCGAAGTCCGGATATGCAAAAGAAGATTGGGTTATTGATCGGTATCGGGGTGAAAATAAATACGTTCGGCTGATTCGACTGCTTCGGTAATCATAGCATCCAGATTGAGTTTATCGAAATCGTTTCGCAATTCTTCAAAGTCGGGTTTGATTTCGGGATGTTCGGGCGAAAAAAGTGTACAACAGTCGTCGTAGGGAAGAATAGAGGTTTCGTAAGTGCCTATCTTTTCGGCAATTCGAATAATTTCCTGTTTATCAAAACCGATAACAGGACGTAAAACCGGCAATACGGTATGACTTCCCGTAATTCGTAATGTTTCGACCGTCTGACTGGCAACCTGACTGAGGGCTTCGCCCGTGACCAGTGCACCGGCATCGCGGGTCGGTGCCAGACGGTCGGCAATTTTCATCATTGCACTTCGGGATAAAATGGTGGTACGGTTCGGTTTTCCTTCGGCTTTGATTTTCAGCTGGATCTCGGTAAAATTGACGCAGAAAAGGTTGAGTCCCGAAGTGTACGGGCTGAGCAGTTTCGACAGCGTTTTGACTTTCTCCAGAGAGTCGCCGGAGGTGTACGGATAGGTGTGAAAATAGACGGCATCGAGTTTGAGTCCCCGTTTCGACATCAGATACCCGGCTACGGGGGAATCGATGCCGCCGGAAAGGAGCAGAATTCCCCGTCCGGCACAGCCGACCGGCAGACCGCCCGGACCGGCGATGTCGTTTCCGTAAACGTAAGCGTGATCGCGGATTTCTATGTTAATCGTCAGTTCGGGAGTGCGGACATCGACTTTCAGCTGCGGGAAGCAGGCGCACAGGGCATCGCCGATCAGGCAGTTCAGTTTGTAAGAATCGTAAGGAAACGCCTTGTCGGCGCGGCGCGACTCAACCTTGAAACGGACAATGCTCTGAGAAGCGTGTTCCGCCAGGTAGTCGGCAGCGACTGCTTCCGCCGCCGCGGTGACCGTTTCCGTCGATTTTTCGGTTTTGGTACAGAGCGCAAAACCGGAAAGTCCGAAAATTTGCGACAGCCGTTCGGTAACTTCATTTTCGCTCATACCTTCGATTTCGGCAAAAAAGCGTCCCCGCTGTCCCGTATAGGAAACCAGATGTTTCTTCAGTCGAAACCGGATATTTTTTTTAAGCTGATTTTCGAACATTTGGCGGTTGCCTCCTTTGAGGGCAATTTCGCCGATTTTCAGTAAATAGAGTTGCGTCGTCATTCGATTACTTCCTATCGCAGAAGAATTGTGTTTTCCCGGATGACGGATTGGACGGCTTTGATGAGTGCCAGTGCATCATCTTCGGTTGTCGAATGTCCCCAGGAAAGGCGTAAAAGCGAATCGGCTGTTTTTTTATCGAAGCCGAACGGATTTTTCAGTTTTTGTTTATTGGCAACCGCATTGGCAGAGCAGGCCGATCCGGCCGAAACGGCAACCCCCCGGTCATCGAGAAGGCGCTGTGTGACTTCGGAGGGTAGCCCGGGAATGGCGAGTGTCAGTACATAGGGCGAAAAACGGGCATCGTTTTCCGCATCCGGGCGAGCGGATTCGAAAAAGGGGAGGAGAATGTGCGGTTCGGCCGAAAAGGCGTTCGTAAGCATGCGGCGGATTTTGCGGGCCGCAGTCGTTTCTTTGTCGCGGCGGAGTGTGCGTTGCTGCAGAGCGATGGTCATGGCCGCAATTCCGGGTACGTTTTCCGTTCCTGGCCGCAGTCCCCGTTCCTGGCCGCCGCCGCTGTAGAGAGGTTGCAACGGTTTCTTCAGGTAGAGCAGACCGACGCCTCGCGGTCCGCCGAATTTGTGGGCACTTAACGAAGCGGAATCGACATCCGCCGTCGTCCAGTCCGGAGCCGTTTTGCCGGCTGCCTGAACTGCGTCGCAGTGCACGTGAATACGGGCGCCGTGTTCGCGTTCGAAATCGCGGATGAGGCGGACTGCTTCGGTAACCGGTTGAACGGTGCCGGCTTCGTTGTGGGTGTGAATCAGACAGACGAGAGCGGTTGACGGTGTCAGGCGGCGTTTGAGGTCGTCGAGGGAAAAAACCCCTGTGTCGGTTGTTTTCAGGAACCCGACGGTATGTCCCGCGTTTTTGAGTTCGAAAAGCGGGTTAAGGACGGAAGGATGTTCGATTGATGTTGCAATCGCCGTTATCGGCTGACGTTTGCGTAAAAAAGAAGAAATAACAATATTGTTGGATTCACTTCCTCCCGAGGTGAAGATGACCGTTTCCGGCGGAATTTGCAATGCTTCGGCACATTTTTGCCGGCACTCTTCGGTAAAAGCGCGTGCTTCTTTTCCGGGAGAATGCAGGGAAGAGGGATTGCCCGGATAGCGTACAAGAGTGTCCGTAAGCGTTCGAACGGCTTCCGTATCACACGGAGCGGAAGCCGCCCAATCGAAATAAAAACGGGTCATCAGTTCCGTTGCCAGTTTCGAACGTTAATTGCCAGCGACATGATGCTCGATGCGGTCGCGACAAGCGAACTGACAAATCCCGTATAGACCAGAACATCTTTAAAAGCCTGATTGGAAAGCTGGGCAAAATTTTTCTCTATATAGATAATATCTCCGGGAGAAACAACGTAATCCTTGGAAATTTCGACCCGTTTTCCTTCCTGATTTAAAGTATAGAAACGTCTCATATCGGCTTCCGCCGTATAGCCGCCGGCCAGTTTGACGTAGTCGAACACTGAATAGGCCGTATTGTACTGAATCGCATTGGGATCGTTGACCTCTCCTCCCACAAAAACAACCAGCTGTTCCATGGGAATAACCAGGCGGTCGCCCGGTTCCAGAAGGATATCCAATTCCGGATTTCGGGTCTGCCACAGTGTTTTTATATTCTGACTGGTTTTATTCAGACTGCCTTTTTTCAGAATAAAAGCGTTTTCAAGCAGAGCCATCGGTGTCGGACCGCCTGCCATATCAAGCGCTGCCAAAACGGAGATTCCTTCGGAATAGGGAATTGTAATCCGCTGCGGTTTGGTAACAAGAGACATATTGTTAATCTCGGAAAGGGCAATCGATTGTGATGACTGAACCGATGTTCCCCATGAACTGCCGAAAACGGCACCGTCGACGATAATCGGATCGTATACAGCGGAATTGGGAATAAAATTGATTATATCGTTGTTCTTTAAGGCGAAAGTTTCGAATTCGGAAGCCGGTATCTGAAATGTTTGGGTTGTTGTTTTTATCTGTCTGACAACGGAAGCCGAATAACAGTCAACTTCGGATTTGATTCCTCCGCCCAGCTGAATAACGTCAGCAATCGTTTCCCCTTCAATCAGTTCGTATGATCCGCCGTAATTCAGATATTCGTTTGTGGAAACGATGATATCGGCGCTCAGAATCTGAATCGTATCGTTGGGAGAGAGCAGCGGGTTGCATTCGAAATCGGCTTCGGTAAAGTATTTCGAAATGTCGTATGATTTGACCGTTCCGTCCGGTTTTCGGATGACAATTTTCCGGTAGCTGCCTGTCGGTCGCAAACCGCCTGCCAGGGCAATGGCATCGATAAGAGAAAAAGTTGAATTCATTCTCTGTTTTCCGGGAGCCATGACACCGCCGTAAACAAAAACATCGAAAAGAGCGGGTGTCATCAGGCGAAAATCGGCGGTTGTGACAGGAAGTACCGTTTTCAGTTTGTTGGTTACCGTTTTTTGCAGTGTAAACAGATCCATGCCTTTGACGCTGGTTTTTCCCAAAATCGGTAAATCAAAGCAGTATTCCGAATCGAGCTGAAAATAGAGGGTTTCTGCCGAGAGCGTTGAATTGGAAAATGTCGAAACAGCCAGGGCGTAAATATCGCCTGGAGTCGGCTGATAAGAGAGTAATGCCGAAACATATGACTGCGGGATACTGGCCAGGTTCTGAGTCGGTGTGGAAAGTTTTTTCAGAATCTCGGAGCGTAAACCGAAATCGGAAGATTTCGAACTGACCAGAGATTCGGTTCCGGCGACGGCTGCGGAAGAATCCGTTGATGTCGATTCCTGCGCCGATACCGTCAAAACAGAGAAAATCATAAAAGGAATTATAAATCGTTTCAATTTACCCTCCGGTTGAAAAAAACGAAAAAATAGTCTATGTTAAAAAACGGTACAACGATGATAGCAAGTCTTAATTTCGGTGATTATAACACAGATATTTATTTTAGTGAACTGAAAACGGAAAACAAATACGAAAATCGTCTGTTTATTTCCGATTGGCAGATATATAAATCACATGCTTCTTTTTCCCGGTTTTGGGATGCCGTTCCCGAACACTGTCGGCTTCTTCTGCCTCCGGGAGAATCGGCAAAAACAGCGGATTCTCTTTTTCGCATTCTTGATGCCGCTTTTGATGCGGATCTGGATCGGGACGGCGAAATGACAGCTGTCGGTGGCGGCGTGCTGACCGATCTGACGGGACTGGCCGCGTCGCTGTACAAAAGGGGATGTGCGGTCGTCTTTTACCCGACGACGCTGCTGGCGATGGTTGATGCTTCCGTGGGCGGTAAAACCGGCATCGATTACCGCGGTCTCAAAAACATGGTCGGAACTTTTTATCCGGCCAGGGAAGTTCGTATCGATTTGAGTTTTCTGGCGACGTTGCCCGAACACGAGTACCGCAGCGGTCTTGGCGAAGTCATTAAAACGGCCATGCTGGGTGACGAAATTTTGTTCGAACGGTTGCTGACGGAAAGCGCGGCGTTTCGGGAGAGAACTCCGGCGGTGCTGCGGGATGCGGTGGCGCGGTGCGTTACCGTCAAAGCCTGCTTTGTCCGCGACGATTTGCACGAACACGGAATCCGTGCCTTTTTAAACTGGGGGCACACTTTCGGACATGCATTCGAGGCTGTAGCCGGATTGGGATCGGTGACGCACGGTGAGGCGGTTGTCTGGGGTATGGATAAAGGGTTGAAAGCGGCCGAACTGATCGGGAAAGGCAACCGTTCATATACGGAAAGTTTTCGCGAACTGGTCCGTCGTTACGGGTTTGAAGTCGACCGCCCCGTTGTCGATTTCGGGATGTTTTGCCGTGCTTTGGAACACGATAAAAAGAAAGCTGCCGGAGAACTGCAGTTTGTTCTCCAGTCCGGTCCGTGCGAAACTTTTCGGACTCCGCTTCCGGTTGAGGTCCTCCGGCAGGTGATTCCCGTTTTATAAACAGGAATCAGAATTTGTCTTCGATAATCGAAAGCCGCCTGTAAACGCGGTTAAGCTGTTCTGTCTGCTTGGCGCTTGCCGCCGAGGCGGCAATATCGGCCAGCTCTTCGAGGGCGCCGAGGCTTTCGTTGACGGCCACGGTGAACTTCGGCGTGACATCAAGCACATAATCGCCTTTTTCGGTCAGCCGCAGAAAAACAAAACCGAGGTTTTTGCTTTTTTTCTCAAACGGAGTCAGTTTCAGCAGCAGAGACAGGTTTTTCAGCAGCGGATCGCCGAAGGGATGCGGCTGCCGGTCAACGGTTTCGATAAAATCCTGTTCCGGATTTAAAAACTGTGCCGTAAACATCAGGGTCCGCATTTTTTCCGCGGAAAGAATCCGATAGTTGCGCCACAGAATCGTACCGCGCAAAGAGGCTGTCTTTCTGATATCTTTTTCGGTAATATCATAACGGATTTTCCGGTAGAGGTTCCAGTCCAGCTGTACGACGCCTTTTTGGGAGCCGTCCGTGCCGACAGGAAAGCGGTGGCGGCAAAGAACGATATCGCTGTCGGAATGCGTTTCGTTTTCGGCCGGACTTTCTTTTTTCCCGTTTCTGTTTTTCATCAATCCGTCGTAAAGTTCGGGGGAGAGTTCCCGAATCCATTCTTTCTGCAGCTTCGAAACACTGCGGGCAAAAGTTTTCGATGTTTTAACCACTTCGCCGGCAACAATAAATTCGGCATTTTCCTTATACAGAACCGAACCGGGGTGAATGCTGATCTTCTCCGCGGTAACCGAACGGTAAACATTGGTTTTTGTCCGGACACAGACAAACTGAATCAGTCCCTTGGAAAGCGACATCAGAAAGGCCTTCAGATCGAAGCGGTTACCGACGGGAATGTTTTTTTCCGCCAGAATGGCCTCCAGCTGCTCTTTGATATTGACAATTTCCGTCATCACCTTGCAGTCGAGATAGTTCTTTCTGCAAAACAGCTCTTTGTCGTCTGCGGCCGTGAATTTCGCATAAATTTTAAGATAAGAGATAAAGTCGCCCGAAGGATCCCGGAAGCGGTGATGGGCAGCCCGTGCCGCCAGCTCTTCATCGGGAGGCAGAATAAACGGTGTGTGGGTCGACAGAAAAGCGGTCGCCGTTATCACATCTCCGAGCACTTCGGGGTAACGGTAAACGGCTTCGATAATCATACGGGCATGGCGGGGCAGCAGCGGAAATTCGACCATCATTTTTCCGATTTCGGTTAATTCCCGGTCCGGTGTAATGGCTTCCAGCAGCAGAAGTGTTTCCATACCGCCGGCGATCGAGGCCTGATTCGGTCGGGATATGAAATCGAAGTGTTCGAAATCGCGGATGCCGAGGTCGGCCATTCGGAGAATCACTTCCGACAGGTCGGTGCGGAAAATTTCCTCGGTCGAAAACGGAGGCTTATGTTCGTAATTCAGTTTCGAGTAAAGCCGGTAACAGTCTCCGGGGCCGGTCCTGCCGGCGCGTCCTTTACGCTGATCGGCGGAAGCGCGGGAAATTTCCGATTCGATCAGAGATGAGGTGTAGGTTTTGTTGTTGTAGAAATTGATTTTTGCTGCTCCCGAATCGATGACGGCACTGATGCCGTCAATGGTCACACTTGTTTCGGCAATATTGGTTGACACAACCACTTTTGTCATACCGGGCGGTGTCGGGGTAAAAACACGCTCCTGTTCTTCTTTGCTGAGCCGTCCGTAGAGCGGATAAAGTACCAGTTTTTCGGCTGCCGGACGCGAAACGATTTCTTTCAGGCAGGTTTTGATGGCCGCTTCTCCCGACAGAAAAACCAGAATATCGCCCGGAATATTCCGTTGAATCCGTTTTTCGATAATATCGGCGATTTCGGTGTAAATCAGTTCTTCGTCATGTTTGTCGGATAAAGGACGGTACACAACATTGACGGGATAAACAGGAGTTTCGATAGTCACGACCGGTGCATTATCGAAGTATTTCGAAAAGACGGATGTGTTGATGGTAGCCGAGGAGATGATAACTTTGAAATCGGCCCGGTTTTTCAGAATATCTTTCAGAAGTCCGAGAATAAAGTCAATATTCAGACTGCGTTCGTGGGCTTCGTCGACCATGATGACGCTGTACTTCGAAAGGAAGCGGTCCTGTTTGAGTTCCTGAAGAAGAATACCGTCTGTCATAATTTTCAGTCGGGTATAAGGAGAGGTTTTGTCGTCGAAGCGCATCTTGTAGCCGACAAAGTCGCCGACACGGCAGTTCAGCTGTCGGGCAATAAAATCGCTGACGGAAAGGGCCGCAATCCGTCGCGGCTGGGTGACTCCGATGATACCGTTCTCACCGTAGCCGGCATCGTGAAGAATGATCGGAATTTGGGTTGTTTTCCCCGATCCGGTCGGGCTTTGAACGATGATGACCTGATTGTCTTTCAGACAATCCAAAATTTTTTCTTTCTGCCGGTAGACCGGCAGTTCTGCATAATTCATTTTTCGTCCTGTCGTATCAGATTAACGGCGTCGTCAAATGAAAGACCGGAGTGATTTTCCCGGCTGTTCAGGTTTTTGACGGTCACCGTACCGTTGCGGAATTCCTCTTCGCCGCAAATGACGGCAAACGGAATGCCTTTGGTTTCCGCATAAGAAAACTGTTTCGGAAGTTTTTTGGTTTCCGGGTAGAGTTCGCAGGCGACGCCGGCATTGCGGAAATCGCGGGTCAGTTTCAGGTAATGATCGGTATAACTGCGATCCTGAAAACAGATGAGGGCGGTTGTGCCTGTCTTTTGCGGCGGTATCATCTGCAGTTCTTCCAACGCAGCCATCAGCCGGTCGAGTCCGATGGACGAACCGACTCCCGGAAGCCGGTCTTTTCCGTAAATCGAAGTCAGATTATCGTAGCGGCCGCCCGAACAAACCGAACCGATGCCCGGCAGATCGTCCAGAAAGGTTTCGTACACGATGCCTGTGTAATAATCGAGACCGCGGGTTATTGACGGATTGAGGAGAAAACGGGAACCGCTGTCCGTGTTTTCCAGTTTTTGCAGCAGAAAAGCGAGACGTTCGGTATCTTCCGTTTCACCGCCGCACAGGCGAATCAGTTTTGCCAGCGTTTCGTCATTACTGCTTTCGATACGGATATAAGACAGAATTTTTTCGGCCTTTTCTTTTCCTGTCAGACCGGTTAAAAGTGTCAGAACTTCTTCTTCTCCGATTTTTCCCAGTTTGTCAACCGTTCGTAAAATTTCGACAGACAAATCACCGATGCCTTCTTTTTGCAGAAAGGTGTTGAAGATTCCGCGGTGCGAGATGTGAAAGGTCGTTTTTTCGACACCCATTATACGGAATGATTCTTTCATCAGCAGAAGAATATCCAGATCATTGAGAACGGAATCGCTGCCGACAATGTCGAAGTCACACTGAACAAACTCCCTGTAACGTCCTTTCTGAGTATTTTCGCCGCGCCACACTTTGGCGATATGATAGCGGCGGAACGGCATCGGAATCTCTTCGCGGTGCGCTGCCGTGAAACGGGCAAAGGGGACCGTCAGGTCGAAGCGCATTGCGACATCGCGGTCGCCGTTGTCCCGAAAGCGGTAAATCTGTTTATCGGTTTCGCCGCTGCCTTTTCCCAAAAGCACGGATGCATATTCGAGTACGGGGGTGTCGATAGGATCGAATCCGAAACGGGTAAAGGTGTCTTCCAGTTTCCGGATAATCTGTTTTCTGACTGTTTCGGTTTCCGGAAGCGAATCGCGGAAACCTTTCAGAATTTTCGGTTCTACTCTCTGATTCATTTTTGTTCCTTGTCTCTATAATTGTAGCACAAATCCGGTCGAAATTCGAACGGTTATTTTTTTTCTTCGGTTTTATTTTTCAGCCAGATTTTCATTTTGCCGTTGCCGCGGTTGTTCCAAAGGTGAAACGGAATCAGGCGTACACGGTTTCCGTCGATGTCCCTGGCATCGATAATCAGCGAACTGAAAAAGTCGTAACTCTTTTCGGTCTGAAAATCGGTCATGGCGTTTAAATTCAGTGTTTCGAAGTCGACGTGACGGTTGTCGGCTTCTTCGGCGCAGTAGAGGAATTTACCGCGTGAAACGGCAAAAACTCCGTCTTCGTTTTTCTTTTTTGACGGCCGGGGATAATGGTTTCTTACAATTTTCGGGAAATCGGTGGTAATCGTGAAGGTGCCTTTGCCCGAAAGCGGAACCGGGAAGCGGTTGCCGTTGAAGTAGTGGGGAACGGCATCGCTGTCTCCGAACCGGATGTTCGGCATCGAATCGATTTCTTTGCCGTCGACGATAATACGGTATCCCATCGCCCAACCCGGGATCCTCAGAAAAACGGTCATATCGTCGGCCGTTTGTTTGGTAATTTTAATTTCGCTTCGGAACGAATCGGTTTCGAATGTTTTGACGGAGATTTTGACTTTCGGGTTGTCGGTCACCGCTTCCGCATTCAGGTACTGATTGATATAAATATCATGATCATCGTCCGTGGAAAACAGAAGATCGGGGAAAAGCGCCAAAGCGGCCGAGACGGCGATCGATGCACTCATGTGCAGCGGAATTTCTTTTCTGCCGAAATCACCGTGCGATTCATGCAGGTGCCGGGAAAAGAAACGGTCTTTATCGGTATTGACGGAAGTCAGAATCAGATTGAAAAAAATCCATTCGCAGTAATCGAGATAAAAAAGACGTCCCGTTTTGCGGTAAAGTTCTGCCGAGAGCGAGAGCATTTCGTATGCCGATTCGGGAGAGGCACAGGAGGTGTCTGCCGGCAAATCGTCCGGTTTTTCGAAACTTCCCGTCAGGGCATTTGAGCCGATACCGCCCGTGATGTAAGCATAATGAAGGATAATTTCGTTCCACTGTTTTTCGACGGCCGGGAGAATTTGTTCATCGATTGAGGGAGCTGCCAGATAGGCGCGCAGCAGAGCGGTAAAATTTTTTGCCGATCCGTGCGGTTTGTCGAGTACCGACAGCCCCGGTTTCAGCTGCACCGCTTCTCCGGTAACGGTATTCTTAAATGTCCGCAGCCGGTTGCGTTTGATATCTTCGGGAAAGATTTCCCATGGCGGTGTCAGAACCGGGTATTCATTGTTAAGAAGCGACAGCTGTTTTTTCCCGATTGCTTTTTCCGCGCGGCGCATCTGTCTGATTTCCTTTAATATACGGAAACCGGGGGCTTTCTGTTTTGTCCGGCGCTCCAAAAGCCGTCCGGCCGTCGAGGCAAACCGTTCGTTTCCGGTTGCTTCCGCCAGTAAAAACAGGGAGCGCTCCATACGGGAAAAAGCGGCCGTTCGCAAATCTTCCGAGCGGCCGAATTCTCCAAGGAACATGTCGGCACATTTTTCGGCTCCGTTCAGCAGTGTTTTGCTGCCCGTCAGCCGGAAATGGGTGACAGCTGTTTCGATAAAGGCGCCCATGCACAGCCATTCCCGTTCGCCGTAAAGCCGCTGCCATTTTTGTGAGGGTTCGCATATCTGTTTATAGGTATAAAGATAACCGCTTTCTTCCTGAGCGGCCGTCACCAGATGAATATATTCTTCCAGGTAATGATTCAGCGCCGTATGAGCCGAATCTCCCGTCTCTTTTCTTGTTAAAACAATAAAAGCCGTTTTGGCCCAGTCGTGTACACAGGCATCGGCATCGGGAGTTCCTCTGTAAAATCCGAAAGTATTCATTCCCGCAACTTTAAAATTATCGAGATAGCCTTTGTCATTCATCTGCTGCCATTCGTTCAAAAGCAGAGTGTCGGCATTTCGTGTCAGATAGGGAAGAATATAATCATCGGAAATCCGAACATCGGAAATCGGTTTCAGAACTTTCATTGTTTCAGTATACTTGAAAATCGAAATTTCGTAAATATTAAACTTGTCATCTTTTGAAATATTGAATAAAATGGCGCTATGGGAGAGTCACTTTTCTGGTACGATTTGGAAACGTTCGGCACCAATCCGCGGATTGACCGTATTGCTCAGTTTGCGGGTATTCGAACCAACGACAGGTTCGAGCCGATTGAAGATCCGGTTGTCCTGTACTGCAAAATTACCCCCGATTATCTTCCCGATCCGGCTGCCTGCCTGGTGACCGGCATTACACCGAACGAAACACTGCGTAAAGGAATCGGTGAATACGATTTTATCCGGACTATTAATGAAATCTTTTCCGTACCGGGAACGACGGTTGTCGGATTCAACAACATCCGTTTCGACGACGAGTTTATCCGTAATGCGCTTTACCGCAATCTCCTCGATCCTTACGAAAGAGAATACAAAAACGGGAACGCCCGTTACGACATGATCGATTTAATCCGCATGGCGCACGATTTGCGTCCGGAAGGCATCGAATGGCCGGTTGAAGAGGAAA
This sequence comes from Spirochaetia bacterium, assembly GCA_034120015.1. GTDB lineage: Bacteria > Spirochaetota > Spirochaetia > JAFGXN01 > JAFGXN01 > CALXOJ01. The sequence goes on along the minus strand of JAXEIF010000001.1, from coordinate 6,748 downwards.
CGGGGCGGGTCACCTTTCGTCTCGAAAAGCTGACCGCCGCCAACGGGCTTTCCCACGAGCATGCCCACGACGCATTGAGCGATGTTTACGCAACCGTGGCCGTAGCCAAACTGCTGTTCGAAAAACAGCCGAAACTGTTCCGCTACGAATTCGGCATGAGACGGAAAAAAACGGTGCAGGATTTTCATACGGAAGGGAAACCGTTTCTGTTCACTTCGCCGCTTTTTTCGCGTCCGGAAGGATGTACCACGGTGGTTTTCCCTCTGGCAACCGATCCGACACGATCCAATTGCAGTCTTGTTTACGATCTGCGTTACGATCCGGAAGAATTTATTTCCATGACGGAAGACGAACTGGCTCACAGGCTTTATTCCCGCAGCGAAATTCTGGAAGCGGAGAACGCGGTGCGTCTGCCGGTAAAGGAGCTCTTTTTTAACCGGGCACCGGCGGTGGCACCGCTTTCGGTACTGGACGAAGCGGCCGCCGGACGGCTGAAAATCGATGTCCCGCGGTGTTTGGCTTATGCCGCGCGGCTGAAAAAGGCTGTGCGCGAGGAAGGACTCTTAACGCGGATTCGCAATCTTTACGACCGGGACCGCCGTTTTTCATCGGGTCAGACAGAAGGCGGTCTTTTGGAGCATTCTCCCGCACCTCCGGTTTTCGATCCCGATCTGCTGATATACTCCGATTTTTTCGGTGATGCCGACAGAGAGCGGATGGCCCGCGCGCGTTCGCTGTCCCCCGAAGAGATACTGACAACCCGGTTCGACTTCGATGATGCGCGTCTTAACGAAATGCTTTTCCGTTTTGTTTGCCGTAATTACTACGGCAGCCTGAATGAAGCCACCCGGGCCAAATGGAAAAGTTTTTGTGCGCAGAGACTGCTTGTGCCGCCGCAGGATCATTTAATCAATTTTTCGTTTTACATGCGCAAAATCGACGAACGGCTGGCCAGCCGCGATATTGCTCCGGGAGACAAAGTGATTCTCAAAGAGCTGCGTGATTACGGACGCCGGCTCGAACGTGAAATTCTGGGAAAATCGGGTGATTGATTTTTCACCCGTTCCGCTATATAATGAGGGGCTATGAAGAGTGATAACTTATCCGCAAACGAAGATATTCTGATTGAAATGGCATTGATGGAAGATCTGGACGGAACCGGAGATGTGACCAGTCTGGCCATTTTTGACGACGAAACCGACGAATTTCATCTGATGTCCAAAGATGAAGGCGTTCTCTGCGGCCGACGGCTGTTTGAGAAAGTGATGGCCAAAGTCGATCCTTCGATACAGGTGCACTTTTATTTTACGGACGGCGATAAAATTGCCAAAGGTGACTGTGTTGCCGATGTTTCGGGAAAAGTTCTCTCCGTGTTGCAGGGGGAGCGGACGGCCATTAATTTTTTGAGTCATCTTTCCGCTATCGCGACGAAAACAGCCCGTCTGGTTGAGGCTGCCGAAGGGAAAGTCCGTATTCTCGATACGCGCAAAACGCTGCCCGGTTACCGTCTGCTGCAGAAGTATGCGGTGCGTTGCGGCGGCGGGGAAAATCACCGCATCGGACTGTTCGATATGGTGATGATTAAAGACAATCATCATGATGCCGCCGGGGGAATTACCGCTGCGGTCGAAAAGGTCCGCCGGAAATGGGGCGACCGGTACGCGGTGGAAGTGGAAGCCCGCAATTTAAACGAAGTTCGCGAAGCTCTGAATAACGGCGTCGACCGGATTATGTTCGACAACATGAGCGATGCCGAAATGAAGGAAGCGGCGGCGGAAGTGAACGGCCGCTGCGAAACGGAAGCATCGGGCAATATGAACCGGGACCGGCTGGAGCGGGTCAAACTGACCGGCGTCGATTTTGTTTCGTTCGGTGAACTGACGCACACGGTGGAAGCATTCGACTTTTCTTTGAGAAAGACCAAATAAGGGTAATTTATGACATCAAATAAAGAAATCCGAAATCCGTTGGACGAAAAAATCCGTTGTCTGATTGAAAAACACAGACAGCGTATCGTGATTGCCGCACACCATTATCAGTCACCCGATATTGTCCGTTATGCCGACATTATCGGAGATTCGTATAAGCTGGCGGTCGACTGTTCCCATCGGGATGCGGATTTCATTATCATGTGCGGGGTCCGGTTTATGGCCGAAGGGGCTGCCGTTCTGGCCGCGCCCGGACAGCGTGTCGTGATGCCCGATACGGCAGCCGGATGCCCGATGGCCGATATGATTACGGCCGAACAGACGCAGGATGCCGTCAACCGCATTCGGGCGCTGACCGGGAAAGATCCGGCGCCTGTGGTTTACATGAACTCGACAGCCGCCGTCAAGGCTGTCTGCGGCCGTGCGGGCGGGGCGGTGTGCACCAGCTCCAACGCCCGAAAAATTCTGACTTATTTTTTCGGGGCGGACCGGCCGGTCTTTTTTGCCCCCGACCGCCATCTCGGTCTCAATACGGTGACCGAATACGGCATGCTTGACGACAGCCGCATTGCGTTTATCGGCCGCGACGGCAAAATCGAATGCGGCGGCGATCCCGCCCGTGCGGGGATTTTCCTGTGGGACGGGTTCTGTCCGGTTCATAAACAGTTTACGCCGGAGCAGGTCGTCCGGGTGCGTAAAGATTATCCGGGAATATCGGTTGTCGTTCATCCCGAATGCGATGCGGCCGTTGTCGAAGCGGCGGATGCCGACGGCTCCACCGAGTTTTTGCTGAAAACGGTCAGCGGTGCGGCATCGGGGACCACGTGGGCGGTCGGTACCGAACTGAGTTTTGTCACCCGGCTGGCCGGCAACTGCCCCGATAAAACGGTCGTTCCGCTGGAGTCGTATCCGTGTACCGATATGTCGTTTATTATTTCGGACAAACTGGCGGCAACTCTGGAAAATATCGATCGGGTTATTACTTCCGGCGAACCGCTTGCCAACGAAATCCGGCCCGATGCCGCCGTGATTGCCGATGCGGCCCGTGCATTGGAGAGGATGATTGCGATTACCGAGGGGCGCTTATGAGAAAACGGTATAATGCGATTATTGTAGGCTGCGGTGCGGCCGGGCTGTCGTGTGCGGCTCACCTGCGAATGAAAGGTCTCAGCGTGGCTGTTCTCTCCAAAACGGACGACATCAGTCAGTTTAATTCATTTTGCGCGCAGGGCGGAATTATCGCCTATAATCCCGGCGATAATCCCGATATGCTGGCACGGGATATCGAGGCTGCCGGCTGTCACTACAACAATCATGAAGCCGTCACGTTTTTCTCGGAGAACGGTCCGAAAATCGTGACCGACTTTCTTATCGACAAAGCGGGTGTCGAATTTTCCCGAAACGAAAAAGGGGAAATCGATTTCACGGAAGAGGCGGCACATTCCATCAGACGAATTGCCCATTATCACGATCTGACGGGGGAATCGATTCAGAAAACACTTTACGAATACGTACAGTCGCTGGGCGCCGATTTCTATGTCAACTTCACGGCCGTCGATCTGATTACGAATAATCATCATTCGACCGACCCTCAGGAGATTTACAAACGGCGGGAAGTGCTGGGGGTTTATGCTCTCGATAATCTGAATAACGAGGTCCGCACCTTTTTCGGCGATGCCGTGGTGCTGGCAACCGGGGGAGTCGGAAACCTTTATCAGTATACCACCAATCCGGCCGGTGCTACCGGAGACGGATTAAGTATGGCATCCCGTGCGGGAGCTTCGATCATCAATGCCGAATTTCTTCAGTTTCATCCGACCATGCTCTTTCATCGCGATGTCCGGCGTTTTCTGATTTCCGAATCATTACGGGGCGAAGGGGCCCGTCTGAAAGATCACAACGGTTACGAATTTATGAAGGATTATTCACCGCAAAGGGATCTGGCACCGCGGGATGTGGTTTCCAGGGCTATTTTCGATAAAATGAATGCGGATAAAAAAGAATACATGCTTCTCGATTTGGCATCCTATTACAACGGAAGAGAGCCTTTGCGGGAGCGTTTCTCGAAAATTTACAAAAACTGTCTGATTGCCGGAATCGATATTACAAAAGATCCGATTCCGGTTGTTCCGGGAGCCCACTATTTTTGCGGCGGAATTAAAGTCGATCTCGGGGGACGGACCAATATCAAACGGCTTTATGCCATCGGGGAAGTGAGCTGTACGGGACTGCACGGGGCCAATCGTCTGGCGTCGACATCACTTTTGGAAGCTGTTTTGTGGGGGAAAAGCACCGCTGCCGCGATTTCGGAACCGTTTTACGAAGTGGCGGCCGAACGTTTTGACTGCATCCCCGACTGGCAGCAGCCGAAACAGCAGAATGTACAGTTCGATCCGATGCTGATCAAACAGGACTGGACGACTATTAAGCAGACGATGTGGAATTATGTCGGTATCGTCCGTACGGAAAAAGGACTGATACGGGCACAGTCCGATTTGGGGTATTTTTACCGCAGAGTTATGGAATTTTATAAGGAGGCCGCTTTGACGCGTGATATCATCGAACTGCGCAACGCGGCGGTCGCTTCCCAGGTTATCGCCGGGGCGGCTTTACACAACGTCAGGTCAATCGGTTGTCATTACCGCAAAAGCTGACGGAAAGGAGACTGAAATGAGACACGGATCGGTATTCGCCGTTCTTTTGACAAGCTGTTTTCTTCTTCCCTTACATGCCCAGTCGACGGCTGTTTCCGTCGAAATCATTCGGGCATTGGAATCTTCGGTTTTCGAAGTCGTTATTCCCCGTTTCGAAAATCCGCAGATTACCTATGAACGGGAATTGCCGTGGGATTCCGTTCCGTATGCAATCCGTACCGACGATTACATGTCAATCGGAACCGCATTTCGTATCGCAAGCGGTGAGATTGTTTCGGCGGCTCATGTTTTTTCGGTTGTAACACTCTCGCAAAATAAAAACTACTATTTGCGGGACAGTGCAAAAAATCTGTACAAAATCACCGATGTGTACAAATATTCGAATTACCGCGATTACATTTCGTTTAAGGCCGAAGGACTTCCCGAAAGCGGGGGATTGGCGGTCCGCACCGAAACGACTCTGAATGAACGCGTGTATGCCGTCGGGAATGCTTACGGTGAGGGAGTTGTTATCCGTGACGGTCTTTTAACCAGCTATACACCCGAAATGGAAGAGGGGGAATGGAACTGGCTTCGTTTTTCGGCAGCGGCCAGTCCCGGAAACAGCGGCGGTCCGCTGATTAACGGCCGCGGCGAGGTGATCGGTATCATTACGATGAAAAGCCAAAACGAAAATCTCAATTACGCATTGCCGATTGCCGAATATCTGAACGCTCCCGAAAACACGGCGATTGCTTATATGAAACTCAAATATTCGATTCCGATTTTTTTTGATTATTTCAAACGCAGTGTATTTTCCTATTCCGTCGATCTGCCGCTGAATCTGCAGCAGTTGAGCGCGAAAATGTATGCCGCCTATGATAAGTGGACCGGACGTCTGGTCGGCGAAATCAAAAACGAATGGAAGGAAAAAGGATTTCCGTACGGAGAAGGTTCCGAAACGGTTCTCAGCGGTGTTTTTCAGACAACGCTTCCGCACATGGTCGGACAGGGACCCGACGGCCGATGGGGGCTTTTCCGTCCTCAGCAGCTTCAGGAATCCCGTATCGATGCAGACGGGAAAATGACATGGGGTGTTCTCGGCGGTTTTACGCTGGCATCACTGACTTTTCCTTCCGGAACCGATACGGAACGTTTCTTTTCCGATTCGAAATATCTGGGTGATTTGGTACTGAAAGGATTTCCGATTTTTCGTACTTTTCCTTCGGAACGGATTCGTATCACATCTCTCGGTAAAGCCGACAGGTTTTCTGTTTATACCGATTCGTACAAACGAAAATGGCTGATTGCCGACTATAATGTCAGTTTTAATGATGCCAAAGTGCTGATTTTTGCGACACCGACCCCCGAGGGGGCTGCCATGATGATTCAGATGGATACGACCGATAACATAAGAACCGGGCATTTACGCGATTTTAAATTTATGACCGATTATGTTCACCTTTCGTATCAGGGACATTTTTTACAGTGGGAGCGGTTTCTGAATCTGAAAAATCTGCTGCCGCCGGTGGTTGCGGATGTTTCCGTAAAAGCAATACCCCGGGGGGTTGATTTAAAATGCGGTCCTGTCGGTTTACGTTACGGTGATTCTCTTTTCGACTGGAACAATCAGAGTCTTTTGACACTTTTGCCGGGATTCGAAAAATTGAGTTCGGGTGAAACAGATTGGGTGATTAAAGGATTTGCTCTTCAGGAAAATTTTTCCGATTCGGGCACAATTGTTCTGAACCGGATTTTTAATCCGGGACCCAAAGCCGATCCCTCCGCTGCTTTTTTATGGGAAAAAATGAAAAAAAAGGAAGAGCCGTTTGACGGAGAACTCCATTCTGCCAATAATTATCATCAGGTTTGTCATATCATTACGGGAGCCGATCCCGACATGATTTATGTTTTGACAGCCGGAACCTCGATTGCAGGAAGAAAGGAGAAACTGAAAGAGGAATCTTTGACTGTCCGTAAAAATCTGAAAATCAACGATTTCCGCATGTCGGAAATTCTGAATCCGCAATCTGCCGGCGAAAAACCTGCCGGCGAAAAACCTGCCGGCGAAAAACCTGTCAGCGAAAAACCTGTCAGCGAAAAACCTGCCGGCGAAAAACCTGTCAGCGAAAAACCTGTCAGCGAAAAACCTGTCAGCGAAAAACCTGTCAGCGAAAAACCTGTCAG